>CAMHMJ010000063.1 GCA_946186185.1 uncultured Treponema sp. | reverse complement strand
TTTATCAGCGCCTTATCTTTTTCAGAAGGCGTTCCGCTTTTCCTGAGTTTTCTTATCATCCGGGAGTAACAGAGCAGGGATGCCTTTTCTTTTGCTTCTTCAAGTTTTTGTTTATCTTCCGTATTCATGTAATACTTCAGAAAGCTGTCAAAAAACTCAATGGCAGTCTGATATGAAAAGCCCATGAATTTTTCAATTACGGAAGGGTCTTCCATTCCTAAAACTACATAGAAATAATACAAATCGCTGATTTCAACTATGGGATTTCCAGTTGAAATTCTATCCATGTCGATCAAAAGGGGTTCGCCCTTCTGCAAAAATACATTTCCCGTGTGGAAATCACCGTGAAGCAGGGTATCTGAAGGAGGAAGGGCATCAAACAGGGCCATACATTTTTGTGCCGTTTCCTGGTCTTCGGTGCCGATGCCTTCTTCTATATATGCTTTTATTCGCTTTGAGCAGTCTGGAAACATTCCTTCCTTTGTGACTTTAGTGGAGTGAATTGTGTGTGCCAGGTCTGCCATGGTTTTTGCGTAGAAGTCTGCTTGTTCCGGATTTTTTTCGATGTATTTTGAAAGGGGCAGAGAGTCCACCAGTTCGTACATTGCTCCATACTGATTGCCGACGGAAATAATTCCAAAGGAGATTGCAGTTGGAAGCCCCAGAATAAATGCCTGCCGGCTTAAGGAAATTTCCCGCTCAACATCGCTGTAGGTATTTTTTTGATTGTAAACCTTGATTACAAGCTCATCATCGTAGCGGTAAACTTCTCCCTTCGCTCCTTTTCCAATGAGTTGACAGCCTTCTACTGACACATCCCTGTACTTTTTGTACCGTGCCTTTTCTGAATCAAAGGTGCCCGGCCAGATGAAGTTTATATGCTTGATGAATTCTTTAAACGCTCCTGTCCTGTTCAGGGAGAGTTCCAACAGTTCTGCAACTGATTTATAGTACCAGCGGTGCATCTGTGGATCCGACTGATTGAAGGCCTTCCACATTTCTTCCCCTTTTTCTGAATAGTTTCCTGCAAGGGAGCGGATGTTGGAAAGCTTGTCTGAAAGCCAGAGCATTTTTACGCCGAGGTCATCCGTGTTTCGGAGCACATTAAGGGATTCTTCCTTTCTTTTTTTCCAGGAGGCTGTCTTGTCTTCTCCCGGATATTTGTTTTCCGATTCAGAGGAAACCAGGGCGGCAACCCTTTTTCCAAAACGTTTTTCTATTTCATCCAGGGTTCCGTCTGTGTCTTCTACGATGTCATGAAGAATACCTGCAGAAATTATCTCCTGGTCATCAGTGAGGGTGGAAAGAATCTGTGCAACCTCAAGAGGGTGAAGGATATAGGGAGTTCCCTTCAGCTTTCTGAGCTTTCCCTGATGCATTACGGTGGCGTAGATAATTGCTTCTTCAATCATGTTCATCATAGTTCCCTCCTTGAGCATTCATCTGGGGCTCACGCCCAGGGGTTTATATTCGGATAATTTTTGAACTGGTAATTACTTCGTTTCCGGTTTCCGTTATCAGAACATCGTTTTCAAGGCGGACTCCGCCGGAGTCCTTTTCATAGAGCCCCGGTTCCAGAGTCAAAATCATGCCGCTTTTGAAGGTAACCTCTTCATCAAGCTTGCTGCTTACCCGAGGATATTCGTGGATTTCAAGACCGATTCCGTGACCCAGAGTATGGGGCATGTGTTTTCCGGAGGCCTGGAATATTTCGTCAGCCCGTTCGGCGGCTTTTTTTATTGAAAGGCCCGGCTTGTAAAGTAAAAGGCATTCATCGGAGGCGGCCTTTACCAGATTCAGCATTTTCTCCTGATTCGGGGTTAATTCTCCCTTAGCAACCGTAAGGGTTGTGTCGCTGGTGTAGCCGTTGTAAACAACGCCAAAGTCCAGAATGGAAAGGCCTTCTGCAGGCCAGGGCGCGTTTGTGTAGCCCGGAAAAGCGTGAATCGCCCAGCTTCTTTCAGGTCCTGCGGCAAGGGTGTCAAAGCCTGTCTTTTCACAGCCGTTTTCCCGGAGCATTTTTTCGATAAGAAGGGCAACATCGCTTTCGGTTTTAATGCTTCCGTCCTGAACCTTCTGTTCAATTGCCTGAATGATAAGGTCTCCAACCCGGCAGGCCTCTTTTGTGCATTCAATTTCGTATTCGTCCTTTACCATCCGGAGTTCAACGGCGTATTTGTGAACTCCTTCTTTGGTGCACTTTACATCCCATAGGGGGAGGGCGTCGATAAAATTAATGAAGTCAGGGTAGCTGGTCTGAGGAGGAAGCTCTACCTTCATAAAAGAAACGCCCCGGGCAGCATTCAGGTTTGCCTTTACTGCCTGAAGGTTGTCGTTTTTGTATTTCGTCAGGGGAATGATTTTATCTGCAGAGGCGATTTTTTCGGCAAGAATTATATCCCAGGGAATCAAAACTGATTTTCCGGTTGAATAGATGATTAAAACTGCATCACTGGGATGTCCCGTAAAATATCTTAAGGATGGTTCCCGGTGTTCTTCATTGTCGATGAAAACTGCGGCTCCTGTTCCGTTTTCGGTAAGGTAGTCCGCAATTTTCTGCCGCCGTTCTCTGTATATATTTTTAAGCTGTTCGTTTGTGTATTGTTTCATGGTGTTATTTTAACGCTTAGAGTTGTTTTTCACAATGGGATAGGGCGAATGTCGAGTTT
>CAMHMJ010000062.1 GCA_946186185.1 uncultured Treponema sp. | reverse complement strand
ACCGGACTGATTCGTTTGATATGGTTGTAAGGAACAATCAGATACAAACTGATTCCGTTCTTGGAATTAATGAAATCATCTACGCTGAAATCAGAATATGCAGTTGCCTGAGCCAGAAGTGGGTCCTGGAAAAGCGAAATCTTACTGAACACGGTAGAGTAGGTGGATGCCCGCTCTTTAGGTGTCTGGATTTTGCTTCGGTTTGCAGCTTCTACAATCAGCTGATGGATTTTGTCGTTTCCATGGTCAGCGTTAATCATTGATTCAAGCATTTCCCAGCCTGGTCCCTTTGAGTTCTCTTCGTCGCCTTCTTTTTCTTCATCTTTTGTTGAAGAAGAGAAGATATGAAGAACGGTGGCTAGGTTCTTGTCTTTCCAAGGAATGTCTTTTGAAAAACGTACGTGCATTACAACACCCGAGAAAATATCGCGGGCAGTATTGTTGAAATACTGTGTTGCTCCGTCACTGGCAGCCTTTGCCGTATCTCCTCCAAAGAAGATTTCGCCGATTGTATCTGCCCAGCTGAAAGCTTCGCTTGGTGAGTCCGGGATTTCCCAGATTGGATTGTAATGGGCTGTGTTATTGTTTGGGTCGAGTGGACGGAACGGAATTACACGGCTGAACTTTGAGCGATAGCCTGCGGTTGCTGCCCAGTTTTCACCTTTCGGGTCAAACACAACTACGCTTCCTCTTCCGCTTACTTCTTTCTTTGTCTTAATTTTGAAGAACAGAAACTTTTTCTTAATCCATTTGTAAACAGGAACGCCGTAGTTCAGTAAAGTCGGAATTATGCAGGAAACGCCTTTTCCTGAACGGGTAGGAGCAATCAAAAGCGTGTTTGTTCTTCCAGAATGGCATACAAGAGCTGCCGGTTTCTTACAGTGAAGTGTGAGGGATGCTTTTTCCGCATCAATTTTGTAATTTACGCGTGCTTCGGAAAGTTCACCGCATACAACACCATGCTGCTGAAGCATTCCGTACTTTTTAAGGTCTTTACGGGTTGCAAAGCGAGCAGTTCCGTGAATATGCTGATTTTTCTGATGTGCGTTTACAAAAATGCTTGTGAGAACAAACAGAACAATAGCAGAAATCAGACAGATGAATGCAGGAGGAATAGCCTGGAAGAAGTATTCCGAATAGGTTTCGTTAAACGCATACTTCATCATGCCAATTATGAATACAAGAGGGTTGTACACTCTGTATCCGTTTTTGAACGTGAAGACAGGATGACCTATAACCGCAGGATCATAGTTCATCATCGGTGCAAATTTCTGTGTGGTGATTATTAACCCTATAAAAACAAGGGTAATCGGCACGAACCAGTTTAAAACTGCGAGCCAGTAGAATTTATGAGACTTGTCCGGGTCCTGACGGGCAAATTCTTCTTTTTCTTTCAAAACAAAACCTAACCTTGGGCAGGCGATTTCGTTTGTTACATTTATAATATACAGAATGTATACAAAAATATCAAGTATTACACGAAAGAAAAATAAAATGTAATAATATAAAATAAAATGTGATTTTTGAAAAAATTAGTAATAATTTCATTGACAAATGGACAGACTGTGCTTATATTATACTTAGGTTTTGAAAAAGTTAGTAATTATATCAATATTAATACAGGAGGAAGATGATGTCAGAAGATAAAAGAGGTGGAGCTCGGCCTGGTTCAGGAAGAAAGCCAACCGGAGCAAAAACAAAGCACTACACGGTGAATCTTCCAATCGAAGAAGCTGAGCTTTTGGAGAAACATGCAGCAGAACGCGGCATGTCTGTGAATAAATACCTTCGTGAACTTATTCGTCAGGGAGGTCAATACGGAAACGTACATATAGTCGGAGGTTTTGTTGATGATCAAGACACTGATTAAAATATTCGGCGGCATCTGCCTGTTCTTTCTGTTAAGCGGCACATATTTTTTATTAAAGCCGTCACCAGAAGACAAAGCACTTGATGCCCAGTTGAAAATGTATCCGATAGGATTTCATTGTACTGATGATTCAGACGGAGAGCAGGTAATCAAGGTTGATATGAAATCTCAGCTTGCAATTTATAAAGACATTTATAAATACAGCATGGAAAAGGCAATGTATCGCGCCGGGGACAAAAATCCGTTTGGTTGTGAGCTTCTGATTACAGGTAACGGCATAAAACGTGTTGTGATGATTTATGTTGCGGACGCGCCTGTGAATCTGGATGAAGTTCGTTTTGAAAACTCTACCGATAAAGATTTGATTTATCAGGTAGTTTCAAAATCCGTGAAGAAGGAAAAGAACGACATTCGTTACAGAGTGGTGGAGGATTTATGAGCAAGGAATATACAGAAACCTGGGCTGAGTTCCTGGACCGTTATCCCGACCTGGTGTTTGTCAGAACAAAAAAGCAGATTTATGCTGCGGACGAAATTGAAGACAATATCGTAATGGAAGAAGATACACTGCCTCTCGTAAAAGGTAAGAGCGTAGTTATTCCGATTGATGAATCATCTTTTCCGCAATGCTTCAAGACAGGAAGTGCAATGGAGCTTGGAATCTGGGCAACATTCATCTGTGAAAAGAATAATTGGAAAGTAAGTCCTGCAATGGTAAGGGAAATTCTCACCAAACAGGAAGAAAAACTTGAAGCTGAAGAGAACAGTTAGTTTTCTTCTATATGTAAGCATCTTTAGAGGAGTATTTGAAATGAAAAAGCTAATTAAAACAATCGCGGCATTAGGAATGCTGTCTTTATTTGCATCCTGTCAGATGAATCCTGCAGACGATGGAAATCAGAATGATAATCCGGCATCTGGAAATACAACAGAATATACGGTTTCTTTTAATTTGAACTTCCCGGACGATACCGATGAGTTTATGTACTGTGATTATACACAGAACACAGCACCTTCGGCAAAGAAAGCGAATGGCGGACAGAGTATTACTCTACCTTCCTTTGCATGTGAAATGACCCGTTATCCAAGAAACAGTTATGGAGAAAACGGAGTAGGGTACGAGTTTGATA
>CAMHMJ010000061.1 GCA_946186185.1 uncultured Treponema sp. | reverse complement strand
TTGCAGAAGGTTTTCGACCTGATTCAAAGGCTTTATGAGAAGCATTTGTATCATTTAAACAATCAAGAATTATGTAGTAGTCATCTCCATTGAAAACACAGTTTGCAATTTCAAAAAATACAACAGAAAGTGCCTGAAACGGTACATAGAGTTCACCATCAATCACAAACATTTTAAGGTCGTAGTCATCTAAGCAAATTGCAGTTCGTTCCTTAGGCTTAACCTGAACAGTTTTAGATGAACCTGAAATTTTTGGAAATATACCGTTAGCTTCGGTATAAAAAGTAACAGCAGAACCTCCAAAACCGTTATTAACAAAAGTTGTAGAACTAATAACGCGAACAAAATCGTCACTCCAGACAGTCTGCGTATTCGTGTCAAAATACATAGTGTCATTATACCAGTCGCTTTCCCAATCAGTTGGCCACAACTCCATATTCGCATTCTCTTTATTATAGTTATATGAATAAACACCGTCTTTTTCAGAGCATTTATAACCACGATCGTTAAAAAGAGCTATCATACTACAAACGTCTTCAACACTCAAAAATGGAATATCACCCCAGCCGTCAAGATAAAAATTGGTAACAGTTCCCACATTTGTTCCATTACAATAAATATAAGATAGTTTTTTTGAACGAATGGAAGTTGCTTCTGGAAAGGTAAAGCTATCCAGACCAACGGAATTATCACCTTTTATCGTGTTTTCACAGGAAAAAAGCGAAAGTGCAAGTAAAAGTCCAAAAGCCGCGGAAAAGATCCTATTTATTATCATTTTTTTCATATTCATTTTCTCCTACTATAAAATCCAACTTAAACCGAGCGAAGGCACAACGGAAAAGTTTCCGCGAATCTCGAAGGAATCGTCATAATCATGCCCCAGATTCGTTCCTGCTCGCCACTGATTTCCCGCGTCAAAAAAGCGCACCGCACACGCAGAGAAAAGTGACATGCGCTCTGTACATTTGTAAGCAGAAATAAGTTCCGCACCAATTCCGAATGTCAGGAAATCGTCAGTCTGAGTCCAGTCATCCGTTGCCGTTCCTGTAGAAAGCTTCGCTGAAAATTCTTTAGTGAACTTGAAATGCGACCAGTCAAGAGAAACTGACGCAAGCGGAGAAAGCGTAAGTTTTTCAGTTGGGTGAAAGGCATAACCAAGTCCTAACGAAGCACCAAGCGAGAAAGCCGAAGCCAACTGGTCTTCCGATTCAAGCTTAACGTCCTTACTTAATGCCACACCCGCGCTCAGAGTTCCGTCAATGCAGAAACCGCCCTGCTTTTCCGCATAATAAACAGCAGAAACTCGAGGCACAAACACATTTTTGCACCCTTCATCGCGAACTTTCATCGAATGATACGCGGGGCTCAAAACTACACCCACAGAATGGGTCCACAAACTTTCAGAAGCAGCACCTTCACTGAGAGGCACTTCACTAAGTGGCTCGTCACCAAAGCACAGTGCGCCAATTAAAATTGCCGCACACGAAAAAATCATTTTTTTAAGGTTTTTAGTCATAAGCTGATACATTCCTTTTCTACTATTATATTACACATTTTCGTTCTTTTCCTATATATATTTTAAAACTTCTAAAAACGAAAAAAAAAATAAAAAAATTCCTTTCACTTTTAGGCTGCTATGTAGCACCATTTATAATTTTCGGACCTGTTTCTTTTTTAAGGAAATTAACAACACGTATGGCCACGTAATCGGAGACAAGGTGCTGACTCATATTGCAAACGTGCTTTCGAGCACTTTTAGAACCAGCGACTACATTTCCAGAATCGGCGGAGACGAATTTTGCGTAATCATGACTAAATGCGACGAAGATGATTCGAAAAAAGCCGAACTTGTGACGCACAAAATGGATCTTATCAGGAAAAAACTCGCTTCGGAATCGGAAGTAATCGATAACGGCGGGAACGAACATCACGCTTAAGTTTTCTACTTCAAGAAATAAGTGTTCATCATGCCCTTGCCTTTTACTTCAATTCCGACAGGTTCAGTAAAGCTGAAAGCATCCTTTGTCTGAAGATAAGTGTTCTCGCTGACGTGGATTCTCATCGGGTCGCCGGTGCTTTCCATTCGGCTTGCGACATTTACGGTATCTCCCCAGATATCGTAGATGAACTTTGATTTTCCGATTACGCCGGCAACTAGGTTTCCGCTATTAATTCCAAGGCGAATCTGAATCTTTATCGTTGAAGTTTTGTTGAAATCATCCACATCTTGCAATAGTCCACGCGCAAAAGAAATCATTTTTTCAGCACCATCGTTGTTTTTCTCTTTAACGAGACCAGTTGCGGCCATGTACGCGTCGCCGATAGTCTTGATTTTTTCGATTCCTTCCTGTTTAGCTCTTTCATCAAAAAGAGAAATCATCTTGTTCAGCATTTTAACAACATCGTCTGCATTCATGTTTCCGCTCATCTTTGTAAATCCGACGATATCGGTAAAAAGAACCGTGGCGTTCGGGAAATCCTGCGCGATTGTCTGTCCCGGGTGTTCTGTCAGTTCCTTTGCAACTTCTTTTGGGAGAATATTTAGAAGAAGATTTTCAGACTTTTCTTTTTCGAGTTTGAGTTCGTAAGTTCGCTCTTCAACCTTCTTTTCAAGTTCAGAATTATACCTTTGCATCATTTGAATGCGTTCTTCCTGCATCCGGTTGATGTCGATAATATTCTGCACAGTATTTTCGGTCATATTCGAGAATGAAATGTAAAGGTTTTCGACCTCGTCGTGCGTTCGAACCTTAAGTCTTTTGATTTTGGAAACACAATTTTTCATTCCGTCCAGGTCTGCCTTGTGGCTTATAAACTCAATCGCATAATTTGAAATGCCGTTTATCGGGTCTACAAGCATTTTAGTTGAAATAATCAGGCCGACTCCAACGATGACAATTACGAAAATCAATGAAAGAATCGTGATTCTAAAAAGGAAACGGATTTTATACGCTTTGAGCAAATCCATTGAAATATCAACGCCGACATAACACTGACATTTGCCATTTGAGTCAAAAACCGGATGATAGTAGGTCAAAAGCCAGCCCCACGCATCGTTTGATTCAAGAGGCTCAATTTCTTTTCCTT
>CAMHMJ010000060.1 GCA_946186185.1 uncultured Treponema sp. | reverse complement strand
TTACCGCCATGGACATTTCGCTTCATTTCATGCTGATGGACATTCTTTTTGACGGTAGTAAAAAGACACTTAACCAAATTCTTGATGAAATAAATGACATCTACCTAAAAGATTTTTCTTCTGATGCAATGCCAGAGGAATCAACGCTAAGAAAAAAGCTTAAGGAATACGAAGAACTCGGTCTGATTGCTTCGGAAAAAGACGGAAAGACTATGCTTTATTTTCGAAAACCCATGACGGACTTGTCAGGCTTTGAAGATGCATTGGCATTCTTTTCGGAAATAGCTCAGTGCGGTGTGGTGGGAAATTTTTTGTTCGACAAGTTGGATTTTTGTGCTCAAAAAAACAGCGAGGTTTTCCAGTTTAAGCATCACTACATTACGTCTTCAATAGAATCAGATTTTGTCGAGTTGGTTTTTAATGCTATACGCGAACACCGCAGCCTGATTATTGAACAAAAGAGTGCGGAAAACAAAAAGCCTGTATTGAATGAAGTTGTTCCCATGATGATTTATCAGAGTACACAGGACGGACGCATGTATCTGATGGCCTATCGCCATAATGGAAAATACTTCCTTGCTCTTCGCTTTGATTATATTCTTACGATGAAGCTTGGAGAACTTTATCCTGGCTTTGGACAGAAACGTTCTGAGTTTGAAAACTTAAGAAATAATATATGGGGTGTGGCTCTTAGGCAGAAGAAAAAACACAATGATACGGAAACTGTGCATGTTAGTTTTAGGCTTCATTTTGAAGATGACGAACAGTTTATCTATCAGCGGCTTTTGCGGGAAAAACGATGTGGAAGTGTTACCCGACTTGATGAAAACAACGCCCAGTTTGACGCGGATATTTTTGATGCCATGGAGATAATTCCTTGGGCAAGAACTTTTATCTGCAGGATTACAGAATTCAATTGTTCCGACAATGGAATTGCCAGAAGATTTTATGCGGACATTCGAAAGATGAAGGAATTGTATTTTGGTAAGCAAGAAAGTGAGGAGAAAGAAAATGCTATTCAGTGAAATTTACAGTGCTTATTACAATACGGTTGCCTCAATAATTGCATGCGCCCAAGAAGAAAAACTTGATTCTGATTCCCTTTATGAACTTGTGAAAAAATCAGCTTTTCCAGAAAGCGTAATGACTATAGGAAGTGCCTTGGAAAGCGGAAAGTGGCCGCTTGTAAAAAAGGATTACATAACTAATATAAAGAATGTTCCAACGATGCCTCTTTCACTTTTGCAGAAAAGATGGCTCAAGGCAATATGCTGCGACAAAAGGTTGAAGCTTTTTGTGGATGACTGCGACCTTCATAGGATTAGTCGGCACTTGGATGATGTTGAACCTCTTTTTACCGAAAATGATTTTTATCTGTATGACAGGTATTTGGACGGCGATCCTTACGACGATGCGGTTTATATAGAAAATTTTCGTACTGTGTTAAAGGCCATTCATCAGAATAAAAAAATATATGTTGAATACAAGAGCCATGTTGGGCATGTAAACCGCTTTTGCCTGCAACCATTTAAAATTGAGTATTCCCAGAAGGATGACAAATTCCGGGTCATCTCAAAAATTAAAAACAGACAGGCTACGCTTAACATTGCAAGAATTGTACGCTGTGAAATAAAAGATGATTACAGGGCAGATGAATGTTTCCGAAGTGATTTCGATTTTAACAGAAGAACATCCGTAACAATAGAAATATATAATGCCAGAAAGGCTCTTGAAAGGGTGATGCTTGCCTTTGCACATTTTGAAAAAACGGCGGTTCAGATAAGCGATGGTGTGTATAGGCTTACGCTGAATTATGACCAACGTGACGAAACGGAACTTGTTATACGCGTGCTGAGTTTTGGTCCGATGATAAAAGTGCTTGAGCCGCAAACTTTCGTTGATTTGGTAAAAGAACGCATTTTTAGGCAGATTGAACTGATGAAATGAATGCTAGAAGACCTAGCAGAATAAACATTTTTCGCACCAAATTTTCCGTGATGTTTGCATTGTTCCCTGATAAAGTAAAGGCATAAAGATTCTTACAGCAGATTATCCGCACGCTCTTTTTAATGCGGTCATGGCGGTGACGCAAGAATCTTGTTTTTTAAAGCTGGACAAGGAGGATGCGTATGCAGACGGTAACAGGAAAATTTAACAGTGCAAAAGTATTTACGGATGTGGTTGATGAAAAATCCCTTCAGCAGATACGGCTTCTTTGCGACCAGGAATTTACCGAGGGTGCAAAAATCCGCCTGATGCCCGATGTCCATGCAGGTGCCGGATGTACGATAGGAACCACTATGACAATCAGGGACAAAATTGTTCCAAACCTTGTTGGGGTCGATATTGGTTGTGGAATGGAAACCCTTATGATTCACAAGGATTCTGATACGGCGCGTAATTTTGATCCGGCCAAGCTTGATAAAAGCATCAGGAAAAATATTCCCAGCGGTTTTGACATACGCAAATTTATGCACGATTATGTTGCGGAAGTTGAATGGGATAAAATCAAGGGAACTTACAATAAGCACCGTGCAAAGTTGAGCCTTGGAACGTTAGGCGGAGGAAATCATTTCATTGAGGCTGACCGTGACCAAGAAGGAAATTTGTACATTGTGGTTCATTCGGGAAGCCGCCATGCAGGACTTGAAATTGCCGAATACTATCAGGAAGAGGCATGGAAGCAGCTGAACGGAAAATCAAAGGCCGATATTGAGGCAATGATTGAGCGTCTTAAATCGGAAGGCAGGAAAAATGAGATTGAAGAAAACTTTGCGGTCCTTAAGTCGCAGGTGAAAACTTTGGTTCCGAAAGACCTGGCTTATGTTTCCGGTTACCTTTTTGATGATTACATCAACGACATGAGGATTATGCAGCATTTTGCGATGTTGAACCGAAAGGCAATGATAAACTCGATTTCCATAGGTCTTCGTTTGAAGCGGGAAGAAATTGTTGATCAGTTTACCACGATTCACAACTACATTGACACTGAAAACATGATTCTCCGTAAGGGTGCGGTCAGTGCAATGGCTGGTGAAAAACTTTTGATTCCAATCAACATGCGCGACGGTTCTCTTGTCTGCATTGGAAAGGGCAATGAAGACTGGAACTGTTCTGCTCCCCATGGTGCGGGCCGAATTATGAGCCGTTCAAAGGCAAGAAAGGAGTTGAGCATGGATGAGTTCAAGTCCGAGATGAGCGGAATCTATTCCACTACGGTTTCAAAGGAAACTCTGGATGAAGCGCCCATGGCATATAAAACGATGGATGATATTGTTACGAACATTGGACCGACCGCTGATATTGTGAATGTCATAAAACCGATTTACAACTTCAAGGCGGCGGATTAGAAAAATGTTTCGCACTAAATTTTCCGTGATTGTGCGGAAGCAGTGTGATAGATTAAAAGCGTAAAGGCACTGACAGCAAAGTTTTTGATACCCAGGTGTCGCGGGTTCGATTCCCGTCAATTTGCTTCGGCAGATTGTAGCTCAG
>CAMHMJ010000059.1 GCA_946186185.1 uncultured Treponema sp. | reverse complement strand
TTGAACTGACTGTCGAGAGAAGTGTCTTTTCCGTTTACAAGAGAAACAGAAATTGATTTGTCTCCGTCATCCATGTTCATGGTAACGATGTTGTTTGAGGTTGTGATATATCCGACGTTTGTTGCATCCGCAAAAACATAGACACCGATGTAGTAAGGGTAGGTTGCCTTATTGTGAGTAATCTTAATTCTTGCATAGCCGGAATCTTTTGCACTGATAATACAGTACTGACCGGTCGGCTGAATCGAAGCTACTGAAGAATTGTCGATTGTCCAGCTGTAGCCGTCAATGTCCGAAGCATCTCCTCCGTAAAGCGAAACAAATACCTTTTCACTTACTCCAGGTGTTGTCTGTAGAATTGAATAATTTGAATAGATGTATGGCTCTGTTACGTTCTCATAGTTTTCTGCGTAACCGTTTACCGTAACCATACAAGAAGCATCGTATCCGCCGTATGAACAGCGTAACGTTGTCTGACCTTCTGCAAGTCCCTTGATTGTGACTCCCCAGTTTGAGCTGGTATCGCACTGTATAATAGAAGAATCATAACTCCATTTCAGATTTACATCTTTCTGAACTGAAGAAGGTTTTACAGAAATAGAAATGTATTCCATGGAGCCTACCTGCGTTGAAAGTGTAGTCTTTGCCATGGAAATTGAATTAATTGAAATACCGCTGTTTCCATTATCTTCGAGGCTTGTAAAAAAGCTGCACGAAGACAACAAAAGCGCAAGTATCGCTGAGCCAAATATGTGTTTTCTCATGTTGTACTCCTATCGCGTTCTCACATATTTTTGTGTTGCCTGATTGACTTCTACAGGCGGAAGTTCCATCGGAACATTGGTAATCAGTTTGATTTCTGTTCCTTCTTTTATTTTGATTGTTGGCTTGATGTCCAAAGCCCGGTCTACCATCTTGTTTCCGAGTTTGCTGCTTTCGGCATAGACATCAGTCATTGCGTTCTTCAGATATTCATTGTTCTGACTGTTGATGTCATTAGTCATCTCAGTCTGGAGAATACTGTAGACTGCAACCATTCCAAGAGCCTTGAGGGTTTCAAACGGATGATTTGAAACTGAGCCCTTGTAGCCGCTTGCACCCTGGGCATTTACACCGTTCATGTTTCCAAGCTGAACTCGGTAATTGTCCGGGCGAATCAAAAGGTTCCATGCAACCTGAACTTTATTCTGCCCATAACTTACAGAAGAGTTGTAAGTTGCCATAAGGAGCGAACCTTCCGGAATCAGAAGATACGAATGGTCCTGGCTTGAATAAACATTCTCTGTAACACGGGCAATTACTACCCCCGGATTATCAGTGTTGATAGCAGTAACAAGTGCGCCGGAAATGATTGTTCCATCCCACAATGCTGCCTTACTCAAATACGTTCCGTTTCCAGTATTTCCACTGGACGCATTAAAGAAGTTTTCCTTTTCAGAGCCAGAGTTGTAAGTTCCGTTTGTACCACCGAGCATGTTAGAACCGTACAGCTGATTCTGAAGATTCTGTGTCTGGGCCATCTGTTGAGCGATGAATTCTTCCTTTGTCATTTTCTGTCCATAGGCGTTTGTTCCATAGTTACCGCTCATAATCTGGCTTACAAGATTTTGTCCCTGCGTCTGATTTGAATAATCAAGGGCCGCAAGCCCTTCAATCTTTCTTGGGCTTTTGGAATTACGGGTATCAGGTCTGTCTGATTTATAAGAGCTTCCCGTACTGCCAACTGATGAAACCGGAGCATTTCCTGTTTCTCCCTGGATCGGAAGCTGGAATTCAGGCGGAAGCGTATCGATGACTTCCTTCATTTCATCCTCAGATTTTTCTACCGCCGGATTGTCTTCATCAATGTTAGATGAATAAAAATCAACAGTGGTCTTATCTTTGAATTCGATGACTGTCTTTGTTCCAGCCTTATCCAGTTCTTCAGGCGTCTTATCCTTTTTCTTTCCGCTGCCTACATTTAATGCAACAAATACAATCAGAAAAATCACAAGACATACGATTAAGATTGCCCCAAGAATATTTGGAACATTTAATTCACGGGCATCGTTTTCATCCTCTGGCGGAGGAAGTGCGTCATCGCCATCAGTGTCCTGGTCGATGAGTTCTTCTTTATCACTCACTGGCTTCCTCCTGAAGTTCTTTAGCTTTTGTGACTCTCTTTTCAATCTGGACTTTTTCCTTTCCGAGACGGAGAGTTACTTTGTTGATAAGGCGAGGAATTACAAACACATTCTGATGAACGCTGTAATTTACGATTTCATTCTTTTCATTGAAGACTACAGGCAGCTTCTTCTGAAGTACAATGTCCTGAACCTGAATGTAGGTACACTGGCCGTCATCATAAATGCGGGTAGGGAGGAACTCAGGTTTTTTGAATCTTGAATATTTGATTGTGTAGTCAAAACTCAAAAGTTCCGGATTAGAAGTACGAAGGAAATCATTTTCAATTTTTCTACCGCTTTCGGCTTCTGTCTTTTTTGCCCATACATTTCTTTCAAGAGGGTAGGTGAACTTTACCATTGCCATGTGAGTGTCAGCAAAAGAACGAAGGCGGAAATGATAGACTCTTCGATCTGTAATTATGATCAGGGTGGAATCTTGCTTTGAGTATGCGGGTTTTACAAAGAGGTGCTGAATGTCCTGATTCGTTCCAGGCTCTTTTGCAACTCCTGCAGTAAGTTCCCAGACTGAATCATCTTCAGAAAGAAGGGGAGTGCCGATTACAACTTCTCCCGGCTGAAGCTGAATATCAGTTAAATGATATGGTTGAGCATAAATCTCATAAACGAAGTTTTCGTTAAACTGATAGAAGAAAGTACCACTCTTGTAGTTTTCAGGTTTCTGTGTGGCGCGTTTCTGACTGTCAGTTACGGCCTCAATTCCAGAAAGCCTTTTGTAATCGTTGTCAGATTTTTTTGATTCCGGAACATATACCGGGCGGTCAACATAAACGACAGTGTTTTCAACATCCTGAACTTTTACTTCTTCCTGAATCAGATAATTATTTTCATCTGTTTCATTGAGCTGTTCCTCTTCTTCAAGGCTTGCTGCAGTAGATTCCGGCTTGAATTCATTAGGGCTTCCAAGATTCTGTGTAGTTGAACAGGCAGCAAAAAGCATTGCGGCCATTGGGATAAAGCAAAGTGTTTTTTTCATTTACGTGTTACTCCTGATGCTATTTTGTGTTGATTGCTTTAGTGTCGATTGGCTTCATGTCAAAAGCGGTGATATAGATTCCAAGCGGATTATCTTTAATATCTTCTTCTGAAGGCTGAAGCATTTTTACTGTGATGACAGCTCTATAAGATTCGTTACTCATAAGCTGTCCCGAAAGCTGGCGGGTTACAATCTGATAATCTACCTGATACGTATCTCCTGAAACTTTCAGCGGTTCTGTCTGGAAAAGAACTTCTTTTGTTCTTGAACCAAAATCTTTGAACGGATTATCTTCTTTTACTAGAGTTGAATACTTGGAAGCTGTTGTAGAGGTGAGAAGATGGTAGGTTTTGTTCACGGATTTTTTCATTACGGTTTTGTCGGTAGAAAGGGTATTCGTTAGATTAACGAACTCTTTTACCTGGGCTTGAACCGCAACTTCTGGAACGCTGAAGTTCTGATAGTTCTTTCTTGATACAGGACCGATGTACTGTGTTTCTCCAAAATCATTCATGGTCACGAGGACAGGAATTGAATCTGGTTGAGCGACAGCATAGATACAGATGCCGATTGAAAGAAAAAAAGAAAGCACAGCTGCTACGACAACGAATTTTAATATGCGGTTTTCATTGATAATCTGGCCGCAGATAAAATCAAAGTGCTGGAGCTGTGGATTAAAAGGTGTGTCGTTGGTTCCTTTGGGATAATAATTTTTGGAACTCAATTTTGCGTACTCCCCGGGCAGGCAAGTACTGTATACAGAATACCGCCAATCGGCGGATTAAGTCAATAAGTTTCTAATTGTACATT
>CAMHMJ010000058.1 GCA_946186185.1 uncultured Treponema sp. | reverse complement strand
AACAAAACAATTTATCTGGTAACTGGAGCTGCAGGCTTTTTAGGCGGAACAATCTGCCGTCAGCTTATTGATCGTGGGGAAATGGTTAGAGCTTTTGTTCTTCCTAATGACCCGGCCGAAAAATTCGTACCCGGAGAAGCTGAAATTGTACGTGGAGACCTTACCGATATGGCATCCCTCGAAAAATTCTTCACTGTTCCTGAAGGTTACGAAAGTATTGTAATGCACATTGCAAGCATTGTTACAGTAAATCCTGATTACAATCAGAAGGTTATGGATGTAAATGTTGGTGGAACAAAAAACATAATTGAACTTTGCAAAAAGCATGCTTAATGTAAAAAGCTTGTTTACTGTTCAAGTACAGGCGCAATTCCAGAACTTCCAAAGGAAAATAAAATTGGCGAAGTAAATCATTTTGATGCTGACAAAGTTTTGGGCTGTTACAGTCAGTCAAAGGCACTTGCAACTCAGGCGGTTCTAGATGCAGCAGAAGAAGGTCTTAATGCCTGTGTAATTCATCCAAGTGGAATTCTTGGTCCGGAAGATTTTGCGGTTGGTGAAACAACTAAGGTTCTGATTCAGATTATCAACGGCGAAATGCCTGCTGGAATTGACGGTTCCTTTAATCTTTGTGATGTCCGCGACCTTGCTCACGGTGCAATTCTTGCTGCAGATAAAGGTCAGAAGGGAGAATGTTACATTCTTGGAAATGATGAAGTTTCTTTCCGCGATTTTGCCCGCCTTTTAAGCGAAGAGTCTGGCTGCAAAAGAATGAAGACCTTTATCCCCGTAAAACTTGCAAACTTTATTGCAAAAATCATGGAAAAGCAAGCAAAGAAAAAAGGAAAGCGCCCTCTTATGACAACTTTTGCCGTATACAATCTTGCCCGCAACAACAATTTTGATTCAAGCAAGGCTCGTAAAGAACTTGGCTACACAACAAGAAGTTACCGCGAAACAATGCATGACGAAATTGAATGGCTTAAAGCAAGTGGAAAAATTGCTTAAGGAATATTGATATAATTTTGAGGATATGAAGAATTGCTACTTATTCATATCCTCAACTGCGCTTGAATCTTTTACTGTCATCTCTACCCAGGCCGGCACAAAACCACTGCGCAATGCATTTTTCAAAGATTTAAGATTTGACCAGACACAACAATAAAACGGAACCTTACCTCTGACAATTATCTCCATATGATTAAATTATGTAGAATATCTAGATTTTATTAAAGGGGGGAACTTATTTATGGAAGAACAAATTTTGAACCAGTGCAAAACTCTTTTTTGTAAGCTCGCAAAGTTTTTCAAAATCTGTTACGGCTGTAAGCAGCACGGTAATCCAGTATTTTTTGTTCATGTGATAAGCAGGAAAAAATGATTTTTTATCTGTGATTGCTTCGACATTTTCTGCCTTCAGATTCACAACCCAGACTGGTTCATCTTTTATTCTTCGTGTACCCAGTATTCGTGACAGTCTTGAGTACGGTCAAAGAGAAAGGCATCATACAATTCACGCCGCAAGAGAGAATGATCTCCAAAAGAATGCCACCGCTTCAAAATCATATTTACTTCTAGCTCAGAATATTTTTTCCCTTTTCAAACTTGGTAATTAGATATTCCAGCACTGCCCTCTTCTCTTCCTTTTTCTTAGGCCAGCGGATAATAATTCCGTCTGCATTTTTGATTGATTTTAAAATCTCTTCACTTTCTGAAATGTTCATACTTTGATTGTAATCGTCTTGAAGTGACTTTTCAACATATATAAAATGTATAAGCAATAATTAAAAAGCTTATAAAGGAAATGTAAGGAAAATGAATCACGAAGAACTTTTGCTTAATCTGGAAGATAAAGAATGGCCGCTTACTACAATTGATCATGACAGGCTGATTGCCCGGGCAATAGTTGTAGATGATGAAGAGAATTTTTATTTTGTCAGGGCAAATAGAGATGATGATTTTGGTAAAGCAACCCTCATTGAAACGGCAGGCGGTGGCGTTGAAGAGGGAGAAGATTTAGACACTGCCATCAGACGCGAACTTAAAGAAGAGCTTGGCGTTGATGTCAAAGTGATTTGCAAGATTGGAGTGGTCAGCGACTATTACAATCTGATTCACAGGCATAATATCAATAATTACTTTTTATGCAAAATTGTTTCTTTTGGAGAAAAGCATTTAACAAAAGATGAAATAGAAGATTTTCACCTTTCTACCTTGAAATTAAAATATGAAGAAGCTTTAGCTGAATATGAAAAATGCAGCTGCACAAGTCTTGGAAGGCTTGTGGCAAACAGAGAGGTGCCGGTTTTGAAAAGAGCAAAGGTACTGCTGAGTCAGAGGTAACTTACATTTCCTCTTGTTTCCGTTATGATACTCTTTATGTTCAATTACATCTTGAGTTTGACGACCCTTCAATTTGATTGTCATCAAACTCAAGATTCTGAACCTACTGCGCTTTCACAGCTACAAGTTCTATATAGCCGCGTTCTCCACACAGACTATCCATTGAAGTTAGAAGTCCTCATATGTCCCCGGGTTACAGCCAAACTTTGAAGCTAAGTGCAACCATCACGGGGAGCATCATAACTGATTTCTTCGCTTTTCTACCATGCCTTCTTTTCTTTTGAAGAATCCTGCTGCTTCTTCCGCTCTTCAACCATTTTTACGAACCATTCCACCATTGCAGGATCCTGATGACTGAAGAAAGAACTTGTTGCAGTATCGAGAGCGGTGATTTTTGCCATCTCTTCGGCAGTGAGGGTAAAATCAAAGACATTCAGGTTTTCTGCCATGCGTTCCTTGTGGGTTGATTTTGGAATAACCACAATTCAGATTGATAAGCTTCGCGTTACATTGCTCTGCAAATTCCCGATCGTGTTCAAGCCAGCTCATTATCTTTATAGTGTTCAACTATGTTTTTTTTATTTTCTCTGAGTCAGTTTTTTGTTATATTTAAATAAAAGGGTTTATATGACAGTCAGAAAATACGAAGAAAAAGATCTTACAGCAATGATTCAAATCTGGAACGAAGTTGTAGAAGATGGAATTGCGTTTCCGCAGGAAGAGCTGCTGACTCCAGAAAGCGGCAAGGCTTTTTTTGCAGGACAAACCTTATCTTGTGTTGCAGAAGAAGATGGCAAAATTTATGGACTTTACATCCTTCATCCAAACAATGTTGGACGCTGCGGTCACATCTGTAATGCAAGCTATGCCGTCGCTTCCTATGCCCGCGGAAAACATATTGGTGAACAGCTTGTAAAAGACTGCCTTATCCAGGCAAAAAAATGTGGCTATGGAGTTCTTCAGTTCAATGCTGTTGTAGAAAGCAATATTCACGCCCGCCATTTGTATGAGCGACTGGGCTTTGTACAGCTGGGCACAATTCCAAAGGGATTTAGAATGAAGGACGGACATTTTGAAAACATCTGTCCTTATTATCATGAATTGTAAAAACGGACTGACCTCTGATCCATTCATCAAGGAACTTCAATTATAACTCCACAATCCAGCTTTTCTGTACCGTATTAAAAATTTTATCATCAGGAGTCAGCTCGCCTATTAACAGCGGAGAAGCCGGGTTATGCGCCTTCATGTTCTGGCGGACAAGTTCCGCATTCGCATTTGCATAACAATATCGGCACAGATGACCACAGGAATTGTAGGCTCCAATATCTCCGTTTAAGAAACAGGCACATTCTTTTCTTGCAGAATTTTTTTTGGGTACTTTAAGTTTTTTACCAATGGCATTTTCGAGGACTGTAAGTGTCTGACATCCGGAGCAATCTGCACCAAAGCGGGCAAGGTCGTTTCCTTCTGCACAAGGACGCAAGGTCATTCCATATTTTGCAGCAATTTCAACAAAAGCTTTTCCAAGAGTAAGCCTCTCCTCTTGAGATACCTCCCGTACCTGGGGAAAATTACGCTTCACTTTCGGATACAAATCTATAAAGCTGATTACAACAGTCTTCGTTGAGCCGCAAAGTCGTCTTGCAATGTTTTCAAATGCCTTAAGATGATATGGAACTGTATATTTTTCGGAAATGAAAATCGGATCATACCGCCAGCCGACTTTCTCCGCTCCAAGCCGTTTTCCAAGTTCAATAATGCCATCTGCGACATCAGCCTTTTCCGGCACGTTGGGTTCAATTTCTTTTCCATAGGGCGTAAGCGAAACATACCACCACTGATTATATTTTGAAAGCTCATTCCAGAGTTCCTGATTTTTCAAAACCGGCAGGGGATTTTTAGT
>CAMHMJ010000057.1 GCA_946186185.1 uncultured Treponema sp. | reverse complement strand
TCTCGAAACCACCAGATATAGTGTAAATGGTCATTTCGACAGGCTCAATGACCGCTGTCACTAAACTTATTAGACAGCCCCTTCTATATAGTCCTTGTTACTTTAGTTCTTCCAGCCGGTGTATTTTTCTATCTCAAGGATTTCCTTTGCATTCTTAACACGCTCTTCCGTAGGGCTCAGGGTGTCTTTGAGAACGTAATCGATTCCCAGTTCCTTGTACTTCATTGCGCCAAGTCCGTGGTACGGGAGCACCTCCACCCGCTGAACATTGCCCAGGGTTCGGATAAAGTCCCTGGTCTGAGTAAGGTATTCGTCGTTATCCGTAATTCCCGGGGTCAGAACATGCCGGATCCAGATGGGCTTTTTGATTTCATCAAGATATTCAAACATTTCCCGCACATTTTTTCCGCTCATTCCCGTAAGCTTTACATGCTCTTCCTCGTTGATGTGCTTGATGTCCATCAGAAGAAGGTCCGTCACCTCCATCAGGCGCTTGAACTTTTCGAACCACTCCCCTTCCTTTGTAAAAGGTCCGCCGGCAGTATCGATACAGGTATTAATTCCCTTTTCCTTTGCCAGCGTCAGAAGTTCAATCAGAAAATCCAGCTGCATAAGAGGTTCACCACCGCTTACGGTAATTCCCCCTTTCTTTCCCCAGTAGGAACGGCAGCTCAGGGCCTCCTTAATAAGTTCCTCGCTGGTGTAAAGCTTACCCTTCTGCATATTCCATGTATCCGGATTGTGGCAGAACTTACAGCGCATCGGGCAGCCGCTAAAAAATATGATAAAACGGCTTCCAGGTCCGTCCGCACAACCAAATGATTCCAACTGGTGAATATATCCCTGCATAACGAATTCTCCTGTGTAAGGCCGCTGGCGGCCCCTGTTCTATAACTTAAAAATGCGCTGGGCATTTTTGTACATCAGTTTATCATAATTTTCCTTAGAAATATACTTAGGAAGCTCAAAAAAATAATCCTGATAAAGGGAACGCTGCCCGTATCTGTTTCGCGCATATGTGTCCGGTCCGTCAATAGGGGTGTCACTTCCAAACAGAAGCTTTTCCGGCCCCGCCTGATTCATAAACTGAATTGTGCTCATCATAGGAACCCAGGCGGTGTCTCCGTAAATATTCGGCTGCTCCACCGCAATTTCAATGGCCCGCTGGTTGTCCGTTCCAAGCCCCAGATGTGCCATAATAAACTTAACATTGGGATGCCGCTTTGCCATACGCAGAACCCGGTCAACATTGTCACAATTTGAAGAACCCGTGTGAGTTATTACAGGAAGCTCATAGGTTTCAGCAAGATCCATATAGGCTTCCACCCGGGGATCATCAAAGGGAACTGCAGAATGATAAGGGTGAAATTTTAATGCCTTAATAACATCCAGATTTCCCTTTATAAACATCTGAAGGCGGGCATCACATTCTTCATTTAACGGCTTAAGCCAGATTGCCGCATAGATTTTCCCCGGATTATCCCGGGCAAAGTTCACGGTTCGTTCTGCGCTCAAAAGCTGCGGTACCTGCTTATCGTAGGGAAGCCTGTTCTGATCAAAATCACACTCAGAGCTTTCGCAGTTGGAAACCAGCATTTTTGAAATTCCGTAGTTTTCCATTGCATAAAGAACCGCGTCTTTCTTCATTTCAAAACCAAGAATACTTCCGAAATGCACGTGGGTATCGATAATCATACAGCCTCCTCAAGAGAAACATCTGCACCGTTTCCGGCACAAAACATCCTAAAGCAGTGCACCAAGAATTATACCCTCATAATTAAAGAAATCAAGGGAAAAACTTTTTCCTTTTTACATTTTAACTGATATAATTGAATATATATAAATTATCCGGGGTTTTCTTATGACTGAATTTACAAGAATCATCAGCATTTCCATCCTTTCTATTCTGAGTTTTTTCTGCTTTCAGGCAGGTGTTTTTCTATCCTCCGGCCACCAGTTAAAGCAGAACGGTCGGCGAACCCTCATTTTCATAGAATTCTTTACAGGCTTCCTGCTTCTTTTTGATGCTCTGGCCTATTTTTTCAGGGGAAACACAGGAGCTGCCGGCTACTACATGGTACGACTGAGCAATTTTCTGGTTTTTATCTGCAATTTTTCGGTTTCTTTCTTTATGTGCTTTTATGTCTGCGAATTTATAAAGCAGACCCGCCTGAGTATGTCCCTGATTTTACATCCAAAGGCATCCGTAAAAGACGGTATCCCGGTTCAGCTTTTCATAGTTCTTATTTTGTGCCTTCTTGGAATAGCGCTTATTGTTGTCAGCCAGTTCACAGACCTGTTCTATTATTTTGATGAAAAAAATCTTTACCACAGAACTTCGTTTTTTTCTCTCTGCATAGGGCTGGGCATTTTACCTGTTCTTATCACTCTTACACTCCTTATCCAGAACAGAAAACACCTTCAGACAAATGTCTTTGTTTCCCTCCTCCTGTATTTTATTCTCCCAATGATAGCCGTAATTCTGATTCTTGTTTCCTACGGCTTTTCCTGGATAAATATTTCCCTGGGAATCGGATCCCTTCACCTTTTCTATTCTTCTATAAAACTGATGGAACTGGAATTCTATTCGGAAAACAGCGGACACACAATTATAAGTCCGGTATATAAAAAGGAAACAGTTTCTAAGGAAACACTCAAACGGGTCGTAAGAAACCATTTCTGGCAGACACTTTCCATAAGCCTGGGCGGCCTTCTTCTGGTTCTGCTTATCGTGTCGTTAAAAGGAATAAACCTTCCGGAAAAAAAACTCACCATCGAAAAGCCGTACACACAGAACGACGGCACACAATCTGTTTGCGTAACCTTTATGCGCAATGCGGACAAGCACTGGGTTGACGGAGAAGACCTGTCCAGAACCGGGGCACAGTACGACGGCATGATATACAACAACATGCGAAGCACCGTAATCACGGACTGGAATTTTTCCATTTCTGTGGCCGGAGACTGCTCCATAGACCCGGGCCCGTGGAACGGAACCTTTTCTCTTTCAGAAGACATTTTGAACGTAATAAAACCCCATAAAGGAGACGAAGAAAACATTCACGGGGAAGATTTTTACACCATCACGCCGCTAAAAACTCTGGGGTTTGGCTGCATTATGTACACCCCCCACGACTACGACACACTTTCTCAGAAAATCGAGTTCAACTACTCCTGCATCTTAAAACCACTTACGAATGTATTCTTTGATATTTTCCTTGGAGTGCTTTTAATCGTTTTTATTATTGCAACTACCATCATGCTTTTTGAAGGAAAGCTTATCCGGGTTGAAGAGGAAAACAAAAAACTTGAAACCACAGTAAAAGAGCGCACCAGAGAGCTTGAAGCGGAAAAGAACCGCTCAGAAAGCCTGCTTCTGAACATCCTTCCGAAGGAAATTGCAAAGGAACTTACGGCACATCCGGACAGCACAATAGCGAAAGAATACCCCAATGTAACAGTTCTTTTCACCGATATTGTAGGCTTTACAAAGATCAGCGGCGAAATGACGGCGGAAGAAGTGGTTACCATGCTGAACAAAATGTTCTCCATGTTCGATGAGCGTGCCCAGCGGGAAGGCATTGAAAAAATCAAGACCATCGGAGACGCGTATATGGCGGCCACCGGTCTTACAATGGAAAAAGAAAACGATGGAGCCGTAAGAATGCTTCGTTTTGCAAAAGGACTTTTAGAGGATGTACGAACCTTTAACGAAAACTCCCCGATAAAACTCCAGATCCGCCTTGGAATAAATTCCGGTTCCCTTGTTGCCGGAGTAATCGGAAAAACAAAGTTCATCTACGATATCTGGGGTGATACCGTAAATGTAGCAAGCCGAATGGAAAGCACCGGCCTTCCGATGAAGATTCATGTAACAGAAACCACAAAGGCTCAGACAGAAAACCTTTTCC
This sequence comes from uncultured Treponema sp., assembly GCA_946186185.1. Lineage (GTDB taxonomy): Bacteria > Spirochaetota > Spirochaetia > Treponematales > Treponemataceae > Treponema_D. Next base: position 393 of record CAMHMJ010000057.1, on the reverse strand, counting down.
AGTACAGCGAAAACACCGACATCGATGTAAAAGGAAAAGGCATGATGAAGACTTACTTTTTGTAACTTATACTTTCTACTTCAAAATCAGTTGTCCGTGGGCACCCGGCAAAACAGAACTCCCTCCGGCATAAAAAAAGCCCTCCGAAATTAACCGGAGGGCTTGTGATTACAACCTAATCAGTTGATTACAAACTTGCATAAGTCGTAGCTTTTACGTCCTGTAAAAGCTACTTCACGAGTTTGCAAAGCAAACTCGCAAGGCATCTACCGCGACCGATAGACGCGACCTCCTGTCGCTATTCTTAGAGACTAGCATGACAGGTTCGCGCAATTACGTCGTCCTGCTGTTCCTTTGTAAGGTTGATGAAGCGTACTGCGTAACCAGATACAC
>CAMHMJ010000056.1 GCA_946186185.1 uncultured Treponema sp. | reverse complement strand
AGATTTATCGGAGCCGTAGAACCCGGAGGGTTCGACTCCCGAAAAAAACTGGAAATGTATTGTTAAATAAAAAAAAGCTAGTTGAGTAATTTCAACTAGCTTTGAAAGAGCGGCAGAAGGGAGTCGAACCCTCGTCATCAGCTTGGAAGGCTGAGATAATGAGCCGTTATATGACTGCCGCAAAAACGCTGCGCATATCGCGTAACGAAGAATAATATATACTTTTCTAAAAAAATAATCAAGTGGTTGCGTGCAAAATTATACAAATTTGTGCAATTTTGCTCGCATTTTTAGGCTTTCAATTAATCAGGGCTGCCGGCAGCTTCGCTCACCCCTTACTAAATCACCTGATTATTCCACAGGGCGGCGTATTTCCCGCCGGCGGCAAGAAGTTCTGAATGGGTGCCGCACTCCACGATATTTTTGCCCTCAACTACGGCGATTTTATCCGCATTTTTAATTGTTGAAAGACGGTGGGCAATTACCAGGGTTGTCCGTCCCCGGCTTAAAGTGTCAAAAGCGCTCTGAATTTTCTGTTCAGTTGCGGTATCCAGGGCGCTGGTGGCTTCGTCCAGAATCAGAATCGGCGGATTTTTAAGGAAGCATCTTGCAATGGAAACCCGCTGCTTTTGGCCTCCGCTGAGCTTTAAGCCCCGTTCACCTACCATGGTGTCGTAGCCCTGGGGCATCTTCATTATGTCCTCGTGAATTTCAGCACGTTTTGCCGCTGTTATGATTTCTTCGTCGGTGGCATCCGGTTTTCCGTAGGCGATATTTTCCTTTACGGTTCCCGCAAACAAAAAGACGTCCTGCTGAACAATTCCAATCTGGCGGCGAAGGTTCTGAAGGCGGAGCTTTTTGATGTCGATTCCGTCCAGAAGAATTGAACCGGAATTCGGCTCGTAAAATCGGGGAATAAGGTTACAGATTGTGGTTTTTCCGCCGCCGCTGGCTCCAACGAAGGCAAACTTTTCCCCAGCTTTGATTTCAAGATTTACATTTTCAAGAACCGAGCGGGATTCATTGTAAGAAAAACAAACGTCCTTGAAGGAAATGTTTCCCCGGGCGCAGAGAAGTTCTATGGCATCCGGAACTTCCTTTACAGAACAGTCTGTGCGCATAATTTCAAGAAAGCGGTGAAAGCCTGCCATTCCGGTGGAATACTGCTCTACGATGAATATGATTTTCCGGATAGGAGCTGTAAAGGCGGCTACAAACAGGTTTGCGGCAACAAGATCCGTTACGGTCATTTTTCCCTGCATAATGAAATAGCCGCCCATGGCAAGAACTACCACGGTGATAATGCTGGTAAAAAACTCAACATTTGAATGAAAAGTTGACATGGAGCTGTAAAATTCCTTTTTGCTTGCCTTGTACAGTTCGTTGTTCGCGTCAAATTTCTGAAGTTCGATTTCTTCGTTTGTAAAACCCTGGGTTACCCGAACTCCGGTAAGGGAATTTTCAAGGACCCCGTTGATTAGGGCGGTTTTATCCTTAACTTTGCGGGATTTTGCGGAAAGACTTTTACGGTTTTTTACCATGATAAAAATAATCAGGGGAAGGAAGAAAAGTACCACCAGAGCCAGTTCCCATCGGATTCTTAAAAGTAGAATTACGCTTCCGATAAGGGTCAGTGTAGAAGTCATAATGTCTTCCGGACCATGGTGAGCAAGCTCGGTGATTTCAAAAAGGTCGGTGGTGGCGCGGCTCATAAGCTGGCCGGTTAGATTTTTATCAAAGAAAGAAAAGCCCTGTTCCTCAAGATGCTTAAAAACGTCGTGGCGCATGTCGGTTTCAACTTTTACGCCAAAATAGTGTCCCCAGTAATTTACAAACCAGGTGCAGCCCCAGCGAATCAGGTAAACGCCCACAATCAGAAGGATTACCCCGGCGAAAACCTTAAATATCCCTTGTGGAATCAGGGTGTTAAGAATCCAGCGGGTTGCAATAGGGAAAGAAACATCGATTGCCGCGATAAAAAGGGCACAAATCATGTCCGCAATAAAATATTTTATGTGCGGCTTGTAGTAAGAAAAGAAAATTTTTACAGGAGAGTCGTTGTAGTTCATAAGGTACGCAAAGCATATCGGAAATCAGTCTGGTTGTCGATATAATGGGGGTGGACTGGTATGATTGCCCTGTTATGAGGGAAGAGTAATATTGACTTTTTTGTCTGAAAGTAGTATTCATTATATGGAAGACAAAGAGGTCACAGATATATTCTGTGACCTCTTTTTTTATGCAAAGACGCTGTGAATTTTTCATTATGGGAAGTCACGGCGTTTTTTTTTGACTTTATACAATGGAGTTTTTATGAAACTGACACCCAGAGAAACCGAAAAGCTTCTTTTAAGTTATGCCGGTCTTGTTGCTCAGCGTCGAAAAGAACGCGGTGTAAAACTGAATTATGTTGAAGCGATAGCCTATATTTCTTCTGAATTGATGGAACAGGCACGCGATGGAAAAACTGTAACAGAACTCATGCGTGATGGGGCAAAAATTCTGACTGTAAATGATGTTATGGATGGTGTTGCAGACATGATTCATGAAGTTCAGATTGAGGTTACTTTTCCGGATGGAACTAAGCTTGTTACTGTTCACAATCCTATTCGTGAAGTTGCGGAATAAGGAGGACTTATGAAAATTGGTGAAATCATTTCCTGCAATGAAAAAATTGTTTTGAATGAAGGAAGACAAACAATTGAGCTTGCGGTAAAAAATACAGGAGACCGGCCGGTTCAGGTGGGCTCACACTTTCATTTTTATGAGGTAAACCAGTGTCTTTCCTTTGACAGAAAAACTGCTTTTGGTTACCGGCTGGATATTCCTTCTGGAATGTCTGTGCGTTTTGAACCGGGTGAAGAAAAAACAGTTCAGCTTTGCACTTTTGGCGGAAAATCAGAAATCTATGGTTTGAATAATCTTACATCGGGAAGGGCAAGCCCGGGAGGTCTTAAATGAGTTATACAATCGACGGAAAAAAATACGCTGCAATGTACGGTCCGACGACCGGCGACAAAATCCGGCTTGCAGATACAAATCTTATAATTCAGATTGAAAAGGATTTTACAGTTTACGGAGATGAGGCTAAGTTCGGCGGTGGTAAAACTCTGCGGGACGGAATGGGCCAGTCTGTAAATACAACACGAGATGGCGGCGACCTTGATCTTGTAATCACAAACTGCGTCATTCTGGACTATACCGGAATTTACAAAGCAGATATTGGAATCAAGGATGGAAAAATTGCGGGAATTGGTAAGGCTGGAAATCCGGATACTATGGACGGCGTTACTCCCGGCATGACGGTCGGTGCGGCTACCGAAGCTCTTGCAGGGGAAGGTCTGATTGTAACTGCCGGCGGTATTGATACCCACATTCACTTTATTTCTCCTGAGCAGGTTGGAACGGCTTTGTGTTCCGGTGTTACTACAATGATTGGTGGCGGTACCGGTCCTGCTGACGGAACTAATGCGACAACCTGTACTCCAGGCAAATGGAATCTTGAAATGATGATTAAGGCGGCTGAAGATTTTCCTATGAACATCGGCTACCTTGGAAAAGGAAACTGTTCAAACAAGCAGAAGCAGAGCGAACTTGTTGCACAAATTAAAGCGGGTGCCTGCGGTCTTAAGATTCACGAAGACTGGGGAACAACTCCTGCTGCAATCGATGCGGCTCTTACGATTGCGGATCAGTATGATGTTCAGGTTTGTATCCACACAGATACATTGAACGAGGCCGGCTGTGTTGAAGATACACTCAAGGCAATCAACGGAAGAACAATTCATACCTATCACACAGAGGGTGCCGGTGGTGGACACGCTCCGGACATTCTGAAGGTTGCGGGTCATCCAAATATTATTCCGGCTTCTACAAACCCGACAATGCCTTTTACGGTAAACACTCTGGATGAACATCTTGATATGCTGATGGTCTGTCATCACCTTGATAATAAAATTGAAGAGGATGTTGCTTTTGCAGATTCAAGGATTCGTCCTGAAACAATTGCGGCTGAAGACGTGCTTCATGATATGGGAGCGCTCAGTATTATGTCGAGTGACTCACAGGCAATGGGTCGCGTTGGCGAAGTAATTACACGAACCTGGCAGACTGCCCACAAAATGAAAGAGGAACGGGGTGCCTTGCCGGAGGATTCCAGCGAGAACGATAACTTCCGTGCTAAGCGTTACGTTTCCAAGTATACGATAAATCCTGCCATTGCTCATGGTATTTCGGATTATGTTGGTTCTCTGGAAAGGGGAAAGGTTGCGGATCTTGTTTTGTGGAATCCAATGTTCTTTGGAGCAAAGCCGGATATGGTAATCAAGGGCGGAGCAATTATTCTTTCCAAAATGGGTGATTCAAATGCTTCGATTCCAACCTGTCAGCCGATTTATTACAGAAATATGTTCGGCTATTACGGTAAGGCAAAATATATGACCTGCATTACCTTTATGTCTCAGGCTGCCATTGATGAAAAATTACCGGAAAAGCTGGGGCTTCAGAAGTTGTGCCTGCCGGTAAAAAAATGTCGTGGCATTGGAAAAAAGGATTTGAAGTATAACGATGCTCTTCCTGTAATCGATGTTGATCCCGAGAACTATCATGTTACTGCTGATGGGGTGCCGGTTGTGAGTAAGCCGGCAAAGGAGCTTCCGCTAGCCCAGAGATACTTTATGTTCTAGGCGGTCATTGAGCCTGTCGAAATGACATTGTGAAACAGGAGGCATGATAAAAAGGTAAACGAACAAGCGGTAATGTGATACGCTGAAGT
>CAMHMJ010000055.1 GCA_946186185.1 uncultured Treponema sp. | reverse complement strand
CCCATTCCGTGGGGGAACCGAAGCGCATATTCTGTTTTTGGCGGTGTAACTTCCTTAATGAGAGCGTAGTTCAGGCTCTTAAAATCTTCGTAGTCAATTCGAAGTTCCCATGCAATGTTTTTAAGGCTTAAGGACCGCTTTACTTTCACATAATCAAAGTCATTCACTGAAATATTCAGGGTTGTTCCGCCTGGACCTCTGGCGTGGGGCATGGAAACTCCGTAGTATCTGTCATTTTCCACAACATCAGCAATAGCAAGGAGCTTTGGAACATAGGAAGTTGCCTGTTCAGAAAGATACCCCTTTTCCATCAGGTACCAGAAGTCCGAGGAGCCGGCGCTTTTTATGGCTCTCTTTAAGGCTCCGGCTCCGCAGTTGTAGGCGGTGATTGCTAGAAGCCAGTCTCCGAACATGTTGTAATTGTCCGTAAGCTTTGAAAGGGCTGCGTCTGTGGATTTCCAGGGATCCAGACGCTCGTCTATGTATTCGTTGCACACTAAAAAAGGCTCTACGCTGTTCAGCATGAACTGCCACATTCCTGCCGCTCCCGATTTTGACCTGGCAAGACACTTGTAATTTGATTCAACTACCGGAAGATATTCCAGAATCAGGGGCATATTTCTTTTTTCAATCTGAAGCCGAACGTAGATTCTGTAGTTTTCCGCTTCTTCTAAAAGATTTTTAAGGTATTCGTTGTGGGTGGTAAGGTATTTTTTTCTGATTTCTGCTACTTTCGGCTTTTCGTAACCGGAAAAACCCAGGTTTTTGTGAGAGATTTTTGCTTCCGCTTTTGAAGAAGTTTGTGAAGAGCCGGTTTCCTTGTTTTGTACGGTGTTTTTTTCAGTATTCTGGCCCCCGTTTTGAAGAACATCTTGTTCTGTGAAAGCCGGAACTAAAAGGAATGCAAAAAATATGGCTCCTGCCACAAAAAACTTTCTCTTCATTTTTAGAGTTTTTCACCCATGTAGATTCCGGCCCATTCCCAGTTTCCGTTGATGTCCGGATCCAGCGGAAAGTTTACCTTTCTGAAGTAGAAATACCAGACCGGAACATAGGTACTCCAGCCCCATGTTCTTAAATAGGCTTCGTTTGAGTTTGAATCCGAGTCCAGTTCCTTTGCATAGCGAACCCGCTGACCCCGCATAAAGTTCCGCATTGAGAACTCTTCCTGTGCGTTGGGGTCCATTTCATCCTGCTTCCAGGACATTGAAAAGAAGTTCACCTTTGCCTTGTATTTGTCCAGACTGTACCAGTCGTAATTTGAGATTGCCCGTTTTACGGCTTTTTCAAGAGATGAAAGACTTTCAAAAGTCCAGTCCTTGGAAGAGTTGGAAAATCCAACGAACTGACGGGCTTTCTTGTAGGCATTCGGTTCTCCGGAAATCTGAATGGTAGAGGCATCCGGCTGAGCCAGGAAGATTGAGTAGGATTTTAAGGCTTCGTCCCATTCGCTTTCCTTTTCGTATTCCAGGGCAAGCCGAAGGTAAAGCTCCGTGATACTTACATTGGCAGGGAAGCGGTTTATAAGCTCGTTAAAATATTTGATTCTGTTTCTTGAGGTTTTACTGATTTGAATCAGGTTCTGCAGGCACATGAAGTGAATGGAATTTCCGTTTACGAGCAGATCCGAATAGTTCTGGAGAATTCTGTCAAAATAGTATTCGGCAACTGGTTCCGCCTTTTCTGACATGTAGGCATAGGCTGTCATAAAAAGCCAGTAGGCATTGTAGGTATCTTCAGGATTGTTTTCCACCCAGTCCGTCAAAAAAAGAATAAGGGAATCGGTGTCGTTTATTGAAATCAGGTTGTTTGCCATCTGATTGATGATTGCGTAACGGCTTACATTATCAAGATTGTCCCGTTTAAGGAGCTCCGAGAGGGCGTCCTGGTTTTCCTTTATACTCTGATAGCTTTTTGTGTCTTTAGAATTTGCTTCGCTGGAGCATGATACATAAGTAAGGGCTGTAAAAACAGAAAGTGTAAGCAGAAAAATAAACATCGAAATTTTGCGCATATTTTTAATTTAACACGGACGTAAGTTATTGGCAAGACACCTATTATTAGTGTATTCTATTATATTATTGTGCGCGTATTGTGCAATTTTGAATTTATAACAGTTTTTTGAGGTTTTTATGAAACGACCCAGCGTAAAGGTTTTGAATACAATGCTCGCTTTTGGAATGCTGCTATTGTTCGTAGGGGTACTTTTTCTGGTGGGCTTTGCAGGTGCGGGACAAAAACTTATTCTTTCTACGATATCAATTCTTTTATGCCTTGCCGGTCTTTCGTTTCTTTATATTTATGTTGCTTTTTCCCGGACTGCTTTTAAGCTTTTTGCGGGCTTAAGTCTTCTTTTGAACGGATTTTTTATTCTCTGTGAAAATAAATGTCTCTTCCCTCTGGGATTCGGTTCTCTCTGGCCGGTTATGATTCTTTTGATTTCCGTTGCTTTGTTTGCCGCTAGCCGTACAAAAAGCAAGAAGTTCAATATCAATTACGATTTTACTGCCATTTCACTTTTTGTATTGGGAATCTTTTTTCTCCTGTTTTCCCTTGACATTATAAAGCATTCTTTAAGCCAGGTGATGATGCTTCTGCTTCCGATAATTTTTATTCTTTCCGGAATTTTCCTTCTGGTGCTTTTTGTTCAGAGAAAGGCACTGCTTGATATGATTCCTCAGGAAATATCTGATAAGTTTATTTCAGATGACGACGATGTTGAGGAAGAAACAGAAGAAATTGATGAAGAGGATGAAGCTTCCGTAAATACTGAAATGAATAAAAGCGGGGATTTGTGAGAGACTTGCTCAAAAAGGTAAAAAAATCAGGTTTTCTCATTTTTATAGCGGCCCTGGGTTCTGCTTCACCGCTCTTTTATTCCTGCGCTTCAAAGCCGGAAAAGGAGCCTGAAATTCAGGAGGAACCGGGGGCTTCTTCCATTCCGCTGAATCGGGACGGGCGGCAGCTCAGTTTTTTCTGGGGTATAAGCGATGAAGCCCTTTCTGACATAGAAAAGGGTTCTCCTTCTTCAATCCGGCACGGTCTTTCCCTAATCCGGAAAAGTGACATTGATTATCGTGAAAACGAAAAGGTGTTGATTTTTACCGCCCTGAATATCATGCAGCTTGTGTGGCCGTCAGAAAAAACTGACTTTGAACTTCCGGCACTTTCTTCAGATACTCCATACTCCGGTGCAATCCGTTCTGTAAAATACGGCCTTTACGATACCAGTACCGGAAAAAGCGATTATCTTCTTACAATTCTGCCAGCCCTTGTTATTGCCCGAACCGATGATGTAAGTATTTTTTTTAATGATGCTAAAGAGGATTTAAGTGTCTGCTTAAAAAAATATCCGGATTCGGCTCTCGCAAACTATCTTGCCGGTCTTTTATATAGAAAAAACTCTGAATTCGAAAAAGCTCTTCCTTTTTTTACCGCTGCTCAGAAGGTGGCCTCTGATAACTTTGAATGTTCCTACGCTCTGGCGGAAAATCTTTGGCGTCAGGGAAAATTCCGGGAATCCTTTTCCATTTCTCAGAATCTTCTTGAGAAAAATCCCCGGAATATCAGCGTGTTAAACTTAAATGCCCAGAATGCCTTCCGGTTAAAAAATTATTCCGTAGCAGAGGAATGTATTGCAAAAATCCTTCAGAATAATCCTAATGATCTGGAAGCGCTGCTTTTCCGAATCCGCATTCTTGTGGAGAAAAAAGACTACATCCACGCTGCGAGCCTTCTTGATGTATATTCCCGCCAGGACAGTACCAGCCGTGACTACCTTCTTTTAAGAGCCCGGGTTCAGTATGACTGGAGTAAAAATACTAATGCTGCAATTGCCACCGTTGAGAGTGCCTTAAGAATGTATCCGGATGACCAGGAGCTTCAGCTTTTTGCGGCCCGGCTTGCAAATGTTTCAAAAACCCGGGTTTCCGGAAAATCCTCTGAAGATATTGCAAACGATGTTCTTATGCACGACCCGGCAAATGATATTGCCCTTCAGTACGCGGTTGAAGGTCTTGTTCAGAAGGGGGAGTGGAAAAAAGCCTACGAGCAGAGCTCTCTTATTGTCTCCCGTCCTAACGCTGATTCAGAAAGTATCTTTCTTCACATAAAAATCTGTCTTGCCATCGGAAAAAACGATGAAGCCTGGAACCTTATTTCTCCTATGTACAAGGCTCAAAGCTCAGACGAACAGGTGGTTCAGACCTATATTATTGTTCTGCAGGAAACCGGCCGATCAAGCCAGGCTCTGAACCTGATAAACCAGCTTTTGCCGGAATCTGCTTCAAAAATGAAAAGCTTTTTATATTATAGAAGAAGCCTTATAAAAAGCCGGGAAGAGGAAGTTCTTTCAGATTTGAGAAGCAGCCTTATAGCAAATCCAAGAAACAGCGATGCTCTTTTTAAATTGTACGAAATCTACTATAAAAAGAAGGATTACAGAAAGGCTCAGTACTACTTGAAGCAGGTTGTTGCCTTAAATCCAAACGACACAAAAATGCGAAGCCTGAACGACGAGTTAATGCTGAAGCTTTCCGCACAATAGACATTTCTTTCTGTCCAATAGCCCTTTTGAATGCTTGACTTGCTATTTATCTGTGTGATATTCTTGTAGAACTGATTTTGTCAGTTAATTCAAAAATAAAAGGATACAATGATGTCATTTATTTCTTTTCTTCAGACTGCTGCACAGGGAGGCGCTCAGAGTCCGTCTTCAACAGCCAGTTTTCTTACCACAATCGTTCCATTTGTTCTGATTATTGGTATTTTTTATTTCTTCCTTATTCGTCCTCAGAATAAGAAGCAGAAGGAAACCCAGAAAATGATCGACGCTCTTCAGAAGGGTGATAAGGTCGTAACAATCGGTGGAATTCATGGTGTGGTTTCTTCTACAAAAGAAAAAACAGTTATCGTAAAAGTTGACGATGATGTAAAAATTGAATTTACACGTTCTGCAATTGCTGCAGTTGAATCCGACAAGCCTCTTGAAGCTGCAAAGCCGGCTGAAGAAAAAAAAGGTTTGTTCGGCAAAAAAGGTAAAAAAGATTCAGAGCCGGAGAGTGCTTCCGAAGCCGAATCAAAATAAAAATAATTACATCTTATAAATGGAGTAAAACAAGATGAATAAAAGAAGTCGTTTTCTTATTCTTCTGG
>CAMHMJ010000054.1 GCA_946186185.1 uncultured Treponema sp. | reverse complement strand
TGTCTGTCAAACATCGTCTGTCGCTCTGTCGTGCGACGGTGAAAATGAATATATAACTTTAAATAAAAAGTGTCAACATAAATTTTATTTTTTTTTCATTTTTTTTACGAATTTTGCAAATATAACAAATATTTTAACAAAATTTGGGGAATTTCTAAGATTTTTCGAGGAAAAAGACGGAAAAACGGGATTTTTGAGGCTGAAAACATGGAAAAATTACTGCAAAGCGCGCTCAATATACTGAATTTTTTCTTCCAGAGCGTTATCTCCGGTTAAAAGAATGAGAGTTTTGAGCAAATCTTCGCCGGTTGTCCATACATCAGGGTAAATACCAAAGCCTTCGCCGTGCCAGTTTGAAAAATTACTGTAAGATGACGACAAGTTTGCAGCGGAAATTGATACAATAAGATTTGAATTAGGAAGAGCGTAATTAAAAACGTTTCCGTAAGTGATACAACCACCGCTGTTTTCTCCAACGATAATTACCTGGTCTCCAAAAAGAAGCTTTGCATTTTTTACGGTTTCTTCGGAAGCGGAACAGCTGTGCCGGTCTAGAATAATGATTAATTTACCGGCAAAGGCAGGAGAGTTTGAAAAGCGGGCTTTATTCTCTCTGTCGTATTTGGTTTGATGCATTAATGGAGTAACAAGCAGTTGAGGATTTTTCTTCTGTTGTGTCATCATTTTTTTGTATAAAGAGATACTTTTTTTATCCTTTTCAAATTCATGACAGTAACAATAAAATGCCTGTGAAACTGCAGGGGAAAAAACGGAGATACAGTTTTCATTGTATTGCATCAGATGTTTTTCAAGAACACTGAAAGAACGGTTATATCCGCCTTCGTAATTTGTAACATTCCATGGGATATAAAGAGAAGCTAAAAATTTTAAGCCGATATTCGAATTGCCTCCCGGATTACTTCGCAAATCGAGGATAACATTCTGCTTATTCTGGTAATAAAAACCTGAATCCATAAATCGGGAAAACTGACGGTCTGTACCGGCACGATAATTGGAGTCTACACCCGGGGAAGAAAAATGACTTAAAGAAAGGTAGGCGGAAAAAGCCGTGGACTTTTCACCTAATCGGAGTGTCTGGCGCCGGTCAATAGGAACTTCTGTCTTCACGGGAAGCGTAATTTCCTTTGAATCGAACTGAGCACACAGATAATCCGGATGCTCAGCCGTCATAACACCGACACGGTAAACATTCTCCCCTAAAACCGGATAATAAAACAGATTACCGGGAAAACCGGAATAAACAGAACCGATTTTTATTGTTTCAAAAGGATGTTCAAGAAGTTCAGGGGCTGCAGGCTGAAGCGGATCAAAATCCGGCAAGGGTGAAACAGAGTGCTTGAACAAAAGTAAATCATGGTAGGTTGTAAATTTGTCGGTATAGCTTTGGACGGAGCTTCCATCCTCAAAAATTTTACAAACCTTATACACTCCTCTGTCGTCTTTTTTTACATAAATATCAGAATAAAATACATTCTGATGGCCGCACAACCAGCAGTAATAATCTCCGGCACGAATAGAAAAATGGGTATCCCGGATTTTTATTTCCAGCTCATTTCTCAGAAAATCCACAAACTGAACCGGGGTGATTCCGTTGTAGTCGTATTCGTCCGTAGAGAATTTTTCTTTTGCGCGGGCTTTAAGTTTTTCAAGATCCAGACCCCGGGAAACTGCATCGCTGTAACCGGCATAGGCTGTTTCAAGAAGATAACAGAGACAGTCCATATCTTCTTCAAGCTGTTCGATAAAGATGCGGACAGGACATTTGTAGTTCTTGTATTCTATGCGGACATCGCGCCATTTACAGGGCTGTTTTTCCAAGGCGCTTTCGTAAAAATCTGAGAGAGTGATATAAAAATCATCTCTGGAGCTGTCTTTTGAATAAACCGGAAGAAATGTTATAAAAAACAGAAACAATACAAAACTTTTTTTCATGAAAAACTCTCTGGAACTCCTCAAAAATCCAGGGTTGGGTTGAAGCCCGGATTATAGAGAAGGTCGGATTTTACAGAAGCTCCGGTGCATAAAGCAAGCCGTCTTTAGTACCTGAAGTTTCCGGATTTCTGGAAGCATATTTTTCATCTTCCGAAACGAAAACTGCATCCAGGTCTACTCCGCTTACGGCAATAATTTTCACCTTGAGGACAGCTCCATTTTTTACGGCACTGTTCTGAACCGGGTCATCTCTGTCGTATCGGACAACAACATTTCCGTCCACCTCCGGAGCCTGAAACCAGGCACGGGCAATTGCAAGTCCTTCTCCGGAATCATCCATAACACCGGAGTTTTCAGAGATTTCAGAATCGCCGGATTTTTCCATATCGCCGGTATTATCCACAACTTCCTCTACAAGCACGCTGTAAAATTTACCAACCCGCTGACGAAGTTTTTGTGCAGTAATTTCCGACTGAAGTTCAACAAGAGCATCTGCCCTCTTTTGCGAAGTTTTTGAAGATACACGATTTTTGAAGGAATAGGCCGGAGTATCCTCTTCCCTGCTGTAGGGAAAGCAGCCAGACCAGTCACTTTTGATTTCTGAAAGAAATTTATAAGTATTTTCCGCATTTTTATCGGTCTCGCCAGGAAAGCCGGTTAAGAAAGTTGTACGCAAAACTGCATCCGGAAGCTGAGAACGAATATCCTGCACAAGATTTTTATAGGCTTCAAAAGAGCCCCTGCGGTTCATTTTCTTTATGATTTGGTCATCGCCGCTCTGAAACGGAATATCAAAATAAGGAAGAATCCGGGAATCTGCTTTGATGACAGGGAAAATATCTGAATTAAAATGGTCTGGATGAATGTACAAAAGACGGACTACAAAGTTTCCCTGAATTTCAGAGATTTTCTCTAAAAGACGACAGAGTCCTGATTTTGAAGAACATTTTTCGGAAGCAGAGGACTTAACAGAGCTGTCTGAAAGAGTGCTGTTTCCGGAAACAACTGATGAACCTTCTCCGTAAAGCTCCATACGGCCGTCACCGAATACATTATCATTTACTCCGGTACCGTAAGCGGCCAGATCCTGTCCAATCAGGTTAATTTCTATAACGCCGGCACCTGTAAGATTTTTAATTTCCTGAATAATTTCGGTACACGGGCGGCTTCGAAGCTCACCGCGAATTAAAGGAATTGCACAGAAAGAACAGTGGTTTGAACAGCCTTCCGTAATCTTTACAAAGGCACTTCCCTTGTAACCCAGAAGAACCTTTCTGTCCCCGGAACAAACGCCTTCCTGTTTATAAGTCTGAACAGGACGCTCCCCGTTTTCCAGATTCGACACAACACCATCAAGTTTTGAAAGGTCCCCGTTTCCAAAGATTGCATCGGCTTCAGGGAGGGCTTCCTTAAAATCCCCGGCATAACGCTCTGCAAGACAGCCGGAAAGAAGGATTTTTGCATTGGGATACATTGATTTTGCGTGAACAACGGCGTCAATGGACTCTTTTTTTGCACTTTCAATAAAGCCGCAGGAGTTTACAATGATTAAACTTGCCTCAGAAGGCTCAAACACCTGCTTCCACCCCAGATTCAAAAGCCGGGTAATAATAAGTTCGCCGTCAACCTGATTTTTTGCACAACCATGCTGATCCAGAAAAAAAGATTTTGCCTCAATCTGGCATGCAGAAGAGACGTCTGTTTGATTCGAATTAGTCAAGTTCTACCACCACAACCTTATATCGTCCGTCAGTATCCTTTATCCACTTGATATCTTCAACTAGTACCTGTCCCGCCTTTCCAATTTCAAGGTCATAGTTTCTTGAATCTGCAGTAATGGTAAACTTAACGGTATTACAGTTACTCATCCAGAGACGGATACCATTGTTTGCGGTCATTGTTACAACTTCACCGCTTGAAAAATATGCTTCCGTAGGTTCATGACGGTCAACACGATAGCGGAAAACACAGTTTCCACGGAAGCTTCCGTTAATCGTAAACGGATAAGCTCGGTTATCTTCAAGAACAACAAGCTGCTTGTGATTGGACGGAAGCTCTGAAGAGAAAGGAATTTCTTCCTGAGCAACGGAGGAAAGGTAGCTGTTCCGCTTCAAAAGGCGAACTTCAGCACCTCGGCTGGCATCCGTAACGGAAATATCTGAAACATAAACGATTAAATCCGGATTTGTATCTCCATCAACGTCAAGTTCTGCCTCTTCCGAGAGTTCCGTGTAAAGCTTTCCAACCGGACACTGAAGGCCAAGGGAAGAAAGAGTATCGCTTACCGTAAGGATAATCTTTCCGTCCTTTGCAGGGAAAATAATCTGATCCCCCACATAAAGGCGGCCGGAAAAAGATTTCTCGGTAAGCTCGTATTTTTTTGAAGTATTCGATTTATCAATTACAACTTCGTTAGGATTAACGGTTTTCCTGTACTTGAAAAATACCCCGATTCCAACGCCAATGGCAAGAACACCCACAACAATGGCGCTTATTATAAGAGGCCAGAAAAAAGCCGGTTTTTCGTGAACAATCAGGCCTTCCGGAACCGGAGATTCCTGAAGTTTTTTATTCCGGTAATAAGCCAGAAGCAGCTCGGAATTCAAGCCAAGATAATCTGCATAGTTTCTTAAAAAGCCCAGCATGTAGGCTTCACCAGGGAAAACTCCGTTATCTTCTTCTTCAAGACCTAAAAGGTATGGAACGGAAATTGTAGTCTCACGGGAAATTGTATCGTAATCAAGATTTTTTGCTTCACGAGCTTTTTTCAGCAATTCGCCATAGCTTTCCATTTTTTACTCCGAGAACAAGAAATTGTTAAAGCTGTTGGCTGATGACGGCGGATCGTAAATAAAGCGCTGGTCTGTAATATCTTTATTAACCTTGTATTCCATAAAATCAAAGACGAAACTTTCGCCTTTTGTAGTTGCAGCTTCTACCCGGCGGATAAGCTTTGTATTCGCATCGATGTCGAGTTTTATGTAACGGAAGGCTTCAGAGGTACTTCGGCGGGTAAGAATCAGCTTCATCACCATTTCATCAGAACCATTTTCAAAAGGAACCGGATCCTGACCGGTTTCGTAGGCAACAACATAGTAGCGGCTCAAAAGCGCCAGCCCCTGTGGAGTTGCAATTGAAGAAGCGGCAGAAGTATCTGACTCAACGGACTGCTGAAGGACGGCTGCCTGTTCCGGAAGATAGATTGTGAGCATATCGCCGTTAAAAACGATTACCTGGTCTGCAGGACTGGTAAAATCAATTCTAAGAAGATTCGGGCGCTTAAAAGAAACTACACCCGTCATAACCTCTTTGTCTGCCTTGATTTCAATCTCGGCTTCATAATCTTTCAGGGTAGCATAATAATCGGAAACGCTCTTAAAATATGCGCTTGCAGTTGTAATTCCCTGTGCAAAAGCTTCTGATATAAGAAGCGCAAGGGATGCAATAACGAGTCTCTTTAAACACTTTAACATAGTAGTATTTTATAATAATTGAGCAAAACGGGTCAAGATAAAATAAGCAGGGCAAATGTCGAGTTTTAGTATTCCAACAACAAAATTGGCTCTCAGCGGAACCCCTATTGTAAAAAACGGCAGTACCGCTTCTCAGAAAATTAAATTTTATATCCCTGCTTAAGCCTTATTTCAAACTGCTCTACTGGAAGAGCCTTATCGAAATAGAAGCCCTGGGCAATATGGCACTTATTTTCCCTCAAAACCTGAACCTGACGGGCAGTCTCAACGCCTTCAGTAACGGTTTCAAAACCAATATCGTGGGTCAAGGAAGCAATGTGGCGATACATGACAGAAGTCTTGCTGTCAGAAGCCTCTCCGTCGAGAGGGAGAAAATCCTTATCAAGCTTGATGACGTTCCACGGAATTTCGCGGATAAGACTTAATGAAGAATAACCTATTCCAAAATCGTCAACCGCCGTAGAAAATCCAGCTTCCTGAAGCTCAGAGACAACGCGTTTTAGATTATACACGCCGACGCTGGTTGTGGTTTCGGTAAATTCAAATTCTATGTACTTATGGGGAATATTGTACCCATCCACAATCTTTAAAAGATGTGAAACAAGATCCATATTCGAAAGATGCTTTCTTGAAAGATTCACGCTCACCCGGACTGGTTCAAGCCCAGAATCGAGCCAGCGCTTTATATCACCGCATACTATGTCCAGAACACGAAAATCCAGACGGCATATTTCGTTAGAAAGTTCCAGAACAGGAATAAACTCAGAAGGAAGCATAACTTTTCCATCATGAATCCAACGGCACAAAGCCTCGGCACCGACAACCTTTCCTGTATCAATTGAAACCTTGGGCTGATAGAAGGCACTGAATTCACCTGAAGCAAAAGCCTCTTGAAACATAACTTTGAGTTTCTTAATTCTTTCCTGCTCAAGAGAATCTTTGTCCGATACATAAACAATGGAGCCGTAAGTGCCCATTCTTGCCTCATTAAGAGCGTTGTATAAGCCGCTAAGGATATCATCAAGAGCGGTAAGCGTGATTTTTTCAGAGAGAACAATAACACCTGCATATCCGCTGACCAAAATCCGATTCTTTCCCTGCTCATCATAGATTATGGGATAACCTTTCAGAATCTGCTCGATGCGGGGCATAAAACCAGTGTCAAACATGCAGAGAAAATTATCGGAGCTTATTCTGCAGACAATTCCATCCTCACCTACGGAATACTTGATAGCCTCATAGAAGCTCTTCATAATCCTGTCGCCATTTTTTCTTCCAAACTCCGCATTGAAAACAGAAAAATTCCTCAAGTTATAAACAAGAAGGATCTTACCGGAAAGTTTTCCTTCCCTATTCAGCTGATCATACTTTCTGACAAAGAAATTTGCATTCGGGAAACCATAAAAATCATGAAATGCAATCCTTTCGATGGAATTCTGAAGACGATTCCGGCTGATAAACCTGATAAGCCCCCGGGCAACCAGATTCAGTTTCTTATATTCATCTTCTGAAAGCTCTTCAGCATCCACAGGATGATAAAGAGAACATTTTACAACAGAAAGCACAGGAGTCACTACACGAAGGGAAATAATCACCTTACTCTCACGGCCGTCATCATAATCAATAAAAATCTCGCCTTTTCCAAGCTGCTCATGCCAGAGATTTTCATAGAATTCAGTTACGCCCTTAGAGAGATTAAAAAATTTTGCAACTTCAACAAGAATCCCGACCAGTCTTTCTCTTGAAAAGCCTTCGGTGTCAACTATAACATCAACGAATCTTTCTAACAGGTCATGAAACTGCTCATCTCTTTCGCTTACCATAGATTC
>CAMHMJ010000053.1 GCA_946186185.1 uncultured Treponema sp. | reverse complement strand
GCCGCTACCCTCCCGCCAATTTTGTATTATATTTACAAACTCGAAGTTAGCGCTATTAGCAAATTCGCCTTTTCTGCTTATTTAAGAGAGACCCAGACTTTCTCGGAAAAAATTACTGAAAATCCATTCTTCTGAATGAGGGCAAGCTGGAAGCGTTTCAAAGGCAGGGAAAAACCGGAATATGACTGGAGAGTTTCCTGAAGCTTTTGTAATGCGCCCTCAAAGGCCGCTCCCGCAAACTTTGCGGCAAGAATTGAAGAATGAAGTTTTTCGCCGGTCTGAAGCTCTATTTCAACCGGGAAAACTATTCCTGAAGTTTTCTTTGCATCCACCAATGAATTGACATTCATTCCGGGAGCCTTAAGTTTTGCAGACAAAAACAGATTTTTTGCTTCCCTGATATCCTTTATCCCGATTATTTCAGCAAACAGGGGATAATAGGGAACGCAGAAAAAGAACGCTGAATGCCCATTGGAAGCCTGAGCACTCTCTGAAATCAGGGCCCCTCCATTCTTTAGGGCACCCCCGTTACAAGAAGTGCATATTTCATTCTGGAGTCTGTTTATTTTTAGGGCGTCTTCATCGTGAAGCAAAATCGCAAGGTTCATATCGTTAATATAGTATTTTTTATAAAAAAAATGTAGTATGAAGCCATGGATTCAAAAAATACTAACGGCACCAGCAGCAGCGAAAATAAAGCAAAAATCTCAGGTAAAAGTCTTTTTAAGAAACAGACACCTTTTCAGAAAGTAAAACGCCTTAAAAAAAATGAAAAACTGTTTTTCCTTTCCATAACCCTCGTAATTCTTGGAGCCCTCTGTTCAATTCCGATGCTCTCTAAGCTTCACGTAAAGTCGGATGTTCTTCTTGACTTTGAAGGAAGCGCTCTTTACGCAGAAAACCTGCTTTCTTCTTCAAAAGCGGCAGTTTCCGGCCATATTCAGAAAGACAAGTACGCCGCCTTCCGCTTTACGGAAAACCAGAAAAAGCTCCTTGAAAGCTTTTACAGAGAAAAAAAAGCCGTTTCCCTCAGTTTTGAAATAAAATTCAACCCGGTTTCCTACAAGGAACTGCTTTTAGACGGAGAAAACTCAAAGCCCTTCAGTTTCGGCTTTCTGTACCCGGCAGATTTTAACGAAAGCGGAAATTTTACGGGTGAAATAAAAAACAGGATACTGGGCAGCGCAGACGCAAGGCTTTTTATCTCTCCAAAACAGCAGAAAAAAGACAACAAGGCAATTCTTTCCCTTTCACTCAGAAAAAATCTTGAAACCTCTGAATTACCTTCCGGCTTTATTGTTTTTTCAAATCTAAAAGCCCGGATTTTGTATGCAAAATTTGAAGAAGCCAGAGTGGGCTTTGATTTTACCGGAAAAACGCCTTTTTACGGGCTTGCACCTACAGGGGGAAGAATAAACGACTTTTTCAGCGCAGACTTTAGCGGCTGTCAGGATTTGTTCCCCCTTGCAAACTCGAACCAGACCATCATGCCAAAAATTATGCTTCAGGTGCGGGACAACACAGAGCCTGATTCAGAAAGCCGGGAAGAAAACGAAGCCTCTTCATCAAAAACGAAAAGATTTCAGCTGAATACAGGGGGCGAAGTTCTTACGATTTACAGAGCCAGCGGCCTGGAAGAATCCGGTACTGCCGCTCCAAAGGAATACACTCTTCAGACTCAGCTTTTGTCAAACCCCTTCAGCACTTTTTCCGTTAGTGAAGGCGACACAAAAATCACAAAGCTTGTAATGCAGAAAAACAGCGAAAGCCTTATAGCCCGGGACAGAAAGGCGCCTCTTGAGCCCCTTACAACGGACTTAGGTCTGGTACCGCCTTCTCGAAAGACAAACCTGTGGCGAAACGTTGATTACGAGCTTTACCGCTGGGAAACCTTCCCGGATGTTCTGCTTTTTGACACCCGGGACTACACCGTTCAGAGCGAGTTTTTTACCCGCCTTGCCTTCTTTGTGGAAAAAGCCGGTTACCGAGGCCGCATCCTTACGGACGAAGAGCTGGGAAACATGCACGGCTACAACGCCCACGACTACCGCTCAGAATCTCTTGCAGATTTCTTTACAAAAGCAAATGAAAAACCGGGAGTTTTGAACCAGAAAGAGCTTCTTTTACGGGACATTCTTCTTCAGAACAGAATCATCATTCCTTCGGGACGCACAGTAAACGGCGAATATACCGCATATACAGCCGGAAACGGCGCCATCGTTTCAATTTCCCAGAGCTCGGCAGACTATTTAAGGAATTCCCTCTGCGCCCATGAAGCCTGGCACGGGATCTTCTTTACCGACGAAGATTTCAGAAACACAACCGCCGCAATCTATTACACCATCGACCCCAACGCCATCGATTTCCTTGTGGGCTACTGGAAAAGCCAGCCTTCACTAAACTACGATTCCAGCGACAACTATCTGATTCAGAATGAATTTATGGCATACATAATGCAGCAAGGCGTGCAGTTCACAAAAAGCTATTTTACCCGCATTGCAAACTATGCCAGCGTGCAGAAAGCCATTCCTGACCTTGCAAACTATGTTTTAAAAACAAATGCCCGCGCTTTTGAAGACGCGGGCTATGCCTTTGACAGTTATGTAAGCGACCGCTGGGGACTTTCCAACGGCCGCGTAGCATTGATTACAAGATAGTCTGGATTCCGAACCAAGGCCGAAACCACGCTGCATTACATCGCTTTCAGGCTGTTCAACAATCTACATTACTTCGCTTCCGCGATCCAGGGCTGTTAAACCTGTTTTTACGTATTCCAGAATTCCAAAAGGCTCGATGATATTCTGAAGGCTGTCTACCTTTTCCTCATTTCCAGTAATTTCGATTATCAGAGAATCAAGGCTTACATCAACGATATGAGCCTTGTAGATGTCACAGATTGAAAGCAGACTGCTTCTTGATTCACCTGTTGCCTTTACCTTAAAGAGCCCCAGTTCCCGCTGAACAGAAGCAACGCGCTCAACCTTTTTGATGGACTTTACTTCAACAAGCTTAGAAAGCTGCTTGTGAATCTGGTCCAGGCTGTGCTCGTCACCCTTTACAACGATTGTCATGCGGGACTCCAGAGGATTTGAAGTTTCGCAAACCGTAAGGGAATCGATATTGTATCCACGGCGGCTAAAGAGACCAGAAACGCGGCTCAAAACACCAGCCTTATTTTCAACTAAAACGCTAATTACATACTTATGCATACGTGTAAAATCTCCTACGAAAGGCATCTCTCTGGGTTGAAAGAAACCGTTCTCAAAATATCACCGAATACACCGGCAGCTGTAACTCCTGCACCCGCACCATAACCGCGGACAGTAAGAGGAATTGGCTGGTAGCGTTCTGTGTAGAATACGAAAGCGTTTTCACCGCCCTTTACGCTGTACAATGGATCATCAGCTCCGACTTCCATCATTCCAACGCTTACCTTTCCGTCTTTTATAGTAGCTCCCATTCGAAGAACTTTTCCCTGCTTTTTAAGATCAGCGATTTTCTTTGCAAAGTAGTCGTCAACCTGTGGCAATTTTTCAAGGAACTCTTCAACTGTTCCGCTTGGATCAAAGCTGTCCGGGAACACTTTATACATGGTAATGTCTGTAAGCTCGATGTCGTATCCTGATTCTCGGGCGATGATAAGACCTTTTCGTGCAACATCCATTCCGTTCAAGTCGTCACGAGGGTCCGGCTCAGTGTAGCGGAGTTCCCTTGCTTCAAGAACAGCCTTGCTGAAAGGAACACCTTCGTCAAGTTTTCCAAAAATGTATGAAAGCGAACCTGACATAATTCCGTTGAAGCTTTCAAGGCGGTCGCCGGATTTATAAAGGTTCTGCAAGGTATCGATGATTGGAAGACCAGCACCAACGTTTGTTTCGTAGAGGAAGCGGCGGTGCATTTTGTTTGCTGTGCGGCGAAGTTCGTGGTAGAACTTGATATCCATTGAGTTTGCTCTCTTGTTAGGAGTTGCAATGCTCATTCCGGCATTCAAAATGTCGAGGTAACGCTCTGGCAAATCGTAAGAAGCTGTACAGTCTACGAATACTGGATTAAGAGGTTTCTTTTCGCGTACAAACTTGATGATGTCGTCAACGTTCTGATTTGAGTTGAACGGGAAGTCCGGCTTTTTCATCTGGTCGCGCCAGTTAGAAAGATCCAGGCCTTCTTCATTCAAAATCATTCCGTCGATTGTTGTGATACAGAGAACCTTGATATCTACGTTTTCTTTGAGAAGTTTTTCTCTCTGATCGCGGATCTGGTCGATCATCGTTCCACCGATTGTTCCAGCACCGAATGCAAATACTTCGATTGTCTGAGCTGTGTGGAAGAAGAACAAGTGAACTGCGCGAACTGCCGTGTCTGCGTATTCGTTTTCGATTACGGCAGAAATACATCTTTCGCTCGAACCCTGAGCGATTGCAAGAATATTGATGTCCTGGCTAGAAAGAGCGTTCAAGAACTTTCCTGCAACACCGCGGTTAGCGATCATTCCGTCACCTACTACGCTTACGATTGCGCAGTCTTTTTTAACGTCGATTGGATCGATGAGTTTTTCGCGGATTTCAAGTTCGAACTTAGCTTCAAGAGCGTCTTTTACGATGTCAGATTCTGTGTCGCGAACGCAGAACGAAATTGTATATTCAGATGAAGACTGAGTAATCAAAAGAATTGAAGAGCCAGCCTGTGAAACGGCAGAGAAAATCTTGCTTGCCATACCAGTTCGGCCGCGCATAAGAGAGCCGCCTACGCTGATCATGGAAACATGCTTCAATGAAGAAATTCCGCAAATGCTTGATTTTCCGCGGCTCTCAAAAGGACCTTTTCCGATTCTAGTTCCCCGGGCACTCGGGTTGTGGCTGTTCAAGCTCCAAGCTTCTATTCCCTTAGCCTGAAGAGGAGCAATTGTCTTTGGATGAAGAACTTTTGAACCGAAGAACGAAAGTTCCATCGCCTCTTCGTAAGACATATCGTCAACGAGGATTGCGTCTTTTACAACGCGAGGGTCAGCTGTGTAAACGCCGTCAACGTCCGTCCAGAACTCAACGCGTTTAACGCGAAGGCTTGCGCCGATGATGGCTGCTGAGAAGTCGGAACCGTTTCGTCCAAGAAGGCCCATAACAGGTTTTGTGCCGGTTCCGCCGTTCCAGGTGCAGATAAAGCCCGGGAAAAGGAGAATCCGTGTCTGAGTTGGAGAAGCGCCGTCACGGAATGGTGCGCAGGCCTCGTTACATGCAGAATAGTCAGCTTCACCCTCTTTCTGGTTTCCTGTGGTGAAGACAAATTTTCTTGAATCAAGGAAGATTACGCTCTGCTTTTTTGCAAGAAGAACGTTTTCCATAATCGGGGCAGAAAGAAGTTCGCCCATACCCATAATGCGGCAGTGAACTGTGTCTGGACATTCACCAAATGAAACACAACCTGCAAGGAGTTTTTCAAGCTCAGCAAAATTCGGCTCAATCTTAGCCATTGTCTTTTCTGCGTCAAAGCCCGGAAGTTTAGACTGAAGTTCAAGACAGATTTCGTTGTGGGTGTTGCGGATATCGCTTACATAATTTGTGCCGGAAATCCCTGAAATACATGCGTCAATTGCAGCCTGAAGAGTGTTTGAAACACCAGCAGCCGCACTAACTACAACACTGAGTCTGTCTTCTTTTGCACGATTGATAATAATGTCTGCAGAAGCAAGAATACGTCTGGCATTAGCCATGGACGTTCCACCGAATTTAAGAGTAATCATAAAAAGCCACCTCGCCAAAGTCCGCAATTTCCCCAATATTCTGGGCGAGCACCTTTCGGGGCGGAAATCAGCTATGTAAAAATGTGACCTATATGATATTACAAAATAACGAAAAAAACAATTATTTTTTATGGAATGTAAAAAGTACTTTCTGGGCAATACGACAGGTCAAGGCTGGTTTCGATTATAATAAAAAAAGCGGAAGGAGAATTAATCTTACCTTCCGCTTATAAAAAGTTACACCACTAGCCTATTTTTCCCAGAGCTTTTCAGGATAGTAGCCTTCCTTGATTTTCTTTGCAATTTCCTGCTTTACGATTTCCCGGTCTTCAGGATAAGTCATTCCGAACCAGCTTTCACTGGAAGTGAAAACCTTTACAAGGCCTTCCCCGTTTTTGATTATGTCGCTGGCTGCTACCGGTAAAAGAGCCTCTGCCTTTGGAGAAGCAGCTCCTGCCTTAATAAAATCGTTCCAGTAGATTTCAAAGCGCTCAAAGGCCTTTGGAGAGAAACCAAAGAAGTTCATGCTTACCATTTCCTTTCCGGTAAGAATGTCCTTTCTGTCATCCCATTCGCTCACAACCTTTCCGTTTTCCCAGTAGATTTTCAGGTTTTCAACGATGGATTTCAGGTTTCCGTTTTCGAGTGTACAGACACCCCGGCTTACAGAACCGCTTTTGCTCATGGTTTTTTCAAGAACATAGGCAACCATTGCGTGCTCTGTTGAATCATTGGAAATTGAAGAAAGGTGCTTTCCAAGAGTATCAAAAGCTTCCCGTCCATAATAATCATCAGCGTTGATTACGGCAAAAGGAGTTTTGATTGCATCCTTTGCGCACAAAACCGCGTGACAGGTTCCCCATGGCTTTGTTCTTTCTGCAGAAGCCTTAATCTGTTCAGGAGTTAAAAGACTTTCCTTTCCCTGAAAAACATATTCTGCGTCAAAATTCTTTGCAACACGGTCAAAAAGACGCTCCCGGAAGTCCTTTTCAATATCCTTTCTGATTATATACACAACTTTTCCAAAGCCGCTTTTCATGGCGTCAAAGGTTGCGTAGTCCAAAAGACATTCACCGTTTTTTCCAACAGCATCTATCTGTTTTACACCGCCGTAACGGCTTCCCATTCCGGCTGCAAGTACAAGTAATGTAGGTTTCATTTAATCTTCCTGAATTATTGTTTCTAGGGCAAGAACCATCATGTCCTTAAACGTAGTTTGTCTCTCTTCTGCCGTAGTGGCTTCACCCTTTGCAATATGGTCGCTTACGGTAAAAATTGAAAGGGCTTTTCTTGAAAATTCAGCGGCCAGAGTATAAAGCTCAGCCGTTTCCATTTCAATACCTATGGCACCGTATTTTTTCCAGAGCTTCCAGTTTTCGTTATCATCGTAGAAACGGTCGCTTGAAACAACGGAACCCACCTTTGCGTCGATTCCAAGGTCTTTTGCCTTATTAAACGCCGTGTACAGAAGCTTAAAATCTGCAGAAGGCGCAAAATGCAGGGAACCGAAACGCTGGTTCAAAAGAGCTGAATCCGAGCAGGCTGCACTGGCAATTACGGTATCACGGATATTTACATCATCCTTTACGGAACCAATGGTTCCAACCCGGATTGCTTTCTGTACATCGTAAAAACGGAACAGTTCATTTACGTAGATTGAAAGGGACGGCTGCCCCATTCCGGTTCCCTGAACAGAAACCTTTACGCCCTTGTAGGTCCCCGTAAAACCGAACATCCCGCGAACTTCATTATAGCATACGGCATTTTCAAGGAAATTTTCCGCAATAAACTTTGCCCTGAGTGGATCACCCGGCAAAAGAACCTTGTCGGCAATTTCACCAGGTTTTGCATTAATATGAGTACTCATTCTTGCCTCCTGAGCGTTTTTTAGCGGTTTCGTCGTTCCTCAGCGCTGGCACAGGTAATGCACATCAGGGCATAAGGAAGAGCCAGAAGACGTGCTTCCGGAATTTCCTTTCCGCAGCGAAGGCAGATACCATATTTGTTAAGACGGATTCTGTCAAGGGCACTGTCAATAAGACGAAGGCGCTGAGCATCCTGTGCTCCAAGAGAATCCAGAAGAGTTCGGTCAACTGCGTCACTTGCAACGTCAGCCTCGTCTCCGGATTCGACAGGTTTTACGAGATTTTTCATATCTGCATTCTGAGCCTCCAAAGCGGCAAGAATCGCAGCTCTCTGAGTCAGAAGTTTTTCTTTGGTTTCAGCAACGAACTTTTCATCCATATCTTGTTCTCCCACATCAACAAAATTACACGTTGTTGACAATTCATTTTAATTTGTACATACTAATATAAGAGTATTTCTCGAAAAAAACAAATTCTTTTTTGCTTTTATTTTAGATTTTTCTAAAATTAGAAGATTTACGATGGAGGAATCGTGGCTAAAGAAGAGGCTATTGAAGTCGAAGGCATTGTAAAAGAAGCCTTACCAAACACAATGTTCCGTGTTGAATTACAGAACGGACACGTTATTATGGCACATCTTTCTGGAAAGATGAGAAAGCATTACATCAGAATCGTTCCGGGCGACAGCGTAAAGGTTGCTTTGTCACCATACGACCTTGACCGCGGACGCATTATTTTCCGTCAGCGCTAGAAGTAAAAATACCTTTCAGGGATCTGTAAGCACTTACGAATCCCTTACCTGCTAGTCCGAGGCACAAAATCGGACCAAGCGGGATGAGCCACCAGAAAACGCGCATCAAAACAATTCCCAAAATTCCCTGTCCAACACCGAAAAGAAAGTTTATGAAATTTTCGGCTCTTGTTTTTTTACCCCGATAATTTGAAGCATAAGAATGTGAATCTGAAGAAGAATAGAATGAGCCCCAGAAGGAATCAGAACCGTTGAAGGCGTCTTCAAAAGGATTTGAATAAGAAGAACCAGAAGTTCCTGTGGAAGACCTGTAACTCTGCCATGCGGACTGATATGCATTCTGAGAATCTGAAGAACCGTACATATCGTAGTTCCGTCTTTTTGAAGGATCAGAGAGAATCTGATATGCGTCGTTTATTTCCTTGAATTTTGCTTCGGCTACTGTATCCCCGGGATTTTTGTCCGGATGATACTGAATGGCAAGCTTTCTGTAGGCTTTTTTGATTTCTTCATCCGTCGCATTTTTCTGAACACCAAGTATTTCGTAATAGTCCTTCAACTGTAGTCCTCTTAATTTCTAACTTCTTATACTATAAAAATAATAATAAAATCAAAATGTTACAAGTTTAAATATCAGAAAGTCCGAATGCCGGGTTT
>CAMHMJ010000052.1 GCA_946186185.1 uncultured Treponema sp. | reverse complement strand
AACACGGGCAAAGGCATCAACTCTGATTCTTTTAAGCTTGGAGTTTTGTTTGTTTTGTCAGAATTAGAAAAAGGACGGAAGAAAGGACAGATTCTGAAGGATAAGCGGATTGCTAAACTGGAACTTGGAGAGTTGAATCTTTCTGAAGAAGATGAGGCACGAATATCACAGAGATTTGGAATTGCTTAAACTCTTTATGTCATGGCTGTATTCTCTATGTCAATTTGGCAATTTTGACATAGAGAATAATTGTAAAATTTGTGTGTACAATTTCCGTACATTATGTTATATTAAAAGTGGAGGTACTATTATGGCAGTAGCATTAAAAGACGAAAGAATTGACTTTAGAGCCAACTCAAATCAGAAGACTCTTCTTGAACGTGCCGCTGAACTTAAACACGTTTCACTTTCTTCATATGTCCTTACATCATCTCTGAAGCAGGCTCAGATTGACCTGGCTGAAAACGAAGTTCTTGTACTTTCAAATCGCGACAGAGACCTTGTAATGGCTGCTTTGGAAAATCCACCAGAGCCAAATGAAGCATTAAAAGGTTTGTTCAGATGAGTTTTAAATTAGTTTCGATAAAAGATGTTCCAAAATCAAAGCTTAAAAAGTTTGACTGTGGAACAGAAGTTTTAAATGAATTTCTTTCACGTTATTCATTAAAAAATGACACGTTGGGAATCGGAAGAACTTTTGTTGCTTTTGATGACAAAGATGAAGTTGTCGGTTATTTCACACTTGCAACCGCTCAAGTAGTTTATGAAGATATACCAGATGAATACCGGGGAAAATTACCAAAGTATCCTATTCCTTCATTGCGAATTGCACGTCTTGCTGTAGGCAAAAATTTACAGGGAAAAGGAATTGGTAAGTGGTTACTTGCACAAGCCTTTATAAAGATAGTTCATGTAGCTGAGATTACCGGATTGTATTTTATAATTGTTGATGCAAAAGAAACTTCAAAGAGTTTTTATGAGCATTATGGTTTTATTAAGTTCAAAGATAAAGAACTTTCCTACTTTCTCACTGTTGAGACAGTAAGAAAAGCAATGGAAGGTTAAGGTTTTTAATCTTAGCCAAGAGGCTTTCAGTTTGTTTAATTCAGACTGGAAGCCTTTTTAATTTAACTTCAAACATCTTTCAAATCCCTTCTAAAAATCCAATTTCCAAAAATCATTTAAACGCAAATCTGCGTACTACCCTCCTGCAAGTATTTTCGGGACCTCCTGCAAAATCTGTCCATTACCTCATGAAAAATTCTTCCGACCCCTCCCGAAAAAAAGTGCACAGTAAATATATAAATTTAGATATATATAAATATTTAATATAAATAATGTCACAAAATCAAAAATATTTTTAATTTATGCTTCAGTTAACTTCAGCAAATAACAACCGAAGGAAAATGCTGCTTGACGAAAGAAGTTGCTGTTTGTATATTTAAACCAATAGTTCTCAAAAAACTTCTGCCTGCCCCAAAAAAGGACAAGGTTTTATGAGAGTAACTAACACATCTAGTATCTGGCCGGAAATTCCGGAAGATGCACTTCTTACACGCCAGCAGGTTGTAGCTATCCTGCACATTGGCATGTCTACATTGGACAGTCTTATTCCAGACTCAGAACTCCCCAGAGTCAGACTGTCAAAAAGAGTTTTCGTCCTCAAGAAGGATCTGGAAGCTTACATTCTTGCACATCGTTCAACAGGCGGAGCCAAAATCCCTGTGGGAGGTGTAGCATGATCAGCGACAATGTTTTTATCCAGGCACTCCAGGAATTAAACAATCACCAGATTCAGCACGGCGAATGTTCCATTACATTTACCTATCATGATGGACGGGTTCAGTTCTACACGGTTTCTACAAGCGAACGGCACAATGTTGCTTCATCAAAAAAGCAGCTGGGAGTGACGGATGCTAAATCAGCCTGAAAGAAAGCCTGATTATTTCATCCAGATTCCGCCGGAAGTTCTGTTCGAAACTAAACTGTCTGCAGGAGCAAAACTTTTCTACGGGGAAGTTTTGTTCCTCACTTACACATATGGATTTTGCAGTCAGAAGAATGCTTACTTCGCTGCCAATCATAGGGTAAGCCTCAGGACAGTTGAAAACTGGATTAAGGAACTGAAAGCCCTGAACCTTATCAAAGTTGAACTAATCAGAAGACAGAACAAGGAAGTCGAACTCAGAAAGATCTTTGCACTGGCTAAAATTGATTTTTCAAAGATGCCAGGCTTAAATCAAATATCTGTACAGGCAGAAACTTCCCCTCCGGCAAGAATCACAAAACCATCCCCAAAACAAAAGAAACCGTACGGTGCCAATCAGAATGTTTTTCTGTCTGATAACGAGATGGAAGAGCTTCTGAAAAATCACACAAAAGAACAGACTGATAAAGCCATAGAGCTTTACAGCGAATGGAAAGAAGATAAGGGAGCAAATCCAAGATCTGATTTTAATTCAATGCAGTGGGCTTTAAGGGAGATTGAAAAGCCTACTCCAATTACAAAAAGCGGAAGGCGGCTCACAGCCGTTCAGGAATCTGGATGCGATGAAGTGTCTGAAGAGACTTTGGCGAACCTGCCTTTCTAGTGCCAAATGGCACTACATTTTTTACAACACGCGGAGTACAACATGCGAGAACAAAACTTAATTGATGAATTAAACCGTTTTGATGCGGATGAAAGATTCGCATTAGAAAAATGCGGATATTCCCCAGATGATAAACTTGAGGGAAGACAAAAAGAGATTTTTGAGTACGAAAGAAAATCTGTCAGAGAAAAAATAACCACAAATCTGAGTAACATTAAAAACTGGAATAAAAGTAATTTGAGCGGAGTTCCGCCGAGATTTGCAGAATGTTCCTTCTTCAACTTTGAATGCAGGACCGAGACTGAAAAAAACATTTATCAGAAGGTCTGTAATTTTGTAAGTCAGGATCACAATGAAGGGGTTCTTCTGATGACCGGAGCCAAAGGAACTGGAAAGACTCATCTCGGAGCTGCTACCGTTCGTGATACTCAGGGCCGTTATATCAGCATGGAAGATCTGATTTATAAAGTCGAATCCAGCTTGAACTTCAAATCTCCCCAGACAGAAGAAGAAGTTTTTAACGATTATTCAACAGTAAAGTTTCTAGTAATTGATGAAGTCGGCCGTTCATTGAAGCGTGAAAAGGAAATAGAAATCCTAAGTTACATTCTGCGAAAGCGATATGATAACCAGCTTCCAACAATCGTGATTTCAAATCTTGAAAAGAAAGTACTTATGAAAAGTCTCGGTGAAGCCGTAGTAGACAGGCTTCGCGAGACGGCCACAAGTATTGAGTTTACAGGAGAAAGTTACCGTATCTTAAAACGAAAGGTCGCCTGACAAATCCGCCATTTGGCGGATGGCAGAGTTTCTGCAAATCTGCCGGCCGGCGGATCTCCGTCACGTGACGGAAAAAAGTCTCTGGAGAGACTTAATCGCGTGTGCATAACCCCATATGTGTTGACGCAAAGCATCAACACTGGGGCCCCTGAAAAAAAAGAAAATGCACACTCGCGAACTTATCCGCCAGATGGCGGATGAAAAGAGTGCCAAATGGCACTGCTACCACAAAGTCAATTTTTACAACAAGAGGAACACCATGACTTATACAACTTACAAAACAACAACAAAAAATCCGCCGGCCGGCATATCAGAGCCAGCCTGGAAAGATCCCGTGTCAGGACATGATTATAAAAACGATCCTGAGCGTGACAATCATCTTTTTGATTCACATAAGGCTTATCATGCAAAAGATGATGTGAAAGTCTTGAGAAATATTTTGCATCAACTTAAGGAACTTGGCGGAGATTACGGCTTTAATCCTGATTACAAGACAAATCCGCAGGGAAAAATGCGCTGCACG
The DNA here is from genome assembly GCA_946186185.1 of uncultured Treponema sp. GTDB lineage: Bacteria > Spirochaetota > Spirochaetia > Treponematales > Treponemataceae > Treponema_D. The sequence continues at coordinate 6,019 of CAMHMJ010000052.1, read as the reverse complement.
ATGAACTCAGGCCGCAAGCGCAAAACTGACAAAAAGGCTTTTTCATCGCGACACAATGACCGGGACTTTGATTCAAATCCTGAGCACATTGCAAAAGATAAATCTGACAAGAATGTCATCTGGTCCTGGTGCGGCACTGACATCAGCTTTGATAAAGGCGAACTCAAATACTACGAAGAAGCCTTTGGCGCCCAGCTAGAACAGACAAATCAGAACTACATCAAAAGCCGTCACAAAGAACGTGTAGTAACCATGGACGAATGGCGAAAGAAAACCATGCATGCTCCTGAAGAACAGATTCTCCAGATTGGCCGCATGGAACAGTATCCTGAAGTTGAAGTATCTCTCTCCTGCTTTGAGGAATATTTAACGTGGCTGAATAAGTGGAACGAAGAACACGGAAAGCCCTTCTTCATTCTGAACTGGGCAATGCATCAGGATGAAATGGGTGCCCCTCATTTTCATCTGCGTCGTGCCTGGCCATGTAAGGACGAAGAAACAGGACTTACCACAAGTAACCAGACTCAGGCTTTGCTCAAAGCCGGAATCCTGCCTCCAGATCCTGAAAAGAAAATCAGCAAGAAGAATAATCCCAAAATGACGTTCGACAAAATGTGCAGGGAAAAGTGGATTTTTATTGCACGGTCACACGGCCTTGAAATTGAAGATACGCCAAAGCCAAGGGATGAAGTCGGAAAAACTCTGGAGGAATTTCAGAAAGAAAAGGACCTGCAGCGAAATCAGGTTTACACTCTCCTTTCTGCGCTGACCGAAAAGAACATTGATGTTCTTGAAGAAATCTCCAAATGGGAAGAATTAATGCCGAGTATTCAGAACTTTAAGGAATGGACCAAGGAGCGATGCAAGGATGCCCAGAGAACCTACCGGGATGAACAACTTAAGCCGATAGTCGATTTATTTGTTGCTGCTTTTGCAAATTCAAATAAGGCAATCAAAGACGGATATGACAGCCAGATTAAAGATTATGACCATCAGCTGAACGGATACACAAAACAGACAGCCAACGGTAAAAAGCATTTCTTCGGAGCTGCGGAGATAAGCCAGATGTTCGAAAGTGCAACTCCGGAACTGCTTCGTAAGATTGCCGGAGTTATCGCAGAACACGGCTGCAAAGATGTAAAAGAATGGATGCAGAAAAGCCCATGGTATAGGGAGTTTGAACTGGGACGGGAGGCGGAAAGAAAGCTGAAGAGGGAGATGGAATGGGAGAGGTAAAAAATTAATAGTTGGGATATTACCGAGTTGGCAAGGCTACACGACATTAGCGGAATGTTTATAATGTAAAATAAAAGATAATCTATTCGACAAGTTGAAATGTGCAAAATAGGGATGAACCATGTACAACAAAGAAAGTCCAGTAGCCATAGTTGGATTTGTACGAACGTATTGCCTGATCATAAGGTTTCAAATTAGATTTTTTAGTACAGTGACCTTCTATGTCACCATTTAAGAGTACAATATCTACAAAATAGGAAAATTATGTGCTATAATCTTCCTATAATATTTAACTATGTGAAGATGGGAAGAATCTTATGGCTGAATACAAGATACACCATAGTACATATGATTTAGATTCACTTTTACCAGAACAGAAAGCTCGTGTAAAAATTGACCAGATGTTGAAAGATTCTGGCTGGACTGTTGTTCCTCGAGATGACTTTACTCCTGATGCTGTAAATGCGCAGGCTGTTGAAGAAAATCTTATGAAAGGTAATCTTGAAGCTGACTACATTTTGTATCTTGATGGAAAGGCTATTGCTGTACTTGAGGCTAAAAGAGAAGAAAATAAACTTGGTCTTGAAGTTGCTGAACAAGCACAGAATTACGGAAACATTCTTCCTGATTGGGTACAAGCCTGGAAAACTCCACTCCCTTTTATATTTCTTTGTAATGGAAATATGTTACTTTTTAAGGATATGCGCGAAGCAAAGCCAAGTTATAAAGTTCTTAAAAAGATGTTTACTCCTAAAGAAATTGTAAATCTTGCTGGCGATGATATTAACTCACAATTTGCTAAACTTCCGGCTCTTCCACCTGTTGGACCAAAAGGATTACGAGAATGTCAGTTTGAAGCAATTACAAATCTGGAAATCTCTTTTAAACAAGGCCTTAAAAAAGCTCTTATTGTTCTTGCAACAGGAGCTGGAAAAACCTTTACAGCCTGTACAGCCGCTTATCGTCTATTAAACTACATGGGAGCAAAAAGAGTTCTTTTCCTTGTAGATCGTAATAATCTTGGAAAACAGGCAGAAGGTGAATTTGGAACTTATAAATTAACAGAAACAGGAAATGCTTTTTCTGATGAATATATTGTTCACCGTCTTAAAAATGTTGAAAAGATTGGAAATGCAAGTGTTGTAATTTCAACAATTCAAAGACTTTTTGCTGCTCTTACAGGTCAAGAAGTTGATGAGCCTGATGATGACGAAGAAATGGAGCACGATGAAGATACTCCAGGAAAACAGGTACAGCTTACAGGTAATGTTCTTTTGCCACCAGACTTCTTTGATGTAATTATTATTGATGAATGTCACCGTTCAATTTATGGAGACTGGCAGCAAGTTCTGACATATTTCTCAAACGCAAAAATAATCGGACTTACTGCAACACCAACTCCAGAAGCAGAAGCTTTCTTTAACAAAAACCGTGTTGTAAATTATACTCTTGAAAAATCTATTGCAGATGGTGTAAATGTTCCTCCACGTGTTTATAGAATTAAAACTGAAATATCTGAAGCCGGAGGTACTCTTAACGAAGGCGAAAAAGTAAAGAAAGTTTCTAACTGGACTGGTCAGGAAAGTACTAAAAAACAGCAGGAAGAAAAGCAATTTACAAAGACTGAAATAGACAGAAGTGTTGTAGTGCCTTCTCAAATTGAAACTGTAGTTAGAGCATATAAAGACGCAATATATGAATCATTATATCCAGAAAGAGAAAAGAACTGGTATATGATTCCTAAGACTTTATTTTTTGCTAAAAAAGAAAGTCATGCTCAGGATATTTTGAAAGCGATCGAAAAAGTGTTTAAAGATGAATTTCCTGATAAAAAGTTACCAGAACATTTTGCTCAGCTCATTACTTGTAAATCTGGAAATTCAAACCAGCTGATTAGTGACTTTAGAAACAACAAAGATTTCCGTATTGCAATCACAGTAACTCTTGTTGCGACAGGAACTGATGTTAGACCTCTTGAAATCCTTGTATTTATGAGAGACATAAATTCTGAAGTTTTATATACACAGATGAAAGGACGTGGATGTCGTACAATTGCTGATGATAAACTCCGCAATGTAACAACTAACGCTAATTCAAAAGACTGTTACTATCTTATTGATGCAGTTGGTGTAACAGAGCATGAAAAGTCTATGCCTGCACCAGGCAAAGGACCTGGAAAAAAGGTTTTATCTCTTAAAGATTTACTTGAACATCTTGCACATGGCGAAGTACCTGATGAAAACTTAAGCCTGCTTGCCGGATATTTATCTAATGTAAATAAAAAAGCAGAAGCAGAAGATCTAATTGAGCTTAATGAATTACTTGGTAGCATTACAGTAAAACAGCTTGCAATGAATATTTATGAAGCAATTGCACCTGAAACATATAAACTGCCAGAATACAAAGATATTAATGATGAAAACAAAGAACGAAAGATTTTAATTTCAGCATTAATTAATAATTTAAAAGCTCGTAAAAAGCTGCTTGAAATTAATGCCGGATTTATAAAGATTGCAGTAGAAAAGACAGATACTTTGATTTCTGCAGGATTCTCTAAAGAACAGGCTAAACAATACATCGATACTTTTGAAAAATATCTAGAAGATAATAAAGATGAAGTTGAAGCTTTAAGAATTCTTTACAACCAGGAAAAAGTTGCTATTACTTACTCTATGCTCAAAGATTTGGAAAAGAAACTTATTGCTTATAATAATCAGTTCAAATCAGAATTCTTGTGGACCTGTTATCAGACTTTAAACGGAGAAACTGGAAATGTAAAGCCGCTTAATAAAGAAACTGAACTTGGAGTTTTAACGAATCTTATTCAACTTGTAAGATACGGATATAAAATCGAAAAAGAACTTGTTTCATTAAAGCGAAGATTTGGTAGTTACTTCAATCTTTATTGTGGACAGGCATGGCGAAAGTTTACTCCTGAACAAGTTGAGATTGTACAGCAGATTGCAGAGTATATCGTGCAAAACGGCTGTGTAACTAATATTGAACTTAACAATGCAAAACATGATTTATTTGTTAAAGCAATTCCAATTTTTGGACCAGACAAATTAAATTCAGAAATGCAGACTATATCTAAATACTTATTCTATGGAAAGGCAGCATAAAAATGGCAAAAAAAGAAGCAACTCAAGTAAAACCTGAACAGACTTTAACTAAGAAAGTTTGGAATATGGCCGACGTATTGGCAGCAGCTGGTGTCGGATTTACAGATTATATTATTCAGTTAACATATCTTTTGTTCTTAAAAATGGATTCTGAAAAAGAATCTTATGGACTTGGAAGTGCACTTCCTGAAGGAAGTAAATGGAAAGACATTGTTTCGTTAGATGGTCCAGATCAGCTTGCAAAATATGAAAAGATTCTTGAAACACTCCAGGCAAAAGACGGCCTTATTGGAGCAATCTTTACAGAAGCTCAGAATAAAATTACAAAACCAGCTCTTCTTAAAAAGCTCATAGGAATGATTGATGAAGAAAACTGGTTTAGTATGGATGGCGACTTGAAAGGCGCAATTTATGAAAGCATTCTTGAAAAGAACGGTCAGGATAAAAAATCTGGAGCCGGACAATACTTTACACCACGTCCATTAATTAGTGCTATGGTTGATGTTATTCAGCCAAAGATTACAGAAACAGTTGCCGACCCCGCTTGTGGAACTGGCGGATTCTTACTTGCTGCTTATGACTTTATGCGAAAGCAAAGTGATGAACAGGATAAAATTGATTTCTTGCAGAAGAAAGCTTTACGCGGAAATGATATCACTCCGCTTGTAGTAACCCTTGCTTCTATGAATCTTTACCTTCACAATATTGGAGCTGATACTACACCAATTAAATGTGAAGACAGTCTTGAACATGAACCAGAACATCTTGTAGATGTAATTCTTGCGAATCCTCCATTTGGAGCTCGTCCTGCAGGAAGCGTTGATATTTCTACAATGCGTTCTGACTTAATTGTAACAACAAGCAACAACCAGTTGAACTTTTTACAGCATATGATGGTTATGCTTAAAGACGGAGGAAGAGCCGGAATCGTTCTTCCTGATAACGTTCTTTTTGCAGATGGAGCTGGTGAAACTCTTCGTAAAAAACTTCTTAAAGATTTTAATCTTCATACAATTTTGCGTTTGCCAACAGGTATTTTCTATGCAAACGGCGTAAAGGCAAATGTACTATTCTTTGAAAAAGGAAGTCCAACAAAAGAGACCTGGTACTATGATTACCGTACTGGAATTAAACATACTCTTGCTACAAAACCTTTGAAGCGTTCTGATCTTGATGATTTTGTAAACTGCTATTGTGCAGGTCATATTGAAGACAGAAAAGAAACCTGGAGCGAAGAAAATCCTACAGGAAGATGGCGAAAGTATGATGTAAAGGAACTTCTTGAAAGAGATAAAACCAGTCTTGATATTTCATGGATAAAAGATAAAGACGATTTGGAAGATGTAACTCTTAAAGAATTATTCTCTACAATCCAAGAGAAAGGACAGAATATTAATAACGCAATCAATCAGCTTGCAGGTTTACTTTCAGGAATTGAGGAATAATTAGATGAATACAAAAGCATTACGACAAAAAATTTTAGACCTCGCAATTCACGGTAAACTTGTTCCTCAGAATCCAAATGATGAAAGTGCTACTGTTCTGCTTGAAAAAATCAGAGCCGAGAAAGCTGAGAAAATCAAAAAAGGCGAACTAAAAGCTGACAAAAAGGATTCTTTTATCTTTGTAGGAAGTGATAAACGGCATTATGAGCAGTTCGC
>CAMHMJ010000051.1 GCA_946186185.1 uncultured Treponema sp. | reverse complement strand
AAATGGCGCATTTTTTTTTGAATTTCGCCAAGTTTTCGGACAGTCTCGGCCGGCACTGGAAATCCGCCGGCCGGCAGTAAAAAAAAATCTCATTATTTTAGATTGTATACAGCTCCTGGCTTTGTATACAAACATTTCTATACAGGAACTGGAGTTAGCCCCTCTTGTATATTTTTGTTTATCTTGCCGGGGCTACTGTCCCTGGATTTACCGACATATTTGAAATTCTCAAAAAATCCGCCGGCCGGCATATCCAAATTATTAAAAATAATTTTGCTGACTTTCAGGTATTTTCGGACAGTTTCAGCCGGCGCAAACCTTATTGTTCCTCACAAAATGGTTCAATACATTTCTGGATAAAATCCACCCTGTCAAAAACCGTTGGCTTGAAATATGAGGCAACGGCAACCACAAGGTGTTTATTGGGATTTATGTAAATCACATTACCGCTGTTTCCTATGGCGGCATAGATATTCTTTTTGCGGGAAATAATCCACCAGAGGTAGCCGTACTCCATTCCGCGGAAATGATTTCCTTCGATGCGCCGAGCAGCCGTCATCTGGTGAATCCAGCCAGGGGAAACAATCTGCCGCCCCTCAAACTCACCCTTATTCAGACACATCTGCCCGATTTTCGCCATGTCCCTTGCAGTCATACAAAGGCCGTAACCGGGAGTTCCAAGATTCTGAGGATCGGAAAACCAGACAGCCTCTTTTGGAAGTTTATTTATAGTAAAATCTTTGTGCTCCTGAGCAGACTTTGCGTAAAAATTTTTGTGAGCCGGAATACCAAGGGGTTCAAAAAGGTACTTGTTGGCATAATCTACAGTGAGCATACTGGTGGCCTTATGCAAAATCCCCGTCAGAATATGAAGACACACCGTAGAATACTTAAACTCATCCGTAAGCCCCCTGCGGCCGCCGAGAAAATCCAGGGAAGTGCAGGTCCAGTTTTCGCTTGAACAAACCTTACTCCAGGGGTCGCCCTTACACTTATAAGGAGCCCTCATAGTAAGAAGATGCTTAATGGTAACTTCGTAAATCGTCTTTTCACCACGCTTAACTTTGTATTCAGGGAAATAGTCCAGCACCTTGTCGTCCACGCTTTTAATCTGCCCCTTGTCGATGGCAATTCCAATCAGTAAAGCCATAATGCTCTTGGTTACCGACATAACGTGAACACAGTCGTCGCTTTTGTAATTGTTCCAGGTGTCACTGTAAACGATCTTTCCGTCGCAAATCGCCTCAATCTGGCAGATGTTAGGCTGATCCTTCTCAATCATTCTGTGCAGTTCTTCTTTTGTCATAAAAACCTCATTCTTCGTAAGTTTTTTGGCGCCTTTAAAGAGAATAAGGTGATTAAAAATTGAATTCAAGAAAAATCTTAATTTTTTTGCTTTTTAGTTCTGTGCAGCCATTTGACTTTATCTGTTATACGATGGAAAATGAATAAAATGCAGTCCATGGAAAACTATTGCGGGTGGTGCAACTCGGTTTTATATGGAGTCGGTTTTTATGGAGGAAGATAAATGAAAATCCTTGTGCTGAATGGAAGTCCCAGAAAAAATGGAAATGTTTCCGGCCTGCTCAAAAAAGAAGCTGAAAGGCTGCTACAGAAAAATCCAGATACTGAAATCATTTGGGAAAACGTCTCTGACCTGAACTTCAGTTTCTGTCACGGCTGCATGGCCTGCCGCGCAAAAGGCACCTGCGTCCTTCCGGAAGACGACGCCCATAAAATCGAAAAAGAAATACAGGAATGCGACCTGCTTATGGTCGGCACTCCTGTTTACTGGGGAAACATGAACGGCAAACTAAAATGTCTTTTTGACCGCCTTGTTGCAGTCATGATGAGTGAATCTAAACACGGCATTCCACTCCCTCTCCACAAAGGAAAGAAGGCAATAATAGTAACCAGCTGCACAACTCCATTTCCATTCAACTACATCTGCGGGCAGTCGAGCGGAGCAGTCCGCGCAGTAAGAGAAATTCTGAAATCTTCAGGCTTTAAGGTGATTAGAAAAATCAATCTTTCAAATACGAAGAAGAGGTAGAGGCGGCCAGTTTTTGTTATACCAGCTTCAGAGAATTCCTAAAAACCTTATCTACGGCAAGGCTTAAATCAAGGTCGTGCAGGCCACTGTATGAGGCTTTCATAAAATCGACAGGAAGAAGTTCTATAAGTTTTGCGCTTGGAACATTTTCCTGCCATTGGAAGCGGGCATAAAACTGACCAATCCAGTCTGGAGCAAAGCCGGAAAGGGATTTACCTTCTTTTGGAGAATATCCGTCTATCTGACAAAAATAATCATATAATTCTTTTTCCGAAAGATTACTCACATAGGCATCGGCCCTGTCAAGATAAGACCGGGTTTTGCTAGTCATGTATTTTTCGAGGAAATCATCAAAATCCACATCAGGAGAATCTGCAACGAGTTCAAACATTTTTCCCTGAGTCTCTACAATTTCATTTAAATAACATTCCGGGTATGCAACCATTTTAGTCTCCTGTGAAAGCCCGCCTGTAAGAGCGCCTATATCAGCGTACTGAAAACTTTTTCAACATTATTCTTATCAGAATCTATGAGTTTCTTCATCTTTATTCTGGCTTCTGCATCACGCTGATTATACTTTGCATTAAATTCATGATAATCAACGGGAATTATCTCTCCTGTTTTATGAAGACTTGCAAAAGCCTTTTCAGATTTCAAACACCACTGAATTCCAAGGCCGCCAAGCTGCATCAGTTCTTCAAGAATATCAATATCAACTTCATCCCGAACAAAGGCCTTTGCAATATAAAAATACGACGCATTTGCCCGCCAGCCCTTTATAATATCTGCTGAACTTGTATCTTTCCCATACTTTGCAATAAATCTTGGAGCAAGAACTTTATATCGTTTTGAATCAGCAGCGTCTCTATGCTTCATCAACTCACTGAGCCAGCAAAGAATATTTTCTTTTTCATAATCAAAAATTGCCAGCCCGCTTGTATCTAAGTCAAAAGCATGAACATATCCACTTTCAGATTCCGGCCGGCAGACAGCCCATTCCTTTGCTAGCTCCAAATCCGCCGTAAGATAAAAACCTTTACCATAATCATGACGCTCTTCTCCAAGCCCATAGGTTGGGTTAACTATTTTATTCGGACTTCCGTGGTATAAAATCATATCTTTTCCTTATAACGATTATAACATTAAACAATGGAAACCGCTATATTAGGAAAGTCGTGTGCTTATTTTCACTCCCCCTCATAATCCTGAATCACTCCCTCCGACCAAAAGCCGTTGTTGCCGGATCAAAAGTTGTACATACACAACCACTCCACCCATTTTTATTAAGAACAATCAGCTCAGCATCCTGCTTTTCGTAATCCTCTTGCGAACTGTCCCGGTGAAGAAAAAGAACCATGTCCGCCATAGTAGGAATAATCATATATTTCTTAAAATCTCGTAACGAAGGCTCTGTATCCGATTCTGCAGGGGGAATCTCCATTTCAAATATAATTGGTACATGTTGTTCCATCGCAAGTGTTTTCAGCCTCTCCAGTATAATTTCCAGATTGAGCCTATAATCTTTCTTTTCAGAATCAACAAGTTCTTCAAATGATTCAAAGCCGTTTATGATAATCAACTGAACCTGTTTTTCTTTTATCAGAGTCTTTGCTTTCCGTTCCAATGTATCAAAACTACTGTTTGGTTCATTTATCAGATATATATGCGCTTCAGACAAAGTTTCAGCCGCTTCCTTAATTTTTTGAAAATCGGAATCAGTAAACATACAATTTCGAATCTTAGTTGTAGATATTCCCAATTCAATAGAAAGAAAGTGAGCCCCTGTGTGAAAATCGTCGAAATAACTGGAGTCACAACCCAGACTTATATAGCCCACAGGTATATTTTTATTTAACGCAACATGATTTCCAAGGCTAAATGCAAAGGATGTTTTTCCAATGGAAGGTCTGGCTGCAAGAACAATTAAATCCCCCCTGTGAAATCTCAAATGACAAAAGTCTGTATCAATGTAATCCGGACTATCTTCTATCGAGTTGTAGCAGGTTTCCATATGCTCAATGGTATTAAGCATTATATTTTTCATAGATTTATACATATGAAGAATTATATGAAGTTTGGCTATTAAACTATGAGAATGTAATATCGAAAATGAAAAAAAAATTGAAAAAACTCACATCAACTCGCTATAATTTGCCTATGTTTGGAAAGAAAAAGATAGAAAAGCCAACGGAAACGAAAGCCCCCGCTAAAAAGCCCGCAGAAAAAAAAGCAACCTCAGCCAGTAAAACCCGGAAAAAGAATACAAAGGGGGAAAAGTCCCCCTCGCTCCCAAGCCAGGTCGCTCCAAGAATTGGCACTGCAAGCAGTACCAATTCCCTCCGCTCCGCTGGTTTGTCCGCTACCCCCATTCCTAAGGGGGACACCCCCTTAAAATCCCCCGTCTCTTCCACACCTAAAACCCCGGCAGAATTTCTCTACATCTCCAACGAAGCCCATTACGACCAGGTTATCGAGCGAATAAAAACCGTAAAGAAAACATTGTGGATTGGTACTGCCGACATCAAAGATTTGTATGTAAAAGACGGCCGGGAAAGTAAGCCTCTTCTGGAATTGTTATCCGACCTTGCCAAACGCGGAGTCGAAATCCGCCTGATTCACGCCAAAGAACCGGGTCTCGCTTTCCGTGAAGATTTTGACAAATACCCGGCTTTAATTGAAGGAATGGAGCGCGTCCTCTGCCCTCGCGTTCATTTCAAAATCATCGTCTTCGATTTGAAAACCGCCTACGTAGGTTCCGCAAACCTCACCGGCGCCGGCCTTGGCATGAAAGGCGAAAACACCCGTAATTTTGAAGCCGGCATCCTCAGCAGCAACCAAGACTTTGTAAAATCCGCCGCCGAGCAGTTCGACAATGTGTGGATGGGAGCGCATTGCAAGGGGTGCAGGCGGAAGGAGTTCTGCGGGGATCCGATTGGATAATGTTAAATTAAGTATTCAATTTTTCGAATACTGCTACATATAAATCAGATAATAAATCAATGTTTTCATTTAGATTTTCTGTCGAAAAATTCAAACCATATTCTTGATACCACCAAATCGGGAAACTCACTTCCGGCATCATCAAATCGATTTTAGCAAATCGATTTTTTTAAATTTCTATCGGCATTTGATAGTGTTATAATGTTATATATATATTATGAACAAACTTGATTACATCGCCATCGATTTTGAAACCGCGAATCACTACCGGAACAGCGCCTGCTCCGTGGGACTTGTGCGCTTCATTGACGGAAAGGAAACCGATTCCTGCTATTCCCTGATTCATCCGGCAAAAATGTATTTTATTCCCGAATGGACGGAAACGATTCATCATATTTCTTACGATGATGTGCGGGATAAGCCCTATTTTCCCGAAATCTGGGACGAGCTGGTCATGCCTTTTATAAATCAGACTCCCGGGATTCCCCTTGTGGCCCATAACGGGAACACCTTTGATATGCCGGTGATTCAGAGCTGCTGCGAATACTTTGGAATGGAAGTTCCGCCCCTGGAATATTTTGATTCCCTGGTTGTAGCAAAGAAAACCTGGCCGGAGCTGTCTCACAAGCTGACGGATCTGGGCGAATATTTTGGAATAAAATATCTTGCCCACGACGCCCTTGAAGATTCCAGAACCTGCGGACAGATTATAAAACTTGCAGCAGAAAAATGGGGCGTTAATTCCGTGGAAGAGCTGCTGAAGGCCTGCGGAAATGGGGCTTCTCTCAGAAGTTTATAGGTGGTCGGTATGGAAAATTGCAATTCGACCACAAACACGACGGCTTCCAAAGTTTCGAAAACGTCCGCAGCACCAGCGGTTTCGGCAACATCGCCGGTTTCAGAATCCGTTTCAGCTCCCCATTTTGACAGAACCTTTACCCTTACTCAGCAGGGCAAAGAAACCGAATACGGACTTATTGAGGGAAACAGCACAATCGTCTTCATCAAAGCCGGAATGGAAGGAAGCTGCCGGGGCTACGAAAACAAATATGTACGAATCGGGCGGCTCTTGCACGAAAAACACGGCTGTTCCGTAATTTCCGCTTCTAATCCACTGGGAAACCTGACCGATTTTGCTGCGGAAATGGACTTACTCCACGCTTACGCAGAAAAGAAGAATCTGGCGGATTTTCAGGTTTACTTTCTGGGCCACTCCAACGGCGCCGCTCTTGGAATTATCAATGCCTGCCATTTTCCCGAAATAAAAAAGCTGGTCTGCATAAACGCTCCGCTCCTGATGAATCCACAGCTGATTCAGGGAATAAAAAACTTCACCGGCGAAAAAATGTATCTCGTCTACGGAAGCAAAGATCCCTCTTTCGATATGGTAAAGCTGTATTCCGAACTGGAATCCGAAAAAGTCGAGTTCGTCCGGGTAAAGAATGCAGACCACAATTTTACAGGTAATCTGGACTTTTTCATCCAGTTACCTGCCCTTTTATTTTTTGGAGATGAACTGAAATGTAGGAATGTCAAAGCCCTTCAGTAGTTCGACACAGATTTTCATTCTACTCTCACAAAATGAGAGCATTTTCGGTTTATAGTGCTATAATATGAGTATGAGTAGAAAATTAACAGATGAAGAAAAGCGCAGAAACAAACTGCAGCGCCAGGAACGAGCCCGCGAAAAAAATCAGAAATTCACCCTTGATGAGCGTAGTTATACGATTTTGCAGACATTAAGGGATGCTCCAAATCATCCGGAAGTAAAATATGATTCGAAATATTTTGCAAAGCTGTTAAAACTTTCAGAGCCTTCGATTTTCCGAATCATTGCTGATCTGAGAGGCAACGATATCCTTCAAAAAAAATTGGTTAACGGAAGTTATGCCATAGATCCGAGTTATGACGGTTTGTATTATTCCGAAGATACGAAAAAGAACATTGCACTTGTAGCAAGCCTCAGCGGACTGCTTCAGCAGTTTGAAGGTACGCCGCTTCTTGACAGCGTTAAAAAACTTATTTACTTTCTGCAGCCTGAAATTGCCAAAAGCGATACCGTTTTTTCTTCCGGCCGGGTAATTGTTGCTCCCCAAATGGAATACGATATTAATATCAGAAACTGGAACAAGGTTTACGAAGCCATTCAGAAAAATCACAAAATCCGCTTCCGTTATATGAAGCCTTATACCAATAATGAAAGACTGCGCATCGTCTGGCCGTACCAGCTGATTCTGGAAAACGGATCGGTTTATCTCTGGGCCTACGACGAATATTACGACCTGATTCTCATGTACGACCTGAATTACCTTGCAGAAGTTATTGTTCTTAGAGACGAATTTGAACTTCCGAAAGATTACGAACTTAAGAACTTCAGCGGAGGAGGCAGACTTGGCGCCTTTGCCGGAGACAATATTGAAGAGTTCAAAATCCGCTTCACCGGTTACGCAAAAGTATGGATGAAAAATCACAAGCTTGCAGACGACCAGACTTTCGAAGAAGATGAACAAGCCACCACCGTTACATTTACCTCAAGCCAGTTCGAAAAAATCCTTGAACTGATTCTAAGCTGGGGCCGTCAGGCCGAACCACTTGCCCCTGCCCGCCTTGTGGACCGCTGGAAAGACGAAATTCTCGCCATGGCGGAATTGGTGAAAGAAAAATAGACGGGGATGAGGGAATTATTGGTCACATTTTTTTTAGTTATTAATGAAAATTCAAAGAAACCATGGTATAATCTGCCAGTTAGAGGATAAAATGACTACTGTACCCGCAAAAGATAAAATTGAATATACAGTTGCTCTTGTAAGCGATTTTGCAAAAAAGTATTCCCTTTCCACCACGCAAGCCTTCAACTATTTAGACAGATTTAATGCAATCGATTTTCTAAATCAGCATTACAACATTACACACACTCTTTCTTTTGGAGAGGTTATTGATGACCTTGCAATGTACTGCAAAAATCACGGAGGAAACCTCTGATGTTTTTGTATCATGGTTCAACTGTAGAAATAGAGGAAATCGATTTGAATCTTTCAAAGCCCAACAAGGATTTTGGAAAAGGTTTTTATCTTTCTGATAATTTTAAGCAGGCTTATGAAATGGCAACTTATAAATCTGGACTTTTTGGAACAGAACCCTGTGTAACGAAATTTGAATTCGATGAATCACTCTTAAAAAATAGCAGTCTAAAAATCCTTTCATTTTCAGAATATTCAAAAGACTGGGCGGAGTTTGTATTTAAAAACCGCAATCAGGAAAATCAAGATTTTTCCCATGACTACGACATTGTAACAGGTCCTATAGCAAACGATAGAGTTGGTGCTCAAATCCGTCGCTTTGTTGAAGGTGACATTAGTTTTGACACTTTCCTTGAAAGACTTAAATACATGAAAGGTATTACATTTCAATATTTTTTCGGCACTCAAAAAGCAATTCAGACATTAAAAAACAAAGGAATCTGCCATGAATGACATTGAATATCAAATTGAATGTACTACAAGAGACCTTGCAACATATCTTGTAAAAGATTTTTCTTTCAGTGTAGAGCAAGCCCTTAGAACAGTTTACAACTCAGAGCTCTACCAGAAACTCTGCGACCCAAAAACTGGCTTATACTTTCAAAGTCCTCTTTACGTGTATGACTATTTAAAAACCGAAATCAAAACAGGAAAACTACAATGAGCGCAAGTTAGAAAATAAGTTTCAGCCAATCCATAGCCGATTCGTAATTTTACAACTCAACATTTTCACAAAGAATTTGAACGGCGTTTTTTACGCAGTCGGGACATTCGCACAGAACTTTACCGGTTCCAATTCCTTTTAATTCTTTGCAGATAGTTGCTCCGCATTTTTCATTGAATTCAGCAAGCATTTTTCTTGCGATGGCCGGGCTACCCTTCCCTCCTAGAATTTTACCGGATGCCATGACAGCACCAATCAGGGCGCCGCAAGTACTTTCCATGCACCCCATTCCTGCTGCAAAACCAGAAGCCAATGTCATTAAAGATTCTGAATCCACACCCATCTTATCTTCAAAGACTTTTAAAACTGCCTGAGTACAATTACACTGTCCTCCAGCCTTCAAATTGTATGCCATTTCAGCTCTTTCTTTATTTGTCATAATACCTGCTCCTAAAAATATTTTAAGGTTTCCGTTCACCAAGTTTTTGGAGAACCTTTTTTTTCAAAGCATTGAAAATTTTCTTAAAACCTGTATCACGGCCTTCTGCAAAATCTAATTGTTTCGATTATACCACGAAAGACAGTTATAAACTACCTGAACAACGAAGGAACAATCCCCTTGTGCTAGCGGGGAATACAAGAATCGAACTTGCTTACAATCGAAGAGCCGTTAAGAAAAATGCATTGCATTTTTTAGTCTCATCGATAAAACAGCTTGCGAGATTCATCGAGCTTTTTTCTGATAGAAAGTCAGATGTACTGACCGTTGCACCTGTCTCTGCTACATTGATAACTGGCCTATAAAGCCAAGCCTGTTAAACATCCCCATAAATTATAAAATAAGGGCGTTTCCTTCCCTACCCTCTTCGAGTGTATGGAAGGTCGGCTGTTCCGCAGTTCCCTAACGGTCAGCCGCTTCCCTCGCTCCTTACAGCCGCTTCCCTCGCTCCTTACAGTCGCTCAGTCCAGTGGCCTGCTTCGCAGCTGCTCCATAGCCTAACGCAGAATTAGTTTTCATTTAAATCATATTTAATGATAATCAATGATGTAACAGTGTATTTAAGACTCTACATCATGTAACAGAGTATTTAAGAAAGTCTCAATTTCAACGTAAAAAATCTGTTCCATAAAATTAATAAAATCCTGCATTTTTGCAGAAATTTCAAAACTCAAAATACGGGCGTTAAACACGTCGATTTTAAGCGGTCGATAAATTACTCAAAATATTAAATTTGACTCGTCTGGAGCAATCCTAGAGCGATGTTTGATTTACATATATAAAATATATGTTTTCATATATTTTATATATGTAACCACATATTATTACATATATTTTCACACTTATTCTTTCATATACTTTTTATATGTTTACATATATTTTTTCATAAATTACATATAAAACATATAAAAATTCACTTGCGTTAACATATAAATTAACATATACTTTAATTATACAAAAAATCAGGTGGGAAAGAATGAAACGTATTTGTGTTGCAATCCAGAAGGGTGGTGTAGGAAAAACCACAGTTAGTGTAAACCTTGCAGCAGAACTTGCAAAAAATAAAAAAGTTGTATTAATCGATGCCGATCCTCAGGGCAACAGTACAAGCTCTTTAGTTGAATCTTTTGAACACGAACTGGCAGATATTCTTTACGGAAACATCGCCGTAGACGAAGCAGTTTGTAAAACAAATATCGAAAACCTTTACATCATACCGACTGCGGCTATCGATGAAAAGGGAAACAACCAGCTTAAAAAATACCGCGCCAACGAAGCTTCCGGAAACCCCTTCGCATTTGCAGACATCACAGACGCACTGGCAGACCAGGGCTTTGACTACTGCATTTTCGATACCTCTCCAAACTTCGACGATTTTGAAGAAAACATCATGGCAGCAACAGACGAAGCTGTTGCAGTTGTAATGCCGGATATTTTCTCCCAGGACGGTCTTCAGATTTTTGAAAACAACCTTCAGAACTTCAAAAAGCGAAAACGAATGAATAATCCTGTTTTCAAAACATTTGTATTCAATGCCGTAAACCTTTCTACAAAAATGGCAAAGGATATTCTGGCTCAGCTTGCTTCCAGCGAATTGAACTATGTTACAGTTCCTCAGGACCAGAACTTCAGAAAGGCACAGGGCGTACGACAGACGATTCAGCAGTTCGGCGCAAAGGCAGACACAATTTCATCATTTGAAAAACTTGCGAAATTAGTAGAGTAGTGGAGTTTTTATGGCTATCTCAATAAAGAAATCTTCAACAGCGGTTAAAGAAACTGTTACATCATCTCTTCCAAAAGAAATCCAGTCGCAGATTTCAAACAATCTTAAGCTGGACACAACCGATTATACGGCTCTTCCTTCAGAAAAAACTGCCGGAAATTCAGAAGCAGCCGCTCTTAAACAGACTGTTACATCCGAAGAGCCAAAAGCTAAGCGTTCAGACGATGTAGTTCAGCTTAAATTCTCCAGAGGAAAGCGAGCTGAAGCCAAAGCCTTTTATTCATCCTACGACGTAAAAATGAATGCAGGTTTTGAAATGGCATACGAGTTCCTGAAAGAAGAAGTTATGGCCGGCCGCGTAAAATTGTCTAAAAGCGGAATTCAGAGAATCAATTAAAAGTAAAAAGTGTAGGGGGGGACAGTCTTAAACAGACTGTTACATACATAATGAAAAAAAATGAACAGACAACCGATCTTGTGCCGGTACATGACGATACGAGTATAGAAGCCTTATTCGACCTTGTAACCTCGGGGGAGCAGCCAAAATATTTGAGCTTTATCCCGGGCTTGTTTACCACGGCTTCATTGCCCTTCAAAAACGTTAAAAAAACGGTATTTACGCGAAAAGGAAGCCAGGGCCTCACTTTAACATTAACTTCTCCAATAAACGTTCCCTTTGGCCGCTACGGACGTCTTTTGCTTACAGTTTTGACAACTCACGCCGTTCTTTCCAAAGAAAAAAAAGTTCCGGTTATGATTGAATACAATTCCCTTTCTGAACTTTTGAAGGAAATGCAGCTTCCGCGCCAGAGAGGTAAAGACATCAAGGAACAGCTGGACTGTTTTACAAACGCAACCTTTGCCTTCACTCACAGAGAAACGACCTTAAAAAGCGGTTATCTGTTTAAAGATATTTACGAAGACGGAAATTATCCTAAAAAAGATGTTGAAGTTACCACAAAAACCACCGGTTCCATCCGGTTTACCACTGGCGTTCAGTTTCAGGAAATCGATGATAAAGTCACTGAAAAAAAATATGGAAACTTTAAAATCGTAATTTCTGCGGAGTTTGCTGATTTCTGCCAGAAACACGCTGTTCCAATCGACTATGGAATTTACAAAAGCATTTCCAGCGCCGTAGGAAAAGATATTTACGCCTGGCTTGTTTTCAGAAATAACGGACTTAAAGATTCAGCTTTTATTCCCCGGGATAAGCTTGTAGAACAGTTCATGCCTGTTGCCGAGGATAAAGATCCGAATACAGTAAATGTAAACTATGCATTTATCGTAAATCAGATTAATGAAATCAAGAGAAAATACTATCCTGAGTTAAATGTGGAAATTGATCCACAGGGAAGTGGTATAACTTTATTTAAAAGTCCAACGCCTGTTATTAAGAATGATACCCGATATGCATTGATTACTTCTATGCTTTAAAGATGTAACACTGTATTTAAGATAGAGCATGTAACAGAATATTTAAGAAAAACTTAGTTTTCCACATATTCCCTGCTACTACTATTAGTTTTAAATTTTATATTTGATATATATTAGATATATAGAAGATTTAAATACATTGTTACATTCTCTTAAATATACTGTTACACCGAAAAATCGTTAAGCAACTTTCTTCTATATAATAAATAGATTCTAAGTTTTCCACGATATTAAATAAACTGTTACATGGAATTAGAGTTATCAACAGGCTTTTGTGGATAGATTTAAATACAGTGTTACATGTTTTCTTAAACAGACTGTGACATGATTTTTTTGGAAGTTCAGATTTTGAATCATAATTTTTACGCTTTTTCGCGTACTCCAGGCCTTCTTTCAGAAGAACGCAGCCGACAGAACCAGAATCTTTCGGGTAGATTGCAACGCTGTATCTAGAGGAAATATCCGCTACCCAATAGTCATAATTAATCATACTTTTCCTCCATTTGTAATCTATAGTGGGTTTTATAATTTTAATCTCTTTTATCTGGAGTTTCTACATAATTTTTTTTAACTGTCTGTGACAATAAAAAATATGGGTGACTTCAAACTCGCCTTAAATACACTGTTACATCCAATTAAGAAATCGAAATTTTGAAATCAGCCTGAAATTGTCTTAAATACTCTGTTACATTGAGAACTGCATGACTGAATCCTTAAATAGACTGTTACATAAAGATTTTTGTGATATAATTGTGTTTAGCAGGCTAACTAAAATTGAGGAATGATAAAATGCCATTTAAGATTGTACGAAACGACATTACAAAGGTTCGCGCGGATGCAATTGTAAATACTGCAAATCCTATGCCGGTAGTTGGCAGGGGAACAGATGCTACTATTTATGAAGCGGCTGGACTGGAACGGCTTCTTGCGGCCCGGGAAAAAATCGGGGTTATAGAGCACGGGCAGTCGGCATGGACTCCGGCATTTAACCTGAAAAAGCATGGCGTAAAATATATCATTCACACTTCCGGAGTTTTTTACAGGGGAGGAAAACACGGCGAAAAGGAAATCCTCAGAAGCTGCTATCAGACTTCTCTTAACATGGCGGAGTCGCTAAAGTGTAAGTCAGTTGCAATTCCTCTTCTTGCAAGCGGAAACTACGGTTTTCCAAAAGAGCTGGCGCTGCAGATTGCCGTGGAAGAAATCAGCCGTTTCCTTTTAGAGCATGAGGTTGAGGTTCAGCTTGTTGTTTATGATGAAAAATCTTATAAGATTTCGGAAAAGCTTTTTGATGATGTAGAAGACTTCCTTTCGGATAATCTGGAAAAACCGGTTGCTTCGGTGCCAGGTGACAGGAGTTTTGGGGCGGCAGCTTCTGTTATGGCGCAAAGTTTTTCTGCACCCGTACAGAAACCGAAGCGGAGGGACGGCTGTTTTAAGTCAAATCGAACAACTCCGAATAAGCAGGGCGCCAGGTCAGGTAAGTTTGCAAGGTCGGATGAGTCTGCTCCGGTTCCAATAGAAAGGCTGGCAGAGGAATGCAGAGCGGCTCCGGTGGAAGATGTTCCCTGCGACTCAGAACCTGTTTCAATATCAGAATTTGGGCAGATGGCTGATGCAGCCGTGTGTTCCGAAGAAAAAATTGCACCCATCGATGTTGACGCCTTTATCAACAGTTCAAAGGACAAACTGAATTTTCAGAATACACTCATGCAGCTGATTGCGGACAGGCAGCTTGAAAATTCCTTCATCTACAAGAAGGCCTGCATTGATAAAAAGTTCTTTTCAAAGATTATCAGTAACAAAGACTATGTCCCAAAAAAGCACACGGTAATGGCTCTGGGGCTCGCCCTGGAGCTTCCCCTTGAGGAATACGAAAGGTTCCTCGCAAGTGCAGGGTACGCCTTTATGCCTTCCAGTAAGTTTGACCTGATTGTAAAATACTGCGTAATGAATCAAATCTATAATCTAATCAGCGTGGACGTTCTCCTTAATGACCACGGCGAAGAATGTTTTGCGCCAGCGTAAAAAGATTAAACTTTTGCGGATACAGATAGAAGGAGGCATGATAAAAAGGTAAACGAACAAGCGGTAATGTGATACGCTGAAGTGA
>CAMHMJ010000050.1 GCA_946186185.1 uncultured Treponema sp. | reverse complement strand
CATGACCAGACAGAAGCTATGACTCTTGGTACAAAAATCGTTGTAATGAAAGACGGATTTATCCAGCAGATTGGTGCTCCTCTTTATCTTTACAACAACCCAATCAACAAGTTCGTAGCAGGCTTCATCGGAACTCCTCCAATGAACTTCCTTACTGTAAAGGTTCTTGAACGCGGTGGAAAAATCGTTTGTGACGAAGGTTCTTTCGAAATCCAGCCAACTGACGAACAGGCTAAGTGCCTTAAGGAACAGGATTTTGTTGGAAAAGAAGTTTCCTTCGGTATCCGCCCAGAAGACCTTATGTATGTTGAAAAACCACAGGGAAAAGACAACATGCAGATGAAGATTACTAACAAGGAACCACTTGGTGCTGAAACACACCTTTACCTTGTTTCTAACAAAGGTCAGTCTGTAATTGCTAAGACAACTGCAAATGCAGAATTCCGCCTTGGCGATACAATCAACATCGTTCCAAACATGGAAAAGGCAAAGTTCTTCGCTATGGATGAAGATGAAAGAAACATCTGCGATGTAATCGAAAAGAAATGGTAATTTGATTTACTAAAAATAAGAACGCCGGCGGTTTTGAACTGCCGGCGTTTTTTGCTTTAAAATTCCCGCAGATTACTCAGATTGCCGCAGAGTTTTTCTTGCGAAAATCCGACATTTCTGAGGGCGGGTGAGTTTTATAAAATTTCCCAGACTGTTTCCTGGGTAACAATGTCGATTCTGGAAGGCTTTACGCTTACTTCCTGGTTCAGCTTGATGTCGTCCCGGCCCTTCATTGTTATCTGCATTGCAAGCTCCGGAATCATGAAAAGGGCGTTTCCGTCCTTGTGGTCGATGCAGACTGCCTTTCCGTTCCATTCAGGGTTCTGCAAAAGATAAATCAGCTTCCAGTGGGTTTCGCTCAGGCGGCTGGCCTTTCGGCTTGCAACGCTTGCGGCATCTCCCTGGCTGATTCTTAAAAGCATGTCGTCTTTTCCGATGAGTTTTCGTCCGTCAAGGTAAGCCCTCAGCTGCTGGTGGGCAACCAGATCGCTGTAGCGGCGGAGGGGGCTTGTTACCTGGGAGTAGCCTGCAATTCCAAGACCCGCGTGAACTCCCGGGGTAATTCCTACGCTTCGTTTTCTCATTCCCCGAAGAAGCTTGAACTGGCCCGCAAGTCCTTCCATTATGTCTTTCGGGGCTTCCGGAACCTCCTGGGTTACAAACGGGAAGGGAATTGAATGGTTCATTGCAAATCGGGCGCTTCCTTCTCCGGCTAAAAGCATCATTTCACAGACCATGGCGTCAGCGGCGTAGCGTACAACCGGCATTATTGAAACCTTCTTTGTTTCGCTGTCAACGGAAATGTGAACCTCCGGCATTTCAATATTGATTGAACCGGCTCTTTTTCTTCGTTCTGCGTTGCGCTCAGCAATTTCAAAAAGCGGCTTTAATTCCGGACTTTCCTTGAGTTCACTTGCCTTTTCGTAGGTAAGGCGCTTTACATTCACGAAGGTTTTAAAAATCTCACACTCTTCAATTCCGCCGTCATCCTTCAGTAAAAGCCTGAAGGAGAGTGCCCGGGATTTTTCCTTTAAGCCCAGTGCATAGTCTTCAAAACTGGTTTCGCTTAGCATGCGGACTGCACCTTCCGGAAGATAGAGGGTTGTTCCCTTGTTGCGGGCAACCTTATCAATGGAAGAATCCGGCATAACTGAGCTGGCCGGGTCCGCGATGTGAACCCAGAGGTATTTTCCGTCAAAGGCAACTGCATCGTCCGGGTCGTTTGACCAGGGGCTGTCGATTGCCCATGCAACCCCCGGAACCTCAAGCCGATCTTCCTCCGGAGGGGTTCCGAGACCTTCCGTTGCGCTGTTCATTGAAAGACCGTAACGGGTAGGGTAAGGATTTTTTGTAATCGCCCAGATTCCCGTGTCTAAAAGCAGCTGGTGGGCCTTTTCCGGGGTCTGACTGACTCCCGCTTCCTGCATTACCCGGGATTTTTCGGTTTTGCAGAGGGCAACGTTTTCAACCTCCACCATGTATTTTGCATCATCCGGAAGATTCAGTTTTCTTTCCTTTAAGCGGGCGATAAATGCGTCGTGGATTTCTGCTTCGTGTTCTTTTTCGTAGAGCTTCTTTTTTAATGCGTCAATTTCTTCCTGGGTGCGTAAGAAAAAGCGGATTTCATTCTGTTTTAAGGCTTTTTCATCCAGGTAAAAATTCAGGGAAGCAGAGAGGGTTTTATATAAAAACCAGCTTTCTTCGGCCTTCTGTTCCGGTCTCATAATTCCAGTAATTTCGCTGAAGGAAACGGAAGCTGCCGGTTCACTTTCATTTAAAATTTCATCACCTAAAAGTTCCCAGCTTTCCTGAAGCATTCCCTGTGTTTCTGCTTCCGAAAGGTTGAAGGAAAGTAGGCTTTCAATGTTCTGAACCTGTCCCTCAAAAAGCGGAATGATATCCTTTTCGCGAACCTTCTGTTCACCGTACTGAGCTTTTTTTGTTGCCGTTGCTTCCTGAGTTAAAAAACGGACTGTATATTTTTCGCCCTCCATTTCCGTAATGATGGCGGCGTTCTGTTTGTAAAGTACCGGGTAATTTATTTTCATATTTAGAATAATATAATGGAAAAAATGTGAGCGTTACAAGTAGGAGTTTTTTCAAAAAAAATTGACTTTTATTCTTTTTGTTCGTATTTTTAATTCAGGTACTTTTGAAAATCTTTTTTTCCGGTTCCAACCACAAAAAATACACACGACCATTTTCTGCCGGAAAAACACTTCCCTATATTTTTAATTATTCTTAATCACATTTTTTTAAAGCAGCCTATTTATTAGGAAACGGCACAGCCGTTTCACTCAGGAGGTTTTGGTCGTGAAAAGAAAGCTTTCATTTATTTTTATTTCAGTGCTTTCGCTGTTTTGTTTTTTGGTTTCCTGTGAGCAGAATCAGGAGGATCTTCCTTCTTCTCCTGTATCTTCTGTCTGTGGAATTGTCCGTAAGGAAGACGAGGCTGCAAAAGGTATAAAGGTGCTTCTGTTTAAGGATGGAGAGGCAAAGATTTCCTCCTTTTCTGTAAGCTTTACGGATGAAGAAGGAGCTTTTTCCTTTTGCGGGGTAAAGCCAGGTCTTTATCAGGTGCTAGCTTTTTCGCCCTTTTATGAAGGTCAGCTTCAGAAAAAGGATGTGCTGGTTCCGGATGGCGAAAATGTTCTTGTTTCAGACTTTGTATTCAGGGAAACGTATGACGGTAAGGACGGGCTGAACGGGAAAGACGGCAGGGATGGTGCTGACGGAACTGACGGGCGGGACGGCATGAAGGGGGCTGACGGAAAGAATGGAACCGACGGGAAAGATGGTGTTGACGGCCGGGATGGCAAGGACGGACTGAACGGGAAAGACGGCCGGGATGGTGCTGACGGAAAAGACGGTGAGGATGGAAAAGCGGGTGCTGACGGAAAATCCATTGTGTGGCTCGGGAGTTTTTCTGGCTTTCTTGATGAAAAACTTAAGTGTCCGGAGGAGTTAAGCGCCTTTTACAACACGGAGGACGGTTCTTCCTGGATTTATGTTCAGGGGCGCTGGACTCTGCTTGCAAAGAGCGGTGATAACGCAGTAAGCCTTTTTGTAAATTTCAGGAAGGATAAACTGGAGCGCACTGGAAGCAGCGTTCTCATTAAGGCCCGGGTTTTTCACAGGGAAGAGATCCTTGAGGTAAGCTGGCTGAAGGGGGAATTTTACAATGCGGAACGCTTTTTCGAAAATCCGGAACGGGTAGCTCTTCCCTTCAATGTTGAAGAAGACTTGGCAGAATGGGAAGTTTTTGAAAATGGAATCTATTCTTTTGGAGTTACGAGCGCTGATGGAAAGAAAATTGTAGAAACGGTTTCCATTACAAATATAGATAAAACGCCTCCTTCACCGCCGGCTGATTTTTCCTGCGGTTTTGACAGCATAAGAAAACAGTTGGTTTTGAACTGGAAAAATCCTTTCGAAACTGACTTTGCGGGAGTTCTTGTTTCTGTGTCTAAAGACGGGAAGAAGTTTTTTGAAAAATGCCTGAACTCTGAAAACCAGGGGCTTGTACTTTCAGATATTGTTCCAGATGGTGCTGAATATACTTTTATATTAAAAACCTTTGATGATTTAAATAATTTTTCTGAAAGCGCAGAATTTTTCTATAAAAACGATAATGGCTTTGTTCCTGAACCTGTTCAGCTTTCTAAAAAACATGCCGTTCAAAAAACAGATGAAAAGATTCAGACGACCATCCGTTTCTCAGATTTTCAGGGAAACTTTATAAGTGGGCAGTCTGACGAAAATCTCGTGCAGGAGATAAAGGAAATTGAGTGCAGTTTTCTGGTTTTTGATAAATCAAAGCTTCTTTGTGAAGCTGAGGGCATTTTTTGTCCGGAGACCTGTTCTTTCACGGCGTTTCTTGAGCTCCCTTTCATGAAAATATCCGGTTCCGGCAAAAACTGTTCTGTAAAGGTTTCTCTGAATGGTGTTATTATTGAAGAATCTATTGCGTCCCTTTTGATTTCCCAGGGAGCAGGGTTTTCAGTGCTTGAAACAGGTTTTGTTGAAAATGAAAATTTTGTACCCTGGGACGCAGCCCTTTCCCTGGAGGAGGTTTTGAGCCGGCGTGAAATCTGGCTTCATATCTGTGCAGAAAATCTTGATGTTGCCACAGCGCCGGAGATTCTTGCTTTTGGAAATGAATATTCTTTTCCTGAAGAAAATTTAGTTCCGGGGCAAAGTGACTTTTATCTTTCTGTATCGCTTCCTGAAAATCCGGGGGAATATTCTGTTTCCCTGATTCTTGACGGAGAAGTCGTTCTTGAAAAAAATATCTTGATTTATGGAAAAGTTTTATTTTCTTCAATTGAAATACCAGTCTGCGGTTTGTGCCAGAAAGTCAGGGCTTACATAAAAGGAAGCAATTTTTGTTCCGTTAGTCTTAATCCGGATTTGTTTGAGTTTTTTATTGATGACAGGCAGTTTTTTACTGATGTAGAAATTGCCGGTTCGGAAACTCTTGGATTTGAGCTTCCCCTTCCTGATGAAGCCGGAACTTATTGTGTCCGTGCAATGTATGACGGGCAAAGCCTTGATGAGCTTAATGGAAATCTTACGGTAAAAGATTATTCTTCGTTCTTTCCGGGTTCTGTAATTCTGTACCATCCGGAAAATGAAAGCATTGAAACTAAAGCCGCGTCAGAACTGGATGAGAATGATGTTGAAAAAGCTGTTGCCGTCTGTATCGGTTTTTCGGAATTGGGAATTCCTCTGGGGCTGGGACTTCATAATTCCTATGAAGAGCGGAAAAACGGTGCTTTCTCCTGGGCAAAAAAAGATTCTCTTAGTTCTGTTACGAAATTTGAAAAACTGGTCTGTGTTCCCAGTCAAAAAACGGAAGCCGGCGGAAATAATGCCGGAAACAGCACGGACAATGGGGTTGGCGATGACGGTACCGGGGCTTCCGGAGAAAATCAAAGTGTGGAAAAAGTCCTTTATTCTTTTGAAGGAAAGCTTTCCGGAAAAAATGCCCTGTCTGAAATTCAAAAGCAGGTTCCTGAGGAAGCGTCTTTGGATTCTGAAATAATGGAGAACCTTCCGGCTTTATGGTACTGCAAAAATTACGGGGAAAATTTCGGCATGAGGGGAGAGCTTAAAAACGGCTGGTATCTTCCTGGTATCCGGGAACTTTATCTTGTTTACGAAAATCTATCAGCGGTAACAGCTGCCCTGAGTCTTTGTAACGGTTCTCCGGTTTGTGAAAATGTTTCCGGTTTCTATTATTCTTCAAGTCAGGATATTTCCCCTCAGAAGGTTTATAAATTGAATTTTTTAAGCGGAAGGATAAGTTCCGGACTAAAGACAACTTCAACCAGTTCCTATGTTCTTGCAGTCCGTGAATTTGAATAGTAAAGGGCAGGTACATTGATTTGGGACTTAGGCTTTTCATACACATTGCATAAATATACAAAAATATGTATATTTTACCCATGATAGTAATGAAATTCGGCGGCTCTAGTGTTGCCAACGCAGACAGAATCAAGCACGTTGCTTCGATTATTAAGACATACAGGGACAAACGGCCGGTGGTCGTTTTGAGTGCAATGGGGGATACAACAGACCATCTTCTTGAGGCTGCTGATTTAGCCGTTACCGGTGTAGTTGATGTAAAGGGAGTTGCAAAGCTTCACGAAGAAACAGCTGCCGAACTGGGTGTAAACATTGATACAATCAAGGCTCTGCTTGAAGAACTGAAGCAGCTTTTGACCGGTATTTCTATGCTTAAGGAAATCAGCAAGAGATCCCGGGACTATCTGGTTTCCTTTGGAGAAAGAATGTCTGTTCGAATGATGGCAGCCTATCTTCAGAAAGAAGGAATTCCTGCACAGTTCTTTGATGCCTGGGACATTGGAATTGAAAGCGATTCGAATTTCATGAGTGCGGAGCTTCTGGATTCAGTATGGGACAGAATTCCGGAGCACTTGAACGGCTACAAGAACGGAGTTGATTCAGCTATTCCGATTGTAACCGGTTTTATTGCAAAGGATACAAAAGGAAATATTACAACTCTGGGCCGGGGTGGTTCAGATTTAACTGCAACAATTATCGGTGCAGCCCTTCAGGCAGATGAAGTTCAGACCTGGAAGGATGTTGACGGTATTATGACTACCGACCCTCGCATCGTAAAAGAAGCTAAAATGGTTCCGGAAGTAACCTACGAAGAGGCTCTGGAACTTGCAATGTTCGGTGCTCAGGTACTGCATCCTCGTTCAATGCTTCCTGTTCAGAAAACCGGAACTCCGGTTCGAGTAAAGAACTCATATAATATTTCAAGTCCGGGTTCTATAATCGTGGAACAGCATTCCGGAAAGGTTCCTCCTGTTTGTGCAATTACTTCTGTAAAGCATGTTACGATTTTTGATATTGTTTCAACCCGTATGCTGGGAGCTGCCGGCTTCCTTGCTCACATCTTTAACCAGTTCCTCAAGTGGAATGTAAGCATTGATGTGATTGCAACCAGCGAGGTTTCCGTAAGCTGTACAGTAAATTCAAAGGACGATATGTCCGGTCTTGTTCAGGATTTACGCCGTGTTGCGGATGTAAATGTTCGTACCGGAAAGGCTATCGTTACAATTATCTGCGACGCTGCTCATTCATCTGCAATCCTTGCAAGCGGTTTTGAAGCCCTTTCTGAAGAAGGAATCAATGTTCAGATGATAAGCCAGGGTGCAAGTAAGGTAAATATTTCTGTCCTGGTTGAAGAAGATGAGGCCGATAAGACCGTTCAGGTTCTTCATAATGCGTACTTTGGCTGATTGTAATCAGGCTGCTTTTGAGGTGTTAAAATGAAAATTGCTTTGGTTGGATATGGAAAAATGGGGCACATGATTGAAAAGAGTGCCCGCTCGTTAGGTCATGAGGTTGTTGCTACCATCGATGTAATTTCTGAGGATGCAACCGTAAAAATTCCTCAGGGTGATTATCAGGCTGTAAGCCGCGCCGTAAAGGAAAGTGGGGCAGATGGGGTTATTGAATTCAGCCATCCTTTAAGTGTTATGGGAAATATCAAGGCTCTTTTACCTCTTGGTCTTCCGATTGTAGTTGGTACCACCGGCTGGAACGATAAGCACGAAGAGGTTGCAAAGCTTGCTGCAGAGTGCGGCGGCGTAATCATGACTTCTTCAAACTTTTCAATCGGCGTAAACATGCTCTATAAAATCGTAGCTGAAGCCGTAAAGATTCTGGATGATTATTCTGAATACGATATTGCAACCTGGGAAGCTCATCACAATCAGAAGGCTGACAGCCCAAGCGGTACTGCCCTTACACTTGCAAATGTAATTCTTGAAAACACAAAGAAAAAGGATACCATTGTAACGGACGCATTTCATGAGCGTCCTCTTCCAAACCAGCTTCATGTATCTTCAACGAGATGCGGAAGCATTCCTGGAACACATACTGTTTTCTTTGATTCTGCTGCTGATACAATTGAAATTACACACCGTGCACGAAGCCGCGAAGGCTTTGCAACAGGTTCTGTTCATGCACTGGAGCGTCTTTCCGATGCCATTAAAAACGGACGCCTGAAAAAAGGTGCCCTTTACGGAATGGAAGATTTGTTCTAATTTTTTATAGCTGGCCGGCATAACATTGAAGTGAATGCCGGCTTTTTTTTTGAGAAGTGTTTTTACCGGAGAGGTGGCATCCCGGAAGAAAGGCGAATCCCTGTTAGAACGCCTGCATTAAAATCAGGGATGCTGAAAGGGAAGCGTAGGAAAGCGTACACAGTGTAATGGAAAGAAAGGCAAAAAGGGGCTTGTTATCAGCTTCTTTTTTTGTCATAAAAAATCCTGAAGACAGCAGAAGGAATGCAGAAAGAAGCATTATAAATGAATAGAGTTTTCTTTCTCCCTGACAGGTGATTAAAACTGAATACAGATATACTGAATTTATTGCAAAAAAGACAAAATACAGGATTGAAGGGAGAACAGATTTTTCTTTAATCAAAAAAATGTACAGGACTGTAATTATGCTTCCGTAAATGATAAAATAAATTACGGAAACTGGGAGCGGCGGTGTAAAAAGCTTAAAGGACGGGAATGTTACAAACAGAGCTGAGATTGTGCTCAAAAGAAATGTGGCTGCTCCTGCAATTTTTGTTCCTGTTCTGTTAAAAATGAAAAGTATATTTCCGGAAAATGCCAGTGCAAGGGCAATGGTTCCGTAAATCAGTAAAAACCGGGAGTCCGGTAAATAATCCTTGATTATAAGAATGAAAAATGCCGTTGTCATCGTAAGCAGAAAAGGCTTTGTGATTAAAGTCATAAGGCGGATATTTTTTAGAGTTCCGATTATCTGAAGTACAAGTGCAGCCGTAAAAAATGTAATTATTATTCCAAGAAAAATATTTATCATATCAAAAGTATAGCAAAAAAATCGCCAGCAAGGAAGAGCTGTCAAAATATCCTCTCTATCAGTTGAAAATATTGTTTTTATAACTTATAATCTCAAAATGACAACTTTTTAAAAAGTGTAAAGTTGCAAACGGGGGTCTTATGACAATAACAGAAATGCTTGGGCAGAGCGGTCTATTGACTCTGCTGGGTATGGGTGTAGTTTTTTCCTTTATCATAATACTTATTCTCAGTATGAAGCTTTTAAATGTTTTAGTTCACGCATTTAAGCTTGATAAAGAAAAAGCATCGGAGACAAAAAACAGTTCGTCCGTTTCTCAAGGAGTTGCTTCGTCTGCAGTTCCTTCAGCATCGGACAACGAACAGATAATTGCAGCTATTGCAGCTGCAGTACACGACAGACAATTAATGGGTTAGGGGTAAAAAATGGCAAAAGTTGGAATTTCAGAACTTGCAATCCGTGACGCTCATCAGAGCCTTCACGCAACACGTATGACTACAGCAGATATGCTTCCTATCTGCGATAAGCTTGATAAAGTAGGTTATAAATATATTGAAGGATGGGGTGGAGCAACTTATGACTCCTGTATCCGCTTCCTTAATGAAGATCCATGGGAGCGCCTTAGAAAGCTTCATGCAGCTCTTCCAAACAACAAAATCATGATGCTTCTTCGTGCACAGAACCTGCTTGGTTACAAGCATTATGCTGATGATGTAGTAGATAAGTTCGTTGAAACTGCTGCAAAGAATGGTATCGGATGTTTCCGTATTTTCGATGCCTGCAACGACCCGCGTAACATGGAACGCGCTACAAAGGCAGCAAAAAAATCTGGAGTTGATGTACAGATGGCTATTTCTTATGCCGTAACTCCGTTCCACACAAATGAAAAATATGCAGAACTTGCAAAGACCTATGCAGACTTTGGTGCAGATTCTATCTGTATTAAAGATATGTCAGGTCTTTTAAAGCCATATGAAGCTTACGACCTTGTAAAGAAAATCAAGGCAAAGGTTGACCTTCCTGTAGAAATCCACTCCCACGCAACAACAGGTCTTTCAGTAGCAACTCTTCTTAAGGCTGCTGAAGCAGGTGCAGACTGGCTTGATACAGCAATTTCTTCTATGTCTATGGGTACTTCTCACTCTCCGACAGAGACTGTTGTAGAAATGCTCAAGGGCACAGATATGGATACCGGTCTTGATACAAAGCTTCTTCTTGAGATTGCAGCATATTTCCGCGAGGTTCGTACTCATTATTCTTCACTTGAATCAAAGTTCCTTGGTGCTGATACACGAATCCTTCTTTCTCAGGTTCCGGGCGGTATGCTTTCTAACCTTGAAAGCCAGCTTAAACAGCAGGGTGCCGGAGACAAGATGGACGACGTCCTTGCAGAGCTTCCAAGGGTTCATAAGGACGCAGGTTATGTTCCTCTTGTAACTCCAACTTCTCAGATTGTTGGAACCCAGGCCGTAATGAATGTTCTTATGGGACCATATGTAAATATGACACAGGACTTCCGTAACCTTATTACCGGAAAATTCGGAAAGCTCCCTACAGATGCAAATCCAGACCTGGTTAAGAAGGCTCTTGAACAGAACAAGATGGAAGCAGTTGTTACCTGCCGTCCTGCTGACCTTATTGCTCCTGAATGGGACAAAATGGTTGAAGAAGCTAAGAAGGCCGGCGGAAACGGTTCTGACGAAGATGTTCTTACATACGCAATGTTCCCTAACGTTGCACCTAAGTTCTTTGCAGAAAGAAGCAAGGGGCCGATCGATGCAGCAACTGCATTTGCAAAGAAAGAGGTTTCGACGGGCTCAACCACCGGTGCTGCTGCTAAAGAAAACAAGGGTGGCTCTTATACAATCAATGTTAATGGTACAAGCTACAATGTTACAACCGGTCCTGCCGGCGACAACATGAGCGTAAATGTAAACGGTACTGCTTATAACGTATCCTTTGGCGCTGCAGGAAGTGCACCTGCCGTAACAGCTGCTCCTGCCGCTGCTTCAGCTCCTGCTGCTTCTGCCGCAGTAACAGGCGGAACTCCGGTTACTGCTCCTGTTGCAGGAACCCTTCTTCGCTTCTCTGTTGCAGAAGGTGACAGCGTTAAAAAAGGTCAGACAGTTATCGTTCTTGAATCTATGAAGATGGAACTTGAAGTAAAAGCTCCTTGCGACGGAAAAATCAGCTTTACTTCACAGACTGGAAGCCAGGTATCAAACGGTCAGAAGCTTGCTGTTGTGGGCGGAACTTCTGCTGCTCCGGCAGCTACTTCTGCACCGGCACCAAAGGCTGAAGCTCCTAAACCTGCCGCTCCAAAAGCAGCTCCGGCTCCTAGTGCTCCTGCCGCTTCAAACGGCGGAACTCCTGTAAAAGCTCCTGTTGCCGGTGTTGCATTGCGCTATGCCGTAAGCGAAGGTGCAAAGGTTGGTGCCAACGACACTGTTTTAGTAATTGAATCCATGAAGATGGAACTTGAAATCAAGGCAGGGGCTGCCGGAAAGGTTCACTTCCTTGTTTCAACCGGTGCTCAGATTGCAAACGGTCAGACTGTTGCTGAAATCAACTAATGAGGAATTTTATGGATATTTCTACAAAGAAAAATAATACAAAACACATTTTCCTTGTGACTTCTTTTGTTCTGCTTGCTTCTCTGGTGCTTTCATTTGGAAGTAATGTTTTTGCCGATAACGGTGAAGATGTTGCTTCCTTCAGAAATGCCGGAACTGCAATCGTAAAGGGAAGTGAAAATGTTCCCCGTATTTCTGTAAGTCATTTTTTGAAGAATGTTGGAAAAAACACCGGCATCTATAAAATGATTCATACAGAGACAGCGGAAGAAGTTCAGGCCGCTAAGGCAGAAGAACTTGCAGCAGAAAAAGCCATGAAGGTTGACCCTTTTGCCGGAAAAATCGTTCCGGGCTGGCAGAAATTCATAATGCTTGCCATCGGTTTCTTAATCGTATATCTTGGTGCCGCAAAAGGATTTGAACCGCTTCTTCTGATTCCAATCGGATTTGGTACAATTCTTGTAAATATTCCGGGAGCCGGTATGGGAAATGCTCCGGACGGAATGCTTCACATCATTTATTCTGCCGGAGTTGGAAACGAGTTCTTCCCGATGCTGATTTTTATGGGAATCGGAGCAATGACTGACTTCGGTCCACTTATTGCAAATCCAAAAATGGCGCTTTTAGGCGGTGCGGCTCAGCTTGGTGTATTTGCAACCCTCTTTGGTGTTGCCCTTATGAACTTTATCCCTGGAGTTGATTACACAATGCTTCAGGCAGCTGCCATTGCCATTATCGGTGGAGCAGACGGTCCTACTTCAATCTATGTTTCTGCAAAGCTTGCTCCGGAAATGATGGCTGTAATCGCTGTTGCCGCTTATTCTTATATGGCTCTTGTTCCGATGATTCAGCCGCCGATTATGAAGGCTCTTACCACAAAAAAAGAACGCCTTATCAAGATGAAGCAGCTTCGTGAAGTAAGCCGGGCAGAGCGGGTTCTTTTCCCTCTTATGCTCCTTGTAATCACGGCGCTTCTTCTTCCGCCTGCAGCACCGCTTATCGGTATGCTTGCTTTCGGAAACTTCATCAAGGAAGCCGGCTGTGTTGAACGCCTTTCAAAGACCGTTCAGAATGAGCTTATGAACATCGTTTCAATTCTTCTTTCTCTTGGAGTAGGAAGCCAGATGACTCCTGAAAAAATCATGAATATGAACTCAATCGGTATCATTATTCTTGGTCTTGTTGCCTTTGCAATTGCAACTTCGGGCGGAATCGTTATGGCTAAAATCATGAACCTCTTCCTTAAAGAGAAGATTAACCCGCTTATCGGTTCTGCCGGCGTTTCTGCGGTTCCAATGGCTGCCCGTGTTTCAAACAAGGTTGGTCAGGAATACGATCCTTCTAACTTTCTCCTTATGCACGCAATGGGTCCAAATGTTTCCGGCGTAATCGGAACTGCCATTGCAGCGGGCGTATTTATCAGTACTTACGGTCACTGATAGCGCTTTTAGGGCTGTTTATAATGGAGGGCTGAATGCTATGCTTTCGGCCCTCTATTTTATTTAACTTAATTTCTAATTTGCGCATATGATGCAATCGGCAGTCAATTTTGAAGTAGAATTTATAAAACTTGGAATTAAGACTAAATTATCAAAAAAAATCTTCCGAAAAAGAAAGTGAGATTGTCTATGAAAAGATTGTTTTTGTTTTTTTTAATGGTATCACTTTTCACTTCTGCATTTTCGGAAGATTTAGCGCGGCCTCAAAGTCGTGGAGGCGAAAGAAACGGATATGAGATTAGGCCTTCAGAATTCCATGGCACTGAGCGCTCTGAACGATATGGAAATTTTCATCACTTTTATGCTGAGAAAAAAAATGATCCTTCAGTTTCAAAAAGCGGAGCGGTTTCTTCAAAAAGCAGGGTAAACTGGATTGAAAGGGAATTTGTTTCCGATATTTCCCTTGATATGAAAAAAGCCCGGCTTCAGATGCCAAGTGGAAAAACTGCCGCTACGGCGCTGATTACTCAAAGACTTCCTTTTCTGTTGAAAACTCCGGTTCTTTCAATTTTTGTTGATTCAAACAGCTATCTGGGGGATTTCGTTGAATCTGAAAATATTACCCTTGAACAGATTTCTCATATAGTTGAAGCTTCAAAACGAAGTCCTTCGCTTTTTACTGCCGACGGAAAAAGCCTTGAGACCACAAATACCATAATGCTCAATACTATTTCAAAGGAGCTTGTAAAGCACAAATATCCCTATATGGTTGAACCCCCTCTGGACAGCGTTGCAACCCGTGAGTATTCGGGAATTATCATTGACTGCCGCGGTTCCCTTCCGGTGCACGGTGAGTATTCAAAAAGTGAAACCTATCCATGCTTTTTCCCGAAGGTCTGGGATGAAGAAATGAATCTGATTTTTGAAAAAAATATGGTCAGCCGGGATGTGGCCATGGATAAAGGAATCGTTGCCTATCATTATTCCGACGATTTTTCTCTTTTTGAAGACAGAGTCGGTACAGACCCCCTTTATATCAAGGCGTTTAAAGTGTATGGACGAAACCGCTGTGACCCCCTTATCAGACGAAGCGACGCCTGGAAAATTATCGCCCTTGAAGCAAACAAAAAACTTATTCAGGACGGAAAAGTGGTGCTCCTTCTTGATAAGGATAACCTGATTTGTGATGTAAAGGTTCCTGAAAAGGATTCAAATTACTACGCTTCATTTAAGGCCGTAAAAAAATACATGTACGAAAACAAGGTTCCGGATATTGAAGTGAAGGAATCCCTTCAGGGAATTTTATTCAGCGTAGACTTGAAATTCGTTCCGGATTCCCCTGAGCTTTTGCCGGAAGAAACCGGACGAATCAGAAAAATTGCCGAAATGCTGAAGGAAATCGTTGCCGACAATTCCTTTACAATTCTTGTTGAAGGTCATACTGCTGATTTAGGAAAGCCGGTGGGCCAGATGAATCTTTCTATCGAGCGAACCAGAACGGTTATGCAGGCCCTTGTAACGGAAGGCGTGCCGGAAAGTCTCTTTACCTACAAGGGCTATGGAGCAACCCGGCCAGTGGCATCCAATGCAACGGAAGAGGGACGTGCCCAGAACCGCCGCGTAGACATTACCGCCCGCCCTCGCGCCACCTACATCCAGCGGGACTGGAACTAAACCTCTCTTTTCTTTTTGGCGGGAGGAATATCGGAGTAGAATTTATAAAACCCTCTATTCATTCCTCTACATATTGCTGATTACGTACTGTGCGCTTTCACCCATTCCGTGGGGGAACCGAAGCGCATATTCTGTTTTTGGCGGTGTAACTTCCT
>CAMHMJ010000049.1 GCA_946186185.1 uncultured Treponema sp. | reverse complement strand
GTCAAAAGCCAGCCCCACGCATCGTTTGATTCAAGAGGCTCAATTTCTTTTCCTTGAAGCAAATCATCCACAAGCGGCAAAAAAGTCGGATCGAACTCAATAAGCTCATCAACTTCCCAGTCCCCATTTTCTTCGTCAACGTCAAAAATTGTATGGCAGCCGTCTTCACGG
This sequence comes from uncultured Treponema sp., assembly GCA_946186185.1. Classification (GTDB taxonomy): domain Bacteria; phylum Spirochaetota; class Spirochaetia; order Treponematales; family Treponemataceae; genus Treponema_D. The sequence goes on along the minus strand of CAMHMJ010000049.1, from coordinate 15,036 downwards.
ATTTGGTAAACGTACAAATATCTTATGTCAGGAACATTTTTCTGAAGTTCGGAAAGTCGCCTTGTCGTATCTTCGTATCCGGAAGCGGATTTTCCTTCCCTTTTATATCTTTCGATTGAATCAGCGTCGATTATCTTATCCGCAATCATCGCAACGCCTTTTGCGGTTCGTAAATGTTCAGTTCGCGTGTGGCTTGTAAAAAGTCCGAGCGCAGTAAAAGAAATTGAAGCGGAAAGCAGTAAAGCTACCAAAATAAGCATTAAAGAAATTCTTACTCGAAGTGAGTTTAGACCTTTTGTGTTAATCGATTGTTGCATTTTGTTACCTTAGCGGTCGTATGTAAAATAAAATAGTATATATACTTATGATACCACGAGTTTGGAAATTTGGGAAAGTTTTTATTCAATAATCCCGAGTCAAAAAAGTAATGAAGAATCGTCTCCAAAAATAATAAATGAAGATAGTGATAATACAAAAATGGCACAAGACAAAAAAACGAACTGATATAAATACTGTTTTAATACTTTCCGTAATTCAAAACCGCTTCGTCTACCGTCTGATTTCCTAAAAATACCTGATATGCGGCATTCCTGAGCTGAGTATAAGCGTTATCGAGAATGCCGATGTCGAGCTGGTAAAGGTGCTCAGTGTTTTCAAGCGGCGCATAGACATCGTCAAAGGCGTACTCTGTGGAACAAGTGATAAGGCGCTTTATTTTTGCAAGATTGTTCAGCTCTTCGGTTCTTAAAAGGAAGCGCAAGAATTCGTTTGCCATTTCAAGGTTTTCACCGTTTTTGTTTACGGAAAACTCAAGCGACGGAACTTCAAGAATTGCGCCACCGTTTTCCATGACAGGAACTGCGTAAAAACTGTATTTGAACGGATTTTTTGTAAACGCTTCGGACAAAGCTTCCCGTTTTTTGGTGCCGGAAACTACATCCGCGGAAGAAATCATCATCGGAACGTCGCCTTCAAAAAATCGCATTATGACCGCGGCGTAATTGTCCTTAATTTTGCTGCATTCTTCTAAATCGATAAAGCCGTAATTCTTAAAATCCTGAACCCATTCGAGCGTACTTCTCATGTACTCGCCTGCTTCTGGTTCAAGTTTGTTCAGTTTTGAGATTGCAGACTTGTCGTTCATGACTTCTTTTGTAAAATACGGATAAATTAGTGAAGCCATAATTGAAATTTCTGAATTGTCTGAAAGAATCGGGCTTTTGTAGCCGGCTTCCTTAAATTTCTTGCAGGCTTCAATCAATTCGGCGTAGTTTTTTGGAATCTGGATTTTTTCTTTTTTGAACAAATCTTCGTTTACGAGCATTCCGTTTGCGGCGCACAAAATCGGAACCATCGGAATTGAGCCGTCAGACACTTGAAACAAAAGTTTCTGGTTTACATCGGATAGTTCGATTCCCGTATTTTTTGAATCGGCAAGGTTTTCGGCGTTATCAAGAAGTGGATTGTAATTTGATTTATCGAGCATCCACGGAAACGTCATAAAAATGTCAGGCGCGGCTTCGCTTGCAAGTGCCGTTGAAATCGATTTTTTGTAGTTATCAAGATATGTATACGCAAGTTCAACGTTCGGGTAAAACTCGTTAAAGCGGTCAAACTCGGCTTCAAGGGCTTCAAAGTTCTGGTAGCGGCCAGCGATTTCGATTTTGCATTTGGTTTTAGTGTCGAGGTGCGGAACAAAATCGGCGTTTTCAGCTTTCTTTTTGCAGGAAGCACAAAATATCAAGCAGAAAATAAAGATGAAAACGCCAAAAACGCGAGGTCGGAGTCGGCTGAGTTTTATAACAAATCTGCAGGTTTTATTCCTTAGTCTGTTTATCATATTTTTCTTTTCCTAGTTTTTTGGCGTTGTCTGACGGAGTTTTCTGAGTTCCCGAATGACATTATTTATATCAATCGGTTTTGCGATGTGTCCGTTCATTCCGGCTTCAAGGCACTCCGCGATATTCTCGGAAAATGCGTCGGCTGTCATTGCGATAATCGGAATCTTTGAAGCATACGGATTTTCAAGTTTCCTGATTTCACGAGTTGCGTCAAGTCCGTTCATAACAGGCATCTGTATATCCATGAAAACGACGTCAATTTCGCCAGGTTTTACATTCCGTAGAATATCGACGGCGACTTTTCCGTTTTCCGCGCGCTGGCTCTTTATTCCGTACATTCCAAGAAGCGTAGAAATAACTTCCCAGTTTACGTCCATATCTTCGGTGACAAGAATGTTCATGTCGGTTAGGTCAAAATTGTTTTCTTCCTGAACAGGAGCGTCCTTTTCAACTTCTGGAACTTCTATGTCGAGAGTGACGGTGAATGTCGTTCCCTCGCCTTCCTTACTTTCACATTCGATTGTTCCGCCCATTAAATCGACCATTTTCTTTGTGATTGCAAGTCCAAGTCCCGTTCCCTGAATTGAATTGATTCGGCTATCCGTCTGGCGAATAAAAGGTTCGTACATAATTTCCATAAAGCTTTCGCTCATTCCGATTCCCTTGTCCGAAACCTTATAAATGAGTTTTACGAAGTTTTCTTTTTCGCTTGGCTTTTCGCTTAAATCGACAAAAACTTCCTTGTAATCAGGAGTGTATTTTATCGCATTTGAAATTATGTTTATAAAAATCTGATTTACGCGAAGCTTGTCCGCATAAAGAAATTCTTCACTGATATTATTTTTCTGAAATTTGAAATCGATGTTTTTCTGTCGAACCATAGGAAGAGCCATGTTTTCAAGGTTTTCCGCCAGCTCAAGAATGGAAAATCTAACCGGCGAAAGGCTTATGTTTCCGTGCTCAACCTTTGAAATATCAAGAATGTCGTTTATGAGAGTGAGAAGATGGTTACTCGCCTGCTTGATTTTATGAAGATTGTCAGAGACCGAGTTTGAATCTTCGACGTTTTTTTCAGCGATTGTCGTAAGTCCGATAATTGCGTTCATCGGAGTTCTGATATCGTGAGACATAGTTGAAAGGAAAACGGTCTTCGCCTTGTTCGCAAGGTCTGCTTCTTCGGCAGTGGCGGCAAGTTTTCGATTGAATCTCATAATTACCAAAATATCAAAAACTAAAAGTACAATGAGTGAGATAGAAACCACGAAAACCAAAAGCCAGTCGATATTGTTTTTGGTGATGTCTTCCATCGGAATGTAGGTTAAAAGAGTCCAGTCAAAAGAAGTATTTACAGGAATGTGAACTATAAGACAGTTTATACCCTTTGAGTTCAGCATTGTAAGCATTCCGGTTTCATGAATTTTCGACTTTAGATTTTCAAAATTTTCTTTTGTGACTTGGTTGTAAGATTTATAAAATTCAAAAAAGTTTGAGTTCTTAAATGATTTTCCTTTTATAATGTAGTTTCCTTCAGAATCAATCATCGAAATTTGAGCGTCGCTATATTTTTCCGAAGGAAAGACCCATTTGCTTGCAAGCAGTTCAACGGGAATTACCCTCATCAAAACGGCTTTTTCAAAGTGCGAAGATTTGCTTTTACTCGTGCTTGTCTCGCTTGCGGCAGTATTTGTTTTTCCGACGGAATCTTCTTCATCAACTCTGAGCTCAAGAAGGTCGCAGAAAGCGATGGATTGAATTCCGTTCATCGGATTTGTATAGGATCTAGTTACTCGAACCTGTTCCTGCTGACCTAAAAGTTCGTTCAGCGAAGAAAAAATGTCTATTTCCTGATAGGAAACTGTAAACTCATTTGGATTATCGATTTTAGGTTTGTTTGAATAACCTGTAAAGGAATCAAGCCTGATAATATGGGCTGAAATATTCTGAATGCGCTGGGCAACTTTAAGGTAAGACATCGCTTCGCTCATGTTCATTTTACGCCTGTTTATGCAGGCCGCCCATGAATCGCAAAGACGCTGTTCTCCCTCAAGGTAATTTGTCGTCACCTGCTCCATTCCGATTGACATTGTCATAAAGTTATCGGTGTTGTAGGCTTTCATCTCAGCGCTCTGCTTTCTTGCATAGAGAACGACGAAGAAAATCGAAAAAATTACAATCAGGAAGTTCGCGCTTATTATCAGAGTCTTTTTCATAAAATTAGCTACCCGAAAGTTTTGTGCGGATTTCAAGAATCTTTGAATACATTGAAGAATAATCTATCTGCTCTCGGTTACGAAGTTTTTCAGTCATCGCGCAAATTTCGTCGTACAAAGGAGTGAGCGAAAGGTTTCCGATAACTCCTTTTAGCGCGTGGCAAAGTTCGAATGAATGGTCGAGGTCGCCTGAAATAAGTTCTGTTCCAAGGTCTTCAAACTTTCCGTCAGAAAGAGCCATGTTTACAAGTTTTAGATATAAATCTTCTTTTCCAACGCAGCGAGAAAGGCCTGTTTCAACATCGACTCCTTTTTTTTTCAGTTCTTCTATAGAAATCATACAAACCTCAGAAATTACACAAACTTTGAAAAGTCAGATGGCGGAATCGGTTTTGAAAAATAATAGCCTTGAATGATGTCGCAGCCAGTGTCTTTTAGCATTTTGTATTCTTCTTCGGTTTCAACACCTTCTGCAACGACAGGAACTTCAAGGTTTTTCGCAATGTCGAGCACGAGTTCGACAAGTTTCATCTCTTTGTTTCCAGGTTTTATATTTCTGATAAATGCCTTATCCATTTTTAGAACGTCAATCGGCATGGAAGTAAGCATGTTGAGCGAAGAATAGCCTGAACCAAAGTCGTCCATTTCAACCTTGTGGCCGAGAGCACGAAGATTTTCCACAACTTCGATGATATGCTTCGAATCCGAAGTATAGGCAGATTCTGTGATTTCAAGCATATATTCTGAAGGTTTTAGTCCGTTTTCCTTCACGATTTTGGTGATAAAATCTGTCATGTCGGGAGCGGCGATGTCTACGCGCGAAACGTTTACTGAAACCGGAATCGTGATTCCAAGTTCCTTCTTCCAAAGGCTAATCTGACGGGCAGCTTCTTCCCAAACGTATCGGTCGAGCTTTGTTACAAGTCCGTTTTCCTCAAAAAGCGGAATGAAAAGATCCGGGCGAACGCGGCCAAGTTCTGGATGTTCCCAGCTAACAAGTGCTTCCGCGCTGCATAAAACTGGCTTATCACCTTTTATGTTGAATTTCGGCTGATAGTTTACTTTGAACTGCTTTTGTTCGATTGCGGCTTCAAAGTTTTCGATGAGTTTTGCGTCAAAAACTTCTTTTTCGGCCATTTTTTCGTCGTAAACACAGATGTTGCAGCTTCCTGAAGTTTTGCTTCGGAGTGAATTACAAGCCTGAACCGCATGGTCGAAACGCTGAATCATCGGAATGTTTTGTTTTGAATCAGAAAAAGCTCCGAGCCTGAGTCTGATTTCCGACGGCTTCAAAAGTGAAGAAAGCGAATCTGTGATTTTTTCAAGGATGATTCCATAATTGTCCTGATGGTGAATGTAAAGATAAAAAAAGTCCGCTTCGTGTCGGCAGGCAATTCCGCCGGTTTTAAGAAGAGCTTTTCGGATTCCGTCTGCCATTGCATTCAGAATTTCGTCGCCAAAACTTCGGCCTTTAAGCTGATTCAAAAGGTGGAACCTTGTAAAGTTTACGACGACTGCGTCCATCACCTTGTTTGGAAAACGCTTTTCAAACTGGGAAGCGTATTCAAAGAAAAAGTCAGGAGTGTAAAGCTGAGTAAGTTTATCAAATTCAGTTGCGTGAAGAATTTTTGAATTTTCAAAAAGCTGAATTGAATGGCGGACGCGTGCAAGAATTACTTCCGGTAAGTCGTAAGGCTTGGTAAGAAAATCTGCGGCCCCGAGCTTTAAGCTTTCGATTTCGCTGGATTTTTCGGAAGTAAGAACGATTACAGGGATTTCCGTTATGATCCCTTCTTCGTTCATCGTTTTTAAAACTTCTTTTCCGCCCATAACAGGCATAAGTAAATCAAGCAGAACAAGGGAAATTGAGCCGTTTGAATGGATTTTATCTAAGGCTTCTTTTCCGTTTTCTGCGAAAATAACCTTGTATTCAGGTTGAATTATAGTAGCAAGAATTTCGCGGTTTACCGCTTCGTCATCGACGATAAGAATTGTTCTTTCAAATAAGTCATCCATGTGGTATTATTATACAACAAAATATTTATTTTTCCATCCAAATTAATTTCATGTAAGATGAACGCCGTTTCTACATTTCCCTTTTATACTCTTGAAGGCTGGAATATGAATCCGCCTGCCCTTTCTGACCTGCCTTCTCTTCAAACGCCTTCATCACCTCATGCATTGCATCCGTGGTAAGCCGGTACGCCGCAGTTTTAAACTCCTCCGGAAGCCCGTAAAAGGCTTCTCCCATGCTGGCCGCAATATCCGTCAGGGTATCGCAGTCTCCGCCAAGACTCACCGCGGTTCTTATAACGTCTTCAAAATCCTCTCCCTCAAGAAAGGCTGTGATTGCTTCCGGGCAGGTTTCCATACAGCTTTCCACATGACGATAATTCGGACGAATCTGGTCACAGGTGCGGCTCAAATCATAACCGAACTCTTTTGTAACAAAGTCTTTAATCTCGGCCTTAGACTTACCGTTCCGCGCCATCCAGATTACTGCCGCAATTGACTCGGCGCCCTTCACTCCCTCCGGATGATTATGAGTAACCTCAGCGCTCCAGCGGGCAACTTCCCGGGTTCGTTCCAGAGTATCAAAAAGCCAGCCAACAGAGCTCACCCTCATTGCAGAGCCGTTTCCCCAGCTGTTATATGGCTTCGTATCCTCACGGGCCAGCCAGAAATAGAACCTTCCGCCATACCCTGCCTTTGGATACTTGTGCCCCCACAGCTGCATGCTGGTAATCATTGCCGTTTTCATAGTGCTCTCGTCTGCGTCAAGTCCCGCCTTTAAGATTCCGTCGCAGATAGCAATAGTCATAACCGTATCATCCGTAAACCGCGGACGCCTGCTGAACAATGGAAATTCCTTGCTCTTCGGACTCCTGTCAAATTCAAAAGGCTGCCCGATAATATCCCCTAAAATCGCTCCAAACATAATTTAACGTCTCCTCTTCTTCTCATAATGCTCTTCAATATCATGGCACCAGTCAGCGGGAACCGCCTCGCAGCAGCGCATTTTTCCCACAGCCTTGTCCAGAACCGAATAGTTCAGCGCCGTTCCTTCCGCATCGCATTCGTATCGAACCGCCCTGTCCGCCCGGATTCCAAGCTTTCCTGCCTCCCCGATTGCATCGATGTTAGCCCCAAGAAAAATGAACTCCCAGCCGTACTTTTCCTGCTGCTTCTTTACCATTTTTTTGATTTTTTCGTAGCTGTATTCCCGGCTGGAATTTTCCTGCCCGTCCGTTGTGATTACAAAAATAGTGTGCTCCGGCCGGTCTTCTTCCCTGGCATATTTGTGCACGTTCCCGATATGATGAACCGCCCCACCGATTGCATCCAGAAGCGCCGTACTGCCCCCCACCGAATACTGCCGGTCGTTCATAGGTTCGATTTTTTCGATAGAAACCCTGTCGTGCACCACTTCACTTCCATTGCTGAAAAGAACCGTGGAAACAAAGGCCTCGCCCTCCACCTTCTTCTGCTTTTCCAGAAACGAGTTGTACCCCCCGATAGTGTCCGCCTCAAGTCCGCACATAGACCCGCTTTTGTCCAGAATAAAAACGATTTCTGTAAGACCCTTTTTCATAAGCCATTCTCCTGTGTAAGGCCGCTGCGGCCCTCTTAATTTATGGCTTTATGATAAGGAATTTTCGCTCTCAGATGGTCGCCATTTTGGCGAAAGAATTAAAAGAATTGTAAAAATATTAAAAGAGGGGAAAGCCTTCCCCTCGCTCCCAAGCCAAGTCGCTGCACAACTCGTTCCTGCAGGCAGTCCCGATTTGCTCCGCTTTGTTGTCTTGTCCGCTACCCCTTCCCCTAGGGGCTCCGCAGCAAAGCTGCTCCGCCCCTAAAACCCCAATGTGTTTTTCACTAAAACGCATACACCAGATTTTTTGAGCATTCGGATATAACGGCCGGCAGTTTTGGAGGGTAGTCAAACTATTTACGGATAAAATACTATTATTGCTTTCATTTATCCGTACTTTCTTCAATTTTTCTTTATTTAAATGTAAGTTTAATTGCTTATCTACGGATAATTTCTGTTTCTCACTCTGATTTATCCGTACAAAATATCAAAAGCTTTATAAAATATGGAAATAAACACGGATAAACTATACTATATGCACCTTTTTATCCGTTGCTTTCACATCATATAAGTAGAAAACTCTGAATTCATACGGATAAAACTGATTGTACAGTTAGTCTTATCCGTATACCCCACATAAAACTTAGAAAAACTTAATTCGCACGTATATGGTTAAGCACCATTTAATTTGGTTAAAATAAAAAAACCGGGATTGTTTCCCGGGTCTGTGGTTATTCTTCTGCGGTTTCATCGAGTTCGTAAAACTCGCATTTTGTATAAATGCCGACTCTGTCGTGGGCGCTTTGTTTTATCGGAAATAAAATCCCTTTCGGCTTTGATATGTGTTTTTTACAATTGTTTTTTCCGGCTGCGTTTATTTTTTTTCCTTCCCACTCTACAATGCTTCGGTATTTGCATTTTGTGCATTGAATCTCTGAAAAGTCCGGAGCATGACCGCACGCGTATATATCATCTTCAGTTATCATTTTTCTTCTCCTGAAAAATAATATGCGAAGGCATCAGTACCATAGGTTAGTTTTCCACCTCTGGCCGCGTATTCCCATTCTGCTTCTGTTGGAAGACGGTAGCCGTCGGCAGTAAAATCACAGGTAATACTGTTCCAATTAGAATTATTGCTTGTGTAACTGCAGGAATACTTTAAGCCGTTTTTTTTGATTCCCGTCCACATCTTTGGGTCTGTAACACCAGAAAGTGCATAACACGGTGTTAGTCCTTCTTTCATGCTCTTTAAGTTACAGTAAACAATCGCATCATACCAGTTTACATAATATACCGGATAATCCGCACCCACTCCAAAGTCTGAACTAGGACTGCTTGAAGTATAGCAGCAGAGCTCTTCATATTCACCTTGAGTAAGCTCGTGGTCGCATATATAAAAGTCGTTCAAGGCTACTGTTCGTCCGGCAGGGAAAGCACCAGAATATCGTTGATTATAATTTGCGCTTCCTACAACCGTTCCGCCTTCAACAAAAACAAAACCGTCATCTACTTCTTTCCACTTTGCATATAAAGTTGTTCTATCTTCGATTTTTAGTCTGTCAACAACCTTATTAGAAGCCGTACAAGCTGAATCCGTATACCAGCCTTCTATTACGTGACCAAACTTCCTTAAGCCTGATGGCAACATCGAAGACAAGAAATAACTACCTGCTGGAAGATAAACAGATTCCAGAGAAAAACCTTCACCTGCATCAAAAGAAAGTTCTACAAAATCAGAAGAACTAAGTCAATTTGTAGCAGAACGAACAAGGCGGAAGCCGTAATAGAAATAACGATCAGCAGGGGTGCTGGAAGCTCGAACTGAAACCGCACATGACAGGGCACCAGATCCCCAACAACCGCCTTTTCTGACTCGATTAGAGCCTGATGATGGACCTGCAGGATCAATTACAGTTTCGCCTGTTGATATTGATTCATATTTGTCCCAGCACCACTCCCAAACATTTCCGCTCATATCGTAGAGTCCAAGTGCGTTTGGCTCCTTCACCTTTGTTACGCTACCTACTTCGTGACTTTTTGCACCACTGTTATTTGCATACCAGGCAACAGAAGCCAGACTGCTGTTGTAGATGGAAGTATAATCTGTGCTTGCTGCTCCAGCAAAGTAGTTTGCAAAAGCATCGGTTCCGTAGGTAAGATGTCCTCCGCGGGCAGCGTATTCCCACTCAGCTTCTGTTGGAAGGCGATAGCCGTCAGCAGTAAAATCGCAGGTGATATTATCCCATCCAGAATCTGTTTCTTTAAGGCTGCAGGCATACTGAAGGTTTCCCTTTACTTTCGCCCATTTTTTAGGATCAGTTTCACCGGAAAGTGAATAACATGGAGTAAGACCTTCTTTTATACTTTTGAGGTTACAGTAAAGAACTGCATCATACCAGCTTGTGAAATATACAGGATAATCAGCTCCTACCCCGTAAGAGGAATTTGGAACATATCTGCTTTCATAATAGTAGCAGAGCTCTTCAAATTCTCCCTGAGTTACCTCATGGTCAGAAATATAAAAGTTGCTCAATATCACTGTTCGTCCGGCAGAGAAAGCGCCGGTGTAATCCTCACTAGACGCGCTGTTCTGGTAATCTCTGTTCTGGTTATAATCATCGCTTCCAGCTATAGTTCCACCTTTAACAAGAATAAAACCGTCATCAAATTCCTTCCACTTTGCATATAAAGTGATGCCAGATTCGATTTTTATTCTTGATGTAATTTTTGTATCACAAGAAGAATCGCTACACCAGGCGTCAAGTTTATAACCACGCTTTCTTGATAAAGGAAGCATTCCAGGATGGATATAACTTCCCTTTGTAACTTTAATCGGGTTTACAGCCTCACCTTCATCAGGAGCAAAGGAAACAGTTACAAAATCAGATTCTGACACGCGTTTTTTAGCAGAGCGGACAAGGCGGACCCCTATATAACCAGAGCGAGCCACAGGAAGCCAGTGCCGCAATAAAACAGTGCTGTTTTTAACACCGTCTTGCCATGAGCTGCCGCAAGAAACGCGGTCCGAAGAGGAGGATGCACCTGTTGGGTCGGTTACAGTTTCTTCGCCAGAAATAGAATCAAACAAATCCCAGCACCATTCCTGCACATTTCCAGTCATATCGAATAAGCCCAGAGCGTTTGAACCCCTCTGCTCTACAGGGTGCGTCTCTTTTCCGCTGTTATTTGAGTTCCAGGCAACAGAATCAAGTTCGCTGCTTTCAGAGGCCTCCAAATTGCTTGTTGTAGCTCCTGAAAAATAATAAGAAAACTCTTCTGTTCCGTAGCTTTCTTTTCCTCCGCGGAAGGCATATTCCCATTCAGCCTGTGTTGGAAGACGGTAACCGTCTGCAGTAAAATCGCAGACTATGGAATCCCAGTCTGCATTGGCCTCAGTGTAACTGCATGCATACTTTCCATTTTCCTCTTTAACACCAGTCCACTTTAAAGGATCCCTTTCTCCGGAAATCGAATAGCATGGCGTAAGGCGTTCTTCCAAACTTTTTATGTTGCAGTAAACAATAGCATCATACCAGCTTACATAATAGGCAGGATAGTTAGAGCCTGCTCCATAATCAGTAGAGGCAGTTCCATTGCTAGGTACAGAGCCTGCATAGCAGCAATACTTTTCATACTCTCCCTGAGTAAGCTCGTGTTTGCTAATATAAAAATCACTCAATGTAACTGTGCGGCCTTTAGGGAAAGCTGTATCAATCTGACCATATGGACCAACCAAATCACTTCCGCCGATGGTTCCGCCCTCAACATAGACAAATTTATCATCACCTGAGCCCTGCTTTTCCACCCACTTTGCATAAAGGGTAGTGTCACTGTCGATTTTTATTCTGTCTGTAACTTTGCTGGTTTCCGTAAAAGCCTCATCCATGTACCAGCCGCCGAATTCATAACCGAATCTTTTAATTTCCGGTAATTTTTCTTTTTCAAGATAGTTTCCTGCAAAGAGTTTTACAGGTGCAGCAGATTCTCCGTTCCAATATTCTGAATCAAAAAAAACTGAAACATAACTGCTTTCATCTAAAGGAATAGTAAGAGCTGGAACGATTCCAAAATTATCTTTTGAAACCTGAATGTAACCATACTCTCCGCTAACCTTTCCTTCTTCACTTACTCTATGTACATAAATACTTGAAGATCTGTTCGGAGTTCTAAGCCACCAATAGCCACCATAACCAGTCGTTACTGTGTGAGTACAGTAATTTGCCTTAGCAAAATCTGTCGGAACTCGGATTCTTGAGTTTCCTGTTCCTGAAGAATTGTAATTTTCAAAGCCGTAAGCTGCAGTTGTACACTCTCTCATACTCAAAAGGAAGATTTTGTCGCTTGTATCTTCGCAGGTGTAACCAGAAGAAGTAAGATATCCATCCGCATCCTGTGCACTTTCCGCACTGTTATCTACAGTTGCAGTGGCAATTAATTCTTGAGCCTCAGAAGTAAACGCAGTCTGAAGGAAGCCCATGTTTTCATACGTTTTAGTCTGAGTATCATCTGTTTCGTATGAACCGTTAAGGTATGCACGAATTGTAGAATATTTATAGCTATTAGGATAAACAGTAGAAGAATTTATCCATCTGTTATCGTTAGTTGTACCCTCCAGATAATATGGCACATTTCCAGTAAGGATATTTTCTGCAAGAAGAAGAGCCGTACCTGTTCCGTTGTAATTCTGAGTAAGAAGTCGCCACTTTATAGGCTCAAGTTTAAAGTATTTTGTAGTTCCTGCACTTTTTTGAGAAACCTTATTTCCATCGCTGTAGTAATATCCGGTATTTGACGCATTTTCCTCACACTTTGCATACCAGTAGCCGTCGCTTCCTTCATAATAAGTAAACGCTCCGTGAACCTCAAAAGTTGTTTCGTCAACAGTAACGCCTCTCTCCTTAATAGTCTGCGGCCAGTCGCCAAAAAGCACATAAGTTGCCTCTGTTCCCGCAGTCCCCTCTGTTCCTGCCGGAAGAAGCTTCATTGTTTTCGTAAAATTAGGACCTGTATATACATCCCATTTTGCATAGAGAGTGATACTATTTCTGAGAATGTAGCCAGCACTTACCTTAGAAACGTCGCTACAATTGCTAGATGTGAACCAGCCTCTGTGCTTAAATCCGTCTTCTTTTAATTCAGGAAGATGTTCAGCATTAAGAGAAGTGCCTTCTTCAAGCGTTATTGACTCTGGCGCTGTTCCGTGCCCGCAGTTATCATAAGTGATTTTATATCCGTTTGCCCATTTTGCGGTAATGGTCAAATCATCAGTAACAGTGTAGCCTGCAGAAACAACAGCAGTTCCGTTGTACCAGCCTTTAAAGTAGTAGCCTTCCTCCGTTAAATCCGGAAGATTTTCCCGAGTAAGATGTTCTCCCTCGCCAATTCTAATAGAAGAAGGTGCTGTTCCATGTGCCGAAGAATAGGTGACCGTACACTCTTTAAGCCACTTTGCCGTAAGTGTAACATCGCCTGTTACAGTGTAAGAGCCGCCGGTAACTAAAGTCGTGCCAACATACCAGCCGCAGAAATACTTTCCTTCAGCGGTCAGAACAGGAAGTTTATCAGAAGGGATTTTCTGCCCTTCAGCAATATAGAAGCTTGAAGGAATTTCTCCGTAAGCAGAACTGAATGAAACCTTGTAGAAACTTTTTGCACCCGGGGCGAAAAATTCTTCGCTATCAGCAATAATATTGTAGAAATCAATTCCCTCAGTTTCGTCAGCATCGAGATATGCGATAAACGCTTCATTAGCTTTTACATTGTAAGCGGTCTCTTCGGTGTGGTTATCGCCGCCAAAATAAAGAACATCTGGACTGATATTATTTACATCGATTATCTTAACCTGTGTTGTGCCAGGAGCAACCGAGTAAATCATTTCCGAGCTGTCTTCAAGTTTCATTTCTGCAGAAGCGCCGCTGAAAACCATCTTGTATTGCTTATCAGTTCCGAAAGTCGGAACAAATAAAATCTTACTTTCCTTGTTTGGAACGCTGAAGAACTGGTTGTTTCCGTCAGGATAGATGATAAAACCGTTCAACAAAGAACCATCGTTTTTCATCGGATTCTGAGTGGCAACCGTAATCGGGATAAGTCCGCGGAAGAATCTGAGAGGAACAAAGTCTTCCCATTCACCAGTTGCGTTCTTAAGAGTTACTGTAATTCCCGTATCAATGTAAGGCTCAGTTTGTTCCATAGTTCCGTAAGTAACTTTAAGAACAATCGGCTCTGAAAGACCTGCACCACCATAAATTTTTGGAAGCAAGAATTGCTCAAGATTTGTAGAAGAAGTTGGCGCACTTACAAGCTGCAAAGTGAGGTTAGGATCTTTTGGTTTAATTGAACAGTAAGAAGCCTTGTATGCATTTTCACTAATATTATTGATATTGAGCTCAAGAATATAAGATTTCGCATTATTTCCATACAAATACCCGTCGTCCTTCTGCTCGTCGCTGATTCTTCCGGTAATTTTCAAGTTTGCCTGATCATCGTCAACCACCGCAACCGTACCCATGTTCGAGCCGGCATTTGCAACCATGATATCAGGAATGACCATCAATCCGCCGTCGTCCAAAGTAATCGTTACAGTCTGAGTGTCGTTTGCTGTCGGAGCCGTAAGGTGAAGTTCACCGTTTTCGTCACTTTCGCCCTCGCTCTTAAAGCTTGTGAACGTTTTTGACTTACCCTTACCTTTCAATCCCTTAAGACCTTGCGTACTTACCGCGCGGCTACTATTCGAGAATCCAACGATTTTGAGTTTATAGTCAAGGTTTGTTCCGCCGTTTCTGAAATATGGAATTGCGCCGTTTTTGATTACGCTGTCACTCTGTTTTGTAAAGGTTCCTAACTCCTGAACCGTAAGACTGGTATCTGAAGTTTCGGTAATTTTATATTTTGTACCCACTGAAACACTGGAAGGAGTTACCGTTCTGGATTTTTTTGAAACAGACCTGCTTCCACTACCAGTAGAATCTGAGTTTCCTTTTCCAAGATATACAACTTCGCTTTCAAGGATTTCATACTGCTCGCCCGAGTCCATTCGAACCCAAGTTCCCCAGAAGAAGCTGTCTGAAACGATTTTTCCCGCTTCTTTTACAGTGATTTTAAATGAAGTCGTAAGCTCTTTCACCTCATCGTCAGAACGAGATGAAACTTCAGAGGCAGAAAGAGCGTCCTGGACTACATCAAACGTTGTATAGGTACCACCGCCCTTTCCTCCACTTAAATTATAAGTTACTATAACCGTTCGAGTTCCGACATCGCTTTCGATAAACTCAAGTCCTGCGCGTGGACTTGTCGTCCAACCGAAAATCTCAGCTTCGCCTCCGTCTTTTTTAACTCCGTAAACAGAGAGCCCTTCAGTAGAAAAAAGTTCCCCAACCGTATATTCAGTCTT
>CAMHMJ010000048.1 GCA_946186185.1 uncultured Treponema sp. | reverse complement strand
CCATTCTTCAAGCTGCTTCTGGATCAGTTCTTTTGCTTCGGTTAAAAGATTCTGCTCTTCCTCGGCATTCTTTGGACTGTCAAAAACCTTTAACACCTTCACTCTGTAGCAGCCGTTTTTAAGATTAGAAATAACATGTCCCAAGTCCCGGATACTGTATCCGCCGTCCAATGCGCATACTGCAACAGGAAGCTTTGCCGATTCGTTGAGTTTTCTGAAACCTGCAGAATAAAACTTACCCACATTACCGTCTCTGGTTCTGGTTCCTTCCGGGAAAATAATCGGGATCTGTTTTTTTGAAACAACCCGCTTTCCGAAGCTGTCGATTGTCTTCATTGCAAGCATCGGACTTCCCTTTCGGGGAATCATACAGTGCTCGTGAGCGCGGAGCATCTCTGAAACAAGAGGAATATGCCGGGAAAGATTATCCTTTGCAACAAAGCGGATTTCTTTATCCCGGAAAAAATTCATAAAAGCCGGAATATCCAGAAGACTCTGATGATTGGAAATTACAGTAAACTGGTCTGGAAGCTGCTCTTTTGTTTCATCGTAACCAAAAAAATGAAAGTTCCTGTAGCATTCAAGGATGGCAAAAACCCGGGGTGCCAGAACTTTTACAATATAATCAGAAATACGGATACTCCATTTTCTGCTTACAGGATATGCAATGATATTCAGTGTTGCGGCAGGAATTACGCAACCAAAAAGGCAAAGAAGTGTTATAAATGAATTCATACCATAATTTTATAGTCAAAAAATCGCTGTGTCAATTTAGCATTGAACAAAAATTACATAACAGGACGGGTAAATTTATGCCAGAGCGGAGCTTTATAGGAAACATACCATTTTCCGCTGTAAAAGCCGTTTTCATCAGCATCGGGGTAAACAAACATAACTTTGAGCGGATTTTCCGTATCATATAAAAACTCATTGGAGCTCCACTCCCCTTTTGCCTCACCTTCAAAAAATTCAAGCTCGGATTCAGGACTGTACACGCTGATTTTATATTTTCCTTTTTTTAAGTTTAGGTGAAGCGCCATTCCTCCGGTCAGAAAAGGCTGTTTTTTATAGCCGTAGTATTTTCCCTTATCATTCACCCATTCATAAAAAGCTTTTGCCTTAGTTCCAAGAACATCGTTCCCTTCTTCATCAGTAATGCGGACATAACAGCGAATATTGTTCAGCCGGCTGTCATTTTCACTTCTGTAAATTATCAGGCTCCAGGGATTGTGCTTAATATCCTGAGAAAATAAAGGAGTCTGAAGAAAAATCAGGGAGAGAAAAAACATGCAGCAGAGGAAAAACGACAAAACAGGAGGTCGTGTTTTTGTAAAACTCATAAAAATAATATATCACGATTGAAAAAAGAATGCATTCATCATCCTTCTAATCAGACTAAAAAAATCTGAATTTCCAGCTTATGGACATAGAAAAATAATTTGCAGAAGCGCCGCCTTCCACAGGCTTATTTATTGTTGTTTCCGGATTAAAATTATTATTTTTTTTATAACTTTCATAAGATTTGGTATAATCGTCGCCCCGCAAAAGATCTTCAAAGAAAAAATCAGCCAGAAGCGACAGGGAGTTCCTTGAATTAACTTCGTATGCTAACCCCGCACTCCAGTTATAAACCTTAAAAAATCCGCTTGTGGCATCAAGATACACAGTTCCATCATTTGTAAGATAATGAATATCAATTGATTCAGCGTAGATATACGGAGAAATCTGAAAACCTGCATTTACAGTGATTTTTTTAAGAAATTCCAGCTCTAAATCAAAACCCGTCCAGACAATATAGGACTGGCGGGAATAATCAATCACATCTTTTCCTGAAAAATCATAGGTAGGACTCTGCGCACTTTCTGAGCTTTCGTAATAAGAGGGAGTTTTTTTTCCGTACCAGGCATAGCCGTTTTTCCCGTTAAAACTGAAATTATTGTATTCAAAAGAAACATCAGGTTTTATTCGGATCCTGCAAAACTCACCATTTACAGCATCAAACTTATATCCGGTACTTACAGAAAGAGAAAAATCATGCTTTAAATAGTTATCACTTTCTGAATAGTGGGTTTTGTACTGATATTCGCCGGCATTTTTAATCTGAAGATTGTACCAGTCGGAATCAAGCATATTTCCGGTGCCCATGGGAATTCCATACAGAAAACCGATTTCCATAAAGGCATCCTTGTAGCCAAAATCCGTTTTTATTCCGGCAAAGAGTTCTGGTTTTATCTCCCAGTTCAATTCGCTCAGCTTGTCATCTGAATAATAGGATTTTTTTGCAAAGACAAATTCGTCAATCTGCCCGTATTTAAGCCCGAAAAGCGGCTCTACGCAAAGTTTCCAGTCATGGGCAAAAAGGAGCGAAAAGCTTAGACTAAATATTAAAAGCAGGAAGAACCTTTTCACTATTGAATTTTTCCTAAAAAAAGGACGACACGCCGGCAACAACAAAAGATGAGGAGAAAGGCTTTAATGCCAGTCTCCTCACCCTCCGGTTTTGATAAAAGAATTATAAAGGCGATTTCAAAAATCCCTACATTTTATCGTAGGTTTTATGAATTTCGACCTCGTAACGGTATTCTTTATTGTCGCCCACATTATACCACAGATATTCCGATGATTCCGCCAGAAAGAGCCCGGTGGAAGAATTCTGATAGTAGTTCTTCTTTGTCATGTAGTGGGAATGACCGTACTTTTCAATCATGTCCTCCGAAAGAAGCTCATCCAACGGCTCAATATCATAATCATAGGTATACTTGTACTGGATGTTTCCTTCAGCCGTAAACCAGATTTCCTGAATCGGGAGCATCTTGCCGTCATATTCCTCTACCTGAATGATTTTGTAGCCGCACTGTTCAATGGTTTTGTAGCTGTCACTTTCTTCATCATATTCCAGGTTGTAGGAAATTTCTTCAAGGGGTCCTTCATTGTACAGAGAAGTATTCCATCTGTATTCGGTTTTGGAATAATTTTTATGAAGAACAATCATTTCAGAAGGAGCCTTTGTCAAATCGTAGTCGATATAGGTTGTAATGTATCCCACGCAAAGAGGCTGAGAGAATAATCCTCCGTCAACAGTCTTTTCATCGTCATACAGGTAAACAACCTGACATTCCGGATACAGGTCTCCAGAAACCTTAAGTGTTTCTGCATTCCAGGACAAGTTTTTTACATAATACTCCGTAATCATAATTTCATGATAATCAAGAGGATCCACGGTTCCTTCACGATACTTGATTACATTGTTCCCTGTTGCATTCGGATCGTATTCACAGTCATAATAATAAACTACCATCTCATCTTCATCTAATTCATAAACCTGAATTCTGGCTGAGATTTTTTTATTATTTCCGTCATAATCCTCATCAAGAATGTAGTTCCCGCTTCCGGTTGCAGTATCACCAAAGATTGTAACCTGTTTTCCAAACACGTCAGTCTTTTTTTCATCCGTGTAAGAAGTTACAGTTCCTTCGCTATATTCACCGGTAAGGGTATTATCAAAATACTCTGTATCCTCTTCGCTGTAATAAACCAGGGCATCCTTGTCATCATAATACCAGACGCTTACCGTACTTCCCGCACTGGAAAGATTTGGCCGTTTGGTAACCATTCTGTAAACCTGAGTACCAACCGGAGCCTTATAGTCCGTGCCGGCTTCCACCTTAGTCTGATTATCAGTGTTTTTTCCTGAGTCGGAGTCGGAGCCGGAATCAGAGTCACCATTGGAACAGGAAAAAAACAGAGACAAGGCCAGTACTGAACCTAAAAACAGTTCTATGTGCTTAAATCTTTTCATTTTTCCTCCCTACAGGTTGTCGTAAATTTTGTGGATTTCAACCTGATAACAGAATTCGTTGTTATCCCCTGCGTTGTATTTCAGGTATTCCGATGATTCTGCCAGGAAAAGGCCCTTTGAGGAATTCTGATAAAACTCCTTTTTAGTCATATAAAGAGGTTTTACACCCGCCTGATCATAAGAATCCGGATCCAGCTCATAGAGGTTGTCTATATCGTAATCATAGACATACTTGTACTGGGTCTCTCCATCGGAAGTAAGCCAGATTTCCTGAATGGCCTTTTTCTGTCCTTCAAAGTCTGCCAGCTGAACAACCTTGTATCCGCTCTGCTTTACAGGAATGTATTCTCCCTTATCCTCGTCAAATTCTACATTGTAGGAAATTTCTTCCATAGGATGTTCCGGGTACAAATCCTGATTCCACCTGTATTCAGTCAGAGTGCAGACGGTTCTCTGAAGCTTTATTTCTTCGCTCTGACTGTAAGTATCATCATAATCGTTGAGCACAGTTATAAAGCTTGTGCAGAGAGGAACGGAAGTAGAAATATCAGTTATTCCGTCATACTGGTACACCACATTTTTTTCAACCAGAAGCTCACCGGATATTTCCCGGGTAGAAGGATTTACCGTAAGGCTTTTTGCATAATACTGAGAAAACTCAAGATCACTTCCGTTTTCGCTGCACATCACCACCGAGTACTTGAAAACATTTTTTTCCGTCTTGTTTGGATCGTATTCGCAGGTTGTACGAACCAGAGATTCCACATCGAAGGCTTCAAAGATAGCCGAAGTAATTTTTCCGGCTGCATCATAGTATTCGTACAAATCAACAACGGTATTTTCTTCATGGGAAACGCTGTGTTTTTCTTTCCCGTAAACTTTAGTCTTTGCAGCATCCGTATAGGAGATGGATTCAGAAACAACTTCCGTTCCAGAGCCACCGGAAACACCAGAACCTGAAGAGCTGCCAGAGCCAGATTCGACTATTTCACTGTAATAAACCAGTTTGTCTTCTTCATCATAGTACCAGACTTCAGTCTTTTCGGTGGAAAAGTTACCGCTCTTTGTGACCATTCTGTATACCTGTTTTCCGGAAGGAGCATTATACTCCTCTCCGATTTCAACCTTCTGTTCACTGTCAGTTTTCTTTTCGGAACCAGAGTCCGAATCAGAGCTGTCATTTGAACAGGAGAAAATCAGAAACAAGGCAAGGGCTGAGCAAAGAAGAAAAGGTATTTGTTTTAATCTTTTCATAGGCTTCACCTTTATTAATTTCCCCAGTTAAGACTGAAAGTCGGAACTTCAAATGCAAGACACTGCTTGGAAATAGCGTTGTTTACAAATCCTACTGTAAGCGTTCCTCCAAGATAGTCTCCAACAGAGCCATGCCACTGGAAGGATTTTTCCGACATGTTAATTTCCGGATCATTTACATTTTTAGCTATAATCATGATTTCACCGCGTAAAGCATTGTAAACATCAAAATCAAACTCAGCAATGCTCATTCCGGCAACCTGAACTGAAATAATAGGAATGACATGACCTGCAAATTCACCGGAAAGGGCTCCGTAGAAATAAACTCCAGAGTATCTATCATTTCTACCCACTTTTGTATACACACTGGTTGGCACACAATACCAGAGAAGACCGTCAAGTGTACAGCCAGCCTCAGACTC
The DNA here is from genome assembly GCA_946186185.1 of uncultured Treponema sp. Classification (GTDB taxonomy): domain Bacteria; phylum Spirochaetota; class Spirochaetia; order Treponematales; family Treponemataceae; genus Treponema_D. Next base: position 11,260 of record CAMHMJ010000048.1, on the reverse strand, counting down.
CTTGACAAGGTGCGTATAATATTCAAAGCCTGTAACAATGCTTCCGCTTATAGACGGACCCCATTTTACCTCGAAGGCAACGCCGGTTCCTGAAGGAGTAGTTGTAAAGAGAGGGAATTTCCACTGTTTTTTGCCTTCAACCTGAACACCAATACCAACACCAAGCTGAACGTCATATTTTTCTGCAACCCGTGCATAGCCTGAATGATAATCAAGGGTCCACTTCCAGAACTTCCAGGTTCCGTGAGTATTTACAGATGTATATGGAAGACAGAAGCCCGGTGTAATGGAGATACCGTTATTCTTAAACCTAGCCTGGAACTCAATTGTAGTTTCAACACCCTGCTCAACCCTGTCATCTCCACCTTTCTCCGGGGGCTGAAATTCAAGTCCACCAACAGAAAGGGACTTTGGCTTTTTACCGTCAAGCTTTACCTGACCTCCAAATGCCATTGTCGGCTTAGGCATAGCTTCCTCAAGAAGTCCCATAAGAAGACTTCCGCTGTCAATAATTTCATGAATAGTTTCCTGTGGGTTCTCCCAGTTATAACCATCTTTTGGATTCTCTACGGTAACACGGGATTCAGGTTCTTCGTCAAATATAATGTCTTTCGGCTCGTAGTATGGAGAAATCATCAGGTCGTCCCCAATTTCGATTTCCCGGTCAGGAGAATAAAGAAAGAGGAAAACCTCGCGGATATTCGGCTCAATTGTATCGATTATAATTTCGTTCTTCTTTTTTGTGATTGAAACAACCTTCTGGGCCGTTCCGTCAACATCGATAAAAATATCTCCAACCTGAAGATCAAGTGGAGATGCCTGAACGAATCGTCCGTCAACAACGTTTTCGTTGATACCATCATCAGAAAAGTCCTTTACGTCATTCTGATAGTCAAAAATACTGTCTCTGAAATTTGTTCCGGCAAAGGCGGAAACAGAAGCAAGAACAGCAGCACAAAGAATCAGAAAAAGCTTTTTCATTACTCGCCTCCTTTTGAGAACACGTTGCCGTTTTCATCAGTTACCAGAATACCGCCGGCATTCCCGTTTTCATCATAGAAGTACTCGTAGGTGTAGGTTTCAGTTTTTCCTTCAAGGGAAGCAGCACTTCGTCCGGTTCCCTTTTCATAGGTTACGGTTTTAGTTCTTACTTTATCAGGCGTAATGCTTGCATCTGCCGTAGAAGCAGATCTTGAAGAATTTTCCACAGCGTCTCCATAATTTATTACGGAACGGCCTGTATACGGATTATCCACATAGATTGCGCGGATTGTTCCGTCAGTTCCGTATTCGTAAGAACGACTGTCTGTCAAACCAATTTTATCAGTATGAACAGCACTTCTCATTGCTTTTGTTTCCGAATCTACCTTATAAACTGTTGTAGTTCCCTTGCTTGAACGGATAGTAATCTTTACACTATCATCTGCTGCATGCTTATCGATATTGGAGCAACCAAAGACCAGTCCCAAAGAAAACAGAGCCAATGTCGTCAGCAATCCTGTAGTTAGTTTTTTCATATAAAACTCCTTATAAAAGAAAATCCCATTAATTTTACCCCCCCGCAAAATTGTCAAATTTTTTATTTTTTTGGAAAATGTATTAAATAGCCAAATTTTAAGTTTCGTAAGAAGAAATGGTTGTATTTTTTATTGACAAAGCGAACTTGTAGATTTAAAATTATCAGTATCACCGATAAATGGTGTGGCTTAAAAATTACAGGAGTCAATTTATGAAAAAAATCTTTTTGTGTTTAGGAATCCTTTTTGTTTGTGGTTTTGCTTTTGGTGAAGTTTTTCAGAATTCTGAAAAGCTTGTAGAAACTTTCTTTGCAAAAGGACAGTGTCTTAAAATAAACGAAGATGAAAATACAATTTTTTATATCAGCAGAAACTGCATCGATGAAATTGACCTTAACGAAACAGAAATGGTTGTAACAACACGTCTTTTCTACAAGAGACGCGAGAATGTTAATTTCGTATACGATGTAATGGACTGGAAAATCGAAAACGATGCAAACGGAAACCTTGTTGTAACAAAGAAGGTTAAACCACAGGCTGAATAAATTACATTGTTTCAGAATACAAGACGCGGAAGTTAAAATGCTTCCGCGTTTTTTTTATGCATTTCCGATTTTGATTTTTTTTCGGCGGCCTCCTGCCGCCTTTTCCTCGCCAACTCGGCGCTCACTCCGCTTCAAATCCTGTTTCTAATATTTTTAATATTATTTTGTTAAATAAAAAAGGTTCCTGCTATTTGCAAGAACCTTTGTATCGGGATGACAGGATTTGCCTTTCCGGTCAGTGACCTCCTGTCACTTCCCTCCAAGGCGGCTACACTCGCTTCCGGCGGCATCCATGCCGCCTCTTCCTCCCTATTCGGTCGGCGCTCGTTTCGCTTCAAATCCTGTTTCTAATATTTTTAATATTATTTTGTTAAATAAAAAAGGTTCCTGCTATTTGCAAGAACCTTTGTATCGGGATGACAGGATTTGCCACTCCAATCGCGGACTTCCTGTCCGCTCTCTCCGTGGCGGCTACGTTCGCTTCCGGCGGCCTCCATGCCGCCTCTTCCTCGCCAGCTCGGCGCTCACTCCGCTTCAAATCCTGTTTCTAATATTTTTAATATTTTTTTGTTAAATAAAATAGGTACTTCATTTTTGAAGTACCTTGAATCGGGATGACAGGATTTGAACCTGCGACATCCTGGTCCCAAACCAGACGCGCTACCAGCTGCGCTACATCCCGTAAGTGATATTTACTATATAGATTTTTATATTTTTAGTCAATAGCAAAATAATCAAATTTAATAATTTTTCGTATTTTTTATGACTTCCTTCAATTTTCCATTTTGCGTTTTTAAACAATCATTGTATAATTAAAAGGATGGCAAAAGAAAAAGATGAAATCAGAGTGGTTGCACTCATTTTAGGCGGCGGAAAAGGAACGCGATTATATCCACTTACAAAAGAAAGAGCAAAGCCGGCTGTATCCTTCGGCGGAAAATACCGGCTTGTTGATATTCCAATTTCAAACTGCATTAACTCGGGCTTCAAAAAGATTTACCTTTTAACCCAGTTCAATTCCACTTCCCTTCATCTTCACATCACTAATTCCTACAATTTTGACCGTTTCTCTAAGGGTTTCGTTGAAATTCTTGCTGCGGAACAGACCCTTGAACACGACGGATGGTATGAAGGAACGGCGGACAGCGTACGAAAAAGCTTTCAGCATTTTAATGCACAGAATCCGACACATTACATAATTCTTTCCGGAGACCAGCTTTACAGAATGGATTTAAGGGCATTCCTTGAAGCCCATATCAAAAATAAAGCGGATGTTTCCATTGCGGCAAATGCCGTAAACCGGGAACAGGCAAGCCAGCTTGGAATCATGAACATTGATTCAAAGGGCTTTATAAAAAGCTTCCTTGAAAAGCCTGCAAAAGACCTGAACATCGACGACTACAAAATCCCGGAAAGCCAGAGAAAAGAACTGCCGGAAGGCAAGGAATATCTTGCTTCCATGGGTATCTACATTTTTAATGCAGAAGCCCTTGAAGCAATGCTGGACAATAACTACAAGGATTTTGGAAAGGAAGTAATCCCGGAAACCATCAAAAAAGAGAAAATCTATGCTTACATTTTTGACGGCTACTGGGAAGACATCGGAACCGTAAAAAGTTTTTACGAAGCCAATATTCAGCTTACAAAAATCAGTCCTCAGTTCAACTTTTACGAGGAAGACGAACCGATTTACACCCACATGCGAAACCTTCCGCCTTCAAAAATCAACTGCGCTACAATGAACGCCGTTCTGACCTCTGAAGGATGCGTTATCACGGACTGTACCATTACCAATTCCATAATCGGTCTTCGATCCATCATCGAAAACGGCTCGAACCTGGACGGCGTTGTAATGATGGGGGCCGACTTCTATGAAAATCAGGAAGCACGGCTTAAAAATACAGAAGCAGGCCGGCCTCAGCTGGGAATCGGGAAAAACTGCAGGATTTACAAAACAATCATCGATAAAAACGCCAGAATCGGAAACAATGTACGAATCAATGTGGACGGAAGAACCTACGAAAACGGCGACCACGGAAATTTCTATGTTGCAGAAGGAATCATCGTTATCCGGAAAGGTGCCGTAATTCCGGACGGAACAGTTATCTGATTCAAGATAAGGCAACCACGCCGCTACCCTCCCGCCAGTTTTGTACTATATGCAGACTCGAAGCAGCGCAGACTATAGATTTTCCCCCAGTTTTTTAGAAAGCGTCTTCCTTTCAATTCCCAGAATTTCGGCAGTCTTACTTTTGTTTCCTTTGTTAAAGGCTAGATTTTCCCGGATTACAATTCGTTCCGCCTCTTCAAGAGGAAGCCCCATCGGAATGGAAATACTTTCTTCTCCGGAATAATTTGCAATGTTCGGAGGAAGGTCATCCAGAGTAATCTCGTTTCCGGAACACATTACCACAGCACTTTCTATACAGTTTTGAAGCTGACGGATATTTCCCGGCCAGTCATATTTGTACAAAGCCTGTTTCGCCCGGGTGTCAAAGCCCGAGATATTCTTTCCGTTTTCTTCACTGAATCTTTTTAAGAAGCTGTCCACAAGAAGCGGAATATCATCCTTTCTTTCCCGTAACGGCGGAACCTGGAGATGAACTACATTCAGTCGGTAAAACAAATCTTCCCGGAAGCGGCCGGCCTTCACTTCCTCTTCAAGATTTTTATTGGTTGCAGAAATTACCCGGACATCAACCTCGATGGTTTCTTCGCCCCCAACCCGTTCAAACTTTCGTTCCTGAAGCACACGGAGAAGCTTTACCTGAGTCGCCTGATTTATTTCACCGATTTCATCAAGGAAAATCGTTCCCCCATGAGCAAGCTCAAAGCGTCCCTTTTTCATGGAGTCAGCCCCGGTAAAGGCCCCTTTTTCGTGTCCAAAAAGCTCGCTTTCAAGAAGAGTTTCGCTTAAGGCGGCACAGTGAACCTTTATAAAGCTCTTGTCCTTTCGTGGGGAAAGACTGTGAAGGGCGTCGGCAACCAGCTCTTTACCTACACCGCTTTCCCCGGTTACAAGAACACTTGCACGGGAAGGAGCAGCCTTTTTTACAAGCTCAAAAAGCTTTCTCATTTCCTGGCTGTTTCCAACCATTTTATCAAAGCTGGTTTCATCCTGCAGCTCTTTTTTGAGCATCGTATGCTGAAGGGAAAGTTCCCGGGTCTGAAGAGCCCGTTTTACGATTACATTAAGCTGATCCAGATTTAAAGGCTTGGTAAGAAAATCGTATGCACCGTTTTTCATTGCATCCACGGCGGCGTCAATGCTTCCGTGGCCGGTAAGAACAATTACAGGAAGACCCGGAGTTTCAGTTGTAACCCGGCGAAGCACCTCCTCGCCGCTTATTCCGTCCATGCGAAGATCGGTTACAACTAGATCAATATCCCCTTTCTGAATAAGGGCAAGGCCTTCCTTTCCGCTGGCAGCAGTTTTTACCGCATAATCTTCCATTTCAAAGTTTGCAGCAAGACCGTTTCGAATATTTTCTTCATCATCGATAACAAGAATCGTAAATTTCATAAGTTCACTCCAAAATCGGCTCTATTTGAACTTCCGCAGCCCTGTTACATGCCCGTCACCGGAAGGCACCGTCGCCGGAAGTTTTAACATCAACTACAGGCAGTTTCCTTTTCCAAGAAGTTTTTTGTCGGTCTGAGGAACGGGAATTGTAATCGTAAAATCCGTGCCAATATTTTTAGTGGAAGAAACCGAAATATCTCCTCCGAATTCTTTTACGATTTTGTAGACCATTGTCATTCCAAGTCCAGTTCCGCTGGCTTTCGTAGTAAAATAAGGCTCAAAAATATGGCTTAAGGTATCTTCGCTCATTCCCGACCCGTTATCTGAAATTTTCAGGGTGTAAAGGTCGTCACGAACCAGAGCCTTTATTTCAATCATACCGTCAGAAAAACTTTCATTTTCATCCATTTTTTCTTTGATTGCGGCAAAACTGTTCTGAACGATGTTAATCAGAACTTCCCGGAAAAGCTTTTCATCGATTAAGAGTCGCGGAAATTTTTCAATTTTATCACATTCAGTAAAGGAAAAGGAAACCCCGGATTTTTCAAATTCAGGAGCAAAAAACTGAACGATATTCTGAATTACCGGGTTCGGACATTTCAACTCAAGATTTGCCTTTACAGGGCGAACCGCAAACAGAAAGTTCATCACCAGCTTGTTCAGGTTTTCAATTTCTTCATTTACAATATCCAGGTGATCTTCAAGAAATTTCTTCTCCGGAAGAAGCCCCTCTCCTTCCCGCTGCTTTTTTACCGCCCGCTGAATCAGCTGAATATGAATTCCGATTGCACCAAGAGGATTCTTAATTTCATGGGCCATTCCTGCCGCAAGATTTGTAAGTCCCGCCATATTTTCCATGCGGCGAAGAAGAACTTCCTGGGTGCGCTTTTCGGTAATATCGTAAAATTTGATTATGCGCCCCTTCATCTGGCCGTCATAAATCCAGGAAAACACGGAAACCTGAACAAAACGGATACTTCCGCTTGAATTGGTGGTGGAAAATTCCTCAGAAACATTGGTCTTGTCTTCTTTTGCACAGTCTTTTAAAAACGAACAGATTTCATTTTCATTCAGAAGATTATAAACCGGTTCCTGATTTTTTGAAGTATTCTTTATTTCGTCATTAACAAAGGGTTCTTTTAAATAGCGTTCTGCAAGGTTATTAACCTTAAGCAGACACCAGTCAGTGTTTACAACCATCAGACCGGTAGAAAGTGAATCCAGAATTGAATCCAGCATCTCGTTTTCACTGGTTACCGACTGTAAAATCTGCTTAATCTGCTCCTCAGAAAGCTTCGGGAGCATCTGAGAAACCCGTTTTACATAATCACGCATCTGAAAATATTCCCGTTCAGTCTGTTGATTTTTATAAGTTCACGGGCAAGCCGTTCAAAGGCAGCCTGAACTCCCTGATTATAGACAGTTACGCTGTTATAGCAGTCAAAGATGGCTTTATTCACTTCTTCCAGTACAAGGGTTCCTTTAGAAGTTTTCATAAGAGGCCTGAAGAGCAGATTCATCCGGTCCAGGAAGATTTTTAACATATCCCGGGGTTCAAAGTTTTTACAGTCTTTAATTACACTGGAGATTTCAGGAATTACACCCCCTGTAACCTCTTCCACAAAAGAATAAGCCGTTCTCTGAAGCTCGGAAGGAGAAAGAGGTAAATATCCCTGAAGGAATTCCTCTACATTTCCGTTAAATGCCTCGTCGTGATAAACTTTCCGGATAACCTCAAGCTGGTTTTCTGCACTTCGTTCTACGAAATTATAAAGTCTTACCCGAGAAAGAATCGTCGGCATTACCGCAGAGCGCCTTGTGGCCGTAAGAATGAATACCGTATTCTCCGGCGGTTCTTCAAGAATCTTCAAGAGGGCATTCCGGACATTTTCAAGCATTCTGTCGGCATTTTCAATGATTACCGTATTTTTTTCACCGGCTGTTTTAACCCGCGCCCAGGAAGAAATATTCCGCACCTGACTGACGGGAAGAGAATCGTATAAAAATTCAGTTTCCAGCTTTTCAGTAAGCTTAATAAGCTTTTCTGAAATCTTTTCTACTTCTTCAAATTCTGGAAGAGCCCGGGGAAAATCCAGAAGCTCCAGATTTTCATCGATTTCCTGCATCACAACGGCAATTTTATTAAGCTTGTCATCCCCTTCCCACAAAACCTGATTAAACCGGAGAGTAAGCTTTCTGATGCTGCGAAGAAAAAGATACCGGGTAGCATCAAGAAAAGACTGTTTTTCTTTTAGGGCGCACAAAAAAGTTTCCCGGCTGGCCTTAATTTCCGGAGTACAGTCCCTGGGTCCCGTTAAAAGAAGGTTCGTCTGTGTAAGGGACTTGTGACGGAGACAGGAAGGACAAGTGCAGTTCCACCTTGCCTTGGGAGTCTGCATACAGGAAAGTATACGGGCAGTTTCCAGGGCACAGGTGAGCTTTCCGGAGCCTTTCGGGCCTGCAAAAAGCACGGCACCCGGGAAAATCGATTTTGTAATGTCATTCTTTATCTGACTTGAAGCATTCTGGTGCAGTAGATTTTCAAACATTACGCATTTCCATTTCCGAGGCTTTCAACTGAAGACTGAATGATACCGGAGAGCATTGAGTAAAACATACTCTGGTCAAGGTATGAAGAAAGGTCAATCCATGGCTGAATTGTAAAAATGTAAATCAGGAATGCAACGATTACGATACCTTCTGCAAGTCCAAGAAAAAGACCAAGGGACTTATCAAGAGGCCCCATAACCTTTCCGCTGAAAAGCTTCTGTAGAATTATCTGAAGGATTTTTAATACAATGAATACAACTATAAAAATCAGCAGGAATGCTACAATTTTCTGAAGATATTCGTTTTCGATTTTTGTTGCAAGAACCTCGGAAAGGCGGGCATTGAATACAACCGCAAAGAAAATTCCAAGTATGAAAGAAAGCTTTCCAAAAAGCTCTCCAATAAATCCCTTAATAAGACCGGAAATTGCAAAAATCAGCACAACTCCGGCAAAAACAATATCAAGAACACCAAAAGACATTTTTTCCTCCCACAAACAGATTAGATTCTATTATATATCATCTCAGAAATAATTTCATCACTCTTTTTGCCGGAACACAGTTTACGGCAGGCTTCCTGCATCTTCGCCCGCTGGCTTTCCTCAAGAAGCACTGTGAGGGCACTTTTCAGCTTTTCGGAAGTGGCGTTTTCCCGGGAAAGAACAAGAGCGGCTCCCTGCTTTTCAAAATTAGCCGCATTATCTTCCTGGTCCCCTCTGGTTCCGCTTCCGCACAAAGGAATTAAAACCATTGGCTTAGAAAGAACGGCGCATTCCCAGATTGAATTGGCTCCGGCCCGGGAAAGAATTACATCGCTGGAAGCCATAACATCGCACATTTCCTTGTAAATAAAAGGATATGGTTTGTAATCTCCGGATTTCTGAAGCTCAGGTTCAAAGGACTTAAAAAACTCCCCTTCCTTGCTTCCGGTCTGATGAACCACAATAAAACGCTCGCAAAGCCAGCGTATATTTTCCCGGACAAGTTCGTTTATCTGATGAGCACCAAGACTTCCTCCCTGGACAAAAAGCACCGGCTTAGAGCAGTTTGGTTTTTCCCCGCCAGATGCAGTCTTTACCTCACCAGAATTACTCTCTGCAGCCGGTTCCGCAGCCGCGTCATTCTGACTGCTTCCCAATCCAAGAAATTTTCTTCCTTCTTCCGGATTTGCCTTATAGAAAACCGGGCGCACAGGATTTCCCGTTACAACACATTTTTTCTGAATTGCCGCCGAAAAATAATTTTTCGTTTCTTCGTAAGTAACAAGGATTTTTTCTGCGGATTTAGAGTTCAGCCGGGTTGCAAGTCCCGGGGTAAAATCACATTCATGGGTAAATACGGGAATATGAAGAAGCTTTGCCGCGATGCACGGCGGAACGCTTACAAAGCCGCCTTTAGAAAAAAGAACGGCCGGACGGATTTTCAATAAAATGAAAAAAGACGAAATAAAACCAAAGCCGATTTTAAAAAGGTCAAAAAAATTACGAATTGAAAAATAACGGCGGAGCTTTCCGGAAGGAATTCCATAAAAAACATCGGCACTGAGATTCCCGTCAGAATCTACATTTTTAGAAACGATTGTTCTGTCCATCCCGCTGGAATTTCCAATCCAGAAGATTTTTACTTCTTTTCCATTTTTTTTACATAAGGAGCGAAGGCTGTCCGCCACCGCAAGACCAGGATATATATGACCGCCTGTTCCGCCTCCGGCAAAACAGACTTTCAGGAGATTTGACTGTTTTTTATTTTTCATAGGGAGATTTTAATCTTCTTTATGGTATTTTTCAAGAAGTGCGAACACAAAAGCGGGTCACAAATACAGAACACGGAAAATTACCCTTCTTTGTGGTATTTTTCAAGAACTTCCAGAAGTGCCTGCTTCTTAAAAAGGCTGGCGTAACCGTAGGCGCTCATTCCCATCTGATCCTGAATGTCAACATCGGCACCTGCTTCACAGAGCATCCGGCTGATTTCAACATTGTCGGCACCAACAGAAAGAATAATCATGGTCTGCCCTTCCTTGTTGATGATATTTACATCAGCGCCTTTATCGATAAGAAGCTTTGTAATTTCAGTATTTTTCCGCCATACAGCATCCATAAGAGGAGTATAGCCCCGGTCTTCGCTCACAGGATTGAGCTCTGCCCCGTTTTTCAAAAGCCATTCCACCAGCTTAGTGTTGTCGTTACGAACGGCAATATTGAGCATTGGAGTACCGTCCTTGTCGCGGCTGTTTACATCCATTCCGGCGGCAAGATAACATTCACAGATATCAAGATTTCCCTTTTCAATATATTTTGAAAAATGGTCAGGAGTATATGGAATTCCCTTCTCAAAAAGATAATTCAGGGCTTCCCTCTTCTGAACCTCACGGGAAATTTTCTTTTTATTTTTCTTAAGGTATGCAAGAATTGCGTCCACATCGCTGACACAGTTCAGGGTTTCAAAGCAGTCTAAAACTTCACTGTCAATGGCAGCATTTGTAAGAACCGGCACCTTATTACCGCACAAATATCCCACAATCAGCTCGCAGCCGGAAGAGATTTTATCGCTTATAAGAATTAGACCGGTAATTTCGCTTAAAATTTCATAAAGAGCGCGGACTTCTTTTTTTTCTACGCCACTCTGATAAACAACAGCTTCGGGAAATAATTTATTCAAAGACTCACAAACCTGAGCCGATTTTTCTTCGTCAGACGCAATAAGTAACCAATTCATACAATAATTATAAATCAGCATATTTATTAGCACAAGGATTTTTTTGAGATTTGAAGGAGCAACTTTCTGGAATAAAAAACCGAGTCCAAAAAATATAAAATGTTCCAGACATAAAAAAAGGCTTCCTACTTTCGTAAGAAGCCATTGCCACAGGTTGGGATCGAACCAACGACATACGGATTTTCAGTCCGGCGCTCTACCAACTGAGCTACTGCGGCGTTGATGTATATTAATATATCGAAAAACGAATTTTGTGTCAACAGCAAAAAGTTAAAATTTCACATTTTTTTTTATTTTTTTTCAAAAAAAAGCCCGTCCAAAACTGAACGGGCTTTTGCTAAATCTGCCTTAAAAACTACTTAGATTCAAGTGCATCAATGTAAGAGAGGTTAAGGCGGCCCATCTTAT
>CAMHMJ010000047.1 GCA_946186185.1 uncultured Treponema sp. | reverse complement strand
TTCAATTCTAAACATATTCTAAACCTTTTTAAAAATCTCTTGTTAATCCACAGAATATAATTTACTATTACGGTGAAAAATTGTTTGTGGAATTAAAATTCCGGGGGTTAAAAATGGTTAATTGCAAAAAATCCTTTTTAATTTTGGCGTTTTCTTTTGTTTTTGGAGCATTTTTTACAGGCTGTTCCAATAATCAGGATGCGACCGGTTCTGTTTCATTTAATCTGGATAAGGCTGCCTGTCAGCGGCTGAAATCAGAAGTGGCAGAAATGCAGCAGGGAAAAAATAAAAATACCTCCCGTTCAGTTCAGAAGGCTGAGAAAATTGACGGTGTTTCTGAAACTGATATCACTGTAAGCGAAGGCGACGGTACTTCAACGGAAAATTCTGATTCAGATTCACAGGAACAGAGCTCTCTTATTCTTGAAGTCAGCTTGACGGGTGCTGATGCCGGCTCAAAAACAAAATCCGTAGTTATTGGAAAAACGGTTTCCATTCAGTTTGACGAGCTTCCTTTAGGTTCAACAGTCAGCGCTTCGGCTTTTATTTATTCACTTGATTCCGAAACTAACGAAAAAACTATCTATTTTAAGGGAACTTCCTCAAAGACCAAAATTGTTGAGGCTGGAAATTCCCTGGATATTACTCTTGAAAGATGCGAAGTTACTTACACGGTAAAACACTTCCTGCAGGATGCTGAAGGCGACGGTTACACCGAAGATAAGCTGGAATCTTCTGGCGGAGCAGCTGCCGGCGGTTCATCTGCAGCAAGCGGAACAGACATAACAACACCTGGCAGTAAAAACGCTGATACTCTTACAGGTACAGTTGGAAGCCTTACCCAGGCCGTTGCAAGAAAGTACACCGGCTTTACGGCTCAGGCTTTTGAACAGAAGGCAATTGAAGAATCGGGAACTGTTGTAGAAATCTACTATAATAGAAATGTTCATACAGTAACTTATTTAAGCGGCGTAACTGCAGTTGCAGAAACAGGTGCTTCCGGAAAAACGGACGGCATCGTTGTAAGTGAAGGCGAAGGAACTGAAGGTGACGGAACTGCTTCCGGCGAAGAAATCACGGTTCCTGCGGCAAAAAAATACCGCTACGGACAGACTGTAGAGCTTGACTTTACTGTTTCTTACAAAGATCACCTGCTGGTGGGCTGGAAGAACGGCAATAATCTTTATACCAAAAAATCAAACTCCAGCTTTGTTATGGGAGACGCAGATGTTACCCTGACGGCAGAATGGTTCGAAAGTGGAAGCATCGACGCTTCTGCAATCGAAATCAAGCTTGAAACACTTGATACAGAGGATCTTGGAAAGAAGATTAACATCGTTTCTGTAAAAAATGACGATGACGGTTCTATAACCTTTAAGGCAATTGCAGCTGAAGGCATTGTAATTTCTTCATACAAATGGATTATTGAAGGCAAAGTTGTCGCCCCTGATGAAGTGGCTGCATCCGGTGATGGTTCTTCTGACATCGGAACAACGGTAGAATTCAAGCTTTCAAGCGATAAAATGGGAAATTATGGTTTGACATTTGAGGCAGTAATTAACGGCGAGCCATATACCGCTCTGTGTTCATTTGAAGTTATAAAGCAATAGGAGAAGGACAGGTTTATGAAAAAAATATTTTTTGTTCCGGTTTTAGCAGGAATCATTTCGCTTCTGATTTCTTGTAGTGCTCTTAGTGCTGATGTAAAAAGCGAAAAGAAAAATAACGGCGTTTCAAAGGTTACCTTTGCCCTTGCAGATTCAGGTGCAGGCAGCCGAACCATTATGCCGAATGAAATGACTCTTGATGATGTAGTAAAGGTTGAACTCACTGCAGAGCGCATTTCTTCAGACTCAGATTCTGACGAAGTGCTGCCTGATGTTGAGGAAGCAGAAGGTTTTATCCGTGAGTGGAACTCCATCAAGGATTTTAAGAGCGGCTATATTTCACTCTTGTACGGAAAATACGATTTTACCCTTGTTTTGAAAACCGCATATTCTTCGGTTGATTCAAACGAGCATGTTTCCCAGACAGCAAAGCTTGAAGGCGTTGAGATTTCTAAGGAAACAACAACCCTTACCTTCAATACTTCTTACGCTGATAACGGCTGCCTTCTTGTAACCCTGTACTGGCCGGCAGATTCAAATGACCATGGCCGTTTTGGTGCAATAAAGGGTTCTCTTGTTCCATATGAAAAAGCAGGTGCTGCAAGAACATCAGGTTCTGACGGAACCGCTTCTGACGGCACAATCAGCTCTGACGGCACTTCCGGAACCGCAGTTTCTGAAGAAGACGCTTCCGGCTCCGATTCAGATGAGGGCACTTTCTACGATTTTGATTCACTTACGATTTACCCTGATGACCAGGTGACCTACGCTCCGGAAAAGGGCTACTACTACGCACAGTACATGCTCAATAACGTGCCAAACGGAAAATACTATCTGTACTTTAAGTTCTATGATACAGAAGACTATGACTGTACAAATGCGCTGAACACAATTACCGATATCGTTTATATCCACGGCTTTAAGACTGAAGAAGTAATTCCGCTGGATGTTAAAGAATTCAACGTTTACTATAACATCGACTACGACACAGCCCTGGGAAGCTGGGCAGAGGGCGTTTTTGATAAACTTGTAACAAGACGAAACGCCTACACCGCCGTAACCCTTCCGGGAGCCGACGAAATCAGCCGTGAAGGCTATATTTTCAAGGGCTGGAAGGTTCAGAAAAAAGCCGAATCCGACTCCAGCCTGGTATTTGAAGACGAAACCTCCGACGACAAGGGCAGCGCAGACGGCACAACCGGAGTTATTTCAGTTGACGACGGCGCAGGCGTAACCGGCGGAACCAGCGGCACAGATACTACAGACCAGATTATCACGAAGATTGGAGTTGGCCGCGATACCGCAATGGACTACCAGCTGGTTGCAGTTTGGGAAGAGAAGGCGGTTGCTCAGATTGATGCAAATCTCAACGTGATAACAATGAACGAAGTTCAAGTTCAGTATACATGGCTGACCCCGGTTACCTGCCAGTTTGAGGTTACCGATTCATCCCGATTTACAGATTATGAATGGACAGTTGATGGAAACAGAATGACAGAATCGGAAACTAACCCTGCAATATTGGAAGTTCCTATGGATGACTGGTTAACGGGTACTTACGATATTGCACTTACTGTAAAGGATTTACAGGGAAATCTTCGTTCCTGGTACTATCAGTTCCATTGGACACATAAATATAAAATCAGCTTTGAAACCTATCTGGATGAACCAGAGGATGAAAAATCTGTTCCAGATCAGTATGTAGTTGAAGGAAGCACAATAACCGATCCTACTTCTAAGATAACTGGAATTGACAATGATGGACTTGTCTTTGCCGGATGGTATACTTCTGAAGAACTTTGGAACGAATTTGACTTTACTGAAGCGCCGACAGATGACTGTACTATTTATGCAGCCTGGGTTCAAAAAAACTCAGGAAGTATTGCAGTTAATTCAAAGATTTTTGATATTAGTGTTGACTCTAATACGCTTTATCTTAACTGTGGTGAGATTAATTTTACGGCAAAATCAGTTAGTGATAACTCTGTTGTTTCTTATGATGAAAATATCTATTGGAACGCTGAACTTTACTATGGCGGAAACCTCATCAACAGCGAAGAATACGGCACTTACTATACGGTTAAAAATAAGGCAACAGCGCTTCTGGATGATAAAGGTAATGTTGTTTATGATGAGGATTATAATCCGGTTATGGAACCTGCAAGACTTGTTATTGCAGGAGAAAGAACAGAGACAAATGCTGATGGCAACGAAGTAACTGTACAGAATGATATTCTTGAAACCGGTGGCACTTACCAGCTTTATGTTACCGCTGCATACAAGGGTGTTAAGAGCTCTGCAAACTTTGATATTGAAGTTCAGAATAAGGAATATTTTGAATACACGATTGACCCGTCGGTAGGTATATCATATAACCCGGATTTTCCAGAGAATGATTCCGATTTAGCAAAACAGATTGTGAGTGATTTAAGTGCTTTGAAGGCACCAGCTCTTGTGGTTGTTCAGGTACCTAACGAAGTAACGGAAGGTTCAGATGATATTAGCTATACTCCTTTGCACGATGGGGATGCATATAATACTCATATTAGCTATACTCCTTTGCTCGATGGTGATGCATATAAAACGCTGAATCGTATTATGAATTGTGCATCAAATTATGTAGAACTGGATGTTTCTAATTTTGTAGCATGTTACAATCTTGACGATGACTGGAATGATATTATACAGGCTGAATCAGGAATGTTTGACAGTACTAGAATTACATCACTTAAGTTACCGGTAAATATCACTACTATTAGTGCAGGCGCTCTTGGAGAATATCTTACTTCCGTTTATCTTCACCAGTATGTTAAAACTATTGAGTCTGGCGTATTTGATAATCTTAAAAAACTTGAAAAAATTGTTGTTGATGAAAAGAATGGCTGCTACAGGAGTGCCCAGAATGATTCAATTCTGATTGAAATGGTTAAAAACTCTGATGACCACTCTGTTACTGAAAAAGTTATAGCCTGCGCAAAGAATTCTGCTTCGCTTACAAATCTTGACTTCTCTTCTACTGATTCTGGACTTGCTGGTGTTTCTGTAATTAATGATGATGTATTCAAAGACTTAAATGTTGAAACGGTAAAATTTGGAAATGTAACAACAATCGGAAACAATGCATTTGCCGGTACTCCGCTTTCAAGTATTGATTTTGGAGCGGTTACAACAATTGGAGACGAAGCATTCGAATACATAAAAGTTACAAACCTAGATTTTAAGAATGTTAAGATTATCGGAAAAGAGGCATTCCATGGAGCTGCGGTTTCTGAAATCAACTTTAGCAATATTGAAGTTATAGGCAGAATGGCATTCTATGAGTGTAGTCAACTTATGCATATTGACTTGCCTTCTTCAGTAAGGGCTATAAATGTTCGTCCATTCCAGGCTTGTGGACAATATGCAATGACCGTTGCGCTTTTGGATTTGGATGCTTCCAGCTGGGTTACCGGTACCTGGTATAACCTTTCAGGTAATGAAGATACAAAGAACAGCAACTGGAATAAATATGCTGAAACTCAACCAACATCAATTCCGGATGATGAAGGTACTAAGATTGTTGCAGGTGATAAAACGGTTCTTGAACAACTTGAGGATATGATAAAAGAACACAACTACGACAACTGGCTCATCAAACTTTCAGAATAGGAGTAGAAGAAATGAAAAAGAATATTACATACAAAAATGCATTAAAAAATGCAGCATTTTTTGCTTTTTTTGCACTTTCTGCTTTATTTGCAGGCTGTTCAAATTCGGTTACAGATTCTTCTGCCGGTTCTGAGAAAAAGACATCTTCTGGTGCCGGCCTTGAATCCTCAGATTTTGTATACACTTTAAGCGGTTCCTTAGGTTTGAAAGGCGGTCTTACTCTTGTAAATCAAGAAGAAGTTTCCCGTTCTGCAGCAAGCGACATAAATCCTTATTTCAGAGAGATGGCAGTTAACTTATCTGAATTTACGCTTTCGGCAGTTTATCGTGGATGGAAAGAAGAGTCTGGAAACAACAATTTGGGCGTAGAAGGCACTGTAACCTATGAAGATGGTGAGTTCTTGTATTCAATTCCGTTGAATAAAATTGGAAGATGGGAGGTTACGGCAAAGGTTTCAGATCGTCTTTCTGGTTCTATTGATGTAGAATGTTATCCTGACGGTTATGAGGACTTTATTGAGGAAGATTATAAAATATTTTTGGAGCCTATTACTACAGAAAGTGCAACAGGAAGTATTTCTCTTAAGATTTCAAAAGCTTCTGATTTTGATGCTAAAAGCGTAACCTGGACCTGGTTGGAGAGGAAAAATACAGACAGTAATCCTAATTATAAGTCTATAGATTTTTCGGATGACGGCACTGTTCAGTTTGAATTCTCTGATGTACAAGCGGGAAGTCATGAGGTTCAGCTTTCTTTTGTGAATACTGCTGGAAAAGAGGTTTTTAAATGCAAAGAAATGGTTTCGGTTTACAAAGGTTTTGTTACAAACCAATGGTATGGCAAAGCTCCGTATTTTGTAGACCGCGAAACAGAAAACTCTGTAATTACAGAATTTTTGATTTCTGATGCTGTTTTAAAAAATCAGGAGTCTGTAGAATTCTTTACAATTGGAACTAATGAAACTAATAAATATGAAATAACAGATACCCCGATTTTATTGTGGAATTCTCAGCAAAATAACCTGCTTTCGTTTATATATGGTTCTGAAGCTACTCGTTCTGCAAATAAATTGCAGGGTGCCCAATTCTTCTCTGAAATAAAAGGAAATGAGGACGTTACTGTTTCGTTTGCGACAGCTGCTACTGGAACTCCGGATTTATGTTTTGGCGGTGAGGATGGAAAATTTATCTATCTTATGTCAGACGGTTATCTTTATCGATATAAAAAATCCTATTGCGGGTATGTTGTTGATTATTCATTTAGTGTAGATCTTTGTGGACTAGTTCAAGGTTATGATGATGATGGCTATTTTGAATATATTCATGGATTCCTTGGTTATACCTACTGCAATGGTAAAATTTATTTGGCAATTTACTGTGGTGGAAATACATTCAATTTTGGTTACTATGATATAAAAACAGGGGATATTCTTGTTGCAAAAGATGCAGAAGGAAATTATATAAATTTAGCAAAAGAAGAAATGTCGAGTTTTGGTTGTATAGCAGTTTCAGAAGGCTTTTTGACAAAGACTGTGAATGACGAAACAGTTAAAGAGTCTTGTGTATATCTGGCTTATTCAGAAACTAATGAATACAACGACCATGATAAAACAAAAGTGTACAAGGCTATTTTTACCATTGGAAAAGATGTGGATAATAAAATAACAGGTTTAACTTTTGTTTCTAATTCCAATAAATCCTACTGTATAGAAGAATACGATACGGGTAGTGGACAATATATCTTTGTGGATAACTACTTCCATATGGAAGACGACCGCATCGAAATTACAGATTTGATGATAAGCGACGAACCTGTAGGTGAAAACGAAACTCATCCGTTCGTTTATGCCCTTATCCGTGCTCAAACAAAAAATCCTCGTACGGAAGAAATTTATTATAAGGAAACGAAGGATGTAGACGGAACTTCTACAACTACATTTGAGAAATTTAAGACCATTTATACAAGTAATGGTGGAATCCTCAAATTTGACCTTACACAAGGAGTAGATGAGTTTGCACCGTCTAAATGGACTGGCTATGGGGAGTTTAGTAATAAATACATACTGGGCTGGTATGCTGAGTCGAATTCTAAAGGTCCGCTCTATATGTATAGAAGTGATGACTATAAAATTACATCTAACGCAACAACAGTGAATGGAACTGCAATTCCTGCAAATGATGCTTATATCACTGTTATTCCTCCTTTAGAAGAGAATCTGGCTAACATTCATTATTTCTATGGACCTGAAAAATTTGTTGCAATCAAGCCAAAAAAACTTGTAATTGCCGACGATGGTGCATACATTTATATTGACGAGGCTGATGATAGTAAAACAACAGTAAAGGATATAAACAGAGTTGTGACGGTAGATCTTACAACAAAGTCTATTAGTGCAAAAGATGTAGATGTTACTTTCTCAAAAACACTTTCCGCTGGTGGAACAAGTATAAATGGTATAAAAGGACCTGGAGAGTTGTAATTAGTACATATTTTGTATTTATTAAAAAATGACAAAAATTTCTGTTTGTATACCGGTCTATAATTCAGAAAAAACGCTTCGAAAAGCGTTAGATTCTGTAGTTTCACAGGACTTTCCTGACTGGGAAATTGTTCTTGTAAACGACGGAAGCAAAGGGAAGGATGAAAAAGGACGCAATGCAAAAAAAATTGTAAAAGCATTCGTAAAAGAAAACAGGCTTGCGCGGGGCAGGGTTCGGTACCTTGAGCACCGCGCAAATCTTGGACTTTTAGAGGCTCGGCGAACGGCGGTGGAAGCCGCACTTGGTGAATACATCGTGATTTTAGACAGCGATGACGCTCTTTGCCCGGGAGCACTTAAAGTGTTCTACGACGAGGCGGTAAAAACCGGTGCCGATATTGTGCGCGGAAGATGTCGCCTGGTTTGTATTGAAGACGGTTCCTTGATACAGGATAATCCGTTGATATGCGACTACGACCCTGCTGTAAAAATACTGCCCCCTTCGTCGGAAAACCGCGGGGTTTTTGACAGCTTTTTGGTTCAGAAAAAACAGACAGGATATCTCTGGGCCAAAATGTATAAAAAAAGCGTCTATCAGAGGGCGCTATTGCATATTCCGTTTTCCAGGTGTGTCCTGGCAGAGGATTTTCTTCAGTACTTTTTTATAAGTCTTGAAGTAAAAAGCCTTGTCAGCCTGGAAGACACCGTGTACGACTATTCGGTGGGAACCGGAATGTCAACGGGAACAACAATAGATGAGCTTTCTAAATGGGAGCAAATCTGTACAACGGCAAATGTCTTTACGGTGATTTTTGCCGTTCTGGAGCAGGAAGAAATTGCTCTTTCTGAGGAAGAAACAGAGGCTTTAAAGCTGGTAAGCCGTTCCTATCTTGCGGACAGTCTTATCGGTCTTGAAAAAAAGGTTTCTGAAGAAATAAAGGCTCCGGCAAGAGCGATGCTCTGCGAATACTGGGGCGAAGATTTTGTGGAAATTATGGAAAAAGCCGTTCGCCTTGACCGAACAGCTGATTAAAATAAAAATAGGCTGGTTGAGCTTGTCGAAACCAGATTTGGGAGTGTATATGGGAAATAAAAAAGGTCTTGTGTGTCTCTTTGCATCATTTGTTCTGCTTTTGGCGTCCTGTTCAAACGGAATGCTTGATTTTGCTTCTGGCAAAAAGTCTTCCGGCGATAACAGTACGGTAAAAAGTGAAAAGGCGTATCTTGTAATCGGTTCTGCTAATGTGGCTGAAATTTCGGAAGGCGGTTCCCGCACCGTTTTTACGCCTAATGAAATTGGTGAACTGACTGATTTTGTACTGACCGGTTCTTTGCAGGGAAGCGAAACGGAAAAAATTGAAGAAACGGCAGCAAATCTGGAAGAACTTAAGGGAAAGACAATAGAGCTTGTTTCTGGTACCTGGAATTTTACACTCTCTGCAAAACTTGAAGGAGTTGAGTTTGTGGGTAAGCGGGAATCTCTGCCTGTTCGCGGGGGAACTGCCAGTCAGCCAGTTCAAATTTCTTTCATGCTTGAATCTACAATTGAATATGGCGGAATGTCCGTTTGTGTAGAATTTGAAGATCCTTCAAACGGAGTGGATTATGTAGAAGCAGTTCTGTCTAAGTATGACGCAGATGTTTTGAACTTAATTGAAACCAAGACATTGTCAGCTCGCGATACCGATGGAACGGTTTTACCTTCCGTTACTTATGAAAGACTTATTCCACAGATTTCTTCTGACTCTCCAGAGACTACAGCAGCAGGTCTGGAAAGTGGTGTGTACAGACTTGTGTTCAACTTTTATTCAGAAAATGGTGATACTCCGCTTATGCTTAATTCTATTCCTTATGTTGTATATGTTACAAACGGAATTACCTCCCGTTACACAGAGGAAGATATTAATCTAAACAGCACATACACAATTACATATTATGATAATGGCGGATCTATTAAGTCCGGAGTAAAGACTTTTAAATATTCAAGAAAGACGGGAGATATTACTCTTCCTCAGATGAAGAAAGACGGCCTGTATTTTACCGGCTGGTACACAGATTCTTCATTTACAACAGAGCCTTTTTCTGTGATTAAAAAGGGAACTGCCAAAAATCTTACGCTGTATGCACGATATTCAAACAGCGCAAGCGGCAGTATTTCTTATGATAATAATACCTTTAAAATTGAAATAGAAGGTATAGATGGTACCCCGCTTTCAAATGGTGTTTATCTGAATGACTCGATTAAGCTTTGTGCAAGAGATTCCTATGGCAATCTGGTAACAACGGAAGGCTTTGAAGTTTCAATTCTGTATAAGGGAAAGAAGATTGAAGATTTAAAACAAGTTCCTGCTGGTAGTTTTTATCAATCCCATATAGAACCTGATTCAGAGGGATATGGTACTCTTGAGTTCTTAGGAAAAACATATGATAACGAAGATATGCTGCCTGTTCCTGCAGAAAATTATCAGCTGGTAATTTCTGCTTTCGCCAATGTGGACAATATAGATATTGGTGCAAAAGATACTTTCCCGATTACAGTCAAGAATATGATTTATTATTCCTTTGATTATCCGGGAGACAGTGGTACTGCCCTTTCTGATACTGTAAGTGGAGCCCTTCTGAAAGATGAAGATGGAGCCCTTATGTATCCTTCTACTCCGGTATATGTAAAATTTAAAGGTATTTATGACAGTTATCTGTATGGTATAATCGGGGAGCTTTTGTCAGAGACAGGATATTCTGATTTGAAAAATTATAAAGTGCACCTTGATTTATCTGAAATAGAAGGTGTTTCGTCCGATATTCCATTAGAATGGTTGAAGACAACAAATTGTCTGTATGGTTTAAGGTTGCCTGCTGAAGGTTCAATTTACGGTATTGGAAATAAAGCTTTCTATACCTGTCAATTTCTTTCTGAAGTTACAATTCCTGCTTTGGTAAATTATATTGCAGTTGGTGAGGATGTAGGCGCATTTTATGGTTGTTCTGGACTTAAACGAGTTGTTTTTGATGACCCTGACAACTGGTATAAGAGCAGCACTGTAGTGGATGTTTCAAATGCCGATGCAGTAGCCGCTCTCAAAATTGAAGCTAACAAAGTTGATTTCAGTGACCCGGAAAATAATGCCGGGCTGCTGAGCGGTTATACAGGCGATTCCTTGTCAGATGATGTCTATTATCTGTACTACCTTAAATAAAAAAAGGGAGAATGAAATATGAAAACAAATAAAATATTGAAATCTGCAGTTTCTTGTGCTCGTGCCTGGGTTATACCGGGTCTGGCAATTGTTCTTGCATTTTTTGCTTCCTGTTCAAATCTGCAGACAAATAAAACCAGTGAAAAAACACAGAAGCTTTATACCGTAACAGGAAGTATTTCTTCTTCCTGTGCACTTCCTTCTTCTGTTCTGGAAGAAATGCAGGCTGCTTCACGCTCTGCTTCTATTTCTAAAACTTTATTAGAGAGTGAAGGAAAAATTAAGGTTTATGCACAATATGAGCGCGATAATCCGGATGATAATCCTGGCGGAGAATTATTTTACGGCGAAGCCACTAATGATGATGATGGAAATTTAACCTATCAGATTGGACTTCCAAAAGGAAAATGGTGGTTATATATTGAGAAAACTATCGGCGACGGCTTACTTACTGCATCGAAAGAAATTGAAATAGAAGACGCAAATAAGGATGGTCAGGATATAGTTTTGCGTCCGGCACCGTCATATGATTATGATTCAGACGATGCTGACGGAAAGGTAAATCTTTTGTTCCATGATAAAACATATAATGGGGAAAGAGGAAGACTTGCTTCTGTTCAGTTAAAATGTCTGAATTTTACGCCATATCCGGAGATAGAAGGAGAAGAGCCAGATTCTCTTAATCCCCTTGAAGCAGGTTGTGAATTGCTTTTTGAGCGTGATGTTGCGACTCTTTCTCTTGCAGATATCAGACAATACAATTATCTGATGGAGCTTTCTTTTAATGATGCTGATGGAAATACCCTGTACCGTTGTGAAGAATTTATTCAGGTGTACAACGGTTTTACAACTGATGCATGGTTTGGAAACAGTGCTCACTTAAACGAGGGGGCTTTTGAAGTAACAGAAGCGCTGATCGATAATTATGGAACAGAACCGGTTCCGAGTACAAAAACAACTGTTTACGAATATAACTACGACAGCGCTAATTATGAGGAGTCTTATAGAATATATTCCAAGAGCGGTGATGAAAACCCTGTACAGATAATGAAGCTGGAGCTGGAGGATTATTCAGAATACGATTTTGACGCAAATGGATATATCTATGGGCTTACAAAGAATTCAGAGGCTGTAGAAGGCGGTGCAATTTCCAATGTAATAGCTGTAATCTCAGAAGCTGGCTCTGACGATACCAGTATTGAATATGACTCTAACAATACATATCTTCTTGCTATTGACCGTGTTAAAAACGATTTGTGGATTTTCCGCTCTTATTATGATTTAGACGAGGATGCCACTATAAATAAATTTTTCAAGTATGAAAATTTTACTTCTATTTCAGACTTTACGGTGAGTTCAACTTTTACGGAATACAAATTTAGCTCGGACGGTATTCCTGGAACTTATTATCCTCAGGCTTTTACAGTAAATGACGGAATTATGTATATTGCTGGTAGAAGTTATGATAGTGGAACTGAAACATATAAAAATATTCTGTGCTTCGGAGATCCGGATGCCGGTGATATTGGACAAGGAAGATTCAAGCTTGATAATAGTATCGATTTAGCTACAAGTGAGGAAGAAATTCCTTCGACTGAAGATAATCCTTACGGAGTTGATATTTCTCCTGATAATATAAAAGCTACAGACATAATTTATCAGGACGGAGCTGTTTATGTTCTGTTGAATGAAGACTCTTCTCCTTCCAATTCGGCTCACTCACGGGGTGCTCTTGTAAAAATGGATTTGTATTCAGGAAAAAAATACATTGGCTGGAATAATGACAGAAAAAGAATAAACGAGCCGATAAAAGCCTGGGCATGTTATAGTTCTTCCAGTCAGCTTTTTACTGACAACAAAGGTGAGCATCCGCTTGTTGCAATTTTTGATGTGCCATCTCTTGTGGAAGAAAGATATTCTTTATACGCTCCTTATCTTACGAGTAATAGCGATGGTACTCAGAATAACGACGATTTAAAGAATTATTTTGCAGGTCCAAGAAAATTTGTTGCAATCAAGCCTAAAAAACTTGTAATTTTAGACTGCGGTATTGCTTTCTATACAGATTCTGATGGAATTTTCTCATATAAAAAGGTTAACCGTATTGTGGAAGTTGATCTTGAAACTCTTTCTATGAGCCCTTCAGACGATTTAGAAATGAACTTAGAAAAGACTTATCCTTATCCGGGAAGCTTTGCAAGCGGTTATGAAAAAATGGTAGATTCTACAACTATGGCTGGATATTATAGGTTGGCATCGGGTAACTATGTAAGTGAGTTCTACAATAACATCATAAAACCGAAGTTCAAAAATTATTAGTATATAATTTAGTATGCGTTCTGCTAGGGTGCTTGTTTCTATATGTATTCCGGTTCACAATACTGAAGCTCATCTGGGGCGCTGCCTGGAAAGTGTGGCGTCCCAGAATTTTCCTTCCCTGGAAGTTGTGCTTATAAACGACCGCAGCACTGGCAAGGACGAAAAAGGACGGAAGTGTAAGAAAATTGTCCGCTCTTTTGAAAAGAAAACAAAAATTCCCGTAAAATTCATTGAACATTTCAGATATGTTCCGCTTCTGGAAACCCGCCGGGAGCTTATAGAAAATGCCCGGGGTGAATACATTCTGAATGTTGACAGCGACGATTTTCTTGCACCCGGGGCTGTGCAGACTCTTTACGATTCTGCCCTTCAATCTGCTGCGGATATCACCTGCGGAACCGAGCGGATATATAAAATATCCGGTCAGGACGGTTCGATTCAAATATCCGAAAAACGCTATGCAGTTTACAAGGAAGGCGTTGTTCATGACCGGGAAATTTTTGATTCATTCATTGTAAGGCACGAAATTTCTGCTTTCTTATGGGCAAAACTTATTAAGCGGGAAGTCTTTTTAGACGCAATGAATGAAATCCCCTTTATGGATTCTTCCCTTTCTGTAGATACTCCAATGTTCTTCTTTATCGCACTTCATTCAAAAAAATATGTGGGTATAAACAATGTGGTCTACTACTATCTTGAGGATGAAGGAATTACCACCAGTAAGCCCATTACGAATCTGGAGTCCTGGCGTCGTCATTGTACCGTAGCTTCTATTTATTCATTCCTTCTTACCTATGAAGGCAGCTTTACAGAAGAAGAAAAAGAAGGCATCCGCGCAAATTCCCGCTTCTTTTTATATAATTCAGTTCTTCGCCTGAAAAATCAGGTTATTCCCCCTCTCCGCCCAGAAGCCCGCCGCATGCTTTGCGAATGGTGGGGCGAGCACTTTGTTGAAACCGTGGAAAAAGCCGTGGACGAAAAATCGGCGCAGACTGAGTAACGGTGGCGCGCAACTTCCCGATTTCCCGTCTGCAACTTCCTCCATTTTGTCCTTTTAAAAAATCCGCCTTGGGTGTATAATAATTGTCAATGAATTTATCCCTTTTTAATCTGGTTGTGACAAATTTTACGTTTCTTTTCTCTGCGGTGTGCTTTGTGGTCATAATTCTTCAGAACTCGTCCCTTGAGCAGCGGATGGGTATGGGATATACCTTCTTTTCTGTTCTTGTTTGCATCGGTTACTGTCTGATTGCCGGTTCAAGGTGCAAGATTGAAATGCTCGTTTACGGAACGAAGTTTCAGTATCTTGGAAGCCTTGTTGCCGTTTTTGTAATTCTGATTTTTGCCCGCTATTCGAATTTTAAGCTGCCTATGTGG
Source organism: uncultured Treponema sp. (assembly GCA_946186185.1). Classification (GTDB taxonomy): domain Bacteria; phylum Spirochaetota; class Spirochaetia; order Treponematales; family Treponemataceae; genus Treponema_D. The sequence goes on along the minus strand of CAMHMJ010000047.1, from coordinate 2,150 downwards.
GTTAAGGTTTTCTGCTGTGTGCTTACCACCTTTCTTGCAATCTTAATTTTGAACTTTGACCGCGGCGGTTCCTTTGCCATCCGAAATCCTTCCAGCTGGACTTCCTTCTTAAAGCACTGGTTCTTCAAATTTTATCGTCCGGGACTGACTTCCGGAATTCCTTACCTGAACAAGAAAGGCACCTGGGGTTACTTTATTTACGAGGCCTTCAATCTTTCTCTTCTTATTTTTACGACTTTCATTGTTTTTAAAACTATTGGCAAAAGAGCGGCTGCGGATAAAATCAATCAGGTTATCCTGTATTTTTTGATTGCCATTCCGGATGTTGCCTTCTTTGTAGAAAGAATTGTGTGCAATTTTGGAGCCCTCTATATTTTTCCTTTTGTTCCCATCGGTTTTTTGATTGCCGATGTTCTGTTCGTCTATCTTCTTATCGGGCGCCGGCTTTGCGATGTAAACGATCTGGCCAGCAATGCCTTCTTTGATTTTATGAATACACCTGCGGTTGTCGTAGATTCCCGCAAAAATATCCTGAACTATAACGAAAATGCAAAGGCACTTTTCCCAAGTCTTTCTGCTTCTTCCATCGGGCAGCCGGTTGAAGACAGCATTCCCATTGAAATTGTCTGCGCAATTTTGAATATCGTTTCCCGTGGTAAAAAACAGGATTCCAGCGTGATTCGAATCGAAAGCCTGGAAAGCGACCTGATTGAATATTCCGGCAAGGTGTATCAGGTGCGGGGCTGCCGTCTGGTTTCCGGCGGAAAGTTCAAGGGCTTTATCATCTGGTTTTCGGACGTTACTCTGGTTCATTCCTATGCCAACGAGCTTCAGAAGGAGGTTACGGACAAAACCCAGGAGCTCCGCTTAAGCTTCCTTCGCCTGAACAATCTTCGGGATAGCCTTGTACTGGGCTTTTCCTACCTTTCTGAGGTTCACGACGAATCTACCAGGGGGCATTTGCAGCGAACTTCAATCTATACCCAGATTATTGCCCAGGAGCTTTACGACTGCGGCACCTTCAAGGAAGTAATCGATCAGGAATTTATAGACACAATCGGAAAGGTTGCGCCGCTCCACGATATCGGAAAATCATTTATCGATTCAGCAATTTTCAATAAACCTGGTAAGCTTGATAAGGATGAAATCGTTGTGATGAAACGCCACACGGTTCTTGGAGCAGACTTCCTTGAATCCATGCTGAAGGTTGACCGGGATTCCCTTTATGCCAACATGGCCATTGAAATTGCCCGCTACCATCACGAATGGTACGACGGAAGCGGTTATCCGGGAGGCCTGCGGGGACACGAAATTCCTCTTAGTGCCCGCATAATGGCGGTTGCCGATACCTTTGATGCTCTTGTTACCGAACGTCCTTACAAACGCGCTTTTACAACGGAAGAAGCCTTTGACATCATCGACGAAGAATCTGAAACTCACTTTGACAAAACCGTTACCGCAGCATTTTTCCGCTGTGCCGAGCGGGTAGAGGAAGTAAAGATGCTGCTTGAGCGCGCAAACTAGCGGTTTTCAAAACTGTGCCGGGCCGGGCATCTCCGGTGCAAAAAACTCAAATCTTCAATTCGTCAAACTACACTGCAAACTAATTGCTTTAACACCGCGCATTCATTATTATATAGAAAAATATCGCGGTTTTTCCGCAAAAAGAGGTTATTAAATGGCACGAACACATTATATCGCCGGAAACTGGAAAATGAACACAACTAAGGCAGAAGCCGTTGCTTTGGCAAAAGACCTGGTTGAACAGCTTAAGGGAAAAACAAACAAATACATGATTGGTGTTCCTTTCGTATACCTTGATGCAGTTGCACAGGTTGTAAAAGGTTCAAACATCATCCTCGCAGCTCAGGACTGTGCTGCTACAGATAACGGAGCTCACACTGGTGAAGTTTCCTGCGCAATGCTCAAGGACATCGGATGCCAGTGCGTAATCCTTGGTCACTCAGAACGCCGCCACGAAATCGGTGAATCTGATGAACTTATCAACAAAAAGGTACGCAAGGCTCTTGCAAGCGGTCTTGAAGTTGACCTTTGTATCGGTGAACTTTTGAGCGAAAGAGAAGCAGGTGAAGCAGAACAGGTTTGTGCTTTCCAGCTTTCTGCAGGTCTTGCAGGCGTTACAGAAGAAC
>CAMHMJ010000046.1 GCA_946186185.1 uncultured Treponema sp. | reverse complement strand
TTTTCTTCAATTAAACTTTGAGGTATTTTTGTTCCATCAAAAGAAATCAGTTTCCCAGAAATATCTAGACAACCATTATAATCTGTTCCAGTAATATATTTATATAAAGCTTTCTGATGCGGTTGTTCATAATTATAGGATGTGGGAAAAGACAAAGGCTCTCCTGTAGAACCACCAGTATTCATCCAACCATATTCTGCTATATTAAATTTTTTTACATATATATTCTCTTTCTGTCTTAAAATTATATCCTTATTCAAAAGCGGCAACTTTTTTATTACTTCATAAACATTATTCGGAGTAAGATCCTCTAATATTTTATAATTTGTATTATAATACGGTACATTTTTATAAGCATGTTTTAAAATCTTATATAAATGCCTTCTGTTGTAATCAAGACTTTCTTTTGTCAAATATTCTGTTTCCATTACATTCAATATGGAACCAATTCTTTTATCACTTGTTTCATACTTACAAAGAATATAATTTACAATCTTCTTTAAGGTTAATTTTCTTAGGTTCACTTTTTAATCCTTTATGCAGTTTTCTTTGCAATTCTTATTATACAAATACCGTTCAACACACCAGCGGTGAGATTCAATTTGAATATTATGTAAAAGCATTGTCTCATTAAATGAGACACTTTGTTTTCCAAGCATTTTCTTAATTTTAATTTTTATTAATTGCTTTATTGAATGAGGTACGAGATTTTCGTAATAACTTTTGTAATATCTATTCCAGGTGTCTTCAGCAAGTTTATTTGCAAGCTCTTCAACAATCTGTTCATCTTGAACATAGAAACTTCGTTTTTCTAATAACTCCTTGGCAGCTTTTGTATCAACAAATGAAATATTATTTTCAAAAAAGCAAACTAAATGAGTCTCAAAATTTTCCAACGATTTTGTATCTATTGAAGCAATCAGCCCCGTCCGCCATTGTTCAGAGTTCTCTAATTTATCAAATAGAAAGTTTCCAAGACTATAAACAATTTTTGCATTTTTGTAGTTCTCAATGCCCTGCACAATATGTGGATGCGAAGCTATTACGTAACTTGCTCCTAAATCTATAAATTCATGATAACGATTACGCCATTCTGGAAGCACATATTCTTCATCTTCCACACCAGCATGAGCAAAAATAATTACAAAAAAACCTTTTTCCACATAATTTCTTATTCTAGAATTTACAGAACTATGATTTATCCATGCATAACCTGCTTTAATGCCATAATGTTTCATTACACCAAATTCAGCTTGGCATAAATTAAAGATTGCGATTTTTTCATTATTTTGATTTAGTATTAAAGGTTCATAAACATCATCAAAATTATTACCAACGCCAAATGTCTTAAATCCGTTTTTCTGCAACAATTCTTTGGTATTTAATAAAGATTCTACTCCATAATCCATAATATGATTATTTGCAAGAGCCGTAGCATTTATTCCAAGTTCTTTAAGAACATTTATTCCGTTTGGACTATTACAAACATAAGGACCGGCTTTTATTAAAGGTTTTACATTATTATTACTGTCTATAATAGGAGCTTCATAATTTACAATTCTAAAATCTTGTTTATCAAAATAAGTTTGTAACTCATGAGAAATTGAAAATTCGCTATTGCCTGAGTAAACAAAATCACCACAAAATAATATTTTCATTTTCTTCGAATTAAATTAAAAATCAAAAAATATCTGCATCTTAAGCTAAAATATTTTTTATCTCTTAAGAAAGCAAAAAATAACCAGGCAGAAAACGCCTGCGCAACAAGCGTAGCTATTGCAGCTCCATTAATGCCAATTATCCTGATAAGTATATAATTAAGAATGACATTTAAAACTGCTGCACATATTGTGTCATAAAAAAACAACTTTTGTTTCTCTTCAAAAATTATATCAGAACCAGTTCCTGTACTTGCACCAACAAAAACTCCTGCCCAACTATGAATTTGAATTACTCTGCAAGCAGGTTCATAGTTTTCTCCATACACAAGAACAATTAGGAAAGGCATAAAAAAAGTACAAAATAATGCCCATAATAAACAAATTGAAACATTTATCTGGCCTATTCTCTCTAAAATCTTTTTATAATCTTCTCCATTTTTCTTTGCATCTGTCACTTTTGGATATAACGCATTAGACATTGCCATAGGAAAAAAATAAACCATTTCAGAAATAGCAACCGCAACAGAATACAGACCTACATCTTTTGGCGTTAGCATTTTTCCTATCATTACCTGATCTACTTTCATGTAGATAACGATAGTAAAATTATTTAAAAGCAAGGGTAAACTTGCTTTAACAAGTTTTTTTGCATAATCTCCATCGAATTTTAATACCGAATTATCTTTAAGCCGATGAAAATTACACCTCAAAACAAAAACTTCAATAAAAAAAGAAAAAAGTATAAATAATGAATAAATATTTAAGTTATCAAATAAACAAAGATAGATTATTTTTAATGCTGTCAGCGAGAAAAACGCAATCTGCGAGGCTAATACAGCATATTTATTCAACGATTTAATTTGAAACCACTGCTTATATACATCATATATATAACAAAAAAGCTCCAAACCCAGAATCAGATAAATAAAAATATAAGTTCTTCCTAAATAGAAATAGAAAAGACAAAAACCTAAAATATAGGCAAGTATCGCAAGTCCCCATCTTACTACAATTACAGTATTAACAATTGTATTTTCAGGATATGTTTCCAATCCTAAATCTTTTCTAACAATGGTATCGAAACCAAAAATTACAAAAACCTGAAGGAAAGAAATTACAGCTGCTACATAATTAATCTGACCGAATTTTGCCGGCCCAAAAATGCGTGCAACAAAAATGGATATTATAAAACCGATTACGAGTTTAATTATGCTATCACCCATCAAAACGACAGCATTTTTTATATATTTTGACTGCACAAGAGCTTTTATGCGATTCAAAATTTAATCCCTACCCATCAAATCGCGTGTATAAATCTTTTCAGCAACATCTGAAAGCTCATCTGCCTTGCGGTTAGCAATAATAACATCACATTCACTCTTAAATTTATGCAAATCCGTTTCCACTCGCGAATTAAAGAAATCAGCCTCATGTAAAGTCGGCTCATAAACTACAACTTCAATTCCTTTAGCCTTAATGCGCTTCATAACGCCTTGAATTGCACTTGCACGGAAGTTGTCGGAATTGCTTTTCATTGTAAGACGATAGATACCAACTTTCTTTGGATTCTTATCTATAATCATCTGTGCAATATGATCTTTGCGGGTTGTATTTGACTGAACAATTGCACTGATAAGATTCTGCGGAACATCATTATAGTTTGCAAGAAGCTGCTTTGTATCTTTTGGCAAACAATAACCGCCGTAGCCAAAACTTGGATTGTTATAAAAATCTCCAATGCGTGGGTCAAGCGAAACTCCCTGAATAATTGACTTTGTATCGAGTCCTTTTACTTCGGCGTAAGTATCAAGTTCATTGAAATAACTTACACGGAGGGCAAGATAAGTATTTGCAAAAAGTTTTACAGCTTCTGCTTCAGTAAAGCCCATGTATAAAGTTGGAATGTCCTTTTTAATTGCTCCCTGCTGCAAAAGTTCTGCAAAGGTCTTTGCGGCATCTACAAGACGTTCATCTTCTAAAACTGTTCCTACTACTATGCGGCTTGGATAAAGGTTATCATACAAAGCTTTACTTTCGCGCAGGAATTCCGGTGCAAAGATTATGTTTTTTGTATTGTACTTTTCGCGGACTGATTTTGTGTAACCAACAGGAATTGTTGATTTGATTACCATGATGGCATTTGGATTTACTTCCACTACCAGTTCTATTACCTGCTCCACATATTTTGTATCGAAGAAGTTTAATTTTGGATCGTAATTTGTTGGTGTTGCGATGATGATTAAATCCGCATCTTTATATGCGTTTTTTCCATCTGTTGTAGCAGTAAGATGAAGAGGCTTTGTAGACAGATATTCTTCAATTTCCTTATCCTGAATTGGCGACTTCTTACTATTAATAAGATCCACTTTTTCCTGTACTACATCCACTGCAACAACATCATTATGCTGTGCAAGCAAAGTAGCAAGTGACAATCCGACATAGCCGGTTCCTGCAACTGCAATTTTATTTACTGTCATATGATTAAAAAAAAGCGATAAGATATAAATATTTAAAGACAACTTCCCCATTGGAAACCGCTGTTTTCAGTACAGTTCCCCAATGATTTTATTTGTTCGCCACCCGGTATCCGTGCTTGAACCAAGCTCCGTGCCAAACAATGGTTGCCTTTAATCGCATCATATTATACTTAGTGTGATATATTGTCAATGTGTTCAGAGAATGAATAAAATGAGTTGAATATTCTGTCAATTTATTCAGGGGATGAAGCGATACAGTAAAAATTTAAAACCCTAGTCCGCCCACACATCGCGTTTTACTGCAAGGTATTTATTCTCCAGATACTTTTTCTGGACGTTTTCATCCTTGCGGCACGGAAATTTTGTAAGAGATTTTAAAACTGTACGGTGGTAATCCGGATTGATGTCCGTAAACCAAATCTGATCACGACGGAACAGGTTCAAATCAAGCATCTCAACATCATGCGTGGCACAGATTATCTGGGCATTGTTCAAGTTTCCTCTTGCAAAACGGTTTACAAGCTGCCTGACAATAAGCGGATGCAGGTGACTTTCTATTTCGTCGCACACAAAGGTCTTTCCTCTCTGGAAGATATCCATAATAGGACACATAAGCTTTATAAGTTTTTGCGTACCCAAAGATTCTTCTGCCAGATCAAGCGTAAAGCCCTTGTATTCTGTTTTTACTGTCGTTTTTACCACGGGCTGGTTCAGAATCATAGCCTTTACAGACTGCGGCATATCAGGAGGCAATTCAGCGGCCGTCATAAAACGGTGTTCCGAAATCGGTTTTATATCAACAATATCACTGCCTGTATCTTTCATAAACTTAAGGAACATATTTTTAATGGCTTTATCCTGTCCCATTTTACTTGCAGAATATTCAAGCCAGTTGTTATTGTCATTCATAAGAACTACAAGACCATCTTTAAAGAACAGAAAGGCATTTACCAGCTCTTCATAATTCAAATTATTAACGGCAAGGCTAAGGACAAGCTTGTTTGGATGAAGCTTTTCCTTGCAAAGAGTTTCTATTCGGCTGAATTTTTCGGAAACTTTTACTTTACTGCCTTCGCGAGTAAAAATAGCACCCATTCTGCCGTTAGGTGCATAATGCAGGCTTTCTTTTAATATGTTCTGATTATCATAGGTAAAACTGTATATGTAACGGAGCTTCTTCCATATAAACTCCATGGAGTATTCAGTAGGTTTATCTCTCCACAAGCGGTGAGGCATCCTTGGCAACGGAACGCCCGGCTGCACCATATGACTTGTAATTACCATATTCTGCATAATAGCCATACCGGTAAGCACACTTGTTTTTCCAGTTGCATTTGTTCCATAAATAGCACAGATAGGGTTTATTCTTTCGCCTTCAAAATTAATAAGGTATTTTTCAAAAGCATCGTCGGTGTTAGCCCGCATATCAAGCTTAACGCTTTCTCTGATGCTCCGCACATTGGAACAGGTAAACTCCAAAAGCATAGTCGCCTCCTTGTTTTGGTAACGGTACGTAAAAGCAAGGCATAAAGGTGTATCACAGCAGACTTTTACAAGGCCTCACAGCCAGCTGTAAACGCCTGCTACAGTGCAATGTAACAGACTGTTATACTAATTAACCACATACTGTTACATTTGTCAATAAACTTGGATTCTTTTATATTATAAACTTAGTATAGAAAGAATAGTTACAATATTTTCGGTTAAATTCGTAAATTTCTTTAATTTATTGTTGACACACTTTGTAAAATAAGATAAGTTATTTATGAAGGGTTAAGGGGCATGGCAAAAAAAATGCTCCCCTGCAATGAAAAGTACTGGTACTACTTTTCTTGTGGGAAGCACTCTAAACGGTTTGACACATCCGTGACAGATGTATCATTTAACGAATGGAAACAGTATATCACGGATCCGCCGTTCGTGTCAAAGGGAAAATTTAGCCCCATTAAGCGGGCGCACCGGAAAGTGTTTGAACGGCAGGCTTTCTGGAAGGATACTAAAGTGGCTGAGGAAATAAAAACCACTTTTAACGGTAAGGATGGCAACGGTGGGCTTAAGCTTTATGCCAATCCTTTTGGAACGGGCAAAAAGTTCTACGGACGATTTGAACGTGATGTACTGAGCATGGAAAACTTGGTTTCCCGCGTGCAGCAAAAGAACCCCGGTGCGGATGAGATTATCATCAACACCGCGATAAGCTACATCAAGCGTGAAGTTCTGGCAGCTTTAAAAGAAGGCAAAGCCGTGAACCTCATGGACTTGGGCGAGCTTTACATTGCCGCAATGGGGACTGTAGCCAGCGCTTCTGCTTCGGAAATATCCGATCTTTCGCTTTGCGTTAAGTTTTCCCCTTCTCAACTCCTCAAAGAATCCATTGCAAAAGTCAAGATTGCAAGCGCTGTATTCCAGGACACGGCACCAAGCATCAGCAGAGTGGTCAACTGGTTCACAGGTGAAGCAACCACAACGCTCACCGCCGGCAAGAATGTAGTGCTTGAAGGAAAGCGGCTTAAGCTCGGATCCGAGGACAGCGGCCTCTTTCTTGCACCTGTTGACGAAAAAGGCGAGATGCAGGACGACGAAAGCACATGGATTGATTGTACCGCCCTCGTGCGGCAGAATACTCCAAAGAAGATAGACTTTTATCTCCCCGATTCCGCCACCGCCGGCTCAAGTTATGTGATTGTGATTAAGTCCACCTATGTGAATGGCAGTCACAAACGCAAAGAACCAACTCTCACTTACAGTGATGTTGTCACCGTAGCAGCGTAAGGATTGCCGGGCATGTCCCGGCATAAAACTCCCCCGCCTGTATTTGCAGCACAAAATGCGGGCGGGTTCGTGTGGCATTATAATTGTTTCTGAATCTCTTCATCAATTTTTTCTTTCAAATATAAAAAAGCGGATAGCAAAAACTATCCGCCTGTTTCCCGAAAAAAAAGTGAGTGTTTTATGCTGGTTGCCAGCCGCGATATTCTGTGGAATATCATATAAGCTATTGATATTTAAGTCCTCAATATGGACTACATTCTTATCCTGAATGCAAGGCACGCTGTTCTTACGAACAACTTACGCTATGGAGTTTACCCTGTTCCATACCCAGCACAACTTTTACGTGTCTCCACACGGAAAGCATTTCTACCTACGATATTATATTACACTTAATATATTTATCCGTCAATAAATATTATTTTTCTTCCACCTTCTTCGCAACTTCGTAAGTCAGGCCGATAAGCCTTGTGCCGTTCATTAGCTCTACTTCAAAGTTCACACGCTTGTTGCGGCGGTTCACGGCTTTTACAAGGGCTTCCTGTCCTTTGAACAAGCCGTCGAGTATCTGGATTTTGTCATTCACATCAAAGGTTACGTGAACAATCGGCATTACGCTGCCGTATTTCAAGAATGACTGTACAAGTTCAATGTCGTTATCATTAAGCTGCTGGGGCTCGCTGCTCTGTGGAAGAAGCCTTACAAAGCCCTTTCCTTTCTGCAAAATGGAAACTCCGTCCAAGGAATCCGTCTCCCAAAAAACATAGCTCTGAAAAAGCGTGTCTGTGTATTCCTTGCCGTTTTTGAGCCGCATCTGCTTGCCTAGGCAATAAAGCTTTCCTGTACAAGGAGTTTCCGGAGAATCCAAAAGAGGCTGGATTTCCTTTACATAATCCCATTCACAGCCTGTTTTTATATAGAGACAATAAAATTTCTTCTTTGATGATTGATTTTCCGTCACGACAAACCGCCCCTACTCTTCCATCAAATCCAGCAGGCTCACTCCGCCCTGCTTTGCCAGGCGGGCGATGTCCTTTTCTTCACATTGCTCTCGGATTATGCACAGGGCTCCTTCTTCAATTTCTTCGCTTACTGATTTTTCCATGAACTTAAAATTCTGGATTCCGCACGCATATTCCAGAAGAAACTTGATGTAGCTGTTACCGTAAAGTGCGAGGGTGTTTTTGCCTTCTTTTTTGGCGGCAGCAACTAGCTTGCAGATGCTTTCATTGTATTTGTTTGCAAGCGCAAAGTTTCGCTTTGCAAAGCTACGGCTTCGTGCCGTAAGTTCTGCGATTCCTGCCGAAGTGACTGCATAGGAAAGTTTACGAAGGTTTACGTTTGTGAGCATGATCCAGCCTCGCTCGACAAAACGCTTCAATACTGCGTTCATGAGCCCGATGGACATGCCGGCGTTTTCTGCAAGGACGCGCTGGCTTGCAAGAGGTTCTTCCTTTAGAGTATCAGCTATGCTCTGTAATGTTGCTACATCACTGTTCATATTTTGAATATTCTATCATATGTAAAAAATTCATCAAAGTGCTGATTTTATCTTTTTTCAGTGGAAATCTTCATTTTTTTCCGCTATTATTCTCTTCATGAACAGCGAACATTACTTTGACTGGGCGGCTACTGTCCCTTGTGACGAAAACATCCTGCGAGAATCTCTTGAAACCGCAATCAAATATGACGGAAATCCTTCTTAAGTCCACAAGACAGGAAAGAAAGCACGGAAACTCTTTGAGGAAGCGCGCCAATCATGCGCAAAATCCCTGGGCGTAAGGGCAGATCAGATTTTCTTCACGTCCGGCGGAACAGAAAGCGACCACATTCCGCTTCTTTCTGTAAAAGCAGCTTTTTATGAAAGACAAAATTGCTTCTATATCAATAAAGCAATCGGATACTTTTATCAGCATGATTATCGCAATGCAGATACAAATTATAAGAAAGCTTATTCATTCATAAAAAACAAAAAAATAAAAAGCCTGAAACTTATTTTTGATTTTTTAAGAGACTTTCTCATAAACAAAGTTTGCTAAATGCGTCTGAATCAGAAATCAATACCTGTTTAAAAGAATTCAAGTCCTACATAAACCGCCGTAACTCTGAACATTGGATGCTTTATTTTGATTTGCAGCTTGCAGTTTTACAACAATCAAGGGCAAGTACAGGTGCTATTAATTCTAACATCGAAGTAAGTCTAAAAAAACTTGAAGAATTGGAACTAAAAGAACATATCAGAACTGCATATATTATCAAAGTGGCAAGAATTCTAACTTCTTGTTCAGGCAATCCAGAGCATTGTATTCGCATGCTCACATACAAAACAAAATATCTTTCCAAGTTTTCATTCTGCGAGAAATATTCAATCTATAAAGATTTGTATTATCTGTTTACAAATCTCTGTGGACCTATTCTTGTTTGTGTCCCAGACTTGATAGAAGAAACAGAGCGTTATTTCAAGCATGATGCAACAAATGAAATCAATGTATATTTGACTAAGCTGCCAGAAGAAGCCATTTTTGACCATATTTATTACACACAAGAACTTGCATGGCTCAGAAGAATTACAGATCAAAATCATGATTTCGCATTGATAAAAGCAGATTTAACCAGTGCGATTCATTTATGCGAAGAAAACAGTCTCATTTCTCAGGCAATGACAATTGAAACATTTCCTCTCATCTTAGGTTTACTTATGACACCCAAATTCATGCCAGAATTTGGCATAAAAAGATGTACGATGTCGGATTCTGCCAAAACTTATGTACACTATTGGCTTGTCAATCCTTCGCTCGGTATAGAAATAGACCCATTGTACAAAAATTTCACAAATGACGAAAACACCGACCGCATATTTTTCATTCTAAATGGACATCCTCTCCAGACAAAGGAATCCATAACCGCAAAGTCTATGACCTCTGTAAAAATTGAAATAAAGCCATCTCAGTTAATAACATTAGACAAAACCTTTATTGCAATGTATTCAGAAATTTTGGAACTTCTCCAAAAAGAATTAAACAAAAACTCATAATTGCGCATTGCTCATTACTCATTTGGCATCCCCTTACAAAACTACACCTCTGGGTTCACCTCCCCCGCCATCCGCCACATTTGCAAAAGCGTAAAGTTCGCCCGCCTGCTAGCTATAAGACATATTAATTCATCTATTGCATTTTTATCACCTTCAAAAGCAGATTTTACCTTTGAAAGTTTTTCTTCTTTTGAAATTGAAACAGGAAAAGATGTTTTCTTTCTGGTTGTCAATATTCAAAACATGAACAATCGGAAACAGAGAATTATCGAACTTTTCAACATGACAGTACCAAACACCCTGTTTGACAGTACCTTATCGCCGTTTGGTACTGTCATATGCCCCTTTTGGTACTGTCAAATTCTGGATAAGGCAAAAAAAAATCGGCTGCAGGACCCGCGGAAAGTCCTGCAGCCTCAATTCAACCCGGCTTAGTCGCAGCCCTGACCGTCATCAGATTTCTTGGCTGCAACGGAAACCTTTTCAAAATGAAGGTCATTGAACTCATTCTTGAATTCTCTGCAACCACGGAAAACCACGCGCACATGGTTTATCGAGTTGCCTGTCACGTCCTCTTCCTTCGTCTTGCCATCAGATTTGAATGTAAGGCGGAGGATTCCGAAATTACCGAGCCTGATACTGTGCCCTTCCTTGAGCCACATTGGAAGCATCTCAACGAATGAGGCAAGCACTGCGCTTACATCAGCCAGTGTAAGAGTGCTGTACCTGCTTATCTGCTGGGCGATTGTACGAAGCCCTACCTCACTCCCCCATACAGGCTGGGCATAATAAAGGGCTTCTGCATCTTTGTCGATTGGGTTCAATCTTTTTACAACTGAATAGTTCATAATTTTTCCTCCATTCACAAGCCTGCAGCACTGCTCGCGAATCACTGCAGCAAGCCTGCGTTCACTTTACGCTTCAGGCGTTCAGGGCTGACAGCCCCCGCTCAAATGCGTTAAGTAGAATATAACGGAAAGAAATTCCCCGCGATGTAGAAGTTTGTCTACAAATTATATCGCGAATTTCTGATAAAGCTCGTTCCGCGAGCAAACATCACATTTCCTGTAAATCCGTGAGAAATAAGTTCCTACCGTAGAAGGTGAAATCCCAAATTCTCGCGCTATCGACTCCTGTTTCATTCCTTTCAGCATACAGACCATGACACAACGCTCTTTTGGAGAGAGTTTTTCAAAATCTTCCTGGTATGTGCTCTCAACAGTATCGTTTGAAGGCTCGCCAATTTTAACAGTACCAGTTTTCTCGATTTTCTCCCTGCACAAGCTGATGTAGTTCTCCTCCGACAATCCTGCGATTACGACAGGCACATTATGACGACAGATTGTGTCGTAGCCGGCCTTGCTCAGTTTCTCAAATGCAAGACAGGCAAGCGAGAGATCCTTTCTAGATTTTACAAGCGAAAGAATAAATTCAAGCTCAAAGAAATCCAGGCACCCGTTCACTACCAGCAAATCGACATCCGAAAATGATTTTTCAATTTCTGAATTTTCCGTAATTCTTGTGTTTTTTGAAACATTCCATAACTTCCGGATAAACGGAGACAGAAGGACCGACTGATGAGCCGTAAAACCATACACGGCTACCCTGACATTTTTGTTCATAAAAACTCCTTAAACAATATGTTTTTATTATTTTCGGAGAACGGTGTAGACAAACTTCTACATCGCTGGTCTTCTGTTTCTGCTATTTTTCTATTCAGGTATTCCGGAATGCCGCAATTCTTACAAAAAGGAGCTTTAATTATGGAGAATGAGATTCTTACAAAAATCTACGGTGAATTCTGCTCGCTCAGGGGCGAGATGACAGAATTCAAGAAACGGACTCTTGAACGGCTGGAGGAACTAGAAGGAAACTTCAAGCAGAGCTCAGTTGAGCGTGCCGCGCGGCTGTGCAGGACTGTCTCGCTTATCACAGGACTTATCTCAATAATCTCGGCAAGTTACACGGTACTGGCGAAATTCATTGAAAAAGGAGCAGTCGCATGAAAAAGAATTATGAACAGCTCAAGGAATTTGCCGGGGAACTTTCCCAGAACGGATTTTCAGCAGCAGACGTGTACACACACATTCTCATGGAGTTCTACGAAACGCCCTATGTTTGGGGCGGAAGTTCCCCTCAGGGAAGCGACTGCTCCGGGAGCGTGTGCGCCGCTTTGAGTCTTGCCACAAGAAAAAACATCAGGGTAACGGCTGACACGCTCTTTAAGGATTTCTTTACCGAAGACATAAAGATTTTTAATAAAGAAAGATTTCTGTATGCGGCCTTTTTCCTTGATGAAAATGGAAAGGCAGTACATGTGTCAGGCTGGAGCCTTGGAATGTTTATGAATGTCTCAAGGCGCGAACCAGGACAAAAAGGAAACTGGCGCACAGAGGCTGAACTCCGGCGGCTATACCCGCATCTGCTTATGATAAAAAGAGGAATGAAAATATGAGAAGGATTGATTTTTCATACCCAGAGCTCTTATCAAATATTGTAAAGAGGCTTCTGCTTCTTATAGGAAAGTTTGCGGGTTACAAAGGGGCGGCAGTCCTTATCGCGACAATGCTTCTTTGCAAAGGCTATGTTGGAGAAGCGGCATGGGCTTCGGTAATAATATCCGCGCTCTGCGGTTTTATCATGCCTAAAACATTGGGAACCATAGGAGAAAGACAGCCGTGACTGAACTATTTATAATAGCCGGAACATTTTTCTCAGTGGGAGCGTTGTATAAATTACGAAACTGACATCTGCGCAAATGGGGTGCGGTGGGCAATGAACCGGCTGTGCCCTGATTACGAATGAAGGAAAAATTTTAATCCCGTAAACATCCAATCGGAATCACATAAACTCCATCTGGTCTTCGGTATGCATATTCTGTACCCGTAATTATAATAAGCAAATCAGGTTCCCGAAGAAGCGGCGCACTTCCTTTTTCGTTATATTCGCATACAAGACGTTTTATTTCCAGAAGATGCGAACTTGCCTCTTCAATCTCATTACTTCCCAATTTGAATTCAATGAGAGCATATTTCCCGTCACGAAGATGAAGAACACAATCAGCTTCCAGATTGTATCTGTCGTGGTAATACGAAATCTTTCCGTCAGATTTGGCACTGTACGCACGCAAATCCCTCATGCACAGGCTTTCAAATATAAATCCAAATGACTGCAAATCCGTCATGTAATATTCGGGATTCAAGCCTGAAGCTGCAACGGCTATCGAAGGGTCGCAAAATCCTCTCTTTTTACCGGAACGAATAGCAGAAGCAGACCGGATAGAAGGACACCAGGCATCTATATCCTGAATGATAAAGAGTTTTTCAAAAGCCTGAATATAAGATGACAAAGTATCATGAGAAATTGACTCAGATGCCGATACAACATCCTTTAAAATATTGCTTTCTTTTGCCAGTGTAGAAATGTTCCGGGCATAAGACCTTAAAATCTGCGCAGCCCATACTGAATTTCGTTTTACACCATCAACGGTAGAAATATCTGTCTCACACACACTGTCTATGTAATCGCGCGCAATCTGCAGTTGTGCACGGTCAGATTTTCTTGCAAGAAATCCAGGCCACCCACCACGACAGGCAGCGAAAATTATCTGTTCTATTTCCAAATCTGACTTTGCTTCTATCTCCATCTGCGGATTTACAAATAAAGCAGAAAGTGAAACAGTTCCGTTTGATTCCCCTGTCTCAAAAAGGCTCATTGTCTCAAGGCGCATCCTTGCGATGCGTCCAGTCCCAGAATGATTTATCTTTGATTTATCAACGGAATTCGAACCTGTTAAAATATATAAGCCTGTTTCATTCCTGGCATCAACAGAAAGTCTCACCGCATCCCAAAGAACAGGAGCATCCTGCCATTCGTCAATCAATCTTGGATTCTCACCAGAAAGCAACAGAGAAGGTTTTGTCGCAGCCGTCTGAAGATACCCCTGCCGTTTATCAGGATCCTGCATTTTTATGACACTTTTTGAATGATGTTCTGCAAGCGTAGTTTTTCCGCACCATTTTGGGCCTTCTATCAAAACAGCTCCACTACACTCCAAACGAAAAGCAAGTTCCTCATCCTGCAATCTCTGTCTATATTCCATGTCGAACTCCGATTTCTATTATAATCGTTCGTAGTTTTTGCGCAATATCAATCGTAGTTTTTGCTGTATTTTAATCATAATTTTTGTGGTATTTTAATCGTATATATTGAGATTTTCACCTCGACTGTAAAAAAAACATTATACAGTAGTAGTCCATGTCATCTGACGTAACTTCACTTTTCTTCTTTTTTCTGGAGTTCCTGATACGACAGGCTTAAAATCCGCTTTCCGTCCATAAGCGTAACTTCAAAATTTATACGCTTATTCGATCTGTTCACATCCGAAATAAACCCTTCCATCCCCTTAAACAAGCCGTCAACAATCACAATCCTGTCGTTTACATCAAACCGGACATTCAGGATAGGAATAACGCTTCCATATTTGAGGAATGAGGTTACAAGCTCGGTATCCCTTGCGGACAGAGGTTTTATTTCTTTATCATTGGGAAGAAAACCTATAAAGCCCTCTTCATCTTTTATATCTTGGATTCTTGAAAGGTTGTCCGTCTCCCAAAAAACATAGCTCTGAAAAAGCGTGTCTGTGTATTCCTTGCCGTTTTTGAGCCGCATCTGCTTGCCTAGGCAATAAAGCTTTCCTGTACAAGGAGTTTCCGGAGAATCCAAAAGAGGCTGGATTTCCTTTACATAATCCCATTCACAGCCTGTTTTTATATAGAGACAATAAAATTTCTTCTTTGATGATTGATTTTCCGTCACGACAAACCGTCCCTACTCTTCCATCAAATCCAGCAGGCTCACTCCGCCCTGTTCCGTCAGCCGGGCAATGTCTTCTTCCTCACACTGCTCGCCAACCACACAGAAAGCGTCTTCTTCTATCGGCTCATCCACCGTCTTTTCAAGAAAAGTGACGTTATAAGTCTGGCAGTCATAAATTAACAGGAATTTGATGTAGCTCTTGCCGTAAAGAACCAGCGTGTTTTTACCTTCTTTATTTGCATCAGAAACGACTTTACAGAGGGTTTCGTTGTACTTGTTTGCAATTTCGAATGTGCGCTTTGCGAATTTCTGGCTGCGTGCCGTAAGTTCAGCGATTCCGGCAGGAGTGATTGCATAAGAGAGCTTACGAAGATTTACATTGGTGAGCATAATCCAGCCGCGTTCTACAAAGCGTTTGATTACGGCGTTCATAAGACCGATTGACATTCCGGCATTTTCGGCCAGCACGCGTTGGCTTGCCATTGGCTCCTCTTTTAGAGTATCCGCTATGTTTTGTAATGTTGCTACATCAGTGTTCATATATTGAATAAATTAGCATAAGATGAAGTTGTTGTCAAAAGTTCAAAAATATTGCTACACGGATTGGAGATTCCTAACGGAATCTCTGTTCTTTTATATTTTTTAAATTGAAAAACCGTTAGGTTTTTCGAATCCGTGTGGCTATTTTTCATCATTAAAGCGAGATACACATTCCCATTTTAATGAAGTTTCACCAAAATTCACAAGTAAACCAAGTTCCAAGTTTGCAGCATTCAAATAATTTAATACCTGCGCCTTATGCGGTTTCGCAAGCTTCGCAACAGATTTTAGCTCAACAATGATGTTTCCGTAGCAGACAAAATCGGCGTAATATTCTTTTGTTAGCTTTTTGCCTTTATACATTATCGGAAGCAGTTTTTCCCGCTCATACGGAATATTCTGTAATTTGAACTGTTCTTCGTATTTCAGCATTTAGCTTACCGCATATAGAGCAAACTCTGAAAAGCTTCGCACAATGCCAAAAGATAAGGCTAAAGAATTCGCAATCAAGAGTTTGATTGAGTCTGGTGTTTTAAACACCGATAGAACTCCCAAAAAGGTAATCTGCACAATTGACTAATTCAACAGCATACAACTACGCAAAACTTCCCAACCTTGTACTGGGATTTCACGGTTGCAGTCAAGAAACAATTGAAAATGTTCTCTACAGGCATGAACAGCTTGAGCAAAGCCATAACCGCTATGATTGGCTGGGTCATGGTATTTATTTCTGGGAAAACAGCTATCAAAGAGCATTTGAATGGGCTTCAAGAACGCAAGCAGCGGGCTAAAATCAGGGTCGAGTTTGCAGGCACCGCCCACACCATGGATTTAAGTTTTCAGGATATTGAGAGAAAATAAATTGATTGAATTAGATAATAACCATCTTTATTTTTGTCTTGTTGTATGAACCTTTCTATGTTATATTTCTTTTGTAAGGAGGTTTCTATGAGTGATATAGCTTTTGATAATTATGCACAGCAATTAGATTTTCTACAACTTTTTCAGCTTGAAATTTTACGAAAGAAAATTGATTCCGTTATCGCCTCTCGAAAAAAAACTGAAGATTCTCGGCTTAAAAATGACATGGCTCTTTTTGAACATTTCTCAGGCCTTGGAGAAGGTATAGACGCAGAAACATCAAAGAAAGAATACTTTGAGGAAAAATATAGAACCTAAAGATTTTCTAAAAATTTGTAAATAAACTAATATGAACACAGCACTTTATTTAATTCCGGTAACTCTCGGCGATACCCCCTGGGAAAAGGTAATTCCACAGCACAACAGGGAAATCGTAAAAAATATAAAGCACTTCATCGTTGAATCCCGAAAGGAGGCGGTGCGCTTTCTTGTAAAGTTCGACAAGGAAATCGACATCGACAGTCTGGATTTTAAAGAGCTGAACGAGCACACGGACCTAAAGGAAATCACGGACTACTTAAAGCCCCTGGAAAAAGGCGAAAGCATGGGAATCATCTCGGATGCGGGCTGTCCCTGCGTGGCAGATCCCGGAAGCGAAATCGTAAAGATGGCCCACAAAAAGAACCTTGAGGTCATTCCTCTGGTGGGTCCTTCCTCCATCCTGCTTTCCGTCATGGCCAGCGGTTTCTCCGGACAGAGCTTTGCCTTTAACGGCTACCTTCCGGCAAAACCCAACGAGCGCACCTCAAAGCTAAAGCAGCTTGAAAACCGGGTTTACAAGGAAGACCAGACCCAGATCTTCATCGAAGCGCCTTACCGGAACCAGAAGATGTTCGAATCCATTGTACAGACCCTGCGCCCGGACTCCCGGCTCTGCATCGCCTGCGGAATCACCACGGAAAACGAGTTCATAAAAACAAAGACAATTGCAGAATGGAAAAAGGCGGGCTTTCCCAAAATCGAAAAGACTCCGTCAATTTTCCTGATTTATAAATAACAGGAGCGGGACGCTCTTACAAACCACAACAGGAACTAACTATGGATAAATCCTATCTTTTTTTTGACATTGAATGCGCAAACTGCTTTGACGGCGTGGGAAAAATGTGCTCCTTCGGCTACGTCCTCACCGACCGCTACTTTAACGTCCTTGACACCGACGATGTTGTAATGAACCCGGAATGCGAGTTCGACTGGTACCTGTTTTCACCAAAAAATCAGTGCCCCCTGGCCTACTCCAAGGACTATTTCCGGGCCCAGCACAATTTCGAAAGCTTCTATAAACCTCTAAAAAAACTGATCGAGGAATCGGAACGCCGGGTAATCGGTTTTGCAAGCCCCAACGACCTGGGCTTTGTGGTAAGTGCCTGCGAGCGCTACGACCTTCCCTACATCAACTTTGCCGCCTACGACATAAAGCCGATTCTGGAAAACACAAAGGGTGAAAACCACAAGCTTTCCGAATGGTGCGAAAAATACTCTGTCCGCACCGATGACATTCAGGCTCACAAAAGTCAGGATGACGCCATGATGACCATGCGCCTGACAAAGGCCTTCTGCGAAGAACAGGGAATCGAAATTGAAGAGCTTCTGGAAAAGAACCGGGGGGTAAAGCTTTCGGTGGACAAGTACCTTGAAGCCCGGGAAGCAAAGCGCCACAACGAAGAAATCGCCGGAGAATTAAAGCAGCTCTACGGAAAAAAATGCCGGGCACGTCTTTCAGAAAAGCTGGCCGGAAAAGAGTTTGCCTTTGGCTACAAGATTTTTTCTACTCCGGAAGACGCCGACACCGCCCTGGAGCTTGCCCAGCTGGTCTTCAAGCACTCAGGCGTTCTCCAGAAGCACCTAAAAAACCGTGGAACCCTCATCGTGCAGGACGACACAGAGCCGGCCACTCTCGAAGGAATGAAGAAAAAAGGCTTTGAAGTGATTACAGAAACCCAGCTGAGGGAAATCTGTAATATGGAGAAAAAACGCAGATAAAGGAGATGGAGCCTTGAGAAACAGGGAAAGCGGGTGGCACGCAGGAAGCGGGCTGCAATCTGCAAAACGCCCGCCTCCGCTCAGCAACACAGCAGGTCTTCCGCTCCTACTGTCCGAGTTTTGCAAGTCCCCGCACAATCAGCATCACAAGATTCCAGATAACATCCCTGATAATGTGCCGGGCGGCAAAAACCGCCATTACACCAAGGCAGGCCCCCTGAACCGTCTTCAGGTATATGTAACCCGCCACTGCACCCGCAGGAATCAGAATCAGCCCCAGGGCAAACCGTCCGGAGCCCCACAGCATCTGCGCAGAATAAACACACAGAATAATGCCCGTCAGAACATAAAGGGTCTTGTCCCAGTGCAAAAAGTACGCCCCGATTCCAAGAAGGGAAATTATCAGATAGAAGAACCAGAAGAAAGTCAGCACGCCCCCAAGAAAGCCCAGCACCTTTTCTTCGTTTTCCGTATCGTCAACCACAAGCCGGCTGTTCTTTCCAATCCGATGGCCGCACTCCGGACACACCAGATTTTCCAGATCCTTCATGCCGTTAATTTCAAAATCAAATTCTTTATTACAGTTTGAACAAAAGCGTTTCATAAAAAAAATTATAGCACAACAGGCGGATACAAAAAAGATAATTTTTTTTCATAAATTTCCTGAATTTTACAAAACCGCTATTGACATTTTTTTTCAGATAGAATATATTACTCTCACGTTCAACAGAACGGATGGGCTATTAGCTCAGGTGGTAGAGCACCGCCCTTTTAAGGCGGCTGTCGATGGTTCGAGTCCATCATAGCTCAAAAGCACTTCGATTTTCGGAGTGCTTTTTTTATTTAACCCGCATAATTTGACATCATAGTTTGAGCGGTGGCCGTTACCTGCGGGTGTTCCGCGGCTACCTGCGCAGTTACTGGCTTTTCAAAAAACAGGCTTTTCCTTCATTCCCCCGGACAAAAAAAAACGAGCCTCCCGAGCAGCAACGCTACCCAGAAGACTCGCCGTCCACTATGTGGACATCGGAGAGAGTTTATCAGCTTATTTACAAGCTGACTTTAATATATACCACTGCGCCCCAATTGTCAATAGAAATTTTAGAATTTATTAAGAATTCAACTTTTCCGCTTCTCAGAAACCGCCCCCAGAAAAATCCCCTCCCCAAGGAATTTTAATATTGAAAATTCAGGGATTTCTTACTATCTTTAATAAGAGAAATAATATTGAATTTGATAGTATCAATTCAAAATTGGCGTAAGCGGGGTTCCTGTTTTGAAAAACATTCAGCCACCGCGAAGCGGTACTGCCGTTTTTCAAAACAGGGTTCCCGCTGAGAGCCAATTTTGGAGTTAGTTTCATAAAAAACAATATTTTTTCTATTATTACACAGGAGGCATGATAAAAAGGTAAACGAACAAGCGGTAATGTGATACGCTGAAGT
>CAMHMJ010000045.1 GCA_946186185.1 uncultured Treponema sp. | reverse complement strand
CCGCGAAGCGGTACTGCCGTTTTTCAAACAAGGTTCCCGCTGAGAGCCAATTTTGAAGTTAGAATTACATAAAACTGAGTATTCAATCTTTTTGTCTAAACGAGGCGAGTTTTATTGCCTGTTCCGGGCAGACTTCTCTGCATTCACCACAACGGATGCAGTCAAGGCTGTTCGGATTTTTCCACACCTTGATGTTCATTTTGCAGTTTTTCTGACAGGCGCCGCAGCCAGTACACCTTGAATTATCCACCCGATACCGGATAAAAGAAATCTTATTAAAAAAGCCGTAAATTGCCCCCAGAGGACAGATAAAGCGGCAGAAAGGCCGGTAAACCATCATAGAAAGAATTAAAACGGCTACAAGGATGCAAAGCTTCCACTTGAAAAGAAAGCCCGCAGCGCTCCGCATAGCAGTATTAAAAAGCACTAAGGGAACGCCGCCCTCCAGGGTTCCGGCAGGACAGATGTACTTACAGAACCATGGCTTTCCCAGCCCAGTAATATCCACAAAAAAAAGCGGAAGAAGAATTACAAACACCACAAGAATAAAATACCGGAGAAAGCTTAAAATCCTCACAAAATGAGCTTTTGATTGAACAGAAGACCTGGCTGACGGATTTTCAGATGATTCTGAAGACCGCCGTGAAAAAACTTTTGAGGTTCGCCTTACCGACAGCCTTCTTAAGAACGGGATTTTATAGAGCAAATCCTGAAGGAGCCCAAAGGGGCACAAAAATCCGCAGGTAAAGCGCCCTAAAAAGGTTCCAAAAAGCACTAAAAAACCTGCAACATACAGGGAAAATTTAAAACCACGGCCGGAAAGGGTCTGCTGAAGGGCACCAATGGGACAGGAAAACAGGGCCCCTGGACAGGAATAGCAGTTCAAGCCCGGAACACAGATATATTTTGAAGTGCCGGTAAAAACTCTTCCTTCATAAAGACCTTTTACATACCCGTTTGAAAGGGCCGTAAACAGAACCTGAACTAACAATCGGATTTTTGAAGGTGAACGTCGCTTTCCTTTCATCAGCCGATTCCTATACATTCAAGGCAGATTCTTGTAGCCTTATAAAAAACATCCCTGGCCTCACCGGTAAAAACACCTGCTGCAATTAAGCCGAGGGCTGCAAAAACCAGCAAAAAACGAAGAATGAAAACGCTCTTACCCGATAATAATGCGGAGGATTTTTCTACAGGTTTACCTGCTGCGTTCACCGGTTTTTCTTCAGTGGACCTTACTTCAGTTTTTTCTTCTGCCATTCGCCTCACCACCATTCCTGCTCATAAAAAAAGGGCGTCTGAAAATCAGACACCCTCCTACAAAAAATACAGAAGGGGCTGTCTAATAAGTTCACCGACTGCGGTCATTGAGCTTGTCGCCCGCTTGCGCACGGAGCGAAGCGAAGTAATGACCAGTTGTACTGTATATGGTGGTTTCGACAGGCTCAACCACCGCACGAACTTCTTTTTAGACAGCCGCCCTGCTTTCATAAACTGCCCGGTCATTTAAGCTCCACAAAAAACGGTATCAAACTCCGGACAGTTATATCCTATACCTTGAACTGCTTCAAGATGTCGTTCATTACATTAATATTCTGCTTTGTCTGGGCCGCAAGGTCAGAAACACACTGAGCTGAAGTACTGATTTCCCGGGAACCGGCTGCCATTTCGTCCATACTACCAAGAATTACATCAGAAATCTGGTTTACGTTGTCCATATCAGACATTACGTTTCTAACGCCGTTCTTCAGTTCGCCGGATTTTTCGTTTACCTCAACAGACTGGTTTCTCATATCGCTCAGGGCTTCAAGAATCTGGTGAGAAGCAGTTTCCTGTTCGCTCATGGCATTATCAATCTGCTGCATCAGCTCTTCAGTCATTTCAACCTGACCTACGATTGCATCGAATGCGGCTCGTGTATCATTAGAAAGATTTACAACTTCAGAAATTGAAAGGGAAATCTTCTTGAGCTCCTCATTGATATTCTTTGACTGAGCACTTGAAGTTTCGGCCAGCTTACGGATTTCGTCAGCAACAACGCTGAAGCCCTTTCCTGCTTCACCGGCATGTGCCGCTTCGATTGCAGCGTTCATGGCAAGAAGGTTCGTCTGGCTTGCAACGGAAGCAATCATATTATTTGCCTGCAAAAGCATTGATGACTGTTCTGACATCAAATTAACCTTTTCGGCAACATTTATCATCTTTGAATTACCGCTTGTAATCTGAACATCAAGATTCTTAAAGCTTTCAGAAACCTTCTTTACAGAATTGGTTACGGAAGCAATATTTCCAAGCATCTCTTCAATTGCGGCACTGGACTCTGTAATTCCGGCAGCCTGTTCGTTGATAAGGTTGCCGAGATTTTCTACGGTGTCGTTTGAAATGTTCAATACATTTGAAGTATTTCCAACTGCTTCTGACTGAGAATGGGACTGCTTTCGTACAGATTCGATGTTGGCCATAATCTCTGCAGTGGCACTTGCGGACTGCTGTGAGTTGGTTCCAAGGTTTTCGCCAATCTGTTCAAGCTCTGTCTGTGCACCGTTAAGCCTTGAAATAATATCCTGAAGCATTCCAATGAAGATATTGATATTTCGTCCGATTTCATCAAGCTCGTCACCGCCCTTAATCGGAAGACGGTAAGTAAGGTCTGCTTCACCGGAAGAAAGATTCTTCACAGCCTTAAGCAGGAACTTAAGCTTCTTGATGATTGTTTTATAAACAACGATGATTACAAAAACAAGAACAATTAAAGTACAAAGAACTGCAAATATTAAAAGAGGAAGGAAAATTGAATTTCTCATCTCGTCTACTGATTCAATTGTTTTTCCAACAAAGAGGGTTGTAAGGAAGTTTCCTTCACAGTCGTAGAAAGGGAAATAGTTTACAAGGAAAGGTTTCCCACCGATTTTGGTTCTTGTAATAGACTTTTCACCCCGCTCAGCAGCACGGATAAAATCCATGTTTGCCTGAGTTCCCTTCATGTTGTCAAGGCTGGTGTGAACACGGGTATTGCTGTCAAAAATAGTGAACTCAAGACCCATAAAGTCAGAAACCCGGTCAACAAATTCATCTGTTGAAACCTGGCTTCGTACAATAACGGTACCTACAGTAATACCGTTGTGCTTGATTGGAAGACCGGCAACGGCGTAAAGCTCAAGTCCGTCCTTCTGAACTATATCAACATTCTTTCCGTTTAACAGGTTTGAAATGTAACTTTCCTTTGGAATTTTACCGTATGACGAAGATGAAATCTGTCGTCCGTTCTTATCCGTGAAAACTACCGATTCTACAGAATAAATGTCGTGAACATTCTGGCAAAGGTTATCAAGGAACTCTCTCTCAAGACCAAGGACTGAATATTCCTCTTCAACCAGCTTTTTCATCCACAGACAGGCGCTTCCCGTTGTTTTCTGAATTACGCCAATTTCGTTGGTTATACTTTCTTCCTCAGAAATCAAGTCATCCTGGAAAAAATCGATAAGACCGCTTTCAAGCCGCTTGTCCACCAGAGAAATGATAACAACTGAGTACAGAATAAAACTAACTCCGATAATTGTTAGAATTCGTACAGCAATTGACTGGAACTTGTTCATAGAAATCCTCCACTTACTTAGCTATAACTTTTCCAAATCTTTATTATACAAATATGTTACAGGCTTGCTCCCTCCTGACAAAAGCGACAGCAAGCCTACTATATATAATTATCGGTACAAACCGATAAAAAATATACTTTTTGTATCTTGCATTATATCACAATTCACAAAAAAAGGATAAGATAAAAAAAAATAATTGACTGTCAGAAGCCACGCAGAGGACAAAATGTTTGTAGATTTTAATTATGAGCCGATTCTTGAAGATTTTTACAGCGACGGAAGCTTAAAAATTGAAGCAATTCTAAAAATTCTTGAAAATGCAGGTAACCGCCACTCCGACCTTGCCGGAGACCAGATACTGGAAAAAAGCTTTAACGGAACCGCCTGGATTTTAACCGACTGGTATGTAGATATAGAAAAAAATCCAAAATACGGAGAAAAAATCTTAGCAAAAACCTGGAGTCAGGGACCAACGGGAGCCTTTACAACCTCCCGAGAATTCGAGCTTTACTCTTCAGGCACAAAGGTTGCCCGGGGAACCACAAACTGGGTTCTTTTTGACCTTGAAAAGGGCCGCCCTGCAAAGGTTACGGAAGACATCGTAAAAAAATACGGACCGGAAAAGGTTTCTGTTTTTGACAACCCAAAGCTCCCTAAAATTGAAATTCCTGAAAGCTTTGAAAAGGAAATCACCCTCCTTCCGCGCAGAAACGACATCGATTTTAACCACCATGTGCACAACCTGGTATATGTGGACTACGCAATGGAAGTTCTGCCTGAAGAAATTTTCCAGAACCACGATTTTAAGAAAATCCGCATTACCTACAAAAATGCCGTAAAAGAAGGGGAAGAACTTACTGTCAAATACGCAAAAACAGGAAGCGACGCTGAAGTAAGCCACACAGTCTGCATTTACGACAGGGAAGGAAACCTTAAAACTTTAGTTGAACTTTCGTAAAGACAAACAGAATACCGGACCCAAAGTGGAAGAAAAATTCGCCCATAATTCAAAAAAAAGCGTGGGAAAATTTTAATCTCGGTTTATAACCTACCTATTCAATAAATGTGTTTTTAGTCTTTTATACCATTTTTGGGAGACAAAATTGAATTTAGGATTATCTTCGGTCATTTCTGTAGACCCTGAAAACTGTGTAAACTGTCACCGCTGTATTGCGGTTTGTCCTGCCAAATACTGTAACGACAGTTCCGGCGACTATGTAAAAGTTAACAAAGATCTCTGTATCGGCTGCGGACAGTGTATTTCTGCCTGCAAGCACGATGCACGACACGGAATTGATGACTTCCCGCAGTTTATGCAGGCTCTTAAAAACAAGGAAAATATCATTGCCATTGTTGCTCCGGCAGCTGCGGCTCATTTTAACGGAATGGACCTTGAATTAAACGGCTTCTTGAAGTCCCTGGGTGTAAAGGCGGTTTTTGACGTTTCCTTTGGTGCCGAACTCACGACAAAATCTTATGTTGAAGAATTCAAGAATAAAAAACCGAAGCTGATGATTTCTCAGCCGTGTCCGGCTCTTGTAAGTTACATTGAGCTTTACCAGCACAGTCTTATTCCGTATCTTGCGGTTTCTGACAGTCCGATGGCTCACACCTTCCGCATGATTAAGGAATTCTACCCGGAATACAAGAATTACAAGATGGCGGCAATTTCTCCGTGCTACGCAAAGCGACGTGAGTTTGATGAAAACGGTCTTGGAAACTTTAACGTAACAATGAAATCCATCAGCGCCTATTTGAAGGCAAACGGCCTCAGCCTTTCAAAATACCCGAAAACTCAGTACGACAACCCGCCGGCTGAGCGCGCCGTTCTCTACTCTACTCCGGGCGGACTTATGCGCACCGCTGAACGCTTTATTCCGGGAATTTCTACAAAGATACGAAAAATCGAAGGTCAGCCTTTGATGACGGAATATTTCCACGATTTAAAGGAAACCATGAAAAATGGAAAACCGGTTCCTTTCCCGATTATCGACTGTTTGAACTGCGAAAGGGGCTGTAACTGCGGTGCAGGTACGGACAACCAGCAGATTCCTCTGGACGAGCTTGAACTTTTTAACGAAAAGCGAATGGAAGACAGAAAGCAGATGCTTAAATCGGAAACCCCGATTGGAAGAAAAAAGCTGGATAAAACAATCAACGACTTCTGGAAGCCGGGACTCTACGACAGAAAATACTCCGACAGAAGCGAGCTTTACAAACAGTACATCAAGATTCCGACGGAAGAACAGCTGAATGAAGTCTATGCAAGAATGGGAAAAAAGACCAAGAAGGACTTTTTGAACTGCGGTTCCTGCGGTTACCAGACCTGTAAGGAATTTGCAACTGCGATTTTTAACGGAATTACAAAGCTTGAGCACTGTCACCACTACCTGATGAATGAAAACGTTCGTATCCACGAGACAGAAATGGCTCACCAGATTAATGCAACCGTTCAGAAGGTAAGCGAAGTGAGCGTTTCAAAGCTTAAGGAAAATGAAGTAAACCTTGATTCCCTTTCACGGGCAACCAGCGGAATGTCAGATATTATACAGCAGAGCGCATCTTCAATTGAAAAGATGATTGAAAACGTTCAGTCAATCAACATTCTTCTTGAACAGAACGCAAATGCGGTAGAACAGCTGGAAAGCGCAACAGAAATCGGAAACAAGAGCATCACGGATATCACAAGCCTTGTTGCAGAAATCGAGCAGGATTCACAGGGGCTTGCAGAAATGAGTAAGACTATCCAGACCATTGCAAGCCAGACGAACCTTCTTGCCATGAATGCGGCAATCGAAGCGGCTCACGCAGGTTCTTCCGGTGCGGGATTTGCCGTTGTTGCAAGTGAAATCCGAAAACTGGCTGAAAGCTCTAACACTCAGGCTAAAAACATCAGGGACGTTCTTATCAAAATTAAGAACAATATCGACTCTGCCTACGAAAAAACCAAGCTCACCCAGGATGAGTTTGGACAGATTGTTAATGTAAGCCAGATTGTTATGAATCAGGAAAACCAGGTTAAGAATGCAATCGAAAAGGAAAGCCAGGAAGGTCAGTACATTCTTGAATCCGTAAACAAGCTGCGGGATTCACAGAAATCCATGACTCAGGCTTCAGAAAACCTGCTTAGAGGAACAGAAACCGTAAAACAGGCATTGATGAATCTGGGCAAGGATGAATAAGTAGACTGTTATTCACAATTTTATTTTTAAAAAGATTATTCAAAATAAAATCTTAAGAGAAGCTTAATTCTCCGAATAGATCTCGAAGCCGTCGCGGCCTGCTTTCTTTACCTTGTAAAGTGCGAAGTCGGCATTTCCGTAAAGGGAATCCGTGTAGCCTTTGTCGCTGATTGCAATTCCGATACTGAGGGTTGGAGCCGGCACTCCTTCCGGCGGATTCTGGAGTTTTTCCCGCAAAAATCCTACCTTCTGACGGATAAGCTCTTCCAGTTCCGCCCGTCCGCCGTTACAGCCCGTCATAATTACAACAAACTCGTCGCCGCCGGTTCTTCCAACGTAATCAGTCTGTCTGAAGCTTCCGGAAAGGGAATCCGCAACATGCTTCAGGACATTGTCACCGGTGATGTGTCCGTAGGTATCATTAACTTCCTTAAAATGGTCAACATCCACCAGAATAAGGGCAATCCGCTCCTGAGACTTTTGAAGGGTCAGTTTTATTTCATCCAGGGCAGTTCTGTTTATAAGACCCGTAAGCTGGTCGTGCTCCGCCTTCTGCTTTAAGAACATCTCGTTTGTAGAATAGCGCATGTAAAGCTCATTATAGGTGTGACACAGGATATTCAGCTCTTCCGTATTAGTCAGTGACAGCATCTTGTTTTCACGAATATTTTTTATAAGAACATACAGAGGACGAATTACATGGAAAATAATCAAAAGGAAGAAAATGAGTCCCGTAACAAAGATTAATATTACAAATACCTGAACTGTCTGGTAAGAATTATGCAGATTCTCAAGACTTTCATCGTGGATATGTTCAGAGTGATTAAAAATCTCCGTAAGAGCCATAGACTTGTAGGAGGAAATCATATTCTTTTCAGTAACATATTCCTCTGAAAACAGAACCAGCCAGGCCTTGCTGATTTTATATTCTGCACTCAATTTTGCATCGTGCTCGTTAAGCGTAACATTTTTTACAGACTCAGGAATAATGAAGTCCGGACTGTCCTTAATTTCAAGGGCGTCCGTCATAAGGCGCATGGCGTAATATTCAAGATTTTCAAGCTTTTTGGATTCAAATAACGCTGACTCAAGAAAATCCGCAGCTTTTCCAATAGTCTTTACCTTTTTAATATCTTCAATTGCCTTTTCACGTCTTTTTGTGACATCCCGTTCATAAAAATAATTTTTCATATGGTTCATATCGCGGGTTATCACAAAATATCGTGCTTCATCCGTAAGATAATCCGATGCGCTCTGAAGAGTTATTGCAGCCTTTGAAACCAGAGTGTATTCATTTGAGGAATCAACATAATTGTCAAATTCCCGTTCAAGGCAGAAAAAATTAAATACCATTATAAAGCATTCTATAGTCATTATTACAATGAAAGCTCTATTAAAATACTTTAAATTCAGATTGCGTTTACCGACCTTCTTCATACTTGGTCAAAATCCTCATGATATCTGATTTTATTTTCATAAACTCTTTCACTAACTGCGGGTCAAACTGGATTCCGGACGCATTTGTAATTACTTCTACCGCATCATCAATGAACATGGCTTCCTTATAACATCTTCTGTAAACAAGGGCATCAAAAACATCAACAATAGAAATCATTCTTGCACACAAAGGAATTTCTTCCCCGTGAAGCCCGGCCGGGTACCCCGTGCCATTCCATCGTTCATGATGAAATAAAGCGGTTTCGTGACCAACCTTCATCACTATATCTTCCTTATAGCCCTTAAAAATCTCGTCGATAAAATCCTTTCCGAGTTTAGGATGCTGCTGCATAACCTGAAATTCATAGTCATCCAGTTTTGCAGGCTTATTGATAAGCGTATCAGGAAGGGCAATTTTTCCAATATCGTAAAAAGCTGCAGAAACTCTCAAAGCAACAATATATTCCATAGTCAAAGTCTCTGTGTAAAGTCCGTCCTTAACACACTGATGCGCAAGAGCCTCTACAAGCTCTCCCACGCGTTCAGAATGCTGTCCCCCTTCAAGGGTTCTGAATTTTAAAAGATCAGCATAACGGGCAAGAGCATGGGACTGCATCTGAAGAACATAGTTTTCATAGTCAAACTGAACACGCTCGTTTTTATTCAGAGTAACCTTTAAGTCGTGGTGAGCGTTGATAAAAATCAAAAGCAGGGAACAGGAAAATCCAAGATTTACAAGTGGAAGTCCGTAAAAATGAATCTGAATAAGCTGACAGCTTACAGGAAAAACAACATAGCTAAGAAAGGATAAAATCGATTTACGGGGAAAATGCTTGCGGTTTCCAACAATCATCACTAAGGTCATCAGAAAGAAGAGACCGAAGAAAATGGTGCTTATGTAGTTGTATTCCCCGCGCCTGTACAGATTATTGGGCGAAATTGAATAATAGAAGCCGGTAAATGGCGAAATGATAACACCCATAAGGTAAAAGCCGGAAATAACATAACTCAGATTAAAATACCAGCTTGAAACCTTATGAGGCTTAAGATATTCCTTGATGTATTTAATCAGGAAGAAATAACAGAAAGGAACAACAAAATAAAATACAAAGGTCAGAATATGAAGGGCCGGAACGTGCCAGGCAGGAGTAGTACCTTCCATCTGCCAGTTGGAAATATCTGCGATATTAAAAAGCAGAACTCCCAGACAGGCCAAGAAAAAATACAGATTCGCCTTGTTCTTTTTAAAATCACCGGCAACCGAAATCATCATAAAAACACAGATGATACAGTTATATACATCAAGGCCGGTGCTTAAAACGTTGGTTATTTCCCTATTCATATGCCTCTTTAATTCAGATTAAGTATTGAGTTTTTTTAGTTTCATTTAATATTAATAAAACTCGATATTTACTCCAGTTAGTTTTTAAGGCTCTTTACAACGGCTTCCATCTGAGCCTGTGTAAGTCCGACTGTGTTTTTAACGTATTTTTCTGCAACCTGCTGAACCTTGTCGCTCTTAACAGGCTTTCCGCCGTTCATAATTGAGAAAAGATACGGAACAGACTTTGAAAGTTCATCGTACTGATGGCGGTCTTTTTTTACGCCATAGTAGTTTTCAAAGCTGAGCATATAATCATCGTTGATATCGTCAAGGTTTGCTCCACAGAGAGCTGTGATAATTGCAACAACATAACCGGTTCTGTTTCGGCCCTCTTTTCCGTGAATTGCAATTTTATCCTCCGGATGGTCCGCAATGAACAGAAGAATATCCTTCACTCTTGAAGAGAATTCTTCGCTTGCAAAAGCGGCTCCCATATTGAGGAAGATAATTTTTTTGTTATCATACATCTGCTGGTAAAAAGCAGGAGTTTCTTCACGGGAAAGATAGCGCTCTTCAGAGTCATTAAGGTTGATTACAGCAGTAACACCGTTTTCTTCAAGAAGCTTTTCTGCGTAAGGTGCACGGGCATCAGGAACAACCGGGCTGGTAGAACGGAAAAGGCGGCCTTCCTTGATTCCTCCAAGAACAACCGGGCGGAAATCCGCAAAAACTTCATCGCTGGCAAACTGTTCCCGGTCATCACTCTTTTTAAGAAGACGAAGCTGATATGCGCTCAAATAACCGTAGCGTTCTTTCAATGTGATTGTAACCGGAGTTCCAACCTTTACGCCTGCGGTTTCAGCAAAATTACCAAAATTGATTGCCAGGGAAACCTCTTCATCATTAAGACGAATAAGGAATTTTCCTGCATCTACGTCGCTGTAATCCTTTACAACTGGACATGAAAAGGAATAATTTCCGGCTTTTACATTTACGATATCACTTGCACCAAAACCCTTGATTGCAAACATATTTGTTTTGATTGCAAGGTTTGCATTTCCATGGATATCGATTACTTCAACCGTTGTAGTTACGCTGGCTTTCTTTGGAGCTGCAAAAAGCATACTGCAGGAAAGCAAAACAGCTGAACAGACAGCAAAAACTTTGACAATATTTTTCATTACATTTCTCCTTATTTTAACCTATTTTACCACTTTAATTACATTATGAAAAGGTTTTGAATTCGCAGGTGCTTTGAAGGAGCATTTCCTAAATCCCCAGAATCAGGCTGGAGTTTGCGCCGCCGAAAGCAAAAGAGTTTGACATACAGACTTTTACCGGTGTTTCAAGCGTACGGGGCTCTGAAACTATATCCAGAACCGGAAGCTCTTCATCCTGCTCTTTATCCCAGACCTGAACCGGAAGAGTTTTTTCACCCAGAGAAAGAAAGCAGATTGCCGCTTCAAGAGCACCCGCCGCTCCCAGGGTATGTCCGGTAACGGGCTTTGTGGTACTTGAGGGAACTTTTCCTGCAAAAACTTCGGCTATGGCTTTTGCTTCCATTGAATCATTAAACCGGGTGCCTGTTCCGTGCA
This sequence comes from uncultured Treponema sp., assembly GCA_946186185.1. GTDB lineage: Bacteria > Spirochaetota > Spirochaetia > Treponematales > Treponemataceae > Treponema_D. The sequence goes on along the minus strand of CAMHMJ010000045.1, from coordinate 9,041 downwards.
TGTTTATATAATCGATTTCCTCAGGCTTTATACCTGCACGGGAAATGGCCTCTTTCATTGCACGAACCGCACCATTTCCGCTTGGATCAGGGCTTGTCATGTGGTAAGCATCGGCGCTTTCTCCGTACCCCAGGAGGCGGACTGCTTTTGCAGAAGGTGATTGAACGCCGGAAGTACCAGAGGCGTCAGAAGAAGCGGAAACTCCAGAGGTCTCACTTCCTTCCTTCTGAAGGGAAAGAGGTTCCTTTGAAAGTACAAAGAAGGCGGCTGCCTCCCCAAGGGTTATGCCGTGGCGGTTTTTACTGAAAGGGTTTGTAATTTCTGAACTGACAGCCTCCAGGGCGTCAAAGCCCATTAAAACCGTGTCGCTTGCAATATCCACGCCCCCTGCAACAACCGCGTCACAGATACCGCTCTGAATCAGCTCTGCCGCCTTGATTATTGCCCCGGCGCTGGAAGAACAGGCAGTACTGAAGGTAAGGACAGGTCCTTCCAGACCGTATTTTTCGCTTATGAAGGTTGAAACATAATCGGCTCCCTGAATTTCAAGGCTGTAATCCGGACTGAATTTTCCTTTTTCAAAAAAAACTCTGTGACCTGCAACGCTGAATTCCGTTCCGTTGTCACAGGAACCAACGCAGACTCCAATCCGGCCGGAAGCATATTTTTCCTTTGCAAGAGAAATCCAGGATTCCAGCTGAAGGAGACATTTTTCTTCAATCCTCATTATACGCATATCGTATCTGGAAGAAGATTTATCCTTCAAAAGCGAGTCGTCTATTCTGGCGGCATAAAAAGTTTTTCCGTTAAGGGCCTGAACCTTCCGGATTCCTGACTGGTCGCCGCTTTTTACAGCCTGCCAAAGGGAAGTTGCGTCATTTCCCGCCGCGCACAAAACCGCCGGTTCTGAAAGATAAATATCAGTTTTCATTCTGCCTCCGTAAGGATGTAGGTATAATTCCTTAAATAATTTTCTATTGTAATAGTATTTTTGTTTTTCACTATCCGTTCAATGCATTTTTCGCCGTCAAAAATAGTTCTGGTTTCAGACTGAATCTGTAAATCGGACGAACCACCAGAAACACCAGAAGCACCACTCAATTTATCAGTCACACAGGCTTCATCTGCACCGCCAGAAACCGTAAATTTCAGCCCTACTGAATCAAAAACGGCTTTCAGCTCTTCCGCCCTGTAGTAGGCAAACTGAAGGTCGCTTACAATGTATTCTGCCTTCGCATTTTTCGGGAAAACTCCGGACTCAAAGTTCACCCTTTCACCGTTGTAGGAAAGCTCCCCCATTCCCGTTCCGAACTCATTTAAGAGGGAAATATAGATGCCACTTGAATCGGCTTCAAGGTAGCACATGAGGGAAAAGCTGTTATTTCCGTAGGAGCCTTCAAGAAGCTGAAGGGCTTTTTTTTCACCATTCATCGCTGAAGGTGAAAGAAGCTGTATTTTTTTAGAATTTGTTACATAAACCGGATGCAAATGATTTTTTTTCGTGGCTGTATTCTCTGAGGCTGCGCTCTTCGTGGTCGCACAGGATAAAAAAAATCCCGAAAGGCATAAAACCGCAAAGAAAGCAGCGAATGAAGAAACAGAATGCAGAGCGCACTTACCGAATCGAATATTCATAGGGTAAGTTTAAATAGAAAAAAAGACCGTGTCAAATGGGGGCGAAACGGGCGCTCTAGTTTTGACGGAACGGGCGGTCAAGTTTTGCAGAACCGTTACGCCTTGCTGTAGAGCCAGGTCAGAAGGTAGGCCGAACAGAGCCCGATAAAAATTGAAAGGCCAATCATATGAACCGGCACAAAGTGGCTTAAGGCAAGAGCCCCAAAGGAAACCAGGGTTGTGAAAAACGAAAGCAGGATCGCAAAGGATTCCAGAGCAGAGCCGGATGAACCGGAAACTTCCGAAAGACCATTACTACTGGTACAACTGGTACTGCGGCGTGCATTTTCCACCATATAAATCACATAGTCCAGTCCCAGACCAAACACAAGAATCATTCCGGTTATGGAGAAAAACTCCAGTTTGATTCCCAAAACTGCAAAAATCGAAGAAACTGAAAGCACAATAAGAAGGGGAACCGAAACAATCTTCAGGCTTTCCTTAAGAGGATAAAAGATTTTTAGAACGGCAAAAATCACAAGATAAACCAGAGCAAAGAAAAGCATCACCGTGTGAGACAGCCGGTCCAAATCGCCGTTTATTTCCTGCACCTTTGAAATCAGGAACACATTCTGATTGTCACTCAGAGCCTTGTAAGCTTCATAGTCGGTAACGCTAACAGGAAGCACAACCGAGTAGTATTTTCCGTCGATTTCACCAAGCCAGGCAGAGCTGAAAGACTCTTCCAGAAACGCAGGTACATTTTTCCCGATTTCGATAAAGCCGGTTTGGGAAGAAGCCTGTCCGGTACCCTCTTCGGAACTGTTTTTTTCCGGGGCAGCAGCAGCCGGTAAGCCCCTTTCTGTACTGTCAGAAAAACTTTCCGCAAATCTTTCCGAAAGCTTCTTTGCCTGTTCTTCCGTATAACCCAGATACAGATACTGACTGAAGGCATAAGGAACAAGCTTTTTCACAGCCTCCCTGGAAGAATTCTGGTATTCTACAGAGGGCACAAAACCCGAGGTACAGATATAACCGGCGTTTTCCTTTCCCTCATTTATTTTACGAAGGGCGGAAGTGAGTTTTTCTTCCCTTACAAGAACTTCTTCCGGGGTGTCACCGCTTACAATAAACCAGGCGGAAGGAGAATATTTCAGAACCCGGGCTGCCTCGGCTTCATTTTCAAGTTCCCGGCCTTCCATTTTATAAAGGCGAAGAAGATTGTTTTCAATTCCGGCATTTTTTCTTCCGGCAGCAAAGAAAACAAGAGGCAGAACAAAAAGAAGTACAATTGCAGCGCGGAAGAAGACCTTTTTTGAGAAAGAAGATTTTCCCTCTGAAACCGGAGCCTTCCATTTTTCAAGAATACTGATTTCACGGTTTCCGGAAGGCAGAGGAATCAGCGGGTAAATGCAGACTGCCGTAAGGAAGGTGCTTGTGATTCCGAAGATTGAAAAAACCGACATCTGGCGCAAAAGCGAAAACGGTGCAAAAAGGAGCACAAAATAGCACAGAATCGTAGAAAGCAGGGAAAGGGAAAGCCCCTTAAAAAGATGAGAACGAATCTGGCTTCCTTCAGAAAAGGCTGCAGCGCCCTTCCAGTTTATAAAATAATGAAGGCTGTAATCGATGGAAGTTCCGATTAAGCTGGTTCCGAAAACCAGGGTCAGAACATGCATTTTTCCGAAAATTCCGATGGAAGCCATAAAGGCAGAAGCAACAGAAAGGGTAATTGAAAGCAGCGACCACAGAATCGGAAGGGGACTTTTAAAAACAAAGAGCAGAACCAGAATTACGGCCAGCATTGAAACCGTTGAAATTATGGAAATCTCTTTTGATGCTGAAGTTGAAGCCTTGTAGCTGTGAAAAGGGGTTCCGGAAAAAATAAAGCGGGTTTGAGAAGCTGAAGCCGCCACAGTAGAAGCCCCGGAAGTGGCGGTAATCTCCTCCGTAACGCCATAAATAAACTCAACGCCGTTGGCTTTGCTTGCAAGGGCACTTCCCTCTTTTGAAAGTTCCCCCTTAATCATCACATACCAGGTGCCATCCGTAAATGCTGAAAGCACGCCGTCCTTTACACTCATGGAAGTACCGGAAGACTGAAGGAAAGAAAGGTAATGCTCAAGGGCATTTTCAGAAAGAAGGAAAGGATCTTCATCCAGGGAAGAAAGGCTTGTCATGGTAAACGCCCCATACACTTTTCCAAGGGCATTTTCGGCAAAAATCTCAGGTCCGCCCTCCTGGTTCAAAAGCTCAATGTCTTCCGGCGAAAGGAGGTAGGACGCCTTTTCCTGAATGAAGGAAAGGACGCTTTCCATACCGGACATATCCTGATAAAAGCTTACATTCTGAAATTTTGAAGAAGCTGCCATTTTCTCGTAAAGCGAGGCAGCGTCCGCTTTTGCCCTTTCGAAATCCGGGTTTGCCGCAAGAATAAAAAGAACATCCCCTGTTACCTTAGAAAGCTTGTCTTCCGCCTTGGAAACCGCATCTGAAGACACGGACTTTGGAAGCATATTGAAAAGGTCGGAATCCATGCGGATTTTTGCTCCGCCTGCAAAAAATCTGACTGCAAAGAAAAGCAGAATTGCGGTGTGAAAAAAAAGCCACACCTTAAAAAAAGTTTTATTTGAAGGAAGGGCTGGTTTTCCTGAAGCAAAAGACAGTCCGGAAGACTTATCCCCCGCCCCCTCCGAAACTTTTTTGTTTTTATTCAGCGGAAAAATATTTTTTTTCATCTTGTGTAAGGCTCTCCGGGAATCTGTGATTTTGGAAGGTATAGCGGATTGTATCACCGCTCATTTCTTTCATATAAATGGAATCAATTTTCGTCTCAAAAGCGCCGGAACCGGAGCTGACCGCACCGGAAACGCCACCAGCAGCATTCTTTACTGCACCTGCACCAGAAGAGCCACGCTGAAGGGCTGCTCCGGACACCTCAATAGAGCCCAGGATTGCCTGAACTGTTTTGTCCTTTGGAGTAAGGTGAATTGTCCAGCCCTGTCCGGCATTACCCTCTGTTGAAAATTCCACATTAAAATTATCTAAAAGCTCGTTTTTATTTCCCCGGAACATGGCAGAAAGGCTCTTTGAAATGCTCAGAAAAATCTGGTTTCCTTTTGCATCAGTTACCGTTTTTTTACCGTCCGCCCGGGTCTGAATCACGGCATCCAGGGTTACCGCCATGGCAGAAGGAAAAGGCTTCTGGGTCTTCCACAATATACCTTCCTCCGAAAAAATGAAAATTCCCGAAGAAGTAAGGGTTCGTCCCGCCTTCAAAATCGTCTTTTCCTGAACAAAATCCCCTGTCATAAGTGGGCGGGAAGAAAGGCTCTGGCAGACGCTGTCCAGAGTGAGGACTGAAGAAGCTCTGCTTTCAACAGAAGCATCTCCCGAGGAAGCAGTACCCCGTACCGGAGCCCCCGACCCTTTTCCACCGTTCGATGCACCCTCAGCATTCAACACTGCACATAAAAAAAATATAACCGGCACAACACCTAAAAACCTGATTTTCTTCATAAAGCTGACTTCTCCCCTATTTTCCTGACTTACCGGCTGCGCCCTCAGAATGACCTGAGCAAGCTTCACCGCCCGCACCGGCATTGTTTTCACCTGCCACACACTGTTCTACTCTTTCTACAAAAAGAGCCGGAGTTTCAAACTGGGTTTCCCGGGTCTCCCATTTTACGGCGAACTGGGAAGTCTCAGATTTTACGCACAGCTTTCCTTCCTCATTAAAAATTTCATAGGCTATGCGAACCTTGTCCTTGTATTCAAGAAGATATGCCTTTATCAGGGCTTTTTCACCGAACTCAAGGGAGCGGACATATTTTACATTCAGGGATGTAACAGGAAAGGCAAAGCCTTCCTTCATCATAACCTTGTAGCCGTAACCGATTTTATCCAGAAGAACGCAGCGCACCGCTTCCATGTATTTGATGTAATTTCCATGCCAGACAACCCCCATGGTATCCACATCGTAAAATTCAACGGTAAAGGGCATCTGGGCAGAAACAAAATACTTTTCTTTCACTTTTATAAAACCTCATTTTTCACCTTCACTTTCTTCATTCAAAAGCCAGAAATTATAGAAATTGTACCATTGATACGGAAAGCGAAGGGTATATTTTTCAAGAGTTTTTACATATTCATCCGCAAGAGAAGCAATTGCCTCTTCCCGTTTTGACCGCGGAACATCCAGAGAAACAGCAGATTTTTCTATAAACATGTAGTTCCGTGGGAAAATCGTAAGTGTTCTGGTTCTGAGGCCAAAGACATAATAAACCGGAGCCCTCAAAAGCTGGGCAAGAAGGAAAACTCCGTAAGGAAAATCCGCTTCTTTTCCGAGGAAAGGCTTTCTGATTACCCGGGTTCTGCTTCTGGCGCTGGTTCTGTCCGCCGTAAAAACTACAAGACCGCCCTTTTCAAGCTGTTCCTGCAAAAAAATCATTGTGTCCGGGGTAATATTTTCCGGGTCAATTACATTAAAGGTTGACCCCGGATTTATTTCTTCAAGGGTTTTATTGAACTGCTCCGTTGCCTTCATTTCCATTATGGTTGTAACCGGCACATTTCGTTTTACACCGGTGCGGTTAAAGCTGGAAAGGCTCCGCAAAAGCTCGATGTTACCAAGATGGGAACCGATAAGAACTGCTCCTTCTCCCCGCTCAAGCCGTTCGATTAAGCCCCGCAAATCTTCACCCTCGGAAATAAGGTTTTCGTACCTGATTTTTCCAAGCCAGCCTTCCATTTTTTCAAGAACGCAAAGGCTGAAGGAAATTATCTGGACTGAAGCACGGATTCGCGGCGGATTTTTGCGGGAAGACACAGTTTTCCGGGAAAACGAAGTTTCTTCAGACCGCAACCCCTCTGTATACTCCCGCATCTGTTTCTGATAGCGGATACATTCTTTTCTGGCGCGGCTGGAAAACAAAAAATAGAAAAAGCCCACAGGAAAGGCAAAAATATGAATCAAAAATCGGGGAAAAACCTTAAAAAGGAGAAGCAGAAATTTTAAGGGCTTACTGGAAGAAACAACTTCCTTTTCATCCGCCCAGTGAAGTTCATCCTCTTTTTCCGACATTGCAACCCACCGCCTTCATTACGACCGTGCACCAGCGGACTCAGAACCGGCAGTCTGAGCGCCTTCAGACTGAACACCAGAGCCCTCGTTCACACTCAAGCTCCCCTTTCTGCGGGCTTTTCTTGCAAGAATCAACGGAAAACGAACCAAAAGGCCAAGACAGAGGCGGGTATAGGTCAGAGAAATATGAACGTTATCCCGGAACATTCTGAAGTTAGAAATTCCGTCTTCCGGATAGGAAACCTTTACGGATTCAGAAATTATGGGAACCCCCTTCCAGCTCAGATGAACCAGAATATCGATGTCAAAACCCATTCGGGAATCTAATATTGCGTGACTGTTCAAAAGCTTAAAATACGGCTCCACCGGATAAATTCTAAAGCCGATCATGGCATCCTTAATCTGATGGGAAAGGGTTACAAGATGAACCCAGCCGTTGGCGATTTTTCTTCCCCGAACCCGGCTTTTCGGCGCTTCTACATCGTATTCAGGATAGCCGCAGATAACCGCTTCCGGATTTTTTTCAGAAAGCTCTAAAAAGCGTGCCACCCGACCGGCATCGTGCTGTCCGTCAGAATCAATCTGAAGAATATGGGTAAGGCCCATTTCGTGGGCTTTCCGAACGCCGTCGCTCATGGCCTTGCCTTTGCCGCCGTTTTTAGCGCGGGTAACAACCGTAACAAGGGGATATTTTTTTTCAACAGCGCTGATAAAAGCCTTGTTTTCAGCGTCATTTCCGTCATCTACAACAATAACAGGAAAATTATGGGCGATCAATTTCTGAACAACGCCTTCAAGAGTCGAACCGTGATTGTAAACAGGAACTACAAATCCGTACTTCATTATTCCGGAATAACTGAAAAATTACCGGAAGAATAAACTCGCTCCGGTGTATCAGCGTCAGCCATAACAAAACCAACAGAGCCTTTTTCAACTTTATGCTCAAGGGAAAGATGTATTCTTGAATCAGGGCGGATAGGTGCAGAGAATTTTATGCGTTTGATATTAGGAATGTATCTCTGGGTTCCAAAATATTTGCGTGAAAAACGGGTAATAATTTCAAACTGGGCAACAGCAGGGAGCAGCTTAAACTCCGGAAAATGCCCGTCAAAAAAATCGCTTGTTTCAGGGATAACAAACTCAAGTTCAATCTTATTTTCAGCCTGAGAAAGGATTTTTTCGTTTTCAATACCGTGTAAATTAGTCATACCGCAATTATAGCAAAAAACAAAAAAGGGGGGAAGTACACGAAGATTTTTGTGTACACGAAGATTTTTACCGATTTCCAGCAGTCTAAAGCTCAATGGACCCGATTACAGTGTTTTCGTCTCCGGAGTTTCCGCTGTTAGAGCCGTTACCACCATAAGAATAGCCGCCAGAGCTGTTTCCGCCGTAGGAATAGCCGCTTTCGTATGAGTTCTGGTCACCGTAACCGTTACTCCAGGTATTATTGCTGCTTTCGCCTGCTCCACCGTCTTCGTAACTGCCTGAACCGGAAGACTTTTTTCCCGATTTTGATGTCTTTGACCAGCCAGAAGGCTTTGAAGAGGATTTTTCAGAGGTTTTACCGCTTTTTCGGGCAGATTTTGGTACCGCCAAAAAGGCAAAAAGGCTTCCGCACACGCCCCCTGCAATATTGGAAAGGGAACCGGTTTCTCCGGCAGCTCCTGCCAGACCGTAAGAAAGGGCAATTTCCCGCCCGATATAAAGGACAACCACCAGAATAAAGGAAAGGGGGATTTCATTCTTGGAAAAGCTGGTAAATGCGGAAAGAAGCACCATCATAAAGGCGATGTCGCCGGCTCCGGAAAGAACACCCTGCCCAAAGCAGGCATTTACAACTCCGCTCACAAGGGCTGTTACCGCCATCATCAGGGCAAGCACCGGGGAACCGTACTTTTCTTCCAGCATGGGTCCCAAAAGAAGGATGAAAGCAAAATTAGAAACAAACTGCGTAAAATTCAGGCTTCCAAAAACATGAAGAAAAAGCCTCAGATAGGAAAAGAGCGAAGAAAAATCAAAGGGAACAGCACAGGCCTTCCCGCCCCCGGAAGAAAACACAGTCTGCACGGCCCTTCCCTTCGTAAGGTAATCAACTGCCAGCACAAGGGCACAGACCAGCGCAAAACAAAGCGTCACCGGCGCATTAAAAGTAATCCGAATCTTATTTCTTTTCTTTCCAGCCATAGTTTACATTTTACTATTATAACGACTCTAAAACAATACGCAGAGATTTAACATTATAACTGGATTAGTAAAAAAAATGGCGGGAGGGTAGCGGAATGCGGGCAAAAAAACTCTGTTTGTGGCTGCCGCGATAGCGGCAATTAAAAAGTTCCTTTGC
>CAMHMJ010000044.1 GCA_946186185.1 uncultured Treponema sp. | reverse complement strand
GGTCAGCTTACATATACTCGTGTATATCAGGGTAAAATCCGCAAAGGTGAAGAACTTTACAACACTCGTACACGCAAAAAGTTCAAGGTTGGACGTCTCGTTCGCATGAACTCAGCTCAGATGGAAGATATCAACGAAGGTTGCTCAGGCGATATCGTTGCTCTCTTCGGTGTAGACTGTGCTTCTGGTGATACATTTACTAACGGTGGAGTAAACTACTCAATGGCTTCTATGTTCGTTCCAGAGCCAGTTATCTCCCTTTCTATCACTCCAAAAGACAAACAGGCTGCTATGCAGATGTCTAAGGCTCTTAACCGATTCACAAAGGAAGACCCAACATTCCAGACATACACAGACCCAGAATCTAACGAAACAATCATCAAGGGTATGGGTGAGCTTCACCTTGCCGTATACGTTGAGCGTATGAAGCGTGAATACAACTGTGAAGTTACAACTGGTGCTCCACAGGTTGCTTACCGCGAATCTATCACAACTCGTGCAGATTTCAACTACACTCACAAAAAACAGACTGGTGGTTCAGGACAGTACGGTCGCGTAGCTGGTTTCATGGAGCCATTGGCAGACAAAGATTACGAGTTTGTTGACTCTATCAAGGGTGGTGCTATTCCTAACGAATACATCCCATCTTGTGATAAGGGATTCAAGCGCGCTATGACAGAAGGTTCCCTCATCGGAGCTCCTATCGTAGGTGTTAAATGTACAATCAACGATGGTCAGTACCACCCAGTTGACTCTTCTGATATCGCATTCCAGACAGCAGCTATCGGTGCTTTCCGCGAAGGTTACCAGAAGGCAAAACCTGCAATCCTCGAACCAATCATGAAAGTTCAGATTGCTGCTCCTTCAGAGTTCCAGGGAAACATCTTCGGTCTTATCAACCAGAGACGTGGTATCATCATCGATTCAAGCGACGAGAACAACACTTCTACAGTAAACGCAGAAGTTCCACTTTCTGAAATGTTCGGATTCTCAACAACACTCCGCTCTTCAACACAGGGTAAGGGTGAGTTCACAATGGAATTCGAAAAATACGGAAAAGTTCCTAACGCAATCGCTGATGAACTTATCAAGAAATATCAGGAAGAAAGAAAAGCAGCTCAGAAATAATTCTGACCGCTAGATTCTAAACTGAAAAAAGCCTGTTCGATTGAGAACAGGCTTTTTTTGTGTGGATTTAAACTTTCTTAATCCTGGAGCATTCGTGCCTTAAACACTTCTTTTTCCACCATTTCTTTGTTGCCAATGGCCCGGCCTCAAGCGGATTCGGGCAAGAATAACTTCCGGAAGGTCGTAAGGCTTCGTTAAAAAGTCCGCCGCTCCAAGGTGAAGGCTTTCAATTTCGCTGGTTTTCAAATTGTTCGGTTCTCGAAGGCGTGAGGGTTCACTTTATAAAATAAAATTGGACTTTTGGGCAAAACTGATTTATTATTATATTAGTCCACTTTTTAGTTTTAAAGTGTCTTAGCTTTTGTACCTCAGGAGGATTATTATGGTAAAACAGGATCTTATCAATCACAGTCCAGTACGATTTTTCGACAACGCTGCTGAAGGCGGGTTGAAGGACGGCCAGCTTGGGCTCATCACTGCAAAAAAAGGATTGGGAAAAACTTCGGTGCTCGTTCAGTTTGGTATCGATGCGCTGATTCACGATAAACAGTTAGTTCATGTTTCATTTGACCAGCATTCATCAAACGTAATTTCATGGTACGACAACGTACTTGCAGAAATCACAAAGAAAAAGAATCTTGGCGACACAACTGATTTGAACAACTCTATCGTGCGCGACAGAACAATTTTGAACTTCAATCAGGAGACTTTCACTCTGCCAAAGGTTGTAAATACAATAAAAGCGCTTAAAGATGGCGGAATTAATGTTTCAGCCCTGATTATCGACGGTGCAGACCTCACAAAAATCTCTGCTGACGAGCTTAAGGCCGTTGCAGACTTTGTAAAGTCAGAAAAAATCACCGCCTGGTTCAGCGAGACAAACGAAAGTGCTGACCTTGCAACGACTCTTCCAAAGGATCTGGAACCGTTCTTCGCAATCGTTGGTCATCTTGCCTCAAACGGAAGCAACGTAGATTTGACAGTTTTGAAAGCAGCCGGAAAGAAAATTGACCCGGTTGCAGTAAAACTGGATTCAAAAACAATGCTTATGACTAAGTAAGTTTTTATAACTGGCTTTATAAACAAGAGCGCCCGAAAGCTGAGGTTTTCGGGCGTTTTTTATTTTGTGTTTATTTTTGAGTGCAGGAGAACACTGACTGTGCCCATAAAAAAGGCGGATTTCTATTATCAGAAACCCGCCTTTTTTTATTTCAATTATTCTTCCCGCCACTTTTCGTCTTCTTCGATGTCATCCTGCTTTTTGGACACGGTTTTGGCGCCTTGGTCTTCAAGCTCTTTCCACGGCATAAAGAAGCCCTTAAAGCCTTTGGTGCCGGTGTTTTCGATGTCAACGGCAAGAAGATCGCGCCACGGAATACGGCGGCGTTTCGGGCTGTTTACCGGCTCTTTGGTTTTGTCCAGCTCTTCAAGATAGTCGTACTTTTTCATCAGCAGGTACAGGGCGTTTTCCCGGGCAAGACCGATTCCTGCCATACCAGGAGCAACTCCAAGCATTACAATGGAAATCAGGAACAGAAAAACATTGTAGAGTCCCAGAACAACTGAGAAGGCAAGGTTGTCAAAAAGCAGAATAAAGCACTTTTTGATGCTCTTTCCAAAGGGGTTGTGCATAAATGAACGCAGCGCCGGATACCAGAAAAGCGCCATAAAAATTGAAAGGGCAATCCAGCAGAAGACAAAGCCCGCCAGCAGCCCGATGAAGGAGCCCTGAGTGCCAGTCTGAGCGGCTGCCTCAAGATTAGTTGCAGCGTCCGTAACGGTCTGTATAGCAGAGGATTCAACTACGGCTGTTTCCGCACCGGTTGTGGTTCCCTTAAAATACGGAGTGAAATAATAGGCGGCGCCGACAACGGTAATCACCAGAACCACAAAGCAAAGGGTGCCAAACTTAAAAGCGTCCTTTACTGATGACTTTATGAACTTGAAAAAATCCTTAAGCTCAGGTACGCCGTAATTTACGATATCGTGGGAAAGCTCCGCCCAGGAAAGGGAAGCCAGGGCGATTGCAACGCAGGCAAAAAAAGCCAGAACGGCCCAGATAATTATTCCCGCAAGGGCCAGATTATCCGGCATTTTAGTAACAAAAAACGCAGGAATTCCAAGCAAAAGGAGCGCTGCGTCCAGAATAAGGTTCGGGACAATAAAGAACATCACATTGTCCCAGCCTTCGTAAAAGTTCTTTTTAAAGAAAAATCCTAACATAGGGCGAGTTTAGCACAATTCCCGCTTTTGTAACAGAGATTAGAGAGTTTGTGTCAGAGGTGGAAACAGGGCGCATCCGGCTCCAGCCGCTTTGCTTTTGTCGCCGGTCGGGTGTTCCGCACTTCGCTATCCGCTCACCCTCCTCATTCGCCGCTCGTTTCTCTCTCCGGCTCACTGCGGTGGGCTGCTTCGCAGGTGCTTCATACCCTTGCGCATTTCAATTTCTTACAGCCCTAGTATTCCGTTACGCTGTCCGGGTCAAAGTCAACTTCTTCGCCGCTGGATTCTTCCATTGAAAAATCTTCGGCAAGCTGGGCTTCCAGCTCCGGTGAAATAACGTTCTGAATTGTATTTTCTTCAATTTCCTGCTTTTCTTCAGCGTCTGTTTCCGAGGAAGTCTTGAATTCTTCAAGCACATTTTCAAGATCCGTCATATTCTTGTAGCTTTCTTTACTCAATGAACCAACCGCAGACATTCGGTTTACGATGTCCTCGGTTCCCATCTGGATGCCTTTGATTTCTTCAAGAGCCTGCTTGAACAGGTTGCTGATGGATGTGATTTCAACCGAAATTGTATCCTGCTGGGAAGCCAGGTTCACGCAGTAATCATTGATTTTGTCTGCTGCGGAAGCCGTAACGTCTGTTTTCTGTGTAATCTGCTTTGTCTGGGCGTTGATTTCTTCAATTCCGCTGGTAATTTCCTTGAAGGAGTCGATAACCGCAGAAGAATGGCTTGAAACCTTGCTGAAGGCGCTTGCTGCATCCTTACTTGAGCCGTTTGCTTCAGTAACGCGTTTAATAATATTCGTAATGGATTCGTTGATTTTCTGGGCATTGTCCGCTGTGCTTTCCGCAAGAGCACGAATTTCTTCTGCTACAACCGCAAAGCCCTTTCCGTATTCTCCTGCGTGGGCAGATTCAATTGCGGCGTTCATTGAAAGAAGGTTTGTCTGTTCCGAAACGCTGTCGATAATCGTAATAACTTCACCGATTTCGTCCAGCTTTGACATAACGTCTTCAAGAATTTCCGTTGTGCTGGCAATTTTCTGGTCACCGTCTGCAACAAGATTACGCATTTCTTCGGCACTTTTTGTGCGTTCCATGGCATTGTCCTTGATGTGCTGAAGTTTTTCCGCCATGGCCATAATTGAAGATGTACTTTCATCGATTGCGCTTGTCTGTTCCGCATTATCGATTACCAGAATTTCAACCTGACGGTTAATTTCGTCAACCGCTTCAACGGTTCTGTTTACGGAAGCATCAATCTGTTCGAATTCCTTGGTAATGGATTCAATGTTCATATTGATTTCATTTGTAGCAGCGGCCGTGCTGGTTGCCGAATCGTTAATGGAGTAACCGGAAGAAATTGCCTTTGCGGCAGTCTTTTTTACAATAATAAAGAAGTCGTTGATTGCCTGAACCATTCCGTTCATATTGCGCATAAGCGCCTGCATTTCATTACTTCCGGATGGTGAAATTTCGTTTGAAAAGTTCTTTTCAGCAAGCTCTGAAGAAAAGTCGCGGATTTTAAGAATATTTTTTCGGACAACATCAGTTCCGCTGAAAATGAGTACGAAAATAAGTCCGCAGAAAATAGCACCAACGAAGATTTCTATCATATAGATAATTTTCTGGTAGCGCTGCAACTGTTCAACAAGAATCTGATTGATTTCTCTCAGCAAATTCTGAAGGACAGCCTGTTCCTTCATCAGTTCACGCATCTGGGTATGAATCAAAAGCTGCTGGCTGTAAACAACTTCCATATTTTCGTCATCCGGATAAAGCTCGTGAGCTGCACGAATACCGTTTCTGCTGATGTAGCCTCTTATGTTGTCTTCAAGGGGAGTATCCTGCATCGTTTTAAACTGATTATTAAACGGATTAACTTTGCTGACAATTTTTGTCCAGCTTTTTTCTGCTTCGTCAATTTTTTCAGCAAATTCTTCCGGGAAAAGCTTGGTAACGTTGCTTTCCGCAAGCTGATGCACATTTTTGTTTACTGAGACCAGTTCTTTCTGCCAGTCAGTATGAATTGTGGTCAAATCAACTGCCCAGGAAACGGTTTTGTTGAGGTAGTTTGTAATTCCGGCACTTCCAATTTGAACAGAATTCAGAAGATACTGGTAATCTGTAAGCCATTTTGTAAAACTGAGTCCGATGAATGTAAAAAGTACGAGAATTGCCATCTGGAAGGAAGCAACAATCGCAATAATAGAAAATTTTGCCTTTAATTTCATATTCTACCTCGATGCTTAGCAAAATTATTTTATCACGGGAATTCTAAAATAGCAAAAATTTAATTATTAGGTTGAAGGACTGGATTTTTAGTTTGAAGCGTAAAATTATAACTTTTTGTTTTATTTTTCACTTGACTTCAATAACACATTGTTATAAACTACAGGCATAGTAATAAATGGCTTAAAGGAGCAATTTGAGCCGCAAATACTTAATATACTGGGAGGCACTTATGGGCGCCCGAATTAAAAAAGAGATTAATGCAATCAGTAAAAATCCGATGTTCCCTGCTTTTACTTATCTGATTGTACTAGGGATTGCTTTGATAATACTTTTCTAAAAGTTAAAGCAATTATTTTAAAAGTTTTACACATTTTCTACAGCAACTGGCAAAGGCCTTTTCCTCTTAATTCGGAAAAGGTCTTTTTTTTCAGAATCGAAAGAATGTGTTCTCCGGTATTGTCAGGTTTTTCAAAATTTTCGGCCCGGATTTCTTCTAAAAGCGAAAGAACGTCCTGGGCTTCTTTTTCCCCGGCGAAGTGGACTTCAAATACCTCGCCCATGTAGGACCAGCTGAGAGTATATGAGATTTGTTTTCCGTTAAAGTGCTGTCTGTTATTCTGCGGGACATTTTTCTGAAGCACGGGTTTTCCGCCCAGCCAGACATATTTTTTTGCGGCAGGTTTTTCCGGAATTTCCGTGAATTCGGCATCCCGCTTTCTTTCATAATTTTCAATCAGTTTTTCTATATAGTTTTTTGGAATTGAGGGCCTTGGAACCCTGAAGGGAAAATAACTTTCCACATTTTTTCCGAGCTTTTCTCCGTTCATCCAGAAATTCAGCGCCGCATTCAGTGGAACGGCATATTTTTCACTTTTTTCTTCGCCTTCAAAATTAACGTCGTTTTCGGCAAAGGTATTTTTCTTGAAAATCGGTTTTAAATCCGGGTGTTTCCCTTCCTGCCATTCCTTAAAAACCGTGGAATGCCGTGTCAAAGAAAACTTGTGCCAGAATGCTGAATCAATTAAGCCGGCCTCGAACATCTGGCGCAGGGTTTCCATGGAATCTATCAAATCCTGCTCGCTTTGGTTCCAGAATCCGAAAATCATGTAGGTATGCACAAGAATTCCGGCTTCCTTGAAGGCGCAGATGGCATTTACGATATTCTGAATTTCAGTTCCCTTGTTTACCGCATCCAGTCCTTTCCCGGTGGCAATTTCAACTCCGCCGGAAACCGCTGTTAGTCCGCCTTTGGAAAGCAGGTCTGCAAGATCCCGGGAAAAGGTCTTTTCAAAGCGGATATTTCCCCAGAAGGTAAGGCGCTGCTTCTGTTTTGACTTAGCCAGGTTTTTCAGCGCAAATTTCTGAAGATAAACCGGCGGGCAGGCTTCATCCACAAAGTGAATTCCGTAAATCCCGGTTTTTTCGGCCTGTTGGTAGAGTCCGTCGTAAAGGTAAGGTACATTGGTTCCGCAATAGTCTTTTACATAATCCAGGGTTGTGTCGCAGAAGGCGCAGCGGTGCCAGTAACAGCCGTATGCCATAAATGCTTTAAGCCAGGCGCCGTCATTCCAGATTCGGTGCATGGCATTGTTGTCGTCTGCCAGTCGCGGAGATTTTGTAAAATCAATACCGGAGAAGTCAGGAATTATGGTTTTGAGCATTTCCCGCTCGAAAATCTCCAGTTTTTCGTCAGATTCTTTCTGGGGAACAATGACCAGATTTTCGGAGTTGGAAATACTGTTCGGGGCGAAGGAAGGTGGTATTGTTTCCGGATTTTTATTGTTCGCCGGGGCAGCATTTTTTTCCTCGCATTCGAAACAGAGGTGCCGGATTTTGTAAATCGGATTTTTCCGAGAATCATGCGAAAGGAGTATCTGTCTGGTTTTCTGGCAGGAAAAGTCATTTTTTTCAAAAAGGTCAAAAAGCGCCTGATAGCTTCCGTAGCCCTTGTCGTAGCTTAAAATATCGCAAAAATCAAAAAGGCGCTTTTCCTGAACATTGCGAAGCTCCGTGTTTACATAGCCGCCGCCAATACAGATAAACGCTTTGCTTCCATAGAACTTTCGGATTAAGCGGGCGCAGTATAAAGCCGCCTGAAAGCAGCCTGGAAAGGGAACCGTAATGCAGAAAAGGGTTTCCTCCGGGCTATCCGTCAGTTTTTCAATTAGAAGGGGTTCAAGAAAATCCTTTAGAACCGGCGCATCCAGATTTTTCAAAATATCATCAAAGCTTGAGCAGGAGGAAGCAAGCCGCTCGGCGTAGCGAATCAGGGAAAACTCTGGATCGTAGGCAACTGTTATAAAATCTGCCAGATCTGCCAGGGAAAGGCTTGCGAGAATCTGCGCGTCGTCAGCGTAAACGTCCCGACCCTGTTCTGCAAGTGAAGAAAGATAGGTTTCAACCCGGTTTCCGCGGGGAACATGGGGTGAGCGGACGAATTCGTGGGTGAATTCCCGGCCGGAAATTCTTGAATTCTGGCAGACAATCTGAACGATTGTATCAATCCATTCAATCCATGCTTCGCTCTGACAAAGGTAGCGCCGCAGCTGAAAGGCGGAATTTTCGTCGCCTTTTCTTTCAAAGGAATCTGCAAGCTGCATGGCTTTCTGACGGGATTTTTCAAAAATAAATTTGATTCCCGCCCTGCAGAAAATTCTGTGAAATAATTCTGTGCTCAAATCCAGCCATTCGATTTTTCCCTGAATTGTTGAAGAAGTCTTGGAAGAATGCGGCAGGGCTTCATCATCCTGCAGGTTTTTACCGGAACTCCATTCCTGAATTCCGCGGATTTTGTACATTTTTCTGAAAAAAGAAAGCAAATACGCCCCGCTTGGATAGGGCGTATTTAGTTGTACGAGTGGTGGTTGAATTATTACGGTATTAAATTTCACAGTTAGATATTAGGATTTTTTGTACTCAAGCGCAAGCACCGTCATATCGTTTTGAGGATCGCTGGTAGCAGAATAAATTGCAATTTCGCGAATCAAGCCCTCAACAATTTCCTGTACTTCAATCTCTTTGTACTTGTTAAGGAAAGCACAGAGGCGCTCCTGACCGTAACTTTCCTTCTCCGGATTTTCAACTTCCGTTACACCTCGGGTGTAAAGAGCAAGCTTGTCGTTCTTTTCCAGCGTGATTGTGTTTGAACTGTAGAGGGTTTCGTCTGAAACACCCAGCGCAAGGTCAACGGCTGATTCAAGAATCTTGCAAGGCTGGTTATTTCTCATAAGAATCGGATATGGCTGACCAGCGTTGATGTAGTTCAATTCGCCGGTTTCAGTATTAAGAAGTCCAATCCATACAGATACGAAAAGTCCTGCCGAGTTATCCTTGCACAGCTGAAGGTTTATGTCAGAGAAGGTTTCTTCCGGCAAAAAGCCTGCCTGAATTTTATCCTTGATAAGATTTTTTGCAATTGAAAGGAACAGCGCTGCTTCAACTCCACGGCCGGTAACGTCTGCAATCATGATTGCAAGGTGGGTTTCATCCACAAGGAAGAAATCGTAGAAGTCACCGCCAAAGTCCTTGGAAAACTTGATTGAAGCAAAAATATCTACATCGGTGCAAGGCGTAAAAGTCGGAAAAAGCTGAGGAAGCAGAACATTTTTAATCTGTTTTGCAAAAACAAGTCCCTTGTAATCTTCAGGCTTATCAGAATAACCTGTTTTTCCGCCTTCAGAAGCCGAAGTTTCACCGGAATCGAGGGGTGAAAGGGTTTCCGGTGTTTCCGGCAAAACTCTGTATTCAAAAAAAATAGAAGAAACAATCAGGAAAACCAGCAGGGAAACAAGAAGAATCATCAGGTTTACGCAGATTTTTGTACTCAAATCAATTGAATTCGAAACAATCTGACTGTAAACAATGTATTCTTTTATTCCAATGACAATAAAAATCAGAACCGAAAAACTTGAGAAAATCAGAATGAAATTTTCAAAAATCGAGAGCTCGTGATGTTCTGTTTTTCCGTTCATCCGGATTTTATCAACATGATTCAGATAAGAACCGCCAATAATGATTACAAGTCCCGGGAAAAAGGTAAAAATCATTCCGTTCATAAATGCGATAGTGGTTTCAATTGAGAAAAATACGCTCTGTTCAAAGAAGGCTTCGTATATTCCCGTGAAACCTGAGTTGATTGCGGTGATTACCAGAGTTACAAAAAGGTATACCAGAAGGCGTCTTAGTGAACTGATCCGGAAGCGGCAGGTATTGCACCAGGAATCCTTTCTTGTGAACAGCTTCCATAGAATGAATGGAAGAAAGCCGCTTAAAAAGTTCAGAGGAATGGCAAGCAGGGAGCCGGAAAGTGAAATTCCTGAAGAAATCAGATAAATTTCATTTGCTACCAGGCAGCCGAAAATTCCCGGAAATCCAAGGATAATTCCGAAAATTGAAAAGAGACTTCTTTCAGGATGAAGTTCCGAAAGAGACAGAAGGAAATTAATCCTCTGGCTGGTAAAAGCTACCATAAGGAAAATCAGGCAGCACAGCAAAAACTGAATAACGGCATATTTTATTGTGTCAAAATTAAATTTTTTTTGTGTAAAATCCATAAACACATTATACTTTGAAAATACAGATAAAGGAAGAAAAAATATTTTTTGCTGAAGGTTGACTTTTTTGCCGAAGGTTGCGGACTTTGTGCTGAAAACGAATTTTTGCTCAGGAGGCGAAATAAATGGCGATGGACTTGCTTTTTGTAATTTTAGGCGGAGTTTTACTGGTTGCCGGTTTTATCGGGACTTTTGTTCCTGTAATTCCCGGTGCGCCCCTTGCCTGGGCCGGGCTTTTAATTTCGTATTTTTCAAAATACACATCTTCTTCTATTATACTGCTTGTAATAACCGGGATTTTTGCAGTTGCCGTTTCGATTATGGACAATGTTTTTCCAGCCATGCTCACAAAGCAATCCGGCGGAAGCAAGGCGGGCATTGTAGGCTGTACAATCGGTCTTATTATCGGAATGTTTCTGGGCTTTCCCGGAATTCTCTTAGGTCCCTTCATCGGAGCATTCGTTGGAGAGCTTGCACACGATGCAGAAGATGTTCCCCACGCATTTAGTGCCGCTCTAGGAACATTTAAAGGCTTCCTTCTGGGAACCGGCTTAAAAATGATTGTATGCGCGGTTTTCATCTGGATATTTGTAATTACACTGATTAAATAATATGGAGAAAGCTGCGTTTGCACAAATATGGAAACAATTGATACTCTTCCTGCAACGGATTTAAAAATTCTTCAGGATAAAGACGGCTTTATGTACGGTGTTGATGCCGTCCTTCTTTCTCATTTTGCGCTGGAATGCATCCGGAATGAAAATTCGGTTGTGGATTTGGGTTGCGGAAACGGTGTAATGCCTCTTCTTCTTGCGGCACACAGCAGGGCAAAGCAAATTACGGGAATTGAAATTCAGGAAAAGGCTGCGGAACTAGCCCGGAAAAATGTTGAATTAAACGGACTTTCACAGAAGATTCGGATTTTGCAGGGAAATGTAAGTGATATTGCTTCCATTTGTTGTTGCGGTGGTTTTGATTGTTCAGCTGGTTGCGAGATGCCAGAGGTGCAGACTTCCACTGTAGGGTGGGGCGGAGTTCTGCAAAACGACTTACCGCAAAAAAACTCCGCTGATGTTGTAATTTCAAATCCGCCGTATATGAAATACGATGCTGCTTCCTGGAGCGACAAAAATTCTACGGAAAAGCTTACCGCCGCCCGCCATGAGCTTTACGCAAACCTTGATGATTTTGTGGGGGCTGCAGCATTTCTTTTGAAATCAAAGGGCAGGTTCTGCCTGATACACCGACCGAACCGCCTTTCAGAAATTTTTTCAGCCCTTCAGAAATATCGACTGGAACCAAAACGAATGCAGCTTGTCTTTCCCGTGGCTGACCGTCCTCCGACAATGGTATTAATCGAAGCCCGTAAAAATGCCGCCAGCGACCTGAAAATTCTGGAGCCCCTGATAATGTACAGCGCTCCCGGCCAGAAATCTCCGCAAATGGAAAAGATTTACAGTTTTGGGGCTACGGAAGCCCTGCGATAGGGTGAAGGTATCCGGCTGCTGTGCACTGCCTGGTGTGCCCGATGTTGCGAACACTCGCTTCATTTACTTTTTTACCTCAATTTGCTATATTTTCAAAATGATACAGACTTCAAAAAACAAGACAGCATTTTCGTTTGAGGTGTTTCCACCAAAAAAAACGATGAACATAGAAACAGTATACGATACTCTTTCAGAGCTCAGTGATATAAAACCGGATTTTATCAGCGTAACTTACGGGGCAGGTGGAAGTGAAAACTGTTCTAACACTGTAGAAATTGCCCGCAGAATTAAAGATGTTTGCGGCGTTGAAAGCGCTGTTCACATGCCGTGTATCAACATGACAAAAAAAGATGCACTTTACGTTCTGGAGCAGTTCCAGGAAGCGGGAATTGAAAATATACTTGCCCTTCGTGGTGACAGAATTGAAGGTCGGGAGCCGCTTCACGATTTTGAACATGCCAGCGACCTGGTTTCTTTTATCCGGGAATTTAACGAAAAGCGCACGGACGGAAAGCGTTTTAAGATTATCGGAGCATGCTATCCGGAGCGCCATCCATCTTCGTCCGATGTTGTAAGCGATATTCACGCACTTAAACTGAAGGTTGACGCCGGTGCAGAGCACCTTTTGAGCCAGCTTTTCTTTGATAACGAAAAATTCTACACATTTCTGGAACGCTGCCAGATTGCAGGAATCAATGTTCCGATTGAAGCGGGAATTATGCCTGCTACAAATAAAAAATCTATTGAACGAATGGTCAGCATGACAAATGCGGTTCTTCCAAAGAAGTTTGTCCGCATGATGGACAGATATGCCGATGAACCGGAAGCCATTCGTGATGCAGGAATTGCCTACGCCATCGACCAGATTGCCGACCTGGTAACAAACGGCGTTGACGGCGTTCACCTTTATACAATGAACAATCCGTATGTGGCAAAAAAAATAAACGAGGCAACCCGAAGTTTATTCAGTGCTGCCCCGCTTAAAAAAGAACTCAAATAATCTGATGATAGGCCGCTGAGTTATTCCTTACTTACCATTATTGTTCTGTCCTTGTTGCTGTAAATAAAGCGGTAGGTTCCGGCACTAGGTGGAGTGAACTTGAAGTTTGTATCAACTCCGGTTTTGTCGATTGCGGCAAGAGGTACCCCCAGAGTAAGAACCGATTTATCACTTGATACAGCTCCCAGTGCATGAGCCCAGTCACAGCATTCATCCAGTTTGAATTCGATTATCTTACCTGCAACTACTACTACTTCTTCTTCTTCTTCAGTATTTTCTGTTTCGTCGGATTTTTTTTCTTCAACTGTGAGAGAAATGCTGAATTCCTGGCTTTCTTCATTGTAGCTCATCGGAGCAGTTGGCTCCCATTTGTTAAAAGTTCCTCTCATATAGAGGGTGTTAAAATCGTAATCCCAGATGTCCAGAATGCATTCTTTGTCAGCGGAAGTCAGGTCGTAAACTCTGATTTCATAAGGGGCATAGTCATAGGTTTTAAAGTCGCGATCGGGTTTAAAGTCGTAATCAGCATAGTCAAATGAATTATAGGTTTCTTTATTTCCGATTAAAAGGGAATAGTTTTCTACATCTGCTACACCAAAATCTTCAAACCAGAGACAGCGTTGCTTATAATTTGTCAAATTTGCTGAAACAAGTAATTTTTTACTTTCATTTGAAATAATATATTGTACTGCACCAGTCCATGGCTTTTTTGTGCCTGTTATAATCATATTACATTTTAACATCTGAATTTCTCCATTGGCAAAGAGGTCTCTGTATTCCGGAGAATTTCTTAAGGCAATCAGTTTTTTGTTTACATTTAATAGAGAGTTTTCATCCTTTTTCTGTTCATTAACAAGATTCCATTTTAAAGGCTGGCGCCAGGCAAAATCTCCATCAAAGTTTCCTAAAGCCTGACCAACTTCGTTTCCATAATAGATAAACGGAACTGAAGGAGTTAAAAGGCATAAAGATGTGGCAAGAATTGAGCTAGCGTTAGTTCCTTCTCCATAAACATAGCCAAGTCGAGGGTAATATTTGTCGTGGTTGCATAGAAAAATTCCATAAGAGTGGCTGTCAGAAGGGTTTTCTCTGATGCATTCAGCAAGATTATAGTTGTTCCCATCATAAGTAATCATTGTATTTTCTGCATAGGCAGCTTCAGCCATAGGTCTTCCCTGGTCAAAATCAAATACCATGTGGAATTCTGGCTTTTCTTCTGTTCCAAAATAGCTTTCAGTGGCTGCTCTGTTTCCGTCAATCCAGGATTCGCAAACCATGAATTTTGGACTTTCGTATTCATCAATTACTTCTCTCAACTCTGCAAACCAGGCGTGAGTTTCTGGAGTATCAACTGTAGAAGTTGCGTTTTCAATCAGGTGGCGGGCTCCGTCTACACGCAGTCCGTCAAAGCCCTTGTTCAGCCAGTAGCGGGCTACATTTTTCATTTCTTCCCGAACTTCCCAGTTTCTGTAGTTCAAGTCAGGCATGTTGTCGGTAAAGGTTGCATAATAGTAGGAATACTTTTTGTTAGGGTTGCTGTTCTGAAAGATGGAATCATCAGGTTCTCTGTGCCATGGGTTTCCACCATAGTTATTTGTACCGTTAAGTGGAGTATCGTTCCACAAATACCAGTTTCTTTTTCCATTCTTTTTGTTGATTGAATCCTTGAACCACTGGTTGCTTGAAGATGTGTGGTTTGGAATAAAATCAAAGATAATTTTTATTCCTTTTTCATGGCAGGCTTTTATAAGGCTGTCCAGTTCTGCTTCGGCATTGGAACCGTTGCCTGTTCCAAAGTAGGAATTTACTTTGTAATAATTTACAACATCGTAGCCGTGCATGTTCATCTGAGCGGAAGCGGCATTTGTGTTTTCTTTATATTCACATTCGTAAAATGGACTCAGCCAGATTGCGTCGCAGCCTAAATCGTTCTTGATGTAGTCCAGGCTGTCTTCAATTCCTTTAAAGTCGCCGCAGTTTTTGTAGCAGTCGTTTTCATCGGAATCCTTAAAGCTTTTTATCCAGATATGATAAAAAGTTGAATTGCGCCACCAGTTTTCTTCCAGATTTTCGCTCTGGTTTGAAAGGGCAGGAAGCGTCGTTGAACTTTTGTAGTTTTTATTTCCGCTCCAGCTGTATATTGAGCCGGTATCAGATTCGCTGTCAGAGCTTGAACCGTTACTGCAGCTACTAAAAAGCATCAGCCCACAGACTGCTCCCAAAACACATGCGGCGCCAAAACTGCGTGCGAGCGCAGTTTTTTTTACTACACTTTTTTTCATTTTTCCACCTCTTATGCGAGCATTTTAAGTCGCATCTTTGTAATATGAACGACATTGGTGAAAAATTCAAGTGGACTATTCAGTGGATTATTCTGATATAAACTGGCAGAAAGCGAGCGAAAAAAGGCTGAAAATATAAAAAAAAATTATTTCTTTATCGTTAAACGTAATGTATAATTTTATATTGCGAGAGTTTTAAAAACAAGAAAATAGCACAGCTGTTTTCTTGAAAGGATAGCCTAAAAATTGCATGCGCAATTTTTTTAACGGCTTCCAATCTATCAGGAAAACAGCACAGCTGTTTTCTCTCAGGAGAAAAAAATGAGCTCAGACACTCACTTAAACAACAGTAACAATTCAGGTTTTACTGGTATCAGGGTTCCGTGGTACGGATTTCTTATGATTTTTCTATTGTATGCAACACCCTTTATTTTGATGACACCGGTTGCACTCATTACGGGGCTTTTTACAATCGATGAATTTTCCCAGATTTTCAGAAGTGTTTCAGTTAATTTTCAGGTAGCACTGATTATCATTCTTGGTGCAACAATGACCTTTCTGCTTCGAAAAACAATTTTGGACTATGATGGTACGGAAGCAGGCGCCAGAACATTCAATAAAAAACTCAAGCTGATTGATACACTGAATATTGTTATTCCGGTTGGTTCCATGATTTGGATTGGAGCCGCAATTTCTTCTCAGATAAAGAGGGCTGGAATTGAACTTGCTGCTTTTGAGGATACAAATCCAATGGCATTTATCATTATGCTGTTTCTGGGACTTCTTCTTGATGCGGGTCTTCTTTTCTATATTCTTCATATCCGAATAATTGAACCGCTTCTTCATTCAATTCCATTTAAAACAGATGAAATTCCGCTTACAATTATTCAGAGAAACGTTCTTACCCTTACTTTTGCGCTTCTTGGAGTTCTGTTTCTTATTCTTACAACTTTAAATCCGGCAAACTTGAGTGCAGGAACCAAGGTTGTTTATTCAAAAGTTCTTCCGATTATTGCCTATAGCCTTGTTTTCTTCGTTGTTGCAACCCTTCTTCTTACGGACGATATCAAGCATTGTCTGAAGGAGATAAGCGAGGTTACGGCGCAGCTTTCAAAGAAGAATTACACCGTTCCGGACAGTGAACCAAATCATCGAAGTGAATTCGGAATCATCATTCAGACAATCAATGAATTCAAGAATCAGTCCTGCGGAATTCTTAGGGATATTGATGTTTCAACAAAGAAAACTTCAAAACAGTCCGATGACCTTGTTCACAATATGGACACCACAAAGGACAACGTTGAAAACATCGTTGGTTCTATTGCAAGCGTTCAGAAGGAAATTGAAAGTCAGGCAAACGGAGTAAGGCAGTCAAATAACTCAATTGAACAGATTATGGAAAACATCCGCTCCCTGAATAATTCCATTGAATCCCAGGCTGCCGGGGTAAGCCATTCATCTACTGCGGTTGAAGAAATGGTTGCAAATATTGCAAGTGTTACCCAGATTCTTGAAAAGAATAATCAGGTTGTAAACCAGCTTACTTCTGCAGCTGATAAGGGACAGCGCCAGGTAAAAACTGCGGTTCAGACTGCCGACGAAGTTCTTCAGCAGTCTGCCGGCATTCTTCAGGCTTCGAATATTATTCAGAGTATTTCAAGCCGAACAAACCTTCTTGCTATGAATGCGGCAATTGAATCAGCACACGCCGGTGAAGCAGGAAAGGGCTTTGCGGTTGTAGCAGAAGAAATTCGTAAGCTTGCCGAACAGTCCAGTAGCCAGAGTAAGGCCATTGACGATAACCTTCGTTCTCTTTCTGAATCCATTAACAGAATTACGAATGATATCAACCTTGTACAGACAGCTTTTGAAAGCATCTACGATCTTTCTCAGAAGGTTCGGGAACAGGAAACGGTTATTGCAAATGCCATGGAAGAGCAGAATACCGGAAACCAGCAGGTGCTTGAGGCAATGCGCTCAATCAGTAACTCTACGGCTGACGTAAAGAAAGGTTCGGCAAAGATGCTTACTGGTGGTGAACAGATTCTGAACGAAATGAAAAATCTTTCTGAGGTTACCCGGGTTATTTCAGATAACATGAACCAGATTAACGATTTCTCTCAGCAGATTTCTGATGCGGTTGCGGTTACAACAGCTTCCACAACAAATACTCAGGAAAATCTGCAGGCTCTCATGCAGGAGTTGAGTTCGTTTAAGCTGAACTAAAGATTGAGTTTGTAGATATAAAAAAAATTGGCGTAAGCGGGGTTCCTGCTTTGGAAGGCGCGACAAAGCGGAGCAAATGACAATGCTTGCATTGGCACTTGTGAAGCGACTCGTGACGGCCCATTGGGCAAAACATTCAGCCACCGCGAAGCGGTACTGCCGTTTTCCAAACAGGGTTCCCGCTGAGAGCCAATTTTTTTTTAGAATTTATAAAACTCGATATTTAGGGCAGTTAGCGGTTCTTTTCGTGGATAAGTTCCCGGAGACTTTCGGCAAAATTGCGTTTTCCGGTATGGAACTGGAACAGGAAGTGTCGTTTTTCCCGGAGTTCTTCGTTCCGCTTTTGAATCTGTGCCTTAAGGTTTTCGTAGCGTACTTCAATCTGCTGTTCCTGTGCGAATTCACGGATTTTTGCAGAAAGCTTGAAGGTGTAGCAGGCGTCCATGGTAAATACGCCGTAGAAAAAGCCTATTACCAGACAGAAGGTCAGATGGTTGGTGAACCAGTAAAGCCATTCAAGAATTTTCGGGTGAATTAAAAAGTAGTAGACCGCGCTTAAAATTACCCAGTAGAAAGAGTACTGCGGGCAGACAATTCCCTTGATGTTTCCCCAGCAGTTAGTGTAATCCCACAGCTTAATTTTCATTCCCCTGATAAAGATGATTCCGGCGATGTATTCCATAACGGTGATACAGAAGGCCATAATCACAAAAAGAACGATTTTCTGAAGCCAGGGCTGATGAATGAAGGAAACATCAATCCGGGCAAGAACAAAAAGCACGCAGAGGGAAAGTCCGTAGAGAGGAAGATAGGGACCTGTTAAAAAGCCCGGGTTTATCCATTTTCTTTCCGGGTTTGCCTTAGAAAAAAAACGGCGCCATAAAACTTCAATTCCCCATCCGATAAGGCTTCCTGCAAAAAACAGAAAAGTAAGTACAAGAAATAGATTCATAAAACTGCTCCAATATGCAATAAATCGCATAGCAAAGTTCTCTGATATTTTTCAGGAACCTTGCCAGCGATTTTTCACAAAATTATTTTTCCTTGTACTGTCCGGCGTAATCCATAACGCAAACGGAACCGTAAACCTTGTGCTGGTTTACAAAGGATGCGCCTACGCAGTCAAAGTCTTTTATATACATATTTTTCCGGTGGCCGCGGTCGCGCACAGCGTCATCAATAATCAGGTTTGCAACAATTTCCCGGGCTGTAGGAACACCGTAAGTGATGTTTTCACCCATGGCGCGGTATGTACCGTAGCGTTTTATTCGTTTAGAAGGGGTGCTTCCGTCAGTTCCCGTATGGCCGGTCTGTTTTGTTTTACTCTGAGAAACCGCATGGTCTTTTGCTGCTTTTGTAAGTCCCTGGGAAGGAGCAAGAATTGGAACCGGCTTCTGTTTTTTCATAAAACGAATGGTTTCCTTTACAACCTTAGTGCCTTCCTTGGTTTTTATGCGTCCATAGCTTGCAAGATAGATTTTTCCTTCAAACTTTTTAAGGCGCGGTTCTATATACATTTCTGAATATTTTTTTGGGTTTGAGCGGGCCATGTTGGTTTCAAGGATAATATCCTTTTCAAGCTCGGTTAAATAGCTTACATTTCGCGCCGTGTCCAGGGTTTTCAAATTCCAGACTGAAGTATCAATGTATTCCCGCTGATAGCCGGAGCCCGATGCGCTGGTTGTTCCGGAAGGCTTTTTTCCGGATTTTCCTGCACTTTTCGTTGTGAGACAG
Source organism: uncultured Treponema sp. (assembly GCA_946186185.1). GTDB lineage: Bacteria > Spirochaetota > Spirochaetia > Treponematales > Treponemataceae > Treponema_D. The sequence continues at coordinate 1,395 of CAMHMJ010000044.1, read as the reverse complement.
GAAGAAAACAGGAACATGGTTGCCGCAAGCAAAAACAGATACCGTTTCTTAAAAATTTTCATAAATCACCTCATCGCGTTTATTCAGTTTTTATTATACTTCAAAAAACATTTTTTTGGAGTCTTTGTTACATGATGCACAGTTTTTTGAAAAAATTGCATTCTTCATCGTTGCAGATAACGGCTTCTTCAAGCTTTGGATCGCAGTGAAAAACGTGCCACAAGGGCATTTCTTCCGTTCCATAGCAGCGGAATTCGTGAGGGACGCCCGCCTTTTCCAGAGCCTTCACCATTAGCGGTGCCTGTTCAATTAGAAAATCGCCTTTACAGGTCATGACAAATGCCGGCGGAAAATCCTTTGTAACGTGGGTATGGCAGTCAATAAGCCTGAACTCTTCAGAAGTCCCGTGGTGTGGCATCCAGACGGCAATCTGCATCTGGGCTTCGTCTTTTCTGGGCGCCTGACTGTCTTTCATTCCGTCGTTCATGGTGTATTTTCCGCAGTTAAGGGCAACTCCCCGTAAAACAATTTTTTTATTCTGCGAAATGTGCTCTGCCTGTGCTTTCTGTATAAATGGGAAATTTTTGCCAAATTCCGGATTTGTAAGGGCTGCGGCATACATCGTTAAAAGGTGAGCCCCTGCAGAATCTCCTGCTCCAAAAACATTCCGGGTGTCAAAGCCGTATTTTTCGGCATTTTCTGAAATCCAGTCAAAAACCTTCTGGGTATCAATCAGGGAAGCGGGAAATTTTGCTTCCGGGGCAAGCCGGTAGGAATAATTAACAACCGCAAATCCGCGCTCTGCCAGTCGCATTCCGTAAAACTGGTACACATCCTTGTCGCCGTAAACCCAGGCGCCGCCGTGGAAAATTACAATTACAGGGAGCTTTTTGAACTGAGAAGTCTCTTCAGAAACGGTGTTTTGTTCCGGCTTTGGACGATAAACATCAAGCAGCTGCCACTTTTTTAAGCGCCGATCCTTTCCGTAAAGAATATTGTCGAAGCGAATAATATCCGCCGGCGTTGTCTGTCCCTCATCCCGTTTTTTGTCGATTTGTGCAATAACTTTTCTAAATTTTTTAGCTTTAATTGAATAACTTAGTTTTGTCATATTTTATTTTGAATGGGTTTCTCCAAAGGTAATTATAGCATGGTTTGAAGAGGGGTAGAAGAAAAAACTAGAAAAGTATTGTTAAATAAAAAAGCTAGTTGAGTAATTTCAACTAGCTTTGAAAGAGCGGCAGAAGAAAAAATGCGTTAAAAAATTGCGGGCAGCAATTTTAGCATTTTTCGGCGGAGATTTATCGGAGCCGTAGAACCCGGAGGGTTCGACTCCCGAAAAAAAACTAGAAAAGTATTGTTAAATAAAAAAGCTAGTTGAGTAATTTCAACTAG
>CAMHMJ010000043.1 GCA_946186185.1 uncultured Treponema sp. | reverse complement strand
GAAGACCGCATGCAGATTCAGGTAGAAGTATCACAGCTCGTTGCTGAAGTTGACCGCATTGCTAGCCAGGCACAGTTCAACGGAATGAATATGCTCACAGGACGTTTCTCTAACGTTTCTGACAAGGTAATGCAGTTCCAGATTGGCGCAAACATGGATCAGAGTGCCCGCGTTTTCATCGGTACGATGACAGCACAGGCTCTTGGACTCAAAGGTGCTCAGGGAACAGAAGAAACAGTTTCTATCGCTGACCCTGAAACAGCTAACGCTACTCTTGGTGCAGTAGATGCAGCTTTGCAGACTGTATCAAAACAGAGAGCTGACCTTGGTGCTTATCAGAACCGCTTCGAGATGGCCGCAAAAGGTGTAAATATTGCCGCTGAAAATACCCAGGCAGCAGAAAGCCGCATCCGTGATACAGATATGGCTGCTGAAATGGTTAATTTCACAAAGAACCAGATTCTCACACAGTCTGGTACAGCAATGCTCGCACAGGCTAACTCACAGAACCAGAACGTTCTTGCATTGTTAAGCTAGAATTAAATCGGAACGGCTTTAAGAGATTTCTGGATGTCATCTTTTTGAGTTTGTTTCGTGGATTGGGAGGGGTGCGCCCCTCTCCCTTTCTTTTTTTTCAAGGAGGAAGCCTTATGAATACAGTAAGTACTATAGGGCAGACTATGACCACGGATGGTCTCGATTATAAAAAAAATGCTGTAATAAACCAGAACGGACAATCGCTCAGTTCTGTATCTGCAAAATCAACTGCTCAAAATGAAATTTTAATTGCTCAGACCGGGCAGGAAGTGGCAGAAAACATTGTAAAAACAGAAGCGGACATCAAAGCCGAAGCACAGGATTTACAGAAGCTTTCGGATTTGGTTATGGGTCCAAAACTTCGCTTCAATGTAAACAATGAATTAGGCAGCGTTATTGTAAAAATTGTAGACCCGACGACGGATCAGGTCATTAAAGAAATACCGTCCGAAGATATTCAGCACCTCAAGGTAAGAATAAGAAAGGCAATCGGTGTTCTTTTTGACGAAATGATTTAGTAGTCTGCCTTTACAAAATAACGGAAGCATTATGCCAGGAATAAACATACCAGGTGTTACTGACAAGTATAATACGAACAACACGGTTGAAAAGCTTATGCAGATTGAGAGAATTCCCCTCACTCGGGAACAGAAAACTCTCGAAACGTATAAGAACGAACAGGACGCCTGGCGTGAAGTAAATAAAAAAATGACCTCTCTGAGAGAAAGCGCTAAAACGCTCTACTCTTTTGAAAATCCTTTTAATAATAAAATTACTGATTCAACTCAGGAATTCGCAATAACAGCTACGGCAAACCGCGGGGCACAGTACGAAAGCTTTAAGGTAGATGTGGTTCAGACTGCCCTTGCCGACCGTTTTTTAACTTCAGAACTTGACGCAGACACAAAGGTTCCTCAGGGAACATACACATATAAAATTCAGGATAAAACCGTAACAATGCGCTGGAAAGGCGGCTCCTTAAACGAGTTTTCTACCGCCCTGAACCGCCGTGGAAACGGAATAATTTCTTCAAGGGTAATCGGTGCTTCAAAGGGAAAAAAAACTCTTTTAATTGAAGGCTTAAAAACCGGCGAAGAAAGCAAGCTGATTTTTGAAGACGATGCAAAAACCTTTGCAGAAACCAGCGGAATGATTATCCGCGTAAAACCGAAAACAACCAGCTTTTTAAGCTCAAAAAGCGAGATAAAGGAAGTAAAAGCAGCTTCAGGGAATCCTCAGATTGAAGAGCAGAAGGGCATTCCTTCCCTGTCTGAAAAAAATATCATGATCAAGGAAGAAACCGTTACGGTTCCTCCAAGAGGTGCCTTCAGCGTAGCAATTCCGGAAAGTGCACTAAAAAAATCCACTTCCCGCATTGCATTTTCAATTCAGGCAGAATCGGTTGAAGACATTACGGTTGAGCTTAACAAAAGAGGCCTCCGCCCGGACATTCCGGATGCCGGCTCTGCAAGTTTTAAAGACATCACCATTTTCAACTCACCTTTTGACACGCAGCTCCCGGAAGTTCCTGAAATACAGAGAGAAACACTGGAAGAAATCGTTACAAACAGCGTTTTATTCGCAGTTTTAAAAAACGGAAAGGAAATTGAGATTCCAACCTCTTCTCTTCTTGAAGAAAATAATCCGAAGATTGAGCTTGAAATTAAGAACTCAGACTACGAGGGACTTCAGGGCTTTGCAATAAAAAACCGGAATACGGGCTACCAGATAAATATTTCTTCAATGGAAGCCTATTCCCCGGATGAAAATCTGGGCTTTGTTCCGCAGCACCCGGTAACACAGGCTCAGGATGCAATCATTAAATACGAAGGCATCACCATTAAGCGGAGCACAAACGATATCGACGACATCGTGCCGGAAGTTACCCTTAATCTTCATGACAAAACGGAAAAAACGGCAACTATCTCAATAAAACCAGATACGGAATCTGCAAAGGATGCCCTTATAAACTTTGTTGGAAAATACAATCAGGCAATAAGTGAAGTAAACATTCTTACCCAGAACAAACAGGAACTGATTGACGAGCTGGACTACCTTTCTGATGCTGAAAGGGAAAAATATCAGGGAAAACTGGGAATGTTCGTTTCGGACTCGTCCCTTACCAGCTTAAAATCCAGCCTTCAGTCCTCAACCCAGGCCCGCTACCCCTACTCGGATCAGGCGGTAATCACTATGCTGAGTCAGGCAGGAATTGCAACAAATGCAACCAATTATTCAGGATATACTCCAAGCAAGCTTCGAGGGTACCTTGAAATCGATGAAAAGAAGCTGGATGAGGCACTGGAAAAGAACCTGAACGATATAAAAAATCTTTTCGGCTACGATTCCGACGGAGATTTAATCGTTGATTCAGGGATTGCCTATCTTCTGGATAAACAGCTTACGGCTTATGTTCAGACCGGAGGAATTTTCCCGCTTAAAACTGCCGGGCTGGACTCAAAAATTAAGGCCAGCGAACAGAAAATAACCCGTCTTGAAGGCCAGATGGAACAGAAGGAAGCCGAACTCCGTGCAAAGTACGGCCAGATGGAAGGAACCCTGAACAGCCTGGAAAACCAGCAGACCACAATCTCCAATTTTGCCAACCGCAACAACGGAAACAGATAACAGTTTCTAACCAGCTCAAAATTCGCACCAATCAAGTTTTTCTTAAATAATTCCGATTATTATGGTATAATCTTTATAGCACTATAAAAAAATTGGCGGAAGCGGGGTTCCTGTTGGGAGCCAATTTTTTAAGTATAATATAAAGTTTTATTCATGGAGCATATTATGGAATTTTATATAAACGACGAAAAAATAGATGTTTCCCTTGAAGGTGAAAAAACAATCGGGGATGTACTGAAATCTCTTGAAATGACCTGCCAGCAGAATGAAGCAGAAGTAATCGGCATTCAGATTGACGGAGAAAAAATCACTGCGGAAACCTTTGATGAAGTTTCTGAAAAAGAACTTAAGGGAACTGAGAAATTTGAGTTTTCTGTCATTACAAAAAAAGCAGTTTTTGATTCCTTCAAGCGCCTTGCAGAACTTTTCCGGGATTTGAGCGCGAAGATGGAAAGCGTTCCACTTGAGCTTCAGACAGGAAGGGACAAAGAAGCTCATTCTGCAATAAAAACTCTTGCAGACAGCATTGAAGATTTCTGCCATGTAGCAACACTTTCCAGTCTTTTTGAAGATTTTACGGAAATTAAAATCAACGAAATGGATTTTTCAGACTTTTTTGCTGATTTCCAGCCGATTTTGAAGGATTTTGAAGACGCACTAAAAAACAACGACACCGTAACTGTGGGCGACCTGGCAGAATACGAAATCTGTCCGCGTCTTATTTCAATCGCTGAAACTTTGGAAAAGATGTAATTTGATATACCGGAGGAAAACATGAATTTAAATTTTCAGGCAGGAAAAACACCTCTAACCTCCCGGCAAAATCCAGTAATATACCTTGCTGTAGCAGTTGTACTTGCAATTGCCGCAGTTCTTCTTGGCATCCGCTTTATTCAAATACTCAGAAGAAAAAAAATGGAATCTCCTGAGTACATTGAAAAAGAAAAAACAAGGCCTACCAAAAAAAAGGACTGTGTTCAGCTTATTGAAAAAAACAAGCTGAACCCGGAATATAAAGATATCCTCTGGTATATTTGCAAAAAGTTTGAAATTCCAAATATCCTCTATTCAATCAATTCCTTTGACCAGCTGGACAACTGTTTCAGGGAAGCCTATATTTCATTAAAAGAAAACGGAAATCAGAAGCTCATTAACCTTCTTTTCCGCTTAAAGTTCGACCTGGACGGCGTTTTTGCAACTTCCGTTGTATACTCTTCAACTCATTCAATTCCGGTAAAAACAAAGCTTAAGCTTATCCTTAAAAAAAGCATTACGGTAATGAGTAACCTTATCGAAAACGAAAAAAATTACCTCACAATGGAAGTGCCGGAAGCATTTCTTGAGTCAAAATACAAACCGGATGAATTGGACAGAATTGCCTTCACCTTTATTTCTAAAACAGGACTCCCCTACGCTTTTATTACCCGTTTTATCCGCTGGCAGAAACAGGGCGAAAAAACATACATGATAGTAAACCACACTCACCAGCTTATGACAAAAACACAGCGGGCATTTAAACGAAAAAATGTAAATGAAGGCTGTGTATTTTATTCTGCAAAGTTTAAGAAGGACGAAAAAGGCGAAAAATACGCAGAAATCGGACAAAAAGAATACACTGCAAAGCTTATGAATATTTCCGGAGGCGGCTGCTGTATCAGCGCTTCCCTTCCAATCAAGGAAGGACAGTTCATTCAGTTAAATTTTACAGCCTGCGGAGATACTGTAAGTCCCGTTGGAAAAATAGTAAAATCACGAAAAACAAACATGCATGGAGTTTTTAATCTTCATATCCAGTTTATAAATATTTCAACTGAAGATCAAAATAAAATTCTTGCAAAAGTCTACGGGTACGAGTAGAATATAAGATAATATTAAAGTGCTTGCAAAGAAAATAACATTGGAGTATTGTACTTTATGAAAATCCTAGAGCTTAAAAACCTTTACAGAGAAGAAGGATACATCTATTACATGCGAAAATTCTCCGGAACGGCACTAATACAGATACCAGGAGATACCCTTCAGGCGCCGGTGTCTTTTTGTATTGAAACCAGTCCTTTTGGTACAAAAACCATCGACATTGAAGTGTCGAACACAATAAATTATCCCGTTCTTCCTATAAAAAAAGCTTTAGAAACTTTCATACTCTCAGAAGATAATGAAGGACGGCTCCCCTGATTACATTTACAACTAAATCCGCCGAAGAAACAGTTGAACTTGGACGAAAAATAGGTTCACTCCTTAAAAAAGGAGATATTATTGCTTTGCAGGGCACTCTTGCGGCCGGAAAAACCACAATCACTAAAGGAATTGCAGAAAGTCTCGGTGTTAAAGACACAATTACAAGCCCTACATTCTGTATAATCAGCGAATACGAGGGAAAAATGCCTTTGTATCACATGGATGTGTACAGACTTTCCGATGAAGAAGATTTTGCAAATCTTGGAACAGAAGATATGCTCTACGGGGACGGTGTGTGCCTCATCGAATGGAGCGAAAAAATCATGGGAGAGCTCCCAAAATCCACAATAATTTTAAAAATTGAACCACAGGAAAATTCCAGCCGTCTGATTACAATTGAAAACTGGAACAATGGAGATATTCTTTAATGAAAGCCATAGCATTAGATACTGCAGTTACACAGATAGCCTTAGGTGCAGAAAATGAGGGCAAAAGAGTAAGTCAGATTATAAATATCGGTATGAAGCAGTCAGAAACTCTTCTTCCTGCCCTTTCTAAAATTATGGAAGAAGTATCCCTTTTACCTGTAGATACCGAATATCTTTGTATTTCACGGGGTCCCGGTTCATTTACGGGATTAAGACTCGGCTATGCCTGCATCAAGGCTTTTCAGATTAAAAAACAGATTCCGCTGTATGCTTTTTCTACACTGGATGTATACGCTGAACCATATATTTCTCTCAACCATCCTGTTGTAAGCTGCATCGATGCTCACAAGGAAAGATTTTACCTTAAAGCCTTTGAAAAGGGAAAATGCACCGTTAAAGAAGGCGATTACGAAGAAAATGAATACTCTTCACTTCTTCGGGAAGCAGTCGGTGAAAAAAACTTTTATATTGCAGGCCCGGACGGAGAAGCATTAAAGCAAAAACTGATTTCAAACGGTTTTTCTGAAGAAAAGATTATAGTTCTTCCATTCCTGGCTAATCCTGCTTCCTCCCTGTTTTCCCTTCTTGAAAAAGCAATAGAAGAAGGCACTGACCCAGTAAACGATTACGACGGCCCTGAGTACCTGAGAGCCAGCGACGCTGAAGCCCTGTCTGCGGATAAGAAGCAGGAATAGGACAATTATTTAGTTTTAAGGATTAAATTAAAAATTGGCGTAAGCGGGGTTCCTGGCGGGAAAACACTCAGCCACCGCGAAGGGGTACTGTCGTTTTCAAGACAGGGTTCCCGCTGAGAGCCAATTTTTGAGTTTCAAGATTATCTAACTCAAAAATTGGACTATTACTGATACGTAAATACTTTTATTTTTTCAAAATCTTCGAAAGTACTCCAATTTTTTCCGCCGGAACTGCACAGGCGGCCTGGGTATTTTCATTCTGGATTGCGCTGAATACTTCCTGGCGGAAAACCTTTACGCTTTTTGGAGCTTCAACACCGATTTTTACCTGATCTCCACGAATTTCAATAATCGTGAGGGTAATTTCTTCTCCAATTTTTATCTGCTGGTCTGTTTTTCGGGAAAGAATTAACATATTACTCCCCCTTTTTCTTTAGTGCTTCGATAATATTGAATTTTGTGTTCCATCTTCCGTCACTCAAAATTACCTGCATGCACTGATTATTCTTACGGTTAATTACAAGAGGTCCAAGGAAATTTGCCGTAATATCAGAACCGTCAGATGGAATGGTTACGATTGTCATTACAACGATATCTTCTGGACTTGTAACATTAATTTTTCTTAAGGATTCATCATCGATATCCGCTTCATATTCACTGGAAATTAAAAACGGATCGATTAAAAGGAAAGCCAGATTTTTTTCATCCAGAGACTGAAGCCAGATAAAAGGCTCATATTCAGAGTTTATCAGTGCAAATTTGTGAAAATCCTCAAAGCCTAAAATTCCTTCCGGAAAATTTACAATCTGCTTTTCTGAAACTTCTACAACTCCATTTGCTTTTGTCGTTACTTCCATGTTTACCTCATGTAATTCAAAAGTGTATTGCTATATAATTTTCCGGCATTGCTCAAGGTTGCCTGATAAGCGTAATCGAGCATTTTCATGTCGGTAATTGCCTTTGTAATATCAAGGTCGCCTTCCCGGCTAACCTGCTGAGTTACATCCAAAGCAGTTTTTGAATTCCGTTCTACATTCAGTTTTGCCCGTTCGTATTCACTTCCTGACTTTGCAATGCGTGTTACAAGGCTGTTAATTCCGTTATCAAGGGAACCAAGAACCCGGCTTCCGATTGCTTCATTGTCGCCTTTTAAAAGGGCATCCCGGAATGCAATTACTGTGTCAAACATTGAACCGCCTGAAAGACGAACGCTGTTTCCGATATTGTACGGAGGCTTCTGGCTTGAATCCTTGATAAGACCAAGCTCGTTTAATGCTCCACCCTTTACATCCTGAAGCCAGAGCTGACGGGCATCTGTTGTCTCAAGGTTCAGGCCCTTTGTAATCGGATCAATGCTTGCACGGACTGCAGCACCGCTTTCGTTTATTTTGCTTGCAAGGGCGTAAACATTATCCCCGGCGTTGATTCCAATTTCCACACCGTCCACAGAAATTACGCTGTCGCTTCCTGCCTGCCAGCTTGAAGCATCTCGGCCGCCAAAAAGCTGCTGCTGTTCAGCCCAGAAGGTACGGTTTCCTGCATTATTTACTGTCATGTATTTGTTTTCATCAACTTCAATTTTGTTTGAATCAATGTTTCCGTTGTAGCGAACGCTCTCAATAAGAGGAACGGCGCTTCCCTGAACAGCCCCCATTTCAATTTCGAAAGGAGTTGATTTTGTATTTGTTCCGCCAAATACTGCATTACCGTCAGAAGAAATGGCGTTTGCATTCTGAACAAGCTCCTTCAAAAGCTCGTCAACTTCCATTGCCATATTGTTCATATCTTCTTTTGAATAAATTCCGTTGGCGCCGGTTACTGCAAGCTCCCGGACACGCTGCATGATTTCAAGGGAGTTTGTCATATAACCTTCGCTGAAGGCAAACTGGTCTGTAAGGGCCTTTGCGTTATTTTCAAAGGTATTTACCCGTCCAAGGTAGGATTTATAGCGGACAAGGTGTCCTGCCGCAATAGGATCGTCCCGCAAAGCCTGAATCTTATTCTGGCTTCCCATCTGATTGTTGGCACGATTCAGCCGTGACTCCTGAAGGCGCAGGGCACTCTGGGTATCCATGTTATTCATTGCAGAACTGATTCTTCTCATTTTGTTTCTCCTTTCAAAACGCGTTTTACAAAACCGTCACCACTTAAATGCCGGTAAGATCTTTTACTTAAACTCCAAGCCTGTTAATTACAGTATCGATTAAATTGTCCCAAACTGTAATAAATTTTGCTGCAGCATTGTATCCGTGCTGGAATTTAAGAATATCCGAAAGTTCTTCATCGATGTTTACACCGCTGATTGAATCCCGCATGCTTCTTAAATCATTCATTATTGCAAGGTGGCTGTTATAATTGTTTTCAGCTTGCTCGCCCTTCAAGCCTACATTTGTTACGCTGTCTGCAAAGTAATCGTCGATTGTGCGGTCGTTTCCAATCATGATTTTTGTATTACGGATAGAAGCAATTTCTACTGCAGCTCGGGCATCCCCTGAGTTTACGTTTCCGCTGGCATCCATAAAGGCTGCAGCTACGCTCATTACATCGTTCCGGATTGCTTCGTTTACTTCAATGTAGCCGGCAGGATTTAATACCGGGCTGACAGAAAAATCTGGAGTTCTAAGGGCTGTAACAGCATCGCTCTGATTAAAGTCGTAAGCACCCTCTGCACCGCTGGCTTCAAGGATTCCGGAATAACCTGTAAGGAAAAAGCCTGAATCTTCAACATGGCGGATTACAAAATCAGGATTTTCCATTGCTTTGGCAGTAGTTGCCTTTAAAACAAGGTGATTATTTCTGTCAAGATATGCCTTAACTTCACCATTTGAATCGTTGATGCGGTTAATTACGGCTTCTACAGAATCTGTTGGATGATAAGGAACTTCCACATTTCCGGAAGGACCTGAAAGAGTCATAACACCTTCAAGACCAATCTGTTCCTGAAGATTAAGCTTTGTGTTTCCTGTAAAGCGGAAAACATAGGATTTATCCAGAACACCGTCTCCGTCTGAATCAAAGTTTCCGTTCACATTTTCGATAAACGGGCGTTCAGTAAAGAAATCAAGACCGGTAACATTGTTTGCACCATAGGCATTTCTGTGAACATCGTTTACCAGGTCAGAAAAGTTCATTGTAACGGTGTTCAGCCCCTGAATTTCGTTTCTGATATCAACATCCCGAAGTTCAATGAGGGCTCCGAGAGTACCGCTTTTTACAGTTGCATCAAGCCGTGTATCCTTCCATACGAGCTTTGAATAGGCATTGTTATCAAGAACGGTTTCAAGGTCAAAACCGCGGGCAACACCGCCCTGAACCAGAACCTGACCGTCAAGATGAACCATAAATTCATCAGAATCACGCTGGTCGGTGGTAATATTAATGAGTTTTGAAAGCTTGTCTACAAGGAGATCCCGGCGGTCCAGCAGATCGTTTGGATTGTCTCCCATTGCACGGCTTCTTACGATTTCTGTATTTACATCTGCAATCTGGCGGGCATAATCGTTGACCTGCTTAACTGTTGCTTCAATATCTGAGTTGATAAGGCTTCCGATTCCGCTAAGATTGTCCCATTTTGTGCGGATTGAGTCGGTCAAAGATTCACCACGGGTAACTACAGCCTGGCGTGCAGCCTGATTTTCAGGATGCATTGAAAGCTCCTGCCAGCCTTCCCAGAATTTGTCCATATTTGAGCGGATTGAAACCTCTTCCGGTTCATTGTAAACCGCTTCTATCATGGTGTAGTACTTGCTTCGGGTATCCCAGTAGCTTTCTTCGTGCTGAATGGAAGTAATTCTCTGGTCAAGCATTTCGTCCCGTACGCGTTCAATGCTCTGAGAATCCATTCCCTGACCGATCATTCCCGGGCGTTCAAGGCGTTCTAGATCCGGCTTATAAAGAGGGTCAAATTCCTTAAGGTTCACTCTCTGACGGGAATATCCTTCTGTATTTGCATTTGAGATGTTGTGACCTGCTGTTGTGATGGCGTCTGTATGCGCCATAATGCTTCTTTTTCCTAACTCAATTCCAGAAAATGTCGAACCCATATTTCACCTCTCTTTTTTTATTCAAAACAACTGAAAATGCCGGATTTAAACTACAGATGCCTGCTTACTACAACGCTTTCCGGCTGAAGCTTCTGAGCGTATCCCTTCCGCGTATAAACCGTATTTTTATTCTGCGGGAAGGCTTCATCTAAGATACCCTGAATAAATCCACGGGTAATATTGATATATTCACTTAAAACCTTGTTTTCTGTGCGGCTTTTTACCAGTTTTCCACGGATTTCACAAAGAAGGTTTCGTTCTTCTTCGCTGTCTTCTGTTTTCTGTACGGCAGCCTTTGCCCTTTCTTCATCAAGAGAATTAAAGCGGTCCATAAGGAGATTGATTCTGCTCATAACATCAAGAAGACTTGTCCAGTTTTTTTTGTCCACAGAGTTTTTCATCACTTTCTGACATTCAAGAACTTCGGTTATAACTTCATTTTCTTCTTTTAGAATCTGAATATATTCCATTGTTTGCTTCTCCCTATCGAAAATTTTTCTCTTTCTTCATTTCCTTATCGGTATCAGGGAAGTAGACTTTAGATTTTTTTTGTGTCAAAATATAGAAAACAAATCAAAGAAAGGTTTATCAAATGAAAAAAACAAGTCTTTTTCTTATCGCAGTTTCAATTCTTCTTGCATTTTCCTGCAAGGAAAAAAACAACGAAAAAAACAAAAACACAAATCAGGCTGAAACGTACTCTGAGGAAGTCAGCCTTGAATATGAAGACTACTCCTTTATTGACCCGGAGGATTTTTTCAAGCTGGACTACAGGCCTGAAAAACCGGAGCCAAAAAGCGTAAGCCGGAAGGCTTCAACCCTTGCACCGGTTGCCGACAAAACTGAAACCACCTCTGTAATTCCTGGCTTAAGGGCCCTGGGGGAATACAAAACCAATTACACAAAAAAGGCCGGAAACCTGAAAAGCTTCCTTGAAACCCTCGCTTCAACAAAAAGCGCCGCTTCAAAAGAGCAGGAACAGGTTGCAGAATCAGAAGGAAAGCTTACAGAAGAGCAGATAAAGAAAGAGCTTTCAAAGGGAAAGAACAGCAGTGCTTCCAAGGCAAAATCTGTTGAAGAACTTGCCCGTGAAAATGAAACAGGACCTTTCCAGATTACCAGCTGGGGCCCGGGTACCCGAGTTCCTGCAGAAATGAAAAACGTACAGTTCTACGTTGAATTTACCTACCCGATTGCTTCAATTCAGGCTCTCAAAGACGGAGCTGACATTCAGAAGGAAGCGGAAAAAATCCTTCAGATAAATCCTAAGCCAAAGGGAAAATACATCTGGTACGGCACAAAAATGCTTGCCTACGAAACGGACGAACCCTTAATTCCATATGAAAGATACACAATGAGCGTAGGAAATGTAAAAAGCCTGGGCGGAAAAGTTCTTACAGGAGAAAAAAGCTTCACCGCATGCCAGGAACTTCCTGAGCTCCGTAGAGTAGAAATCGGAAAGAAAGACAAAAACACCTACTATTATTACGATGTGGATTCCGGCGTTCCTGTTGCAAACGCAAAATACTCTAAAATCTATTTTAAGGGCTATGTAAACAAGGACTATGCACAGAAGGCCTTCAAGCTTTCCTTTACAAGCAAGGAAAACAAAACCACACCCGTTGCCTTTAAACTCACTCCGGTTTTTGATAAGGGAGAATGGGCAAATTTCACGGAAGATTTACAGTTCACCGACAGCTATTACCTTGTAATCACCGACAATTCATTAAAAAATGAAGGAAGACTTATCTTTGAAAGCGCTTCAAATGCATCGGATTATTCTGGCTCTTCACCGGCAACATATACCTTTGAAACCTTAAAGCCCTTTACATTAAAACAGTCCTACAATGGAACAAGATGGGATGATGAAGCCTACGCCTTCACCTTTGAATTCACCCACGAAATTGATCCTGCCAGCACGAAGGGCAACATAAAATGCGACGGCGTTGAAATTCCGGAAAGCAAAATCCGGGTCAGTTCAAACTGCCTTACCATCGTAAACCCGCCGATAGAACCTTCAAAGCAGGGACTTATTTCCGTAAGCAAAAACCTGCAGAGCGTATACAAGGTTTCTCTGGACGAAGATTACAGCGTTTACATCCTTGGAAGAAATAAAAACGGATATGTACGGTTCCTTGACAGCGGAACAAAAATGCTTGAAGCACAGTTCCCTCACAAGCTGGTCTTTGAATACAGAAATATCTCAAAGGACAGTGCCTATAAGCTGAGCAAATCAGATAATCCCCTCTACCAGCCTGGCTGGAATGAACGCTGGGAACGGGATGAATACGGCGCAACCGTAATCCCCGGACGGGATTTGAATAAAACCTACTTTGAAGAAATCGACCTTGACCCGCTTTTAACCGACGGAAAAGGCTGGGTAAAGTTTGAAGCAGATATCGGAACCCTTCAGTACGGTTCAGAAGGAACCAGAGAAAATTCAGAATCAAACTTCCTGAACCTTCAGGTTACAAACCTGGCGGCAACAGCAAGAATCGGTATAAACAGATCCGTAATCATGGTTCGAAGCCTTGATAAAAACGAACCTGTAAAGGGAGCAGATGTCTGCCTTGAAAATCTTGAAAATCCGAACATTTTTTCTAAAACCGTAAAAACCGACGAAAACGGTCTTGCAATCATTCAGGGTAAAGATTCCTACAGAAAGCTGTTTTCTAACTACAGCCTTGCCTCAAAAACCGTAATTTCCGTTCACTATAACGGGGACAGAATTAAGTTTAAGCCCACGGGACACTATCCGTGGCAGTACAGCGTAACTTCGGACGACATTTCAAACGCCCTGAAAGAAAAACCGAGAACCTTCATGTTTACCGACCGGGGAATCTACAAACCGGGTGAAACCGTAACCTTCCGGGGAATCGACAGAAATCAGAACCTTGGAAGCTATGTTTCCTACCAGGGAAATTACACCATCACCTTTGAACAGAACAGCTGGAGAAGCCAGAATGTTTATGGAAGGCTTTACGGAAAAACCGCTGAATCCGGCGGCTTCTGGGGCTCATTTGATATTCCGGAAGACCTGGAGCCGGGAAACTATTCAATCGTTTATTCCCGGGATGACAGAACCCAGACAGAACGTCTTTATTTTACGGTAAAATATTTTGAAAAGCGAAAAACCCAGGGAGAAATCGTAAATACCCAGGGAGAGCTTTACGAGGGAGACACAATTTCTTCAACCGTAAAGGCTTCTTACCTTGCAGGAGGCTATCTTGCAGGTGAAAAATACGAATGCTCCTGGTACAGTCAGAACTCATACTTCTCTCCGGAAGACTCAAAGCTTTCTGCTTACGAGTTTAATCCGGCATCCCGCTATGATTACGACTACGAAGGTTCCCGCTTTGTAAATTCTTCAAGCGGCTTCCTTTCTGAGCGCGGAGAAGCTGTTGTTAAATGCTCTACAGAAGGTGACTCCAAGGGGTACTGCAAAATCTGGCGACTGGAAACTGACATTACAGATGAATCAAATGAAAGACTGACCCTGGTTTCAACAAAAACCGTTCACCCTGCCCTTTACTACACGGGAATCGGACCGGCAGAAGGTTTACGGGGCTTTGCAAAAACCGGAAAAGAGCTTACCTTCCCGATTATCCTCGTAACCCCGGAGGAAAAAGTTCTTACCGACAGATCTCTTGTAAACAGTTCACTGGAATACACCTTTACCCGTCATTACTGGAGCTACGATTACCAGAACAGCGTAGATAACTCAATTTACAAACGCTATACGGAACATCACGATGTAGAAAATCAGGGAAGCATAAAGGCAGATTCCGGAACAAGCGTAAAATTTACTCCAAAAAATGCCGGCTACTACACTCTCCGGGTTTCGTCAAAAGATAAAAACGGACGCTTGAGTGTTTCAGAAAGAAGTTTCTATGTTACAGGAAGTAACGCAAGCTTCTATTTTAATGATAATGACACTGCAATTAAGCTTACCCCGGACAAGAATCTCTACACACCGGGAGAAACGGCTCACATTCTTCTTGAAAGTCCGCTTCCAAAGGGAGACTACCTTGTAACAACCGAACGGGAAGGCATTTTCACAGAGGAAATCCGGCACCTTGAAGAAAATACAACAGTTCTTGATATTAAGGTTGCACGAAATTTCGTTCCGGTTTTCTATGTTTCAGTAAGTTCCTACTCAGTAAGAAACGGAAAGCCTACCCACAACTGGGGTGAAAAGGATATGGACAAGCCGAAGGGCTTCTACGGTGTTACATCCGTTCTTGTAGATCCGCAGGTTCGCGCCTTCAGCATCGATGTTGAAACCGACAAGGAAAAATACAAGCCGGGAGAAACTGCAACCATCACCTTAAAGGCAACCAAGGGTGGAAAACCACTTGAAGGTGCCGAGCTTACGATAATGGCCGTTGACAGAGCAGTTATCGACGTAATCAATTACCATGTTCCAAACCCGATTGACGAGTTCTACTCACAATATAACTTCCCGCTGTCTGTAACCGGAGGTGATTCACGCTTCTACCTTATGGATCCGGTAACCTACAGCGTAAAGAACCTTCAGGGCGGTGACAGTGACGAAGAAAAAGACGAGGACGAAAGAAAGGATTTCCGTCCCACAGCCTTCTTTGTTCCTTGCGAAAAAACCGACGCAGAAGGAAAGGTAACAATTTCCTACAAGCTTCCGGACAGCCTTACAACCTACCGCCTTACCACCTTTGGTGTAAAGGGAGAGCTTTTAGCCCTTCAGGAAGACGAATTTGTTGTTCAGAACCCGGTAAACGTTCAGGCAGTACAGCCTCAGGTATTGAGGGAAAGAGATACAGCTGAATGCGGTGTTGTCCTTACAAATATATCTGAGGAAACACAGACTGTTCAGGTTTCTGCAGAAATCCGGGAACCTAAAAAGGCATCTACGGAAGCCGAAACCAGCGGTCTTTCACTGGAAAAAGGAACCGCATTTATAGACGGAAAGACTGAACACACTGTAAAAATCGGTAAGGGAGACAGCTCCGTAGTCTACTTTGATATTGCCGCCGTTAAAAAAGGAGACATTGAAATTGTCTACAGAATCAAGAGCGACGTATTGAACGAAAAGCTTGTAAGCCGCGTAAAAATTGAAAAGACTTACTGCAAGGAAACAGTTTCACTTTCCGGAAGCACCGGAAAAACCGAAAAGAAAGAAATCAGTCAGGTAGAAGGAATTGCCTTCCCTTCTTTTGCAGAAGACAACGAAGGAAGCCTTTCTGTAACCCTGGACGCTACCCGTCTTGGACTTCTTTCAAAAGCGGTAAATTATGTATTTGAATATCCATACGGCTGTCTTGAACAGCAGAGCGCTAAAATTCTTCCGCTGGTTATCTTTGATAAATACATCAAGGTATTCGGCATGGAAAGCGATGTTTCAAATACTAAAAAATGCGTTAAGACTCACTTTAAGCAGTGGAAAAAGTCCCAGCTTGAAAACGGCGGCTTCCCGTACTGGCCGGAAAACAAACAATACGCATCATTCTATGTATCCCTCAGGATTGCCCATATTTACGCCCTTGCATTGCAAAACGGCTACTCAAAAGGAGACCTGTATATAGACATCGATGCCCTCAAAAATTACATAATCAGTGAAGCAAAAAACAGAAATCTTTCTACAGATACGAAGGCCTACGCATACTACGTTTCTTCACTTCTTGATTTCTGGAAGGAAATGAGTTTCCTTTCAACAGACCTGGATTTGAACTATGAACAGAGCCTTACTGCTTCTGCATATCTTGGACTTGCCTATTACAACACAAAAGACGCAGAAAACATCTTCAAGGCAGATGATATTTACAAGTATATCAAGGCTTATATGCGGCCGATGCTTCGTTCTGTTGATATCCAGCAGCCGTTCACTTCAAACGGTTTCTGGGCCTGGGAGTTTACGGACATTATTCAGAAGGCTGCAATTTTACAGTTCTTTGAAACAAGGGATCCGGAAGATTCCATGAACGAACGCCTTATTTTCAGCCTGATTTCTGATATGCAGGGGGGATACTGGAGATCTACTGCAAATACAGCAGCCGCACTAGAGGCATTTAAGACTGTTATCCAGAAGCAGAATTTAAGTCAGACAGACCTTACTGGAAAGGTCTTCCTTGATGAAAAAGAACTTCTCTCAGGAGATTTTAAGGGAGCCGGAGCAGAACCTGTTACCCGAACCTTCACTTTTGATTCAGAAGACTTGAAAAATATCACAAAGGACAAGGTTCTGCCACTCAGATTCAGCGGAAAAGGATACGGAAACCTTTACTACAATGCAAGCCTCACATACGCAATCCCTGAAGAGCTTCAGGAAAAACGGGATATGGGCTTTGATGTAAGCTTTACTCTCACCGATTCTGAAAGCAGCAAAGAGGTAAAACCAAACGCTTCCGGAATTTATGAGCTTGAAAGTTCAAAAATGTACAAATACAAGGTTACCGTAAAAAATGTAAAATCAAGAACCTTAACGGCAATACGAATTCCGGTTCCGTCAGGTACACAGATTATCGATCCGGAACTCCAGGAAAGCTCTGCTTACGGAATAACCATTTCTTCTTCACGGGGATGCTGGTGGTCAAACAAGGTTATTCTTCCAAACGAGTTCAGAGTATTCTACGACGAGCTTCAGGACGGAAGCGTAACAATTGAGTTCTATGTTCGTGCTGCCCGCCGGGGTGTATACCCGGTTCCGCCGGTAATGGCTGAATGCATGTACGAAAGCGAACTCTTCGGTCGTTCCCAGGGCTATCTGTGTACAATCCGATAAAAAAAATCAGAAAGCTGTCAAAGGCAAAAATTCTACTGTTGATTTTTGCCTTTGTCATTTTCTTTTATTATTTTTTATCTCCGCTTCCTTCCCTGAAAAATTTAAAAAATCAGGCCTACAGCCTTCGTATAAACGATAATGAAGGAAATATACTGTACATTTCCTCCATCAGTGAAAATTCCGGAATAAGGCGGGAATACAGCCCCTTAAAAGCTATTCCCCCTCATGTTCAGAAAGCCCTGATAAAAGCCGAGGACAGAAGATTCTTCTTTCATTCTGGAATAGATTTTCCTGCGCTTTTCAGGGCAGTTTTTCAGGATACAAAACAAAAAAGAGCCGTAAGCGGCGCTTCCACAATCACAATGCAGCTTGCCCGGCTCTCTGCATCTCCAGAGGGAGCAGAAACCCCAGGACGCACGCTTTTCGATAAAATTCTTGAGGCTGACCGGGCACTGAAATTTGAAGCGCGGCTTTCAAAAAAAAGAATACTGGAGCTTTATTTAAACACACTGCCCTTTGGAAACAATGTTCAGGGGGTAACAAGTGCCGCACGCTTTTATTTTTCCAAGGAATTAAAGGATATTTCGGAAGAAGAAGCCTGTCTTCTTGCCATAATTCCACGGCGGCCGAAAGATTATAACCCCATTGACAATCCTGAAAAGGCCGCAAAAAAAGCATCTGAAGTTTTTAGCCTGCCCTTTGAAGAGCTTTATAAAACCGCTTCCTCTGCCAGAAAATATTACTGGCCATTTAAAGCCGAACATCTTGTTCAGCGGGTATTGCAGGAACAGCGCCAGGCTCAGGAACAAAAGTCCGGTCGTTTCGGAAAAAAGCCGTCGCAAAAAAGCAGGAATGCCACTGCAGCCCCTCCAGACACGCTGCACACAATAAACCTGACCGTCAATTCCACCCTTCAGGATTTTTCTTCCTACACCCTGCGGGAAAAGCTCTACTGCGCTTCAAAATCCCGTATCAATAACGGAGCTGTAATCGTCCTTGACAACAAAAACGGAACCGTTCTGTGCTACATTGGAAACGCCGACTGGAACGATACAAAAACTTCCGGCGCCATAGACGGTATCACTGCAAAAAATCAGATGGGAAGCAGTATGAAACCATTTCTGTATGCCGCTGCAATGGAAAACTCTGCTAAGGGAGAAACAAACGCCAGTTTTTCTCCCTACATGCTTTTAGATGATATTCCCATGGAGTTCGGAAGCACAAATATATATCTTCCACGAAATTTTAATAACAGGCACTCAGGGCCTGTCCTTTTCCGGCAGGCCCTGGCTTCAAGTCTGAACATTCCCGCAGTCTATCTTCTTTCAAAAATTGGTGTACCCCATTACCTTCAGGTGCTTTTTGACCTGGGCTTTGATTCCCTGAAAGACGTCGGAGAAAATTATGATTTAGGTCTTTCCCTGGGAGCCGGAGAAGTAACTCTTTTTGAGCTTGCCAGAGCCTTTTCTGTTTTTCCCAATGACGGAATACTGAAGGAGTTTTCCTACTATGAAAGTCCTTTATCTTACTCTGCGGTAAACAAAGCTTCATCAAAATCTCACAAAGCTTCCCCGCCGGCCACTGCTGCATCCGTGGAATCCAATGATGGAAAACAGGTTTTCGAAAAGGATACTGCCCGGATTCTCTGCAGCATGCTGAGTGATAAAAGCTCAAGAAGCCGGGGCTTCGGCTATACCCAGACCTTCCAGACAGACTACCCTTCAATATTTAAAACCGGAACCGCAAACCAGTACCAGAGCATCGTAGCCCTGGGGGCAACTCCGGAATACACCGTAGCTGTCTGGATGGGAAATTTTTCCGGAAATACAGTTGTAGGAAAAACAGGAAGCTCACTACCCGCTCTTTGTGCAAAGGAAATACTGGATTTTCTTACGGAAGGCTCTTCAGAGGCTTCAAAGGGGTCAGAAGCCGCCCCGGGCTTTCTGGAACCTGAAAATTATCAGAAAATAAAAATCTGTCCCCTTTCCGGAATGTATCCCGGCCCGGACTGCCCTGTAAGCGTTACAGAATACGCAGAAACCAAAAACATTCCTGGCATTAAAGAACATACCTGTACCTGGCACAAAAAGGATGAAAACGGAAATTTAATTACGGTCTATCCTTCCCGATATCAGACCTGGCTTTCAGACAAAAGAAAGGGCACGGAAATTAACTACAGCGACTATCCTCTTGAAATTACTACTCCAAAAAATAACAGCATCTTTTACCTGGTTGAAGAAAACAGGGAATATCAGAAAATTCCGTTCCAGGTTGAAGGCGGCTTTTCTGAAGACGAAGAGCTTCTGGTATTTTACGATGGAAAGCCTTTCACAGAAAACCCGGGTGAATTAAACAAAAGAATCCTTCGTCCCTTCTCTTTTGTTGTTCCGGTTGAACGGGGATACCATACTGTAAAAGTCCAGCTTGGAAATGAACAAACTTCCGTTACTTATGAAGTCCGCTAGAAATACTCCGGGAATCCGAGAATATCAGGGCATCGTCATGGAACCGTCTTCCCCAAAAACAACAAAAAAAATTAATTTTTTTTTGAAATTTTAATTTTTTGATATTGACTAAAATAATGCTTTTCTGATATATTAATTCTCGTCGATAACTTGGTGCCTGTAGTTCAGTGGTAGAGCGCCAGATTGTGGATCTGGTTGTCGTGGGTTCAATCCCCACCAGGCACCCAATCTGATGAAGGCAAAATCTTCATCGAAGATGCGCCCGTAGCTCATCTGGATAGAGTCCCGGACTTCGAATCCGGTTGTAGCAGGTTCGAATCCTGTCGGACGCACTAAAGTTAAAAAAAATATCAGGGCCATTAGCTCAGCTGGTAGAGCAACAGACTCTTAATCTGTGGGTCGAAGGTTCGAACCCTTCATGGCTCATCCTGAAAATTAAACTCTTGCGAGAGTGGTGGAATTGGCAGACACGCTAGACTTAGGATCTAGTGCTTCGGCGTGAGGGTTCAAGTCCCTCCTTTCGCACTACTCCCCGAAAGAGAGATTGTATATGCGGAAATAGCTCAGTGGTAGAGCGCCACCTTGCCAAGGTGGATGTCGCGG
>CAMHMJ010000042.1 GCA_946186185.1 uncultured Treponema sp. | reverse complement strand
TATTGTACATAGAACCGTTATCTGCGTGAGTTTTGTAGCAGAGCATTGTTGGAGTGCCTGGAAGACAAGCTTCTGGTTCACAAATCAAATCTTCGCGGATAATAACAAGAGTAACACCTGCTGGAGCAAGGTTCTTCTGAGCACCTGCAAAAAGAAGACCGAACTTAGAAACGTCAAGTTCTTCGCTCAAAACGCATGAAGAAATATCAGCTACCAGAGGGATGTTTCCAGTTTCAGGAATGTACTCGTAGTGAGTTCCCATGATTGTGTTGTTAAAACAGATGTAAGCGTAGTCGTAGTCGCCTTCAATTTTTTCAACTTTTGGGATATATGAATAGTTCTTATCCTTGCTGGATGCGATTACATCAACAGCAACTCCAAGTTTTTTTGCTTCAGCAGCAGCTTTCTTTGCCCAAACACCTGTTTCGATGTAAGCAGCTTTCTTGTTCTTGATACCAAGATTCTGTGCAACCATTGCAAACTGAGTAGAACCACCCCCCTGAACGAACAGAATTTTGTAGTTTGAAGGAACCTTCATCAATTTGCGAACCATTGCTTCAGCATCCTGAATGATTGGTTCATAAGCCTTTGAACGGTGGCTCATTTCCATTACAGACTGACCAGTTGTGCCATATTCAAGCATTTCTGCAGCACATTCTTTAAGAACATCTTCCGGCAGGCAGCTAGGTCCTGCACTAAAATTCCATACTCTAGACATTTCGTACCTCATCCTTAGGGAGAAAGAAAATCCTCTACTCGGAAGCGGGGTTTTCTCTCTCCCTAAAACCCTCTCTCTTTCCCAGCACCGCTTAGGGACTTCGCCCCTAAGAACCCCAGTTTCTTTCTAACCGCTATTTATTTACAAACTCTATTCTGGCTGTTCCCCTCAGCTTGCGCTTCGGGTCGCTACGTTACGCCCTTCGCCTATTCGGCTCATACCTTCGGTACTTCGGGGCTCCACATCGCTAACAGAATGAGTGCATTCTACAGGTTTTAAGGGGCTTAAACAACATAAAACTGGAACTTTGAGATCTAAAATAGGGGAATTTATAGGGAATTTAGTTAAAATTTCGGTTTGTTGTGAGTTTTCTCACACTATAATATTACATCACTAACCAGTTTCGCCTGCGATACACATAAAGCCGGTTATTACAAATCAATACTCAGTTCACCATCATCTGCAGCGCCAGCACCGGAGAAACATTCTGCACCATCACAACTTCCGGCACTTTTACAACAGAGCGGGTATAATTCACGATTCCTTTAATCCCGGCGGAAACAAGTCGGTCAGTCATCTTCTGAGCTTCTTTTTCCGCGCAGCACAAGAATGCATATTCAATGGAAAGCTCACGAACCACCGTTTCAATTCGTGCAGCGGGATACAGTTCAAAGGTAGAGCGCAGAAGTTCAACCCGGTTTACATTGGAATCAAAACCGGCGCACACCTTAAAGCCGCTTTTTTCAAAAATTCCGTTATCAAGAAGTGCTGCCCCAAGGCGTCCCAGGCCTACAATGCAGATTTTTTTCTCACGAGTGTCAGAAGGTACAGAAAGGGCTTTTTTTATACTCTGACTAAGTTTTTCTACATCGTAGCCGTTTTTTACGCCCCTTTCCTGGTCAATAAACCTGAAATCCCAGCGGACAAGAGTATCCTTACAGCCCAGAGCGCTGCTTATTTCAAGAGAAGTAATACGTTTTTTGTCCGTGGCTTCAAGCAGCTCTAAAAGAAGCATCAAACGCTTTCTGGAGCTTTTTGGGATTTCTTTTTCAATTTCTTCCATTATTACAAACAGAATTTAAGTGATTTTCACAAGAGTTTCAATACTGCTTTTTCTGGCGGGACAAAAAAAAAGCCCGGTCGATAAAAGAATGGGAAAACGACCGGGCCAAAAAAATAAGGAGGACTAATTTAGCGTTCTGAGCGGCGGTTGCCATTGTAAGCAACGGTCACACCAGAAAGACGATTTGTCGTATCGTAGTACGGCAGAACTTCTTCTGCAAACAGCTTATCAAGTCTGTCTCGGTAAGCCATGATATTTCCAACGTAGTTCAACGTTGACTGCGGTGTATTGTTCTGCTTTACCTTTGTGGTACCAGCATTGTACATCGCAAGACCCGAAACCTCATTTCCTGCAATATTCATGCAGAAGCGAAGGTGGCTCATTCCGTATTTTGCGCTCACTCTCGGGTCAAAGAACTCTTCTTCAGTCAGCTGCGGAAAAGAGCGGTTATTAAGCTGGAACAAACCGCGGTCAATTGACGCATTTTTATTCTTGTTCACAGCGTTTGTACGATATCTGCTTTCCGTGTATGCAAGTGCAAAAGCCAAAGAAGGCGGAATATCGTTTTTTTCAGCTTCTTCAAGAATCGGAAGGGCTGTTTCGCGGCTTCCTGTTACGTGAAGGTAGAACCATTCAACTGCACTTCTTGATGAAGGCTGTCTATATAATACAAGGGCAACATCCTCAATGCTCTGTGAAGCACCAAGTCTTGTATCCTCTACCAGTTTTCCAAAATCAGCGGTAATTTCTTCGTCACTTTCTTCAAGGACTTTAGCTACCGTAGTTTTTTCTTCTGTGTTCTGCTGAGAAGGCAAAGCAAAGGTGATAACAACAGCAAGAACCAGAAAAACGCCGCAAAGTGCTAGAACTTTCCGGCACGATTTACCGAAATCGGTAATCTCCGTACGTTCCATAGTTCAGCTATCTCCTCGTGAAGCCCTCCGCTTCACGAGGTTTATAATGGCACATTCACGAATTTAAATCAAGTGAATTTTGAGGAAAATGTAACTTTTTTTTTGAAATTTTTATTTTTTCTTTGAAAACTTTGCGGTATTTCGCAAATAGTGACATTTATATCACTTTTATTTGCAATCAATATAAAACAAACTCAGTTTTTTCAACCTTTTCGCAAAGTTCCAGACGGTCTGCCGCAGCCCGATTTACAAAATAAACGTAGTGCGAATGCTTAACATTCATGTCGTTTACGAACCAGCGGCTCCAGCTTTCTTCTCCAAGCTCAGCGCCTTTGTCTTTTTCAAGCAGAACCTCCGGAATTGCAAAGCCCACAATGCTCTGGCAGTCCTTAAGGCGGCGCGCCGTATGAACAAAGGCTTTAATCAAAGAATCGGCCTGGTCGGCATCTTCTACCGCTTTTGAGCTTTCCGGCAGAATAAAACAGAACACCCCCTTCTCTTCCAGAGGTTTAAGCACTTCCCGTAAGCCCGCAAGCAGCTCTTCGTTATAGTTTCCGTCCCCAAAATCAACCTTTTCAAAAGGCACAGAAACCGCAAAAATCTGCCCTTCACCAAAAGAATTCAGTTCCGGGCTCTTTCCGGAAGCAAGGCTTTCCGCATCAAAAACCTTTAAATTATCTGTTTCAATTTTCTTTCCATCAGAAATTCTGAAAAGACCGTTTTTTTCACTTTTCACAAGCGCTTCAAATTTCATATTATCCTTCTTTTTGAAAACAGCTGCACCGTTTTCCTGTTTATTGTAAGCTAACCGAGTTTGCTACTCAAACTTCGTGTTAAAAACAAAAAGACCTTTGCTCAACACAAAGGCCTGTAATATCCGTAATTTAGAATAAACTATTCTGTCAAAATCTTGATTACTTCAGCTTTATCCTGTGTGCTAAGAATCTGCTGTCTCTTATCAGCGCTCTTAAAAAGCAAACTTACTTCAGCCAGGAACTGAAGATGTGGACCAGTTTTGTTTACCGGTGACAAAGTCATAATGAAAATTCGGCAAGGTTCCTGATCCAAAGAATCAAAATCAACCGGATTATCAGAAATTCCTATACAAGCAACAAGGTCGCTTACAGAATCAGTTTTTCCATGAGGAATAGCAATTCCATGCTTCATACCTGTTGACATCTTGCGTTCACGATCGAGTACGCACTCTTTTGCACCAGCTTTATCAGTTACCTTGCCAGCGTTAACAAGGATATCAAGCATTTCGTCAATAATTTCTTCTTTAGTTGTTCCCTGTAAATGAAGATTTACAGTTTCAGTAGTTAATACAGTTCTCAAGTCCATATATACAGTTTATTTCTAGAGTGTCTTTCTGTCAAGAAAAATCGGTCATAAAACGCGCGATTTTTAAGCAGGATTTTTTCAAAATCCATTCTACAAACAGAACAAATGTATTTTTAATTTTCCTAATACAAAGTGATAATGTTTATACAAAGCCACAAAACCGGGTCCCAGCGACGACGAAAATCAGGGTACCTTCCCCCCGGGGTCCCGTCCCTAATTTTCGTCTGCGTCCCAATTTTGTGGCTTTACCTGCTTTTCATTTTTTTAGATGTAAGAGTAAAATGCGTTTGCCTTGATTCTACCAAAAGATCTGATAGCAAAAAATCTCTTTATACACTATTCTAACCACATGAATATCTGCCTTTTTTCAGAACAGGGAATTAACCAGCCGCTTTCACGGAAGGACGAACGAGCCCAGCATCTTATTAAAATTCTCCACAAAAACGTTGGAGACAGCTTTTCTGCCGGAATTGTAAACGGAATGGCAGGCAACGCCACCATCACAGACATAACTGACACGGAAATTCATTTTTCCTTCACTCCGGAAACAGACGGAAAACCCCTCTACCCCCTTATTCTGATAATCGGTTTTCCCCGGCCAATTCAGCTAAAAAGACTTTTGCGGGATGTTGCAGCCCTGGGGGCTTCTGAAGTTCATCTTACCGGAACTGAACTGGGGGAAAAATCCTACCTGAACTCAAATCTTTCAAAGCCGGAAGAAGCCTGGCAGATGCTTTACGACGGCACCGTTCAGGCAGCCAGCACCCACGTTCCAGAGGTTTTTATTCACAAAAATCTGAAGGACTGCGTGGAAGTAGTTAGAAAAAGCGCAGAAGCGTTTGAGAGCACAGAAAACTCTGACAAAACTCTCTACCTCTGTTTGGATAATATCAATCCAGCTGGCTCCCTTACTTCAATTCTGGAGAAAAACCGGGCAAGCAGCGAGCCAGCCGGAGCCTTTGTTGCCGCCATCGGAAGTGAACGGGGCTGGACAGAAAATGAAAGACACTTTCTGGAAGAAAAAGGCTTTTTACGCTGCGGAATGGGCCCAAGGGTAATGCGAACTGAAACCGCCGCAACCGTAGCCAGCTCCGTAATCGCCAGTTATGCCGGGTGGCTTTCGTAAGAATAATTTTTTTTACGAACTAAAAGCGAAAGGGATTGTAGGGGCAGCCCGCCAGGGCTGTTCTGGAGCGAAAAAAGAGAAAATCTGGAGATTTCAAGCCCTCAAGAGCTTTAAAAAAATCTAAAAGAAGACGAAAAGGTGCGGAATCGCGGAAGAATGAGCGTTTAGCGGAACCCCGAAAAGCCCGACCCCGCAGAAAGGCTGAAGGATGAAGACTTTCTGCGGGGATTCGCCCAAATAAAAAATATCTTTTTTAAAAATTTTGCAAACTTTTCTCTATATTTTACCCCAAAAAAGTGTTATACTTAATTATTATGGATAACGAGCGAATCAAGGAAATCCTGCTTGACATTGCGCCAACTGGAATTGAATTTACGGTCACACAGACTGGAAAAGAAAGCAAGCGGGTTAACGGGCTTTATTCTCCTGACACACACGAGATTTTGCTTCACAACAAGAACTTTAAAACTGACAACGAACTTGTTTACACCGCTGTCCATGAATACACTCACCACCTGCTGGCTGAAGAACTTTTGAATACAACCGGTTTTGCAAACAAGCCCTACAACGCAAAAGTTCACAATCAGGCTTTTTGGGGTAAGTTTAACGAATTAATTAAAATCGCAGAAGAAAAAGGTTATTATAAAATCAACTTAGATGAATCACCGGAGCTGAAGGAACTGACTGAAAAAATCAGAAAGGAATACCTTGAAGCAAACGGCCGCCTGATGCAGGAATTTGGAAAACTTCTGATTCAGGCACACGATTTATGTAAAAAAGCTAACATCCGTTACGAGGATTATCTGGACAGAGTTCTGCAGCTGCCACGGAATGCCGCAAAGGACATTACCCGGGTTGGCGCTGTGGAAGTAGATCCTTCAATCGGTTTTGATAATATGAAAGTTGTGGCCTGCGCAAAAAAGAAAGACGTGCGCGAGGCAATGGTCAAGGATTTTGAAGACGGAAACAGCCCTGCCGGCGTTCGTGAAATGATGAAACGAAAAGCTGCAGAAGCAAAGACATCTGACCCTCTTCAGAAACTTGAAAAAGAAAAAAGCCGCCTGGAAAAAACTATCCGGCAGCTAACAGAACGACTTGAATATGTGGAGGAAGCGATTGCAAATCTCTAAGCTTACTAATTCTATTAAGCTTAACAACCGTGCTTTTGCATCAAAATCTTTTCTTACTGCCGCCATTCTTTTTTTAGGAACTGCCGGCGCTTATTCTCAGGCTCAGAATGTCAAAGGCTATCCAATGCCAGAAATGCCCTCAATTTCGGTTTCTGCAGGTCCTTCAATGCCTTCTATTTCGACTCCGTCCCTGGGCTCAAAATTTTACACGCCTAAATTAAATTCAACCTATAAACCAAAGGATTCTGCCGGAAAATCCAGCAGCCAGAATGATCTGAACTCCAGGCTTGCAGGGAACGGCACAACTGCCGCAAATTCTCTGAACGGTTCCAAAGGCACTTCTGCTTCTTCTGTTGCCGGAGGTGCAGCGGGAAATACAGGCGGTTCAAAGGTTTCTGTAAATGTTCCCGGCTATCAGAATTTTTCACAGAACAGTTTGAACGGCGCCGGAAATAACGCTGGCAGCGCTTCTTACGCAAACACTGCTTCTGCTTCAAAAAACCGGGGCATTTCAGTTTCTGCACAGGATGTTCTTTCAATGAACAAAAAGGGGCTCATTTCGAACCTCTACAGTCTGACCGGAGGCTCTTCACTTCTTAACGGTGGAACAAGCTACATTCCGGAAAATCTTTCAGGCACAGGAAGTTTTGCCGGCTCAGAATACACAGGCGGTACAAACGGTCTTGAATATTACCAGTCCGGAAACTACAAAAACGACAGCCTCGTATTAAACACTCTTTTAAGCGAACTTGAAGCATTAAAAGCTCGCCAGACACAGCTGGAAAAAGAGCTTGCAGCTAAAAGCAGCACATTACCTCCGGAACAGGGCAATAAAAACAAAGTTGGCAGCCTGAAGGACACACAAAGCACCCTTAGCGGAGCACAAAACGCATCTGGTTCAAAAAACGGGTATTCGGAAAACAACAGCACTTCTACTACAGAAAAAACCGGCATTTCACAGCTGGTAGGCTGCACGCAATCCGGAGCAACCGGTAATCCACAGATTTTGCGCTTTATCGTAAACGGCACAAACATTCTTGATTCTCTGCGAACAGTATGGTTCAGCAGACAGGAAAACGACGGAACCTTCCTTGTAACCGGCGACCGAAAATATTACGAAGATTCAAAGCTTCGGGAAGAAACCTTCTATCTGCTTTTCAAGGCTGATGGAAACGGCGGTTCTGCCATGGGCTACAATGTTGAAGGCAAGGTAATGCAGGACTACGAAAACAAAAATTCGCTTCTGTATAAAATTGCAAACGACACCCAGCTAAAAGCCAACAAAACAGGAAATTTAATCACTCTTTCGAATAATTCGGAAAACCTGAAAATAAACCTTTTGATTGACAGCGGAATTTAAAAATCAATGAACGAAAAAACGGAAAAAGACAAACTCGCTAAACTAATTGAAGGCTTAAAACAGCTTTCAACAGAGGGACTGGATTTTACAAAAAACGAAACTCTGGTTCCCAAAATGGAAAGCTACATAAACGAAATCATTCTCTTTAATTCCGCTTACAACCTGACAAATACCAGCGATTTTGAAGAAATTTCCGTAAATCATATTCTGGACAGTTTGAGCGCAGCTGGAACAATCAAAAAACTAGCTGATGAACTGGAAGATAAAACTGCGGAATCCTCAGACAGTGCAAACTGCACCAGCACAGAAGATGCCGCAAATAATGGACAGAAAACCCATTCAATCAAAATTGCCGATATCGGAAGCGGCGGCGGGCTTCCAGGCATTCCACTTGCCGCAAGCCTTTCAGACTACAGCTTTACCCTGGTTGAACGCATGGACAAACGGTGCGCCTTCCTTGAAAACCAGGCGGCAATTCTTGGCTTAAAAAACGTGACTGTAATGAAAAAAGAAGCTGAAAAAGTACCAGCTGAAAGCTTTGACCTTGTAACTTTCCGGGCATTCCGGCCACTGGATAAAAAAATGATAAAAACCCTTCTTGCCCTTACAAAAAAAGGGGGAATAATCGCAGCCTACAAGGCAAAGACAAAAAGCATCAAGGAAGAGATGGACGGAATTAAGGAAATCGTAAAGGAATATCAGGTTATTCCGCTGAACGTTCCGTTTTTGCCTGAACACCAGCGGAATCTTGTTGTAATCAGAAAACAGTGACCAGATTTAATTTCAACTAAAAAAAAGGCGCTTCAGCGGAACTCTTTTTTTCAACCAGGGGTTCCTCTGAGCGCCAATTTTTTATAAGTATTTCAACTAAGAAATCTTTTTAAGGACAGAAACCAGCTTAGCCTTTTCGATTAAGTCGATCGGGCGGTTTTCAACGTATTTTCGTGCTTCTTCCGTAAAGCTTCCTGCAGTTACGCAAAAGCCCTTATCGCAGCGCAAATCCTTGATTTTTGCGTGGAAATCACGGATATAAAGCTCACCGATAGCCCCGGAACTTCTGAAGAAACGGAACAGCTCAGTATCGCTCCAGCGGGCTGCTTCCACAGAACAAAGAACTTCAATACTTTCAGCCGCAACGCTCACATCTTCAATTTTTACAAAGGAATCAGCGTAGTATCCGGCAACAAATTTTCTGCAAAGGGCAACAAAGTCACTGGTTCCGCTCATAAGATAAGCCTGAAGATTAGAGTTCTGGTTCAATTCCTGATAGCGCTGAACCAGAGTATTTACATCCTTGTAATTTGGAACAATTGACTGAATCTGCTTTAAATAACCAAGGGCCTTTGCAATATTGTGCTGGGAAAGATACACCTGGGAAAGCTTGTAGCAGGCAGTAAGTCTGTTTTCCTGGGAAAGATTTTCAAGCTTTAAGGCAATTTCGTAATCTTCAATTGCTTTTTCAGTCTGATTCATTTTCTGATGAAGGTTACCGCAGGCAAGACAAGATTGTGCACCGAATTTCGGATCCGGACGCAAATGCATAAAAATCTTTAATGCCTTATCACCCATGCTGCATTCATCCATGGCAGAAGCAAAATTGAACAGAGTTTCCTTATTTTCCGGATGCTCATCAAGGGCTTTTTTAAGATAAGGAAGGGCATCACGGTATTTCTTGTTCTGGTAAAGGGCATATCCCATCTGCTCATAGATTTCCGAAGCATCAGGACGAACAGAAAGAGCCCTTTTATAAAACATAATAGCCCGTTCAAATTCAGATTTTTCGTACATGATGCGGCCCATATAGTAGTTTGCTTCAAAATCCTTAGGATCCAGGCGAAGAACACCGGTAAAACCGTTCAGGGCATCATCCAGCTTTCCGGCATGAAAAGCGCAGGCACCGAGACGGCTGGCCACCGTCTGCTGATTAATTTCAACGTGCATTGAAGCCAGATTGAACAGAGTTTCATAAAGCGGATAGGCCTTTTCGTAATTCATGTCCGCATAGTAAATCTCAGAAAGAGTTGTAAGGGCTTCAACATTGTGAGGATCTTTTGTCAGTTTTTTCAAACATTCTCTGGCAATAACAGAAGAATTCTTATTTGAAGTTCTCTTTCCGCCGGAACCAGCAGATTTCTTACCATGACTTGTGATAACCATAAGTATTATGATAAGAAATGCCGCAACAACAATAGCCAACAAAACTGCAATCATACAAACCTTCCGATTTTCTCAAAGTATCAGATAAATGCCGGGCTTCCTAAAATCAAAGCAAAAATCGACTAAAACCCGGCATTTTCCATTTATTTTCTGCACCCTTTTACAAATTCTTCTATTCTATCAAGGGCAATCTTAATCTTATCAACAGCAGTTGCGTAACATACACGGATATGACCTTCACCGCCAAGACCAAAAACGCTTCCCGGAACTACCGCAACATTGTGCTCCTGAAAAAGCCGGGTCGCAAATTCTTCGCTGGTAAGCCCGGTTGAAGTAATATCCGGGAACATGTAGAAGGCACCCTTCGGCTCCGGAACAGGAAGTCCCATATCATTAAAAGCCTTAACCATAAGGTTTCGGCGCTGCTGATAGCTTACGCGCATTTTTTCAACATCCTTCCAGCCGTTTCTGAGACCTTCAGTTGCTGCATACTGACTGAAAATTGGAGCACAAATCGCATTGTATCCGTGAAGCTTTGTCATCTGGGAAATCAAATCTGCCGGAGCGGCAACATAACCGATTCGCCAGCCGGTCATGGCAAAGGATTTAGAAAAACCGTTCAGAATAATCGTATAATCCTTCATTCCCGGATACGAACCGATGGAAACGTGCTTTGCGTCTTCGTAGGCAAGCTCACAGTAGATTTCATCGGAAATACACCAAATCTGCTTTTCTACACAAAGCTTTGCAATTTTTTCAAGCTCAGCCGGTGGAATCATAGTTCCAGTCGGATTGTTTGGCGAACACATCATAATCGCCTTTGTCTTATCAGTAATTGCAGCCTGAATCTGAGTTGCCGTCGGATAAAAACCGTTCACGCTGGTATCAATCGGAACAACCTTAGCCTGACAGAGGCAGGCAAGAGGTTCGTAATTTACATAGCACGGCTGACACACAATAATTTCGTCCCCGGGATTCAAAATTGCCCGGAGAGAAGCGTCAACGCCTTCGCTGGCACCAACAGTTACAAGAATTTCCGTTTCCGGATTGTAGTACATTCCATACCGCTCCATATAGCGGCAAATTTCAGTTCTAAGCTCTATTAAACCACGGTTTCCGGTGTAGGATGTGTGACCTTTTTCAAGATGATAGAAAGCCTCTTCCCGCATACACCATGGTGTCGGAAAATCCGGTTCTCCAACCGAAAGGGAAATTACATCATCATGCCCGATGAGCATCTCAAAAAATTTTCGAATGCCACTCGGCGGAATACTTTCCATTGAGCGGCTGAATTTATCGTTTCTAGTATTCATAAAAATTCCTTTTTAAAGGGGCTCCTGCCCCTCGCCTGCACTTCGTTGCAGGCTACCCCCTCTAGCGGGGACACCCCGCAACGCCCCGTTACAGTTCGACTACGCTTGAGCTTCGCGGCGATCCCGCTCGTCCTCAACATAAACAATGTCGTTTTCTTTGTAAGTTTTAAGGATAAAGCTTGTTTTTGTAGAACGAACTCCGTCCAGGGTTGCAAGCTTGCTTGAAACAAAAAATGCAACTTCCTGAAGACTGTCACCTTCAACAATTACCTTAAAATCATAACCACCGCTCATAAGATAGAGGGTTTTTACCTGCGGAAATCTGTAAATTCTGTCTGCAAGGGCATCAAATCCGTGCTCGCGCTCCGGCGTAACCTGAATCTGAATTTCAGCCTGAACCTTAGCCTTTGCATCTCCGCTTTTTTCCGGATTTACAATCGCCGCGTACTTCAAAATCACGCCATCATCCTCAAGTTTTTTGATAATGGCCTTTACTTCGCTCACCGATTTTTTTGTCATGGCGGCAATATCTTCTACCGCAAGACGCGCATTCTGTTTAAGCAAGTCCAGGATTTCTTCCATACGGGCACCTCTAAAAAATAAAATTATCTTAAGATTTTAACGGTTTTAGGATAAAAATTCAATTATATTTGCGGTTACAGGTACGGGTCGTAAATTCGGTGGTAATCGGCAAGGGTGGAAGCGTGGACGGTCTGAGCACGAAGCTCTGCACCACCTTCAATCCCCTTGGAATAGGCGGAAAAGCGCTTTCGCATTTCAAGACAGGCGTGCTGCTCGTTCGTATCCCTGGCAAGCATTTCAAGCTCTTTGAAAGCGGTTTTAAGGCGCATTCCGGCAGGAATTTCGTCGTAGCGGCCAGTCTGTAAAAGCTGGATTGTTTTTGTAAAGATAAATGGATTTCCCATTGCGCCCCGGGCAAACATCACGCCATCGCAGCCTGTGGTCACCAGCATTTTTCTGGCATCTTCCGGCTTAAAAAGGTCGCCGCTTCCAAAAACCGGGATTTTATGAATACAGGAAGTTCTATTTCCGGAGTTTTCAGAACCACCAGCAGAGGAAGCAACTGTTCCGGCGTCCGCAGCCCCGTCTGCACCAGATGAGCTTGCAGAATCATCTGTGTCGGAAGTACCAGCAGACGCGCTTCCTGCATCTCCGGTATATTTCTGAACCAGTTCAACCAGTTCCTTCAGTTTTTCCCAGTCAGAAAAGCCTTCGTACCCCTGAGCCTTGGTTCTTGGATGCATTGTCAGGGCCTTTGCACCGTTTTCAAGGGCAGCTAGAGCCGCTTCCTTAAAGGTAATGGACTTTGAATCCCAGCCGGAACGGATTTTTACGGTAACTTCCGTGGATTTCCCGGTTTTTTCTTCGAATTCCTTTACCGCTTCGTTTACTGCACCAACAACTTTTCCAAGCCGTTCAGGATCCCGGGTCAAAGCAGAACCGGCACCGGTTTTTACAATTTTAGGAACCGGACAGCCGCAGTTTATGTCGATGCATTCGCAGCCGGTATTTTCAAGAACGATGAGCGCTGCCTGTTTCATAATTTCCGGTTCGCCGCCAAAAATCTGAACGGCGTAGGCGGTTTCATTAGCAGCCCGGGCCATTAGTTCCGTTGTTTTCCAGTTACCGCGAACAAGAGCTTCTGCAGAAACCATTTCTGTATAGGTAAACGCCGCTCCCTGTTCCCTACAGATGGAGCGGAATGAGCGGTCTGAATAACCCGCTACCGGAGCCAAAAAAACGTTTCCCGGAATCTCAAGTTTTCCGATTTTTACAGGATGGTAAAGCATCTGTTTTAGTTCACTCAAAGCTCAGGCTTCCAAAATTATTCTTCAGGAAGCTTGAAAACCTTACAGCTGTTCTTCCACAGCTGAGCGCTTACTTCTTCTTCATCCATTTCGAGCATTTCTGCAAGGAAACGGGCTGTAGAAACAATGTAAGCCGGCATGGTTCGCTTTTTCTCGCGGTATTCAGCCGGAATCATGAACGGACTTTCTGTTTCAATCAAAATTCTGTCCAGCGGAATATTAAGAACAGTTTCGTGAAGGTTTCTCGCGTTTCGGTAAGTAAGGTTTCCGGCAAAAGAGAAATACACATTCATATCCAGACATTTTTTTGCATAGGCTGCATCTTCCGAATAACAGTGGAAAATAGCTCCTGAATCCGGAATTCTGTCTGTGAGAATATCGTAAATATCCTTTCCGGCATTTCTGTTGTGAATAATTACCGGAAAGTTGTGCTGCTGTGCAATTTCAAGCTGCTGCATAAAAAGCTCAATCTGGCTTCGTTTGTCGCCGAACTGCTTGTAATAATCAAGACCGGTTTCGCCCACTGCAACAACATTTGGAAGCTTCAAATACTGTTCGATTTTAGCAAGATAATCCGAACCAGGATTTGTAACCTCTGAAGGCGCAATTCCAACCGCATGATAAATTCCAGGAATAGCCTTAAGATTTGGATACACCTTTTCAAAATCATAGAGACTGTTATTAATGCTTACAATGCGTGCAACTCCAGCCTGCTTTGCCTGCTGAATAACGCGTAATTGTTCTATAGGGTCATCGTAAATAAGCCCGATGTGAGCGTGAGTATCAAATAACTGCATGGTATTCTTCCGTTAATAAAAGATGTGTAAAAAGGCTGTGTGCCTTAAGAAATAGTAGATTTTTTTCTATTCCTACCGATAAATATAATGTCGGATTGTCGAGTTGTCAACTTTTTATAGGACAATTCAGGCAAATATTTAAAGTCCGTGCTTACATGCATGTTTTACCGGTTTGACTTTAAATATTCTACTATGATATACTTAAAATTGGTAACATAGAAACATCTTCGGAGTTTTAAATTGTCAAGAACGCAAAAATACAAAAAAATTGAAAAGAGATTTGCTTCTAATGTACACAACGGTTTTGTTTCTTTTCTGAAGGCTATTAAAAATTTCTTTGTCCGCCTGTTTAAAATTTTCGACAGCAAGCTGACAATCATGATTGTTCCTCATTCTCAGGGAAAGGTTATCAACCTGCAGACCAATGTTTTCGCCCTTGTTTTAGGCTGCGTTTTGGTTATAGGAATCGCCACCTCTTTCCTCTATTTTAACAGACGTGCCGTTACTTCAAATATTGAAATCAACAATCTTCTTTCACAGAACAGAGAAACCCTGGCAAGCTTAGACGAGCTCCGGGATGAAAACACAAACCTGCTTCAGGCTGCAAAACGCTTTCAGTCTTCACTTTCACAGTCCCTTTCCCTTCTGGGACTTGACCGAAGCAGCAATGTTTCAAAGAATTCAGGCGTTTCAAGCGACCTTTCTTCAATCTTCAGTTCAAAAGATACAGTTTCCGGCTCCGTAAAAGAAACCGCTGACATCAGAAGCCTTACTACTTACCTTGAAGATGCAGTTCAGCCAATCGAACAGATTGGAAAAATGCTTGAAAATCAGAGCTCACTCTTTAAGGAAATCCCGAACATCTGGCCGGTTACAAGCCCTAATGTTCACATTTCAATGATGTTCGGACCAAACCTTCATCCGATTACCGGACAGTGGTACATCCACAAGGGCGTAGACTTTTCTACCTGGCGTCAGGGCGACCCAATCATGGCAACTGCCAACGGACAGGTTGTAACCGTTGGATACGACGCAAGCTTTGGTAACTATATAATCATCCGTCACAAGCACGGTATGTACACACGATACGCCCACATGAGCGTGACCCGCGTAAAAAAAGGTGAATATGTAAACCAGGGACAGATTATCGGAAACATCGGAAACACTGGTGTTACCACCGGTCCTCACCTTCACTATGAAGTACACATCGGTTCAGACGTAGTAGATCCGAGCAAATACATCAACGTAAAACTTTCTAAGTAGCTAGGAAAAAAATGGCCCTTCGTTTTGACGACATATCAATCAACACTCTCATCGGAAACGGTTCCTTTGTACAGGGCGATTTAAAGGTGAACGGCTTTATCCGAATCGACGGCGACATCGACGGAAATCTTGAAACCGACGGAAACGTAATCATAAGTGAAAAAGCACGCATTCGCGGAAACATCAGCGCAAAATCGGTAATTGTTGGCGGAATAATTCTTGGGGATGTTACCGCAAAGGAAAATGTAAAACTGCTTTCATCTTCAGCCGTAATCGGAAACATCATGTCCCACAAGGTGCAGATGGAAGACAAGGTAATTTTCCACGGACACTGTATTTCCCTGCAAAATCAGGAAAGCTACGAAGAAGCCGCTGAGAAATTCCTTCAGGCTAAGGCAATCCGGGACAAGGCTGTTCTTTCATGAATACAATCGACCCGTTAAATTCCTCACTCTATTTTACCGCGGCCGCAAATGCTTCCAAAGAAGCGCAAAAAGAACAGGACAAGCTCAAAACAGCAAAAACAAAAAAGAGCCCCTTTACTTCCATGCTGGAAAAACAGCAGGAAATTGAAGATCTGGCTTCACAGGGGCTTCCGCCGGAAATTGCCGGAATGGACGAGGAAGAAGCCGTTATTTTTTTGAAGGACGCCCTGGATATCGCGGCAGATAAACTTGAAGAGAAACAGACCGCTGAAAATTTCAGGGAATTCAGAAAAACGGTAAGCCAGTTTTTTAAATACATCGAAAAAAACAACTTTGAAGTAACAAAGAAAAAGCGGCTCCGTTCAAGAATGACCGTAAAAAAGAGTGTTTACAACACTGTAAAAAGAATGCCGGATCCCTATTGCCAGATTAAAATTGTAAATCAACGGCTGGACGAAATGGCATCGATGATTCTTCAAAATCACGCAGATAAAATCTCAATGTTGAACAAGATTGGAGAAATTAAGGGTTTAATTGTAGATTTTTTTGCCGAATAGCCTGTATAATAGAAGAAACGTAATACACAAAACATAAAGAGTTATATATGAGTGATATTTTTGAAAACGATATAGATGATGAAAACGAAAATCTTTCCGCTCTGGAAGATTCCTACGATGAACAGTCGGAAGAAAACTACGAATTTGACCAGCCGCTGATTGTTTTAAAGCTGGACTATTCAAGTGAAAGCCTGTACGCAAAGCCGGACAAAAAGAAGGAATACAAGGCAGGAGATTTTGTTATTGTTCCTACCCGCTACGGAAAGGATATGGCAAAGGTTACCG
The DNA here is from genome assembly GCA_946186185.1 of uncultured Treponema sp. GTDB lineage: Bacteria > Spirochaetota > Spirochaetia > Treponematales > Treponemataceae > Treponema_D. The sequence continues at coordinate 6,034 of CAMHMJ010000042.1, read as the reverse complement.
GAATCGCAAAAAAACCGATGGGAATCAAGCCTTCCGACATCATTGCAATTGACCGAAAAGCCACAAAAGAAGATTTAGAAAAAGCCGAAGAAAATAAAGCGAAGGAAGCCGACGCATTCAAGGTTTTTAAAGAGAAGGTTGCCTTCCACAAGCTGGACATGAAGCTTATTTCCGTTCATTTTCTGGTGGACGAACAGAAGGCACTTTTCTTCTTCAGTTCTGATAACCGCGTTGACTTCCGTGAACTGGTAAAAGACCTGGTAAGCGTATTCAAGATGCGAATTGAGCTTCGTCAGATTGGCGTACGGGATGAAGCAAGAATTTGCGGCGGTCTTGGAGTTTGCGGCCGACCATTCTGCTGCCACAATGTTTCTGACAAGCTTCGACCGGTTGCAATCAAAATGGCAAAGGACCAGAACCTTTCCCTCAACTCATTAAAAATTTCCGGACAGTGCGGACGCCTTCTGTGCTGCCTTTCCTACGAATTCGACTGGTACAACGAAGCCCGCAAAAAACTTCCTGCTGAAGGACTGCACATTTACTACGACGGAACCAACTTCAAAATCACTGAAGTAAACCCGCTGACTTCAATGGTAAAAATGCTTGGTGAAGACGGCCGCCTTCTTGAAGTGAATGCAAAGCGCTTTGTAAAGGAAAACAATCGCTGGAAGATAAACTAGGCGAAAAGATGTAATCAGCACACAAAAATCGGGCTAACAGGTGCGACCTGCTGGGCAAAATGAAGACCGCGCACAAAAAAAAGCACCAGACATGAAAAATCTGGCGGTGTCAGCTTAAGACGCAGACAAGATCCATGGATTCGGAAGTGAGCGTTTTTTTTTGAAAGTCCGAGTAGAATTCGACATTCTTAAAACCGGCTTTTTTTGCAAAGCTTTCCAGGTCGTTTCGTGTGAGGGGGCAGACTTTTCTGTCTTTTAAAATCGGAATCACCTTTTCATCCCAAATCTGGATTTTCATGGAAATAGAAGTTGTGTTTCCATCATTTTTCATGGTGGTAAAGAGTTTTGTGCGTTCACCACTCCTTACAGGTAAATCAATCGAAGAATTCGGAATGAGCTGTTCAAAATTAAAGGTTTTGATAATCACCTTTCCGCCTTCTGCCACCAGTTCGTGCATAGCACTAATAAGCGAAAAAGCTTCCTCCTTGCTGTCTCTAAAGCACAGGTGACTTCCAAGAATATTTACAATATTATAAAACTTCTTACCAAGAAAGCGGGTCAATTCATTTTCAGGAATAGTAAAAAAACGGATGGAAAGAAGCTGTGTTCTTTTCTTAAGGTTGGCCGATTCCAACAGAGGCGGAAAATTTTCTATTCCGGTAACATCGCAACCTTGTTTTGCAAGAAAAAACTCTAAAGAACCCGAATTAGAACCTATACTTAGTATTTTTGCTGGTGCAGGAACATCTTTTATAATTTCACTGTAAAACTTTTTGATTGCGTCACTCACCGGATACAGTTCATCAAAATAATGAACCAGATCCCACTGACTTTCCATAACTATAATTTTAAGGCAAAACATGAAAAATGCAAGAATAAAATTACGATATATGGAAAGACTTGGAAATTGAAGGAAAATAAAGGAAGGGAGTACAAGTTTAGTTATTACAGACTGTCGACGTTCACTTCGTTTAAAGTCCTGAAAAAACTTATTTGCAAATAAAAAAGCGCCTCAAAAATGAGACGCTTTCGTGGGCCATCTTGGACTTGAACCCGCGTGAATAGGAAAGCCGTTAAAAAACGAGCCGCCAGGGTCGTTTTAGGCTTGTCCACCAAACCGCGCCGAGCGAGCTCATGGCTCGCGAGTCTTTTGGGAATAAAAAAAGGATTCTACCAACACGATAGAATCCTTGAGAAGTATGGGCCATCTTGGACTTGAACCAAGGACCAAGGGATTATGAGTCCCCTGCTCTAACCACTGAGCTAATGGCCCGAAGTAGAGAAAATTATATCAGAAAATCGCTTTTTTCGTCAATAAGTAGATGTATAGTGAAACTAAAATTAGACTATAAAGGTATTTAGAAGTTGGAAGCCTTATTTTCCAAATTTGATTGTTGGCTCTGCAACTTTTAGATTACCATAGTCTTCACCTATAGAATTAAGAAATTACGCTTTCTGTATCTTCATAATCTGCAACATTATCGGTCCAGAGTTCACACTGGCTGATAACGGTTTTTAATGCATCTTCCTGGCCTTCTGGTGGATATTTATATTTCTTCAGAAGCTTCTTAACAATCATTCGCATCTTGGCTCTGGCTGATTCTTTTTTCTGCCAGTCGATCGTTTTATTCTTGCGGAGAGTTTCGGTGAGTTCTTTTGTAAGTGCAACAAGGTCTTCGTTTGAATAGAAATCTTTTACTGCTTCAGGTTTTGTGAGTGCATCGTAGAAGGCAAGTTCTTCGTCAGTTAATCCGAGTTTATTTCCTTCTTCGCTGGCATGCAGCATTTCTTTTGCGAGCTTCAAAAGTTCCTGAATTACTTCTTCATTTGTGAGCATTCCGTTAAGGTAGCGGTTTAAGGTTTGCTGAATGAGATCGCTGAAGGCTTCTGATTTTACAAGGTTTGTGCGTTTGTAAACTTTTACCTGTTCATCAATCAACTTCTTGAGCATTTCTACGGCGAGGTTCTTTTCTTTCATCTTTGAAATATTTTCAAGGAAGGTTGGATCAAACAGGTTTACTTTTTCACCAACATCTGAGAATAGATTTATAACACCATCAGATTTCACTGACTGTTTTAGAAGTTCGTTTATTCGATCGTTGATTTCTTTGAGGGAGAATTTCTTACCAGACGGATTATACAAAATACGCATCACAAGAACGCGGACAGATTCAAAGAAAGCGGCTTCAAGACGCATGTGTTCCTTTACCATTGAAGAACAAAGAGAAAGTGCTTGTTTGAGCATAAGGGCTTCTTTTATAAATGCCTGTTTCTGCTCTTCTTTGTCTGGATCGACAATAAAGTTTACCGCCCCACTGATTGTCATACCGCGCTGTAAGTCTGAGCCTTCGTAGAATGGAGTGTAATCATAACCAAAGAAAAGGTTTCGGCAGACTTCAAGTTTTTCCTGGAACTTAGGGAAGGCCCGTTTGGCAACATCCATCTCACCATAGTTCTGGCGGTCACGGACGGTATAATCATTCATGGCCTGCTTGAGGGCACTTGCAATTCCAACATAATCAACTACAAGGCCACCTTCCTTATCTTTGAATACACGGTTTACACGGGCAATTGCCTGCATAAGATTGTAGCTTTCCATTGGCTTGTAAACATACATTGTTGCAAGGGACGGAACGTCAAAACCTGTAAGCCACATATCAACTACGATTGCAATTTTGAGTGGGCTGTCATTGTCTTTGAATCGTGTTGCAAGTTCCTGTTTGCGAGTTTTGTTTCCAATGATAGCACGCCATTCTTCCGGATCTTTGTTGCTTTCGGTCATTACAACAGCAATTCGTGCATCATCTCCAGGAACAGTAATCTGCTTTGAACCAACAGTAACTTGAGAAGTTGTTCCAGCCCAGCCCGGCCGTAGCTCCAGAATACGATTAAAAATCTTCATTGCAATAGAGCGGTTATAGGCAACAATCATTGCTTTTCCGGTATACAAATACTGGCGTTCATTTTCGTAGTGATTAAGAATATCATCAACAAGAGAATTGATTGTTTTTTCATGACCAAGGATTTCTTCCATCTTGCCAAGTTCATGCTTACTCTTTTCGATTACTTCTTCATCAGCATTATTAGCAAGCGCGCTGTATTCTGCATCAATTTGGGCAAGAACTTTGTCATCAAGTTTAAGTTTGATAACACGACTTTCGTAATAAACAGGGCGGGTTGCTCCATCTTCAACAGCCTGAGTCATATCATAAACATCGATGTAGTCACCAAAGACTTCGATTGTGCTACGGTCTTCGCGGGAAATTGGAGTACCGGTAAAGCCGATATAACTTGCGTTTGGAAGGCTGTCACGGATTATGCGGGCGGTTCCGATTGTGCGGTGGGCAATAAGGTTGCCTTCTTCGTCTCGGCTGGTTTTGATTTTCTCTGTAAGTCCGTACTGGCCGCGGTGTGCTTCATCAGCCATTACGATGATATTTTTGCGGTCGCTGAGAGGTTCATCGCTTTCTTCAAACTTCTGCATAGTTGTGAAGATGATACCATTAGCCTTTCGACCTTCAAGAAGTTGTTTTAAATGTTCGCGGCTTTCTGCCTGAACAGGTTCCTGACGTAAGAAATCTTTACAATTACAGAACTGACCATAAAGCTGATTATCCAGATCATTACGGTCAGTAATAACAACGATAGTCGGAGAATCAATTGCCTGCTGCAAAAGGTGAGCATAGAAAACCATGGAAAGCGATTTACCGGAACCCTGAGTATGCCAGAAGACACCGATTTTACCATCGCCGCTTACCGCAATCTTTGTACGTTCAACAGCCTTGCGAACTGCAAAATACTGATGATAGCCCGCAAGAATCTTATAAGAATTAATTCCATCATTATTAAAACAGATAAAGTTTTTGATGATATCGAGCAGGCGGGCTTTCTGGAAAATGCCTTCAAAGAAAGTTGTAAAATCGGCAAAGGCCTTGGATTCCATGTTGCCGTCTTTTGTTTTCCATTCCATAAAGCGGTCTTCACCACTTGTGATGGTTCCAGCTTTACTTGTAAGTTGATCGCTCATTACACAAATACAGTTGTAAATGAACATGGAAGGAATCTCGTGCATATAGTTACGGATCTGAGTATAAGCTTCGCTTGCATCAGTCTGTTCACGGCTTGGAGATTTTAATTCAAAAAGACAGACAGGAAGTCCGTTTAAGAAAAGCAGAATGTCCGGTCGCTTGTTTGAATTTTCTATGAAGGTCCATTGATTTGCAACGATAAAAGAATTGTTTGAAGAATTCTTAAAGTCTGCAACGTAGATGATATCAGATTTAGTTTCGCCATTTTGATGGTAGCTTACTTCAATGCCGTTCTGCAGATAGTCCATAAAAAGGGAATTTTTCTTTTTAAGTTCTGCATTTTCAAAGTGTCGGAGTTTAAGAAGTGCTTCTTCAATCGCGGCAGGAACAGCCTTTGGATTCAGTCTGCGGATAGAATCTTCAAGAACAGAATCATAAAGCGGAGAATGCCAGTCGCGGTCAATATCCGGTCCATATACATGTTCCCATCCCATATTCTGGAATAATTCAACTAACGCATTCTCATAGGCTTCTTCGTTGTAATCCGACATCTTTATTCTTCCTTATGTAAGGTACATTAACAAATAATTTTACCATGAATTATAGGATTATGCATTTATTTTGCATCAAGAAGTTCCTGTAATAGAAGTCCCACATTACTGCCCAATGTATTCTCTAATTGTTGAATATCTTCACAAAATTTCTTTTCATTACTAATTGCATTTTGAATATGACTAATAAAATACTCTGTATCAAATTTTTCTTTTGAGTATGAGCCTAACATATTTCTTAACTCTGAATGAAGATAATTATTTTCATCAGAGAATAATTTATTCTTATCTAAAGAATCAATGTTAGGGCTATGCAGTAGTAAGAAAAATTCAAAACGTGGATTAGTAATATAAAATTTTACATTATTATCTTTACAGATACTAAAGACCTCATTAAATTGGGTAAAACTACCAGGATCTCTATCAACTACAAGACAAATCTTGTCATCATCATCAAGGTTCAATGTTTGTTCTTCAATTTTTTGATGAATATAAGATTCTACTATTTTTGTAAAAGTTGACCAAATTTTAAAGTGCTGAATAACATTTTTGATTTCTTGATCTATATCTTTAATATATTCGTTAAGCTTGTTTTTAGGATAAAAACGCATTAATTCAGAAAATACAACTTTATCAAAACCTGTATTAGCAGTATTAAAACTATCATCACTATAAATCGTATCTACGATGCAATCAATAAAAGTTTTATATGTAATATGGTTTGCTGATTCAGTTTTTTTTCTCAGAAATTCCTCTAGAAGTTTCAAAGGATTAC
>CAMHMJ010000041.1 GCA_946186185.1 uncultured Treponema sp. | reverse complement strand
TTGGGCAGAACGCAACAATCATGCCGGGAGTTCACATTGGAGATGGTGCGATTATTGGAGCAAATTCCACCGTAGCAAGTGATGTTCAGCCTTATTCGATTGTTGCGGGAAATCCTGCCCGTCTGATTCGTAAACGTTTTGATGACGAACTGATTGATTTGCTAGAAAAATTTGCCTGGTGGAATAAATCAATAGAAGAAATCAACGAGCTGATACCGATTCTGACGAGCAGTGATCTGGAAATGGTAAGAAGAAAGCTTAAGGGGGAGTGAACATGGCATCAACGAAGGAATATCTTGATTTTGTATTAGAACAGCTTTCTCTTCTGGACGACATCACTTACAAAGCAATGATGGGCGAGTTTATCATTTACTATCGCGGAAAGATTGTCGGCGGTGTTTACGATAACCGCTTTCTTGTGAAGAATGTGAAATCTGCCCGTGAGAAAATGCCGGAAGCAGCGCTGGAACTTCCATATGAAGGCGCTAAGGAAATGCTATTGGTGGATGATGTTGAAAACAAAGAGTTCTTACGCGAGCTTTTTGATGCGATGTTTGAAGAGCTTCCTGAGCCAAAGAAGAAGAAAAGATAGGAAAAAGTTATGATAAAAGAAATAAGAAGGAATAAAGTTATGGAAGAAATTGTCAGACAGATTAAGAACCAGCAGGAAATTAATTTTATTAATGTGAGGGATCAGATTGAAATGGCAGATTTGGAAAAGAAGTTTGACGGTGAAAATAATTCTCGATATATTTTTCATTATCTTCATTCGCTGGACAGATTTTTTATCAATCCTTGTGATTATGTTTATGAAGGAGAAAAGCTTTTTGGGATTCCGGAAGGATTAAGTGCAATTGACCCTACGCGACCAGGTTACATAAATGATTCTTCAATTGTGATTTCCAGAAAGCAGCTTTTGAATTATTTAGATTACGTTCATGCAAAAGTTAACACCTATTTTGAAACGCTTACACTCGGCGCGCTTCTTGAAACTCCAGAAGGCTGCGATTATTCCCGTTTTGAACTGATTCTTGCACAGTTTCGTCATTTGATGTGGCATGTGGGGCTTTCAAGTGGAATTACATTTTCTACAAAACATGAATGGAATAAATTTACAGGCCTGACTAAATTGAATTTGAAACTATTTTGTAAAGAAAATTAAAATGATTATCGCAACAAAAGCTTGAACGATGCTGTACCGCAGGGGGAATAGAAATGGTAAGAGAAGTAACAAAAGATGACTTATACGCACTGCTTGAGTTGTATTTGTTTTTGCATGAACAATGTATCCCTGAGCAGAATGAACATCTTGAAAAAACATGGACTCAGATTTTGCAAGATAAATCACATCATCTGATTGTAAATGAAATAGATGGTAAAATTGTTTCTTCCTGTGTTTGCGTGATTATTCCGAACTTAACTCGAAATGTACGTCCGTATGCCTTTGTGGAAAATGTCGTGACACATGCTGACTATCGGAAAAAAGGTTATGCCAGAGAATGTCTGGATTATGCAAAGAAAATCGCGCAGCAGGAGAATTGTTATAAGATAATGCTTCTTACCGGTTCAAAAAAAGCAGAAACTCTGCATTTTTACGAAGAGGCCGGATACAACAGTAGTGATAAAACAGCATTTATTCAGTGGTTGTAAAAATTTGAGGAAGTGGAGAAAAGAATATGCTCAGATTACAGCTGGTTGAAAAAAAAGACAAAGATCTTTTTTCAGGCATAAGCATTTTGCTTTTGAAGCTGCAAATATGATTTTAAACACACATATTGGTAAATGGGAAATAAAGTATAATGAGAAAAATATAGCTGCAAAAAAATTATGGAATGCAGTGGCTGAATCTTATAAACCTGAAATTCACAAGCTGAATGATGAAGAAACTGTTCTTTTATTTTGGGTTAGATGATATAAAAAGAATTGGAAAAATGGCAAACATCATAACTGCAAGCAGAATCTTAATCAGTATTGCTCTTCTTTTCTTTCCGGCTCTTTCACCTGCGTTTTATGCCTTGTATCTTATAGCTGGATTAACAGATATGATAGATGGAACGGTTGCACGAAAAACAGGAAAAGTAAGTGATTTTGGAGCAAATCTGGATTCTATTGCTGATATCGTATTTGTTGTTGTCTGCCTCATTAAACTGCTTCCTGTCATAAACATTCCGCTATGGCTGTATGTGTGGATTGGAATTATTGCGCTGATCCGCATAATCAATATTGTTTCGGGGTATATTATGCAGAAGCGGATTGTTATGCTTCATACAATCATGAATAGGGTGACAGGATTCCTGCTTTTCACTTTGCCGATGACTTTGCCTTTTGTTGAAATCAAATATACAGCTATTCCAGTGTGTGTAGTGGCAACTTTTGCTGCAATTCAGGAAGGGCATTTGATAAGGACGGGGAAAATATGACCAGATACATCGCACTGCTTCGCGGAATAAATATCAGCGGAAAGAACAAAATCTCAATGCCTGAACTGAAAACTGCTTTGATAGAGAAGGGCTTTTCAGAAGTTTCTACTTATCTCAATAGCGGAAACATCATTTTTTCGGATGTTGAAACTGATACAATCGTTCTGTCCGAGAAAATTAAAACGCTGATTCAGGAAAAATTTACCCTTGATATTCCTGTTTTTGTAATTGCTCAGAACGAACTAAAAACTCTGTTGACTAAAGCTCCGTCCTGGTGGGGAAGTGACAGCAAAGATATTTACGACAATCTGATATTTGCAATTGCTCCAAACAGTATTGAAACAGTGGCCGATAAAATCGGTGAGCCGACCGAGAAAATAGAAAAAGTCCAAATCTGCGGAAATACTGCCTTCTGGTCATTTGACCGAAAACTATATGCAAAGGCCAACTGGTGGAAAAGGACTGCAACTCCTGAAATCGGGGAAATGATTACAATCCGTACGGCAAACACTCTTCGAAAGATTGCGGAGATGTAAAATCCGGCTTTTTTTCTATTCTTCCCAGCCCTTACAGACATCACACCAGCCGGTGGCGCCTGATACTTCTTCCAGTTCAGAGGGAGTTAGTTTTACCGAAGTAAATGAGTTTCCGCCTGCAGGATGAACGTATTCAAATCTTTTCATTGAAACATCGAGCCATACGGGGATTTCTTTTGGAACATTGAAAGGGCAGACTCCGCCGGGAGCAAATCCGGTGATTGCTTCAACCTGGTCTCGCTGAATCATGCTTGGTTTTGTATGAAAGAGAGCTTTGAACTTTGACGAGTTTACACGGCCATCACCTGCCATTACCACGATAACAGGTTTTTCATCCACAATAAATGAAAGCGTCTTTGCAATCTCCGCCTCAGAACAGCCAATCTGCTGTGCTGCGTGTTCTACGGTGTCGATTGTTTCTTTGTGTTCGGTGAGTCTGTCTGCATATCCCTTAGCTTTGAGGAAGTCTAAAACTTTTTCATTTATCATATATCTAAATATCCTTGTTTACCTATTATTCAGATAGGGATATAATACAAATAAGGGGACAGTCAGTCAATGAAAAGTATTTTGATAAAAGACACAACAAAGGAAGAAAGAGAAAAAATCGTTGCCGATGCTCTTGGTTGCGGAAGCGATTGCTCCATGTGCTGTGCCTGTGGCGGCATGGAAATTGACTATCAGCAGTACATAGACGGTAAAAAAGAAATTGCCCAGCTGAATGCAGAATACCGGGCAAATACGATGATAGGGCACTAGATTATAGCTTTCCCATCAAATCCTTAATTGTTGTTTTTTTCAGTTCTTCTTCCAAAGCCTTCTGGGCATTATCTAATGGCTGGTCTAGAACTGCATGGATTTTGCTTCCAACGGGACATTTTGGATTAGGATTTACATGAAAATTAAAAACAGAACGCTCGCTCTCCTTTTCTTCGCTCACTGCCTTGTAGACATCCAAAAGGGTAATTTCTTCGGCTTTCTTTGAAAGGGTAGAGCCTCCGACCCCGGCTTTTGTTTCTACCATTCCAGCTGCCTGGAGTTTTCCCAAAATCTTTCTGATAATTACAGGGTTCATTCCGGTACTTCCTGCAATGAAATCGGAAGTGACCTTGTTATCCTTTTCAAAATACGCAATGCAGAGAATAGTGTGAATGGCAACGGTAAGGTTTGTGTTTAGTTTCATAATCCTGTCCTTGTTTCAGTATATCAGATTTGTTGTAAAAAATAAAGAACAAGATAGGGAGAAGGTGAGGGGGCGTTCCCCGCCTATCGGCGGGTCGGGCGTTACGCACTTCGCTGGCGCTCATTCCTACGCTCACTTTGTTCGCTTCGGAACTGCTTCGCAGGTGCTCCATGCCCTAACGCAGGAAAGCTCGCAGGCGGGCATAACTTTAGTCATACAAATCGCTATTTACATCTTCGCCTTTCACCACACTTTCAATTATTTCTCTCATGTCCTGTTATGAAATCTGCGGAAGGATATTTGTAAAAATAATTCGGGAGGGGTGGAAGGGTACAGTAAAAATTCATCTGGACAGGCTAACGCCACTTTTAATAGGGCACTGTAATCGAAACCTGAGTGCCTTCGCCTTCTTCAGTAAAGAAGTTTACCTGACCGCCCAAGGTTTTGACACGAGTCTGAATGTTTTTAAGACCGAAGTGATTCTTCGTCTTGAGGGCGCTTTTTAAGTCGAAGCCTTTTCCGTCGTCTGAAATTATAATTTTGAAATTCTTTTCATCAAAGGTTCTGACCAGCAGACTTATTTTTTCGGCGCCGGAATGTTTTATGGCATTTGAAAGGATTTCCTGCACAATGCGGTAAATATTCAGATTCTTTTCTTTTGGAAAACTCTTAAAGTCCTGATTGTTTTTTACTTCATCCTGAATGCAAAGAATAATTTCAAGACCGCTCTGCTTTTTTAAGACTTCACAGAGGGAAACAAGGGCTTCAAAAAGACCTTCGTTCAAGTCTGTCGGAGTTAGGGCATAGCAGGAGTTACGGACATCGCCTGCAATCTTCTTACAGAGATTTACGGATTCTTCATCTTTAAGCTGGAACTGCAGTACCCGCAAATCCTGGCAAACAGTATCGTGAAGCTCATTGGAAATACGCTCCCGCTCGGCTTCCTGAGTTTTAATCACCTGGGTAGTATAGATAAGGTTTTCCTTTCGGCGCCTGTAAGTTACAAGATAGAGAATTAAAAAGACAAGCGACATACCAAGCGCCAGAATAATTACCAGAATCAAAATCCTGTAGGAATAATAAAGCTGTTCAAGCTGAAAGCTTACAAGATTTTTCTGAAGAACTTCCCAGCGGCTGACATTTTCTGCAATTTTCTGCTTATCACCACTTATGATTCCGCTAAGCAGATTTTCATAAATAACCTTTGCTTCCGGAAAATAATAAATTACAGTATCAGAGGGCTGGGCCTTCTTTATTTCAATCGCAAGTTCTTCAAGCCTGCTCTGGGCATCATCCTCCTCTGCCGCTTCCCATTCCAGCCATTTTTGGGTAAGAGCTTCGGGCATAAGTTTTTCTGTCTGTTTCTGGGCCTTATGAGCAAAAGCCGAAAAAGAGAATAAAACAAATAAAATAAAGAAGATATGTTTTTTCATCACTAAAAATATAACACATTCTTCTATATAAATGATATAATATAGTATGAGTTTTTCTTTTGATTTTTCAAATCGGAAGAGAGTTTTGTTTTTTAGCCTCAGCATTCTCTGCGGCTTTTTAGATTATATCATCTGTGATTTTGTAGCCTGGGTAAACCATCTGCCGCTTTTTTGTGACACAATTTTTATTATGGCGCTGAGTTTTCTTGCCGGCCCCTGGTGGGGAGTTCTTGCGGGCTTTTTCTATCATCTGATTGATTTTTGCTTAAACAGAACTTTAGAGCTGGGCCACTGGTTTGTAATCTGCCATTTTCTTGCAGCCCTGACTGCCGGATATTTTAAAATATGGTTTATTAAAAAAACAGACTCAAGCCTGGCACTTTTTATAAAGCTGATTATTCTGAGCTTTGCCCTCTGCCTGGTAATGAGCATTTCGGGCGGAATCATCGGCTACATCTTAAGATATGTCGAAGCCTACAAGGCCGCCAGCAGCCAGACAGATTTTCTTACCTTCTTATGGGATAACAAATTCCATTCAAAGCTCCTCCTGCAGATTGCCGTCCGCATCCCGGTAAACATCGCGGACCGCTTCATCTGCACCTTTGCCGCCTGGGGAGTTTTTCTGCTTGCCCGCCGTCTTCCTTTTTACAAATAACGGCCCAGTTCGTAGCGGTTCTTGACGTTGAACTTGTCGAAGATGCGGGAAACGTAGTTTTCGACACTGCGTTTGGAAAGGCCCAGGCGTTCGGCAATTATTTCGTTAGGAAGATGTTCGGCTATCAAATCTAAAAGCTCACGCTCTTTTTTGGTCAGGGTGACAAGGATTCCGCTTACGTACATCATGTCGGAAAGCAAATCTTTCTGGATGTAGGTTTCGCCGCGGGAAACGGTACGGATTGCTTCCATAATTTCAGCCTTGTCGGCATTTTTTGTAATAAAGCCCTTGATTTTGTGCTCCATCGTTTTCACAATAAAGCCCGTGTTGGAAAATGACGAATACATGAGGCATTTAATTCCCTTCCCAAGAAGAAAATCTGCACAGTCAAAGCCGCTTTCATTTTCCAGTTTGATATCGACCATAGCAATCATATCTTTTAATTCTTGTGGAGTTTTTGACTCTATAAAAGGTACAAGTCCTGCCTTTGTCTTGCAGGAGTGGCAGAGGCTGATGTCTTTTGTCTCTGAAAAAAAATTTTCCAGCCCCAGGCTTATCATTTCGTGGTCGTCAACACTGATTACGCTAATCATACTTTTATTTTACTTCATCATCCAGCAGAAATATATAGAGTTAACTCACTAAAATAAAGTGAGTTTTCACTGACTACAAGAAAAAAATCTGATGTTACATTATGGTATGGCATTTTGTGAAGACTGCGGAGCCCCTCTTTCTGAGGGAGTACTCTTTTGCGAAAATTGTGGTGCAAAAGTTACTGAAAATAAATCTGCTGCTGTAAAATCGGGTAAAGCTGTTATTGAAGAAGGAATTTTATATACAAACCTTCCACTTCTGGCTGAAAATTTACAGAAAACAGAAGGCGAAGTTACAGTAATTCTTGAAAAATTTATTGAAACTGCCCAAAATCGCGGAATCGGCTACCAGCTTTGCGACGCTTCTAAAAGCATAGCAGGCTGCGGCAGTGTAGACCAGCACATTGCCATCATAAAAGCCCTTGTAGAAAAGAATCATCCAAAATACCTTTTCATTATCGGCTCTTCAAAAATCATTCCGTCAATTGTATGGAAAAACGAAGCCAGCGACTTTGAATCTGATGCAGACGTTTCTTCCGACCTGCCTTATTCTACCCTGGACACAACTTCACCCTTTGACGGACAGGAATATGATTTTGATAACTGCCTAAAAGTGGGCCGCCTTCCGGAAAGCGGCATAGACCTGGAAAAATATTTTGAAAACCTGGAAGCAGGCTGCGGCAAGCTGGAAGAGGCAAAAACTTTTGCCTTAAGTGCCCGGGTCTGGCAGGAAGAATCTGCTGACATTTACAAAAATATTTCAGACAGACAGGTTTTTACTTCCCCGGCCTGCGAAAATACAACCGTTACAAATCTGATTGAAGGAAATACAAACCTCTTCCTTTTTAATCTTCACGGAAGCAATAAAACAGAATTCTGGTACGGCCAGGAGGGAAGCGAATATCCTACAGCAATGGATCACAATTCACTTTCTTATATAACAAGCCCCTATTTTCTGATGGTAGAAGCCTGCTACGGAGCCTTTTACGAGGGAAGAAGCAGCGTAAACTCAATTCTGCTTTCGGCACTAAAGGGCAAGTGCATTTCTTTTCTTGGCTCTTCCCGTATTGCCTTTGGAACTCCTTACCCGCAGGGCTGCTGTGCCGACGTAATTGCCCAGGAGCATCTTAAAAACCTTAAAAAAGGCATGAGCGCGGGAGAAAGCCTTAGCGCGGCAAGAAAAGCCCTTATGCAGGACGATTCAGAAGAAAGCATAAAAACGCTGGCAGAATTTTCGCTATACGGCGACCCAAGTGCCCGCATGAAAGGAGAGCCGCTTGCTTCAAAAGGGCTTTTTTCAAAAGATACTTCAAAAAGTTTTACAAAAGGAGTGCATATTCCGCTTCCAAATATAAGGAGGGCTATAAGAATGGAACTTACAACAGTAAATGAAAAAATTGCAGCTGCAATTGAAGAAATGGTTTATTCAAAATACGAAGACTTTAAGGGCATTAAGCCGAATTATTACAAGTCTTCCAAAGATAATGATTATTCAGCTGTGTTCAAAAAGCAGGGGCTTATCGGCGACCAGCTGGTAACTGTAAAGTTTGAAAAAGACGGAAAGGTAAAAAATATACTTGAAAGTAAATAATGTGTAAGGCCGCCGGTCAGAGCGGCCGGTGTTCAATAGCAAAGTAATCGAGTTTGCTACGCAAACGTCGCAGTTAAAAAAAATTGCGATGCAGCAATTTTTTAGCTTTACAACTAAAAGGAGATACAATGATTTGTTCTAAATGTGGAAATGAAGTTGCAGAAGGAAAAAAATTCTGCGGACACTGTGGTAATCCAATGACAGTAACAGAGGCAAAAGGCCTTGTCTGCTCAAAATGCGGTTCACAGATTACACCGGGAAAAAAGTTCTGCGGTAAGTGCGGTACTCCGGTTTCAGCTGATTCTCACGCAGCGGCAAAGGCAGTCCCTGGCCAGAATGAAAATGACCTTACAGTAAGTTCAGGCTTTATCCACTGGAACATTCTTCCGGGCCAGATTGCCATTAAAATTGACGAAGCAGACATTGCCCACTACAACAACGTTCAGGGCTTTGTAGTTCAGGACGGCTTAAAGGCAGTCTTTTTTGCAGACGGAGTTCTTGCAGGAGAACTTGGAGCCGGAAAATATCCTTTCAAAGATTTGGGAGTAACAGAAGTTCAGGGAGTAAAACGCTTTTTCCTCCGCATAGCGGCCTTCTTCAGCGAAAAGACCCGCGCAGCCCTTCAGTCAGCAACAACACTTTCAATCATCCTTATGCGCGAAGGCGAGTTCCCTCTTATCTTTGTTGAAAAAGACATTCCTACAAAGGCACTCAGAAGCGACGTTGCCCTCCACGTAACAGCAAAAATCAGCAATATCATTCAGTTCTATAAAAATCAGCTTTTAGACCAGAAGTTTGTAAGCGTAGAAAAGCTTTCTTCATCACTTGAAACAGCAGTCCGCACCCTTCTTGAAGAAAAGCTGAGCACAGTAGAAGCCGAAGAAATTCCTTCAAACACAAAATTACGCGAAGAGCTTTTGAGCCAGCTCAAAACAAGCGTAAGCGACATCTATCCTTACATCAGCCTTGAGCGCATCATCCGCCTTACAGCCACAAATACAGAACTTGACGAGCTTCGCCGCATGCGCGAAGAGCTTTACATCAGCGAAAAAGAACTCGTAGAGCTTAGCAAGAGAAACGACTTTTTGAACCGCCTGAACGATGAAAAAAATCAGCAGCTTTTGCACGACGCCCAGACACAGGCTGATTTTACTGCCGCAATGAATAAAATTGACGAGCAGAACGAGCTTACCGCCGATGAAAAAGCCAAGTTTGCCGATATGCTCTACTGGCAGCGAAAACTCCGCGAAGCCCAGAATGCTGACGAAGGAAACGCCGCCCTCAATAAGCTTGAACAGAACGGACTTCTGCGCGAAGAAGAAATCAGCACTATTAAGGCCGATATCGAACAGAGAAAGAACCTTAAAAACCTCACAGACGGTCAGGCACTTGCCATGCTCACTTTGCAGAACAATATCGCCCTTGACCAGCAGAAGCTGCAGTGGGAAATCGAAACAGGAAACCGCCGCGTGCAGAACGCCCTGGACCGCGAGCGCATGCAGGCAGCCTACGACGACGAACGCCGCCGCGCAGAAATCGCCCTGGACCGAGAAGAACAGGAAAGCCAGCTGGAACTTTTGAAGCAGGCACAGGCAATCCGCCAGGAACGCGAGGACGCAGAGCACAAGCGCAAAATGGAAGAAGAAGCCGCTGCCCGCTCCCACGAAATCACCCTTACCCAAATGGAACAGAAGCATCAGGAAGAAATGCGCCGCATGTTCCAGAATATGAGTGCCGAACAGATTATGGCCGCAAATCCGGATATCACACCGGAAGCCGCTGCCGCCCTTGCCGAAAAGTTCAAGAGCGAAAACTCTGCCGAGCAGATTGCCCTTATGAAAGAGCACAAGGACGAAATCACCCGCCTTATGGGAGACCAGCAGAAACAGCAGGCCGAAACCATGAACCAGATGATGAAGATGATGGAAAACATGTTCAGCGCCCAGAATGCCCGTAAAGATGCCGAAATCGACGCCATCCGAAAAGATGCCAATGAACATCAGGACAGAATGGAAAAAGTGATTACCGCAACTTCAAATGCTGCCTACGGAGCCGCCGGAAAGATTTTTGCCCCGGCCGCAAAGCAGATTGTAAATAACAACAATCCATCCCGCAAAGACCTGCCTCAAAATCTCTGTCCTGCCTGCGGTGCAGAACTGGAAGAAGGAGCCAGCTTCTGCGGTGAATGTGGAGCCAGCGTGTAAGAGGTAACTGAATGATGGCTGATTTATTAAAAAACACGGTAATTTCTCTTAAGCAGAGTCTTGTTTATACACTTTCTCTTGGTGATAAAGAGTTGTTTCACAGCAACGTACTTGGATGGCTGTTGGAAAATCATAATGACAAAGGCATTCAGCCAATTGTAAAACTCTTTATAAATGATGAACTTGAGATTGAAAGAGTAGAAAGAGAAAAAAATCATTTTGATTTGTGTGTAACCTGTCATAAAAAAGATAATGAAGCGGATAAGCATTTCGTAATTATTGAGAATAAATTCAAAAGCCTGCCGGATAAAAAACAACTGGAACGTTATGAAGTTGTATGTCAGGGAAAGAAGAATAAAAAAGATAATTATACATTTATTCTTTTTGCACCACAGGATTCATTGAGAGTTTTTGAAAAAAATCGGCCAGTAAATTGGCAGACAGTTGCATACGAAGATTTATGCAAGGCTCTTTCTGAAACTCAGTTTTCATTAACAAGTGATGAACAGGAGTTTAGAAATGAATTCTTAAGTTCATATAAAAAACTCCTCGAATCCTTGCTTAAAATTATAAGTCTTGTTGTAACGAGTGCTTCAGAAGAAAACAGTCCATATCTGGTTGATAAAGAAGTTTTGAATACTCTCAAAGAAATACGTCTGCATGATGTATATCAGAAATTGTATGCATCTACAGTACAAAAAACTCTCAATATAAATGCCGGTAAGGACTGGAAGTCTGATATTTATTTTATGAATGGATCGGTATTGAAATGGACTTATATTCCAGATAATTCAAATATCGTTTATGGAGTAGAAATTCAACGAGAAAAATTTTGTATCTTTGCAGAAACAAAAGACAGAACCGTCCTAAAGCAAAGTGAGGAAAAGCTTTCCGAATATTTTGAAAGCATACTGAATGAAATCTTTGAAGAAGGTCGAATAAACCACAAAAAAGATGGAAGACTGAATGTATACAATAAAGGTATTTATAAATACCAGTATGCCAAAATACCTGCAGTTACAACAATTAAAGATTTGCGAAAAAAAATAAAAATTGCAATGAAAAAAATTGAAAATTATCTGGAACACCAAGTTTAAAAGAAGTAGAAGAAGGCAGTTCCTTCTGCGGTGAATGTGGCGCGAGCTTGTAAGGGAGAAATAACTATGACATTAGACGAAAGAATTGAAAAAGATTTAACCGAACTTTATCAGGGAAAAGAAATAGCTTCCGCAAAAGACTTAAAGTCCGTGCTGGATATTTCTGCAAAAGGGCTTCCCCAGCATTTTGTCGGCGACAGAAATGCAAAAACAGTCTTTGTTATGCTCAATCCCGGAAAAAACGTCAAAAAGGCTTATGAAGATTTTGAGGAATTAACAGCAGGCTATGATAGAACAAATGCCACAAGTTTCATTAAAAGCTACATCGACGAAAAGACAAATTTCGGAATCAAGGAAAGCGAGAAAAACAGAAAAGACAGCTTTGATGAAAAACAGGCCGCCTTCCTCAAGCCTTTTGAAGATTCGGGCATCAATATTCCGGCAAAGTTCCCGGATGAAAAGACTTATGAACTGTGCCTGCAGGCAAAGCAGAATGTACTTATGCAGAAGCTTCAGCTGGAACTGCTTCCTTACTGTTCGGCAAAATTCAGCGTAAACCAGAAGAAAGCAAATGCCCTGATTCCATTTGTAGAAACTCTGCTCGATGAAATTTTCAGGGTAGAAAGAAAATATGTGATTTTCGGAGGCGCAATATTTGCAGACTTATTCAAAAAAATGCAGTCTGAAAATATTAAGGTTGAGTTTTTTAAAGAAGCAAAAATCCAGCCGGTAAAGAATCCGCTGGTTGCACAGCTTGTAAAAATCACAAAAGAAGGAAAATCAGTAAATGCAGTGATTGCACGTTCATTTGCCCGGCAGGATATAGGCCGCGCTTATAGCGTAATGGCTGAATATGGAAAATTGTGTTTTGAATTATTGAAACACTAAAAATATAAAAGATAAATCTTTGGAGGATTTGAAATGAAAAATTCGAAAAAAATAATCGGATTAATGAGCTTAGTCTTTGCAGCAATGATGTTTACATCGTGCAAGGCTAAGATTGGCGGCGGAGAATTCAGCATAGTCTGGCAGATTCTGGCAATTATTGTGTGGGGGCTCGCTGCAAGTGAAATGGGTTCTTTGCTTCCTCAGAAAGAAAGTACATTGCGCCGTATATGCGGATTGTTTAATTTTTTATTGCTCGTATGTGGCATTGCATTCCCATTCGTGTGGGCTCCGCTTCCATATATTCCAAAAATCTCTTTGTGCGTAGCTGTCTTTTTCTTGATCATAAGCTTGATAAGAGGAAGTTCTATAAAGGCTAAGAAGACTGAAGAAGAAAAAAAAGCTCAGGCAGAAGCTGCTGCCGCAAAAAAAGAGGAACTGCAAAAAGAAAGCGTATCGCTTTACAACGAAACACTTCCGAAAGTAAAGCGCTATCTGGATTCAGTTGGCTTTGAACTTCCACCGGATGAAAACGTATTCTTTATGCAGATAGACCCGAATACCGGCAAGTGGAAGTATGAAGTTACCTACGACCTTGACCTCAAAGATTGGGTAAAAAATAACAATTATTCAAGTGGATCTTACAATCATTATGATAAGTGTAAATATAGAACTGATAAAGTGAAAAAAACTTCTCCATCTGCAAACGGAATCCTTTTGACCGCTGACGGAAAGGCATATATCGGTGCCGTTCAGGGGAATAGAACATTCTGGTGGCATACAGAAGATGGCGAAGGCATAGACAACAGTTTCCAGCCGGAAATTCATACTGTACTTGCCGTTGGAAATATTACGAAGCAATTACTGTGTGGACTTCATATAAAAATTGCAGATGAAACAAAGGTCTCTGAAGACGATAAACTCTCTGATACGACTTGTTTCTCAAATACCCCAGACACTATGTTAAAAGATTACTACTGGTGCTCAGACTTCCCAAAATCAGTAAAACGCGTCTTTGTTCTTCCTTCTGATGAATACGAAAAGAAAAACACAGTAACATTAGGTGCTGCATTTAATGAATGTTCAAACCTCCGACTTTTCTACATGGGCTTTAACAAATGCGAGCATGAAAAATTCCTTTGTGAAAATAATACATACAAAGTATTTGCAAATGATTCCCACGCAGAATTTATCAGCCCTTCAAAAGATTGTCAGGAATTCTTTAATGCTGAGAAGAACTGCAAGAACTGGGAATTTAAAGTTGGAACAACGATTCAGAATGCAGTTTCTATTACCCAAGCTGTAGCAGCCGAAAAAGAGGCTGCAATCGCAAATGCTAAAAAGGCAATTGAAGAATCAAAGAAAAAAGAAGCCGAAGAAAATGCTGCAAAGCTTGCCGAAACAAAAGCCGCTCTTGCCCAGATGGAAAGCGACCTTGAAGCCAAGAAAGCCGAAGTTGCAACCCTGGGTATGGACGCACAGGCAATCGTAAAGAAGGCAAAGCTCAACAAAGAAATCAAAGAGCTTGAGCCTCAGATTGAAACTTTAAAAGCAGAGGTTGAACGCTTAAGCAAATAAGTTTTTTTTCGTTCCCCAACAGTGGCTTAAACAAAAAATTTTTGTTGAAAGCTTACTTTTGCGTTGGGGAGCGAAAAAATTTTTGTTTAAGGCCAACTTTTTCGTTGGGGAACAAAAAAACATTTGTTTAAAGCCCAGCTTTTCGTTGGGGAACGAAAAAATTTTTGTTTAAAGCTTGCCTTGTGAGGAGAATTGACATGAAATGTAATAATTGTGGCGCGGAAGTTGCCGAGGGAATGAAGTTTTGCGGGGACTGCGGTGCGCCGGTTCCTCAGGAAAAGAAATGTATTGCTTGCGGTGCAACGATTGCTGCAAAAATGAAGTTCTGCCCGGAGTGCGGAGCTAATCAGAGCGGAGAGGCTGCAAAACCAAAGTTCAATGCGGCAGCCTTTGCTATGGGCGACAAAAACGTGATTGCAGGCGATGTGGTGGGCCACCGCGAAGAAACGCACATCAGCGGAAACGCTACAATTATTAAAAACGAAGACCAGAGCCGTCAGGTAAAACGCTGTCACATTTGCGGAAGCCTTGTGATGATAACTCAGGGCTTTGACTGCCCGGAATGCGGCGAGTTCACCTGTGAAAACTGCTATGACGCTGACAAGAACTGCTGTAACGAATGTGCCGAAAAGCACAAGAATGCGGACGCAAACCGCTATCAGGATGCTTTGAAGGCGGCTCTTGCGGACGGAAAAATAGACTTGGAAGAACGCCGCACTCTGAACGAGCTTGCAAAAAAGCTTGGACTTTCCAGCGAGCAGGCTGCAAAGATTGAGCGTGAAGTAAAGGGTGAGGATGAAGAAGACAACCTTACCACTGCAGAAAAACTGGAGCTTGAAAATGCGCGCAAGGCTTTTTATGCCTGCGAGGGCGATTTAGCTTCGATTCTTTCTACTGCCCAGAAAATCTACAGCTCATATCCTGCAAACGAAAAGGCTTTGTCTCTTTATCTGCCGGTGCTTGCTGCCAGCGGAAGGGGTGACGAGGCTTTGAAGGTGATTCAGGGGCTTGGCGCGGACGTGCTTTCTGCTTTCATCACTTCAATTGATATTTATCTTACTAAAGAAAACATGACCGAGGCGGAGCGTGCCCTTAAAAAGGCTGTCATGCTCTGGCCGGAAAGCAATACAATCAAATGCTATCAGGTTTATTATTACCTTGCGATGTATCACAAATACGATGAGTTCAGCTTCCTCGAAAAAGCGACAAATGCAAATGCCGCGCTCAAAGACGTAAAGGGCGAGCTGGAGCTGAGCCATCAGCTTCGCGTAATGTCGCTTTTACAGAAGGAATCTGGCGAAGACCTTCCAGAATACGACCGTGATTTCTGCAAGGAAAACGGGCTTTACTTCCGCGTTGTGGCAAATACAAGTTTGGGCGGCGTGTATGTGGAAGGAAAATGTGCTGCTGGCAGTGACGGGACTGGTTCAGGCACTGGCAGTTCCAGCAGTTCTGGTATTAAAGCCGAACCGTTTAAGCTGGACGGCATGTACGATATCAAGTTCTATGTAAAAAAAGATGCTGTACCTGATTCAGACGGCAGATATTCAGATTATCTTGTTGTTGTAGATAACGATTTTCTTCTTACACCTGCGTCTGGATGCTCTGAGTTTGATGGTGTATATGCAATGAATCTTCCTGATCCGGATGATGACGATTACGAAGATAAGTTAGACGACGAGAATATGAAAATCTATCGTGAATATGAAGTGCCATATATACAGGAAGGAAAACAAGTCAGTATAAATCAAATATATTTTGAAGCTGAAGAGCCGGATCGTGAACATGAAGATGATGATCCGGAAGGATTGCCGGGATTTAATTACGAACTTCGCTTTAGAGTCCATGGAGCTCAAGATGACAGCGAAGATGCCGATGATGGTATCCACTTGTACAGACTTGATCAAATAAATAAATGTCAGGTTCAAGTACGAATGCTCGATTATGGAAAAAACAAAGCAGAAGAAGACAAGGTTCTTGAAAAACTTGCACAATCCCTTAATGAATTCTATTCAGGTTATAATGCAGGTTTTACTTATAATGGATGTGGCGGAATCATCTCAAAACTTTTTGTGACAAATATCCAGCATAATTTAGAAAACTTTTTGGATAGTTTTTCTGATTCCGGACACAAGTATTTTGTTACTGCAATAAACACGAATCTGAATGATCCGCTTACCTGGCGTATCTGTAATGGCGAAGTAGAGTTTGACAGCTCAACAGATTATGTTGATGCCTGGGGAAATTTCTGCGAACTAGATACGACAACTGTCCATGTTTATTGTGTTTGGGATGAAGAGTCAGAAGACAGGGATTATATTTATGCCATGCCTGTAAAGAGAATGCTTGAACAAAAGGATTTTTCGTTTGATCCTGCAGATAGTATAAAAGTTCCTGTTTTTTTCCAAAAGCATTTTCAGGAAGAAGAACTTCAGGAAGAAGGTGTATGTGTTGATGTATTTTCTGACTATCTTAAAAATTCTGTGCTGGGAAGTCCATACAACGAAAATGACGGCGGATATCTTCTTGATAAGGAAGGCAAAAAAATCTTCTCAATAAAGGATTTTGACCATACGAATCCTGATGAAGAGGGATGGGTTTATTATCCTGTACCTGCAAGTGATTTTGTAGATAAAGATCCTTTTTGTGAAGGACTTACACCAGAAGCAGAAGCTAAATGGCGTAAGAAACTGGGACTGTAAATGTCTCTAAAGAAGATTTCTTCGGAGATCGAATTAGTCACTCCAGAAATGGCACGGCAGTGGCTCAGTGATAATGCACATAACAGGAAAATAAACCCTAATCGTGTCGCTGAGCTTTGTCAGAAGATTCAGGAGGGCTTTTGGCGTGAAAAAGGCCCTGCTATCGAAGTAACAGAAACAGGTCACCTTTTAAATGGCCAGCACCGCCTTACAGCGATTGTTCAAAGCGCAACCGCAGTAAGGCTGCGTGTTTCGCGTTATAAAAAACTTTGATTTTTTTTGAACTTTGCAAATTTCGCTTTTATATTAGTAATGTCGGCAGCAAGACTGCCGCATAGAACTGGCCGGGGCAAACTCTTCTGCCGGTGGTTTCGGGCTCGGCAGCTGCCCCATGAGCGGGAGCTGCCATTTTTTTACACAAATAAGTATGGAGAACTGCTTTGGAAGAAGTTGATAAGAATAACTGGTTATTTTCTGGTAATTCTGATGGAAATGTTTTTCAGTGTGTTTCTGTGTGTGCATTTGAAAAGTTAACTTGCAATGAATTTATTCCTTACCCTAAAGCAAATATGAATCTTTTTGATGACAACGATGATGACCTTTGGGCAGATTTCAGACTTTTTCAGGAAGGATTGAATGAGTTCTTAAAAGAAAAAAATATTCTGGTTAAAAATGAAAAAATCCGCCTTGGAATGAACAATAAAAGTATAAAGAATAAGAACTCTCTTTTGTGGCAGGGCACTTCGGAAAAAACAGCAGGAATGTTATTTGATGCCTTGACCGAATATTCCATAAAATCAGATACAGGGTTTATAGTGAATTATTATTGTGCACGGGAAAGCGAATTTAATAATCATGAGAAAAAGACAATTATTACTTTTCATCCAGAAGTTATTATGAATGGAAAGCGTCTTGTAAATGATGACACCAACTCAGAAACAGTAACGCTAAAAGAGGCTCAAAACAAAGTATGCAATTTTATGCTTTCTTCTCTGAATCATTATTTTAGTGAAGGACTTACGCAGGATGTAAAGAATAAAATCGTCAGTATTTTTGAAAAATAATCATTAAAAACTGAACTTTCCAGATTTTCCTTTTATATTATTATTGTGAATGAGGAGAAATCTAAAATGACTGAGAATGAAAACCTTATTACGGTAAGCTGCCCGGAATGTGAAAATCATTTTTCTTTCAGCAGGAATGTGCTTGATTTTGACGGTGGAAATGGTGCGATTCAGTTTTCCTGTACGGGGTGCGGGAATATTGTGAAGATCTGTTATACAGGGCACGAAAAAGAAATCCTTGTGCAGATTTTGCAGTAGTTAGAAGGTAAAGCTAAAAATTGCTTTCGCAATTTTTTTAACGCTTTGCTATTCAACAAAGACCGCCAGCGGTCTTACACAGGGGAGATTTATGACACAAATCGCAGAGCTTTTTCTTTCGGGAAAACTTAAAGGCATTTATCAGAATGTAAAAATCACGCCGCTTAAAAAGATTACGGCAGAGAACATTGAATTCTTTGACGGTGGTGAAAAGATGGATATTGAAACTCGTCTTGAATCCTTTATGAAGGATAAAAATATCCTGATTAATGGAAAAAGGCTTCACCTGGCAGGAAACAACAACCGCGAGCTTTTGTGGCAGGGCTCATCAGAAAAAACTGCGGATATGCTTTTTAATGCACTTGCCGAGTTTTCAGAAAAATCAAAAATCTCTTTTCTTGTAAATTACCACAGCGTAGAGGAAGAAGAAATCAATGGTGAAAAAAAGCCTGTAATCACCTTTCACCCGGAAGTCATAATAAACGGAAAGCGGCTGATAAACGATTTTCCAGACATCGACCTGAACCGCCGCTATATCGTACTTGAAGGCTGGAAGCTTGTGGATATCACCTACAGTAAGACAGAGGCGCTTCCTGAACCGGAAACATTGAGGGCTGTTGTAAAAAAGCTTTGCAGCAAAATGCTTAGCGCGCTCGACAATTATTTTAATGTAGACTACCGGGTTTCCCTGCTCTTCGGCACAGCCAAAAACGAATACACAGGTCTTGCGCCAGCAGTTCGCCACGCCCTGATAAATAAGTTTTAAGGGGGGAAATATGAAGATAGATGTTGATTCAGTACAGGATTTTGTTAGTGGTTTTGTAAATCACTCTGCAACAGATCATGCGGAAATTATTGTACAAGAAGCTCCAAAAGACGGCGTTGCGTCGTTCAAAATTAATGGCTGGACGCTTTATTCTTATGAAAAAGTTCCTTCAGAACTTGAATCATTTGCTAAGGATGTACAGGAAAAAGGGATGGCCGCACTTGATGAAGAAAAGGATTCTGCTCTCATACATGCAAAGAATCCGCTTATCCGAATGATTGCAGAAAAACAGATGGGAAATCACACCTACCGTATTTATCTTGATTATCGTTTTGGCTCAATCAACCGCCAGATACTTATGTGCGATGAAAAATGGATTTGTGTTGCAGAAGGTAACATAGGTCAGCTGATGGCTTTCGCAGAATACCTGAATCTCAACGAAAAATTCGGAGCGTTAGAAAAACTTGAAAATGGCTTTTTTTTGGGGATTCACTTAATGACGGATAAATGCATTACTTGTTCATAGGAAAGCAGCAACAAATTCTGCTTAATACTCACGCGACTTACGCATCCGCGTGGTAAAAAAAGGGGATTTTAAGGGGGCTTGTCCCCTTAGGCGAGGGGGTAGGGCGCAACGAAGTGCGACCGCAGGGGGAGACTTCCCCCCTTTCTGTTTATATTCCAAATATATGAGAAAACTGTTTTTTTGGGTCGGTGAATGCTAATTTTTACCGCTTGACCGACCTTTAGAACGCATTTATAATTGTTTTATGGTCGGCAGAAAAGAAGAAACACAAGAATTAAATAATATTTTTAACTCAGGCAAGGCAGAGCTGGTTGCAATCTATGGGCGCAGGCGTGTCGGAAAGACATATCTAGTTGACGAGACATTCAAGAACAGAATCACATTTCGTCATGCAGGTTTGTCTCCCGTTGAAGAAGGCTCTAAAGAAGGCAACACTCTCAAAAATCAGCTGGAACACTTCTATTTTTCTCTGCAGCTTCACGGGCTTCCTAAATCTCACAGGCCTCAATCCTGGCTTGAAGCATTCTTTATGCTGGAGCAGCTTTTACTGTTAAAAGATAGCGGAGAACGTCAAGTTATTTTTCTTGATGAACTTCCATGGCTCGACACTCCCGGCTCTGGTTTTATTACTGCATTTGAAGGATTCTGGAATACCTGGGCATGCCACCGCTCAAATATCATGGTTGTAGTTTGCGGCAGCGCCAATTCCTGGATTTTAGATAATCTGATTAATAATCATGGCGGACTTTATAACCGGGTTACTCATGAAATTAAGCTGGAGCCATTTACTCTTGCAGAATGTAAGGAATTCTTCAAATCCAACAATATCGTTATTTCCGATTACGACATAGTTCAAAGTTATATGATTTTCGGCGGGATTCCATTTTATCTCGGATACTTTGAACGCGGCTTAAGTCTGGCTCAGAACGTGGATAAACTTTTCTTTCTTTCAAATGCAAAACTAAAAGATGAATACAACAGGCTTTTCGAATCAGGCTTCAGAAATCCGGAGATAATGAAATCAATTGTAAATCTTTTGAGCCAGCTTAATGCCGGTTTTACACGAAGAGAAATTGTTGAAAAATTAAAGATTACGGATAGCGGGCATCTTTCAAAGTATCTTAAAGCTCTTATTGCAAGTGACTTTGTTATTGAATATGTTCCATTCGGACTTAGCAAACGCGAGACACACTACAAGCTTGTAGATTCTTTCTGTAAATTCTGTCTAAAATTCGTAAATGAAAAACAAACTTTAGATTCCGCTTTCTGGCAGCCAAATGTTACTTCAAATCAGATTAACAGCTGGAGAGGCTTTGCATTCGAAAACGTCTGCTTTAATCATATCAAGCAGATTAAGAGCGCTCTTGGAATCAGCGGAGTTATTACCAGTCATTCTGCCTGGTCAAAACGCCCTGACGAAACCGACGAAAAAGGAGCCCAAATAGACTTGATAATAGACCGCAGAGATAATGTAGTAAACATGTGTGAAATGAAATTCTATAGCGAAGAATTTTCTGTTAGTAAAGATTATCACGAAACTCTGGTCAAACGACAGAGTCTTTTGAGCACAATGATTCCAAAAAAATCAGTTGTTCACGGAACATTAATTACAACCTACGGTCTGACTTATAACGAATACTCCGGGGACTTCATCAACACAATCACAATGGAAGATTTATTCAAAGACTGATTTCTTTTCGCTATCAGATTTGTTGTAAAAAATAAATAACACCACTTGACATTTATAAATTACAACGCTATATTGGTTGTAAGTTGTAAATATTAAGTTACAACACACAGTAAAACACATCTTTTAATCAGCCTGATTTTGACAAGCCATTGTGTGGTGAAAATCTGGATGATGTTAAAAGGAGCCACGAATGACAGTTACAGAAATTGCAGAATATCTTGATAAAGTCGGTTTGCAGTATCTGGCAACTATTGGGCTGGACGGTAGACCAAAGGTGCGACCCGTTCAGTATATGGTAGTCCACGAAGAAAAACTTTGGTTTTGTACAAACAGCCAGAAGGATATGTTCAAGGAACTTTCTGCGAATCCTTATATCGACCTTTGTGGTTCCCGTCTTATGGAGAATGAAATTGATACAGCCTGGATTCGCATGAGTGCAAGGGTTGTCTTTGAAGAAAATCTTACGGTTAAGAAAATGATTATGGAAAAATCTTCCATAGTTCGCCAGCTGTACAAAAATGATGCAAATCATCCTCTGTTTAAGGTTTTCTATCTTTCTGAGATTTCCGGCAGTCTGAACAATCTTGGTCATGTTAAGGGACTTGAAGAGAATAATGCTTTTTCTAAGCCTGTTGTTTTTAAGTTTTAAAGGAAAATGAATTCGGGCGTTCCCGACAGTCACTTTTCGCTTGCGCTCAAATTGACTGTCGGTCGGCTGTTCCGCGCTTCGCCTGTTCGGCTCATCCCTCACTTCGTTCGGGACTAAAGGCGCTCCATAGCCTAACGCGAGCAAAGCGAGCGTAACGTCAATAATTTCCAATTAGCTAAACGGAGGGCTTGCCCCGACGTATAGCCTAACGCATGGTCAAAATCAAGGAGGTTCTTATGAAAGACATCAAATCAATCTTACAAAATGCAGAATCAATCCTCATCGGTGCCGGGGCAGGGCTTTCTACGTCTAGCGGCTTTACCTACAGCGGGCCTCGCTTCCAAAAATATTTTGCTGATTTTGAAAAGAAGTACGGCTTTCACGACATGTATTCCGGCGGCTTTACGGCTTTTGAAACTCTTGAAGAAAACTGGGCCTACTGGAGCCGGCAGATTTATCTGAATCGTTTTGTAAAAGCTCCTTTGCCAGTATATGAAAAACTTTTTGAACTGGTAAAGAATAAAAATTATTTTGTTCTTACGACTAATGTTGACCACTGCTTTCAGAAAGCGGGTTTTGATAAGTCACGACTGTTTTACACTCAGGGGGATTACGGTCTCTGGCAGTGCTCGGAGCCTTGTCACAAGAAAACTTACGACAATCAGCTTTTTGTTGAAAAAATGATTAAGGAACAGGGCTTTGTAATTCAGAGTGATGGTGGTTTGGAACTTCCAGAGAATGGCTTTGAAGGAATTAAAATGACGGTTCCATCTGAGCTTGTTCCCCGCTGCCCTGTCTGCGGTAAGCCCATGACAATGAATTTGCGCTGTGACAACACTTTTGTGGAAGATGAAGGATGGCATAAGGCCGCTGGCCGTTATGAAGATTTTCTGAATGAAAATAAAGACGGAAAGATTGTTTTTCTGGAGCTTGGTGTTGGCGGCAACACTCCGGGAATCATTAAATATCCTTTCTGGAAGATGACTTATGCAAATCCAAAAGCTGTTTATGTCTGCATAAACAAGGGTGAGGCAGAGGTTCCCCTGGAAATTGAAAAGCAGAGCATATGCGTGAATAATGATATTTATAAGACCTTGGCAGATTTGCGTTAGGGATTGTAGGGGCGCGAAGCGTTCTCGTTTGGAGAGCGGAGTCGAACCAAACGAGAATGAAGCGATAGCGTAACCCCGGAAAGCCCCCTCGTAAAAAAATATTCGTTTTGACTAAGAACACTGTAACTCCTTAATATATAAAGGATTACAGTATCAGATTGCTTACTAAATTATACCATAAAAAAACAGAAAATGGCATATTAAGTAAGCAGTTTAAGTAAAAAATAGTGACTTTGGGAAAAACATTTACAAAATCCTAATAATATTGTAAATTATTTATGCGTTCCTGTCTGCCCAGATAAGGACCTATATGAACAAACCTTATTTGTTGTTCAAAATGCGTAATTCGCCATACTGGTATGCGCAGATCAGACTTTCAGACGGAAGTCTTTCTAACAACAAAAGCACTGGAAAAGAATCCAAATCCGAGGCTGAAAAAGTCGTTATGGAATGGGTTGTAGCAGGTGCTATCCCTAAACGAGTTTCAAGAAAAGAAAAATCTGAAATCAAAACTTCTCTTGATACCCTTTCTATTTTGAATCAGCTTAAAACACATGATTTTTCTGATTCAGAAATCAATCAAATTATAAACATTCTCAAAGAACGCAACTACATCAAGTCCGCAATCCGTACTGAGACTAAAGCTGCGCGTGATGCAATGGAGTACCTTCTTGAGTTCTGGGATTATGACAAATCGCCATATATTCGGGAACTGCATCTTAGAGGCAAATCATTCCACAAGAAACATTCCAATAAAATGACCCGTATCATAATCAATTATTGGAAACCAATCATTGAAGGAAAACTTCTCGGAGAAATAACCCGTAACGACATCAACAAAATCTACGAAGTTGAATCAACTCAGAAACTTGCACCTAAATCCGTGAAATCAATTATTCATGCAATGACTGTTTCAATGAAATGGGCTTTTCTTCATGGGCTTACTGAAATCAACTGCTATGACGGAATCATCAAACCTTGTGAAAAATCTAAAGAAAGAGCAATTCTCACAATGGAAGAGACAAGAGCCCTTTTTGCTGCCAAATGGAAAAATGATGCGGCAAAACTTGCATGCCTCATTGCAAGCTACACAGGAATGCGTCAGGGAGAAATTGCTGCACTGAGAGCCCAGGACAT
This sequence comes from uncultured Treponema sp., assembly GCA_946186185.1. GTDB lineage: Bacteria > Spirochaetota > Spirochaetia > Treponematales > Treponemataceae > Treponema_D. The sequence continues at coordinate 180 of CAMHMJ010000041.1, read as the reverse complement.
CGGGGACGACAGAATCTACATCCGCCATTCATGGGGAAAATATGATGGCCTTAAGTCTCCAAAAAACGGAGATGAAAGAGAAATTTTAATTCCTCAGCAACTGCGCAATATGATAATACAGCAGCTAATGAAAAATCCATGGAAGCAGGATTTGTCGGCATATGTATTCTTCAGTAAGAA
>CAMHMJ010000040.1 GCA_946186185.1 uncultured Treponema sp. | reverse complement strand
CTGACCCTGTAGAACCGCAGGGAAGCGCCCACATTCCGCCCCAACCGCCGGCAAAGGCTTTTCCTGCGCCGCAGAATGAAAATAACACCGCCAGAAAGAATACATTACATTGATTCCCTATAATAAATTTCCATCTGCTCCGCTGTATTCCACGCCCATTTTTCAACTGATATTCTTCCTTCATACTTTTCCCTGTAACCCTTTAATTCATAAAATCCATCTTCCGCAGAATACAGACAAGAAGGGGCTGGTTTTTCAGTACAATTCGTGCATCTGTCTGAAGTCCTGCCCTAATTGGAAATCTTTCCCCCCGGCGGTTTTCAAAATTTATCCTGTCGATATCCGCATACACCACATAATACAGCGACCCTCCGCCGCCAGACCGGATATCCGGATCAACCGCCCGTATTACCCCCTCAGCTCCCCGGTATTCAAAAAACGGAAACGCCGAAAGCCGGTACTTCACCTTCAATCCGGAACTGATTTTTCCCATATCCTTTGGCGAAACCTGCATTTCCACCTTAAATTTTTCAGCATTGCATGGAACAATATTCAATACCTGCGCTCCAGATTCAACATAATCTCCTATATTTATTGAAGAAACCTCCTGTACAAAGCCTTCCACCGGAGAGCGCACCTCAAGAAACTGATACTGGCTGTCCAGCTGACTAATTTCCTGCTTAATCTTATAAACCGAAAGCCTTAGGTTATCTTTTTCTTCGGTTAGGGTTCTGAAAAATTCCGCCTCGTAACTTTTCAGATTTTTTTCATCATAGGAAAGAGAAAGCTCCCTTTCCCTCAAAGTCTTCTGATTTTTCAAAGCCTCCGGAAGCGACCTTTCATTCTGAAGAGCCGCTCGGGAAATATTCCGCTGAACGACCAGTTTTTCCCGGTTCGTCCTGAAGCTTTCATATCTGGAAAATGCAACCTGATTCTCTTCAGAAACAAGATTTTTTCCGGTTTCAAAACTCCGCAAAAGCTCCTCAAGCCCCCTCAGATGCTCTTCCGCTTTCATCTTTTCTGAAACCAGATTTTCCCGCCGGGAATCGTAAACCGAAGAATCAATAGTAAAGAGCACCTCTCCGCTTTTTACTTCCTGTCCGGGCCTATAATTCTTCTGTGTTATTTTTCCAGAAATCACGTTCCGAACCTGCGAAACATTCTCCCCTGCCCGGACAATTCCCGTAACCTTCACAACCTCGTCCACCTTTCCGAAAATCACCAGGCAGACAGCAGCAATAAAGAGCAAAAAAACGCTATACAGCAATATTTTTGTTTCCGCAGGAACCTTCGATTGCAGCAGCTCTTTTGAGTAGACCATTTCGTTTTGGTGCTGCAAGACCATTACCTTTTTCGGCGCCCTGACGCTCAACTCTTCCTTCTTCTCTTTTTTCATTCTGTGCACTCCATAACTTTTTATAAAATCCTTCCTTTTTCAGAAGCGCCTCGTGGCTTCCCTGTTCCACAAGCTTTCCCTTATTAAAAACATAAATGATATCGCAGTCCTTTATTGTGGAAAGCCTGTGGGCAACCATAATCACAGTCCGCCCGTGAATCCGGTTAAAAATCGTGTTCATAATCGACTGCTCGGAAATACTATCCAGACTGGCCGTTGCTTCATCCAAAATCAAAAGCTGCGGATTCCGCATCAGAATTCTCGCCATTGAAAGCCGCTGCCTTTCCCCTCCGGAAAGGGTTGAACCATGCTCACCTACGTATGTATTGAACTTTTCCGGAAGCCGCTGAATAAAGTCGAAGGACTGGGACGCAATACTGCTTGCAAGTATCCGCTTCGGATCAGGATTATCGCTGCCCCAGGCAATATTTTCTGAAATCGTACCGCTAAAAAGCAGGCTTTCCTGGGGAACATAACCGATTTTTTCCCGGAAGGAATCCGTCTTGTAATCCTGAATATCCTTTCCTCCCACCAGAATCTGCCCCTCTTCCAGCTTGTAGAACTTCATAAGGAGCTTTAGAAGAGTCGTCTTCCCGGAACCGGAGCTTCCTACAAAGGCAACTTTTTTTCCGGCCGGAATCTTAAACGAGATATTTTCAACGGCCCTTCCCCGGGTTCCGTAAGAAAAGCTCACATTCCTGAATTCAATTTCCCCCTCCAGCCGTTCCACCTCTTCCTTGTTTTCTTCATCCCTGCATTCTTCTTCCATATCGATAATATCCGTAAGCCTTTCCGCGGAAATCATCACCTCCTGAAGGTGAAGCTGCATGGTTAGAAGCCGCCGCAACGGTCCAAGAAAAAAGCCAGAAAGAGTGTTGAAGGAAATAAGCTGACCAAGGGAAATTTTTCCGTCAAAAATCATTAAGCTTCCAATCCAGTAAAGGGCAAGGGTTCCGCAGCCGGAAATAAAATTCTGCAGCTCCTGCTGAAAATTACCCATATTTCCAAGTTCCAGTCCCTTGTATGCCGAGTCCACGATTCTGGCTTCAATTCTGTCGTAGGCTTTTTTTTCGGTTGCCAGACCCTTGATTGTTGAAATTCCGTTTATGCTCTCGTACATCGAAGCATTTTTTTCCGCTTCCAGAATTGCCTTTTCCTTGATTTTTCTATTGAAAGGTTTCGAATACAGCCACACCACAACCGCCGAAATCAAAACCGGAATAATAGCAATTAAAAGAAGAGAGGAACCCATTTTGAAAAGGAAAAAGCCCCCCACCACCAGCATCACAGAATCCAGAATGATTCCCAGGGTGGTGGAAGAAATTGCATTTTTTACGGTTTCCGCGTCATTCACTCTGGAAAGAATTTCCCCGGTTTTTCTTAAAGTAAAGAAATTCAGCGGAAGGTGCATCAGGTGACAGACAAAATCGCACAACAGGGAAACATCAATTTTTATCCCAAGGTGAAGGATTATCTTGTTACGGCAAAAAGAAATCAGGGACTGAAACACAATCACCAGAAGATAGCAAATTGAACACAGGTTCAGTGTTGAACGGACCTGTGAATACAAAACTTCATCGATTAAAAACCTGAAATAGAAGGAAACAATTACCCCAAAAAAAGAAAGCAGCAGGCTTGCAAGAAGAATTTCTGTTACCAGCTTTTTGTGCGGCTTCAAAAGTGAAAGAAAACGGCTTAAAATCCCGGAATTTTCATTTCCTTTCTGAAAATCCGTTGAAGGAAAGAAAATAAAAAAAACTCCCGTCCACCATTCAAGGAATTTTTCCTTCGCCATCTTGTAAAGCCCCTTTGCGGGATCGCTTATGTAGACGTATTTTTGAGAAACCTTGTATACCACCACATAATGTTCAAGCTTTTCTCTTGTATGAAAGACAGCCGGAAAAGGTATCTCCTCAAGTCTGTCCTTCTGGGGAGACATCATTCCCTTGCAGGAGAGAGCGAATTTTTCTGCCCCCTTAATGATTCCGAAACCCGAAGTCCCCACACTGTCCGTGCCGGAAGCCGTTCTTATTCGCCGAAGAGGCACCGTTTTACCAAAATATTGCAGTATAATAGAAAGACATGCCGCGCCGCAGTCCGTTTCATCATGCTGCAAAACCCTTTTTATTTTTCCCATATTTTCTCCCGTGCTTCAAGAAAGCATAAAATTCCTTAAAACGCAGTTATTTTCAGCTGCAATATATAATTGGGAAAAAAAAGTGAAAAAATACCGTTTTTCAGGGAAAAAAGAGAAGTATATAACAAAAAGTTATTTTTTAAACCGGACTAAGAGCTTATTTATGCGACGACATAGTTACTCTTCCTAAAAAAAGACGGAAAAATTCAGCAAACCGGCCTGTCTTTTCTTCTCAGGTAAAAATACACCAGAATACAGATGGTTGCCGAAAGCAGCGAGCCCAGCGGTGCCGCCCAGCCCATAGGATAGAGGGTTTCCGGCCAGATTTTTGAAGCAAAATAAGCGCCGGGAATGCGTATAAAAATGATTGAAATTGAATTATGAATGAACGAAATGATTGATTTTCCGATGGCACAAAAGTAACCGTTAAAGCAGAAATGCACCGCCGCAAATGCGCAGTCAAAAACGTAGGATTTCAAATACTGAACTCCAAGAAGTACAACCTGAGCCTCACTTGTAAAAACTGAAAGAACCGGCCGCGAAATAAACTGGAACAGTACCGCAAAAAACAGTCCCAGAGCAACCGTGATAAAAGTTCCCGCCCAGAGAGTTTTTCTTGCACGCTCCGGCTTTTGTGCACCGATATTCAGAGCGGCGATGGAACTGATTGAAGAAAGCATGCTGGAAGGAATCAGGAAGAGGAAAGTGATGATTTTTTCTACGATTCCCACGGCGGCGGCAACATCCACTCCCCGCCGGTTTGCAATTATGGTGATTATCATAAAGGAAACCTGAACAAAGCCGTCCTGAGCCGCAACAGGAAAACCGATTTTCAGGATTCCGCTTAAAATTCCGGCTTCAAGCTTAAAATCCTTCCTTGATACGCCCTCCCGAGACTTCAAGAAAAGCGATCTCGCTCCAAGAAGAACGCTCACCGCCTGACTTAAAACTGTAGCAAGAGCCGCGCCCCCTGCCCTCATCTTCAAAGCGCCGATAAAAATAAAGTCCAGAAGGATATTCAGAACGCAGGCAACCGCAACAAAATACATCGGCGTTTTTGAATCGCCCTTTCCTCGAAAAATCGAAGCAATTACATTGTAAAAAACAATAAAGGGAATTCCCAGAAAGCAAATCCGTAAATAGGTAACAGTCTCCCTAACGCTTTCCGCCGGAGTTGAAACCAGACGCACCAGAAGGGGCGCACTGAAAAAAAGCAGAACCGTAACAGCAGCTGAAAAAATCAGAAAGAACGAAAAGGTGTTCCCGATAATTTTTGAAACCCGGGGAAAATCCCCTGCACCGGTGGCCTGCCCTATCAGAACGGAAGTTCCCATTGCAAGACCCACGATTATTACGGTGAACATATGCATCATCTGGCTTCCGATTGAAACCGCACTGATTACTGAAGCACCGTTAAACTGTCCCGCAATAAACAAATCTGCAAGACCATACAGGGTCTGCAAAAAATAGGCCGCAAGAAATGGAACGGAAAATACAACAATATTCCCGACAATACTTCCTTCCGTAAGATCTCGATTTTTAAATTTCATTTTTTATCCTTAAGTCAGCCTTGTGGCGATTTGCAAAACTCTGCAAAGCCTTGCGCCAGGGAGGCGCTTTTCATTCAAACACACGGAAAACTATTCATTTGCGGCAGAAACAGAGGTAACAGTTCTCCTAAACTCTTCTACCCTCTTTTTACAGCCCGCCAGTTCAGTTTGTGCCCCCACAAGCTGAGCCTTAAAGGCCTCTTCGTCCTCAGCGCTTACCGCAAGCCGAATTTTACTTTCCAGATCAGGAATTACATCATTCTCAAGCTCCAGAATTCGTCTTTTAGCCTGAGTAATCTGTTTTGGCGGGCGCCCGCCTTTCTTTCCGTTTTCCTTGCTTGCATTCTTTTTTGCGTAGCTGGTGGATTTTCCGTTGTAGGAATAGAGGGAGTCAATCCAGAAACGCAGTTCCTTCAGTTTAATTCCCATCTCGAAGGAAATATCGTCGATTTTTTTCAGAGTACTGCTTTGGGCCTGAAGACCGCCCGCTTCCCCTTCTGTCATTTCACTCTGCAGCGCACCATTTCCACAGTCTGCGCCGCCAGAAACTTCCTTCAGCCCCCCCACAAGCTCATCAAGTCTGTCCAGAGAAGAATAAATTGAATCAGTTTTTTTGCTCATATTTTATCAATTCTACAGATAAGAAACGGTTTCGCTAAGAGGTTTTCTTAAGCCGTGATTCTGAAGAGGACCTGCTCCTTCAGCCGCATAACCAAGATCAAGAAGCATAAGAATTTCCTGATTTTCAGGGAGCTTTAATTCTGCCTTCAGCTTTTCCGGGTCAAAATTATTCAGCCAGCAGCTTTCAACATTTTCTGCAGCGGCGGCAAGCATCAGGTGAGTCGCTACAATGGAAGCATCCTCTACCCCGCTCTCCCGTTTTCCGCCCGGATAAGTATACACATTGGCTTTGTCCCAGCATACCATAAGAACCACAGGAGCACCGTAACGGCATGGAGTAACGCTGTCAACCTTGGCAAGGGCCTCTGGAGACTGTAAAACATAAACATGCTGCTCCTGAAGATTTTTTGCAGTTGGAGCTGCCCGACCCGCTTCAAGAATTCTTTCAATTACCGCTTTATCAACAGCCTTTGAAGAATCATATTTTTTGCAAGAATAGCGTCTTTTGCACAGTTCAAAAAATTCCATAATCAACCCTTTTATTTCTATAGTTTTCCGTTTATTTGTTACGAATCGTTTCTATTATAGAATATCATTCAAATTCTGTCATTGGTATAATCTGAAAATATGAGTCCGCAGCCTGTAACAGCCGGTGCACTAAAAAAGCCCTTTAAACGCTTAAAAATATGTAAACTGTGTAATATGTCAAAAAGAAAAAAATAACGCGGGTAACGCAATCCTAGGGCCAACTTTAAATACTAATATTTTTTATAATATTTCTAACATATTTACTAATACTTATTAGCACTCTTATTAGCACTTTTCTAATACTCTTACTAATATTTTTTGTTACTTTACTAATATTTTTCATAACTTTTATTAAAAATATTAGTTGCATTATTAGCGTTTTTATAATATAATTTATTAGAAAATTAAAACTGTTTTATGAGGGGAAAAATGAAACGCATCACAGTTGCCATTCAGAAAGGCGGCGTAGGAAAAACCACAGTCAGTGTGTCTTTAGCAGCCGAATTAGCAAAAACAAAAAAAGTATTATTAATCGATGCAGACCCTCAGGGAAACTCCACCAGCAGCCTTCTGGAAAGCTTTGAATACGAACTTGCAGATGTCCTTAACGGAAATGTTACCTATGATCAGGCAATCGTAAAAACACCGATAGAAAATCTTTTTATAATTCCAACCGTGGCTATCGATGAAAAGAGTAACAATTCTCTTAAACTATACCGTCAGAATCAGGCTGCCCGTGAACCCTTCATCTTTGTTGAACTTACGGAAGAGCTTGCAAAGCTGGACTTTGACTACTGCATTTTTGATACATCGCCAAACTTCGATCTTTTTGAAGAGAACATCATGAAGGCAACTGACGAAGCCATACCGGTTGTAAAGGCCGACGGCTTTTCTCAGGACGGACTTGAAATTTTCCGCAACAACTTAAAAGATTTCAAGAAGCGCCAGCACTCTCAGAATCCGGAGCTTAAAACAATCGTTCTGAACGAAGTAAATCATTCATACAAACTTGCAAACGGCATCATTGAAGCCCTCAAATCAACAGAACTCAATATAGTTGAAATTCCACAGGATCAGAACTTCAAAATGTCACAGATTTTACGAAAAACAATCCAGCAGCAGGGCGCAAAACCTGAAACCCTCAAGGCTTTCGAAAAGCTTGCAGACCTGGTAAAGTAGGAGAGAAAGAAAAATGCCATTAGCACATAAGACAACAACATCTGCTGCTTCAGCCCTGCCTGACGCATTAAAAAATCAGATTTCTAACAACTTCAAGAAAGATGAAGAGTTTAGGGAAACTGTTACCTCTGCCAGTGCACCGGTAACAGCTGCGGGAACAGCACCTTCTTCCGCCGCTTCAGCACCAGCAGTATTTGCAAACGCCACAACAAAAGCCGGGTCAAGCGCCAATACAGAAACTCAAGTTTCAAGTGCAAAAAGCAAGTATGCGGATTCAGTAAATCTGCGCCTGACCTCCGGCAAACGAAGCGAATTCAAGAAATTTTTTACGGACTGCGAAATCTCGATGAATCAGGGCTTTGAAATGGCCGTTGACTACATTTTACGGGAAGCAAAAGCCGGAAGAATTTCCGTTTCAAAAAGTGGAATTACAAAAGTGGGGGAGCTGTAATAGTTTAAGAGAACTGTTACCAAAAAAATATGGGAAGAAAAAAAATATCAGAGGTGAACAGTGAAAACAGCCTTGTTCCGCTTGATAACACTGTATCCGAATTATTTGAAATAGATAAATCACGAGAGAAAAAAAAGCAGATTGCATACCTGCCGAGCTTTTTTACAACTGCATCCCTTCCGTTCAAAAACATGCATAAAACCGTCTTTGTAAGAAAGGGAACCCAGGGATTAACTCTTACACTTACATCTCCAAAAAATGTACCTTTCGGAAAATACGGACGACTGCTGCTTTCCGTTCTTACAACACACGCCGTAATTTCTAAAAATAAAAATACAAATGGTCCAGTTTTGATTGAATACGCTTCGCTTTCTGACCTTTTAAAAGAGCTTCAGCTTCCAAAGCAGCGCGGTAAGGATATCCGTGAACAGATTGAATGTTTTTCAAACGCTTCCTTCGCTTTTGAACAGAAGGTTGAAGAGGTGCAGGCCGCCTATCTTTTCAAGGATATGTACCCGGACGGAGACTATCCAAAAGAAGATGTTACCGTAAAAACCGTGACAACTGGAAATATTCGTTTTACAACCGGAGTTCAGTACAAGGAAATTGAAGCAGAAGCCCGGGAAACCATGGTAGGAAGATTCAAAATCGTACTTTCCGACGAGTTTACAGAATTCTGCCGCGCTCACGCTGTTCCAATCGACTATGAGGTCTACAAAGAAATCGGAAGTCCAATCGGTAAAGATATTTACGCCTGGTTGGTTTACAGAAACAACGCCAATTTTGATTCCGTTTTCATTCCCCGCCACAGACTGGTAGAACAGTTTATTCCAGTTGAGGAAGGGAAGGACGCGAATCTTGTAAATGTAAACTACGCAAGGATAACAGAACTCCTAAGCGAAATTAAGGAAAAGTATTACAAGGAAGTAAAATTTGAAATCAATAAGGATGGAAGCGGTATAACTTTGTTCAAAAGTCCGACTCCTGTTCTTAAAAAAGATCCTCGTTATGCTCTTATTACTGCAGATATTTAATATTTTAAAAGCCTTGAATTGTTCGTCAGTTCAAGGCTTTTTAAAAAAGGGAAAATGAGAAAATTTCAACAGATTATATTTAAAGGTAACAGTTTAACTAAGGAAAACATGGTAACAAATCTCTTAAACAATATCAGGTTTTCCACTTTTTCCCTGCCTCTATTACTAGTTTTATAAATTTATTAGTTATTATTAGTATATATAGAAGATTTAATAGTTATGTTACTTTGTTTAAGAGTTTTGTTACCCCTCAAAAATTAAGGCAAACTTTCTTCTATATATAACAATAAAATTCCAGAATTTGTTTATTTAGCAAAACTGTTACTTGTTTTCAGGTTTTCCACAGGGCTTTTGTGGATGTTTTTAGTATTTCTGTTACTCTTTGTTTAAGAGAACTGTTACCCGTGAAGGGGTGGGTGCCACCCTGTAAAGCGGATTTTAGCGGAGCGTAACCTGACAATCCTTTTTATCAGAATGTTTTAGTGGAATGATAGGGTAGGGGGTGCTTGGCCGCATTTTGCAAGGTGTTTACCGGCGGTTTTAGGAGAACTGTTACCTATTGTGCCCGGGTAAGGCAGGCTTTTGCCGGATATCGGGCGTCAACCGGAATAAATTGCGCATTGGTAGAAAGTTATTGGAATTGGGTTACCGCGGTTTTTCCGTGTTTTAAGAGAACTGTTACCTTTCCGCGGGATTATTAAAAGTACAATATATCTAGCGTTTTTTAGGACTTCTGTTACCTATGTACGCTTTCTGTAGATTTGCAATCGGATAATTATAAGGGCCGGCGGGTTTTCCCACGGCTGTTCCGTGGCCCGCCAGAGGCTCGGTGCAATGGCGCCGGACTGAAGACCGGTATTAAATATCCGGACCCATAAAAAAGGGCGGGCTAAGAAAAATCTTAGTCCGCCCTGTGCGTTCTGTAACATTTTTACCGGTGCCGTTCCCACAGCCCGGCGCCTTTGCACTGCTCAGTTCCTTCGCACCACTCCATAGCCGGGCAGTGAGGAAGTCTGTACCTTCTGTTTAGTCTTCAACAATACCGGCGTATTCGTAACCGGCTTCTGTAACGGCTTTTTTCAAAAGCTTTTCGTCTACACTCCTGCTGGTTTCAATTGTTACAAGACCGTCAGTATGGCTTGCTGCGGCGCTTTTGATTCCGGCTACAGTTTCCAGAGCTTTTTTTACATGTGCTTCACAGTGCTCGCACATCATTCCGTTTACCTTGATTTTCATTTTTTTACCTCCGTCAGGTTTTTTATTCGATATGATTTTTTTACCGTATGGTTTTACAAAATTAAGCCGCAGTGCGTTGGAAACAACGCAAAAGCTTGAAAGTCCCATTGCCGCCGCTCCGAACATGGGGTTCAGGGTCCAGCCGAAGGCCGCAATGTAGCAGCCCGCCGCCAGTGGAATTCCGATTACATTGTAGAAAAATGCCCAGAAAAGATTTTCGTGGATATTTTTTAATGTTGCCCGGGAAATCCTGATGGCGGCAACAACATCCATTATGCTGTTCTTCATCAGAACCACATCGGCTGCATCCAGCGCAATATCGGTTCCGGCGCCGATTGCAATTCCCAGGTCTGCACAGGTGAGGGCAGGGGAGTCGTTTATTCCGTCTCCCACCATTGCCGTATTTCCGCTTTTTTTAAGTTCTTTTATTGTTTCCGCTTTGCCTTCAGGCTTTACGTTTGCAATAACTTCTGTTATTCCGGCTTGTGCGGCAATCGTTTTTGCGGTGATTTCGTTGTCTCCGGTGAGCATTACAACCTTAAGTCCCATTTTCTTCAGCTCAGAAACCGCCTTAACTGAATCTTCCTTCAGGGTGTCGGAAACGGCAACAATGCCAAGAAGCTTTTTGTTTTTTTCAAAGAGTACCGGCGTTTTTCCCTGGGAAGCAAGCTTTGAAATCAGGGCTTCCTGTTCTTTGTCCAGCTTTTCGCCATCAAGAAGCCCGGTGATGAAGGCTGCATTACCGCCTGCAATTTCCGTCTGGGTTTTAAGAACAGCCCGCAGTCCATTCCCGGAAACCGCCTGGAAATTTTCTATTTCCAGAGCCGCCTTGCCGGACTCGTTCTTGTTTTTCGGACAGGATTTGTTCTCCGTCGCCAGATTTTTTTCCGCATATTCAACGATGGCTTTTGAAATCGGGTGCTCGCTTTTTGATTCCAGTGCGTATGCCACAGAAATTAATTCATCCTTCAAATCTTCTGATTCCGGGAAAATGTCCGTAACCGTCATAATGCCGGTTGTAATGGTTCCGGTTTTGTCCAGGGCGATGATTTTTGTTTTTCCTGCCTGTTCCAGGGCGGCGGCGGTTTTAAAAAGGATTCCGGATTTTGCGCCTACACCGTTTCCAACCATAATTGCCACCGGAGTTGCAAGTCCCAGAGCGCAGGGGCAGCTTATAACCAGCACGGAAACGGCCCGTGCTATTGCGTATCCAAAGGTTTTTCCTGCAAGAAGCCAGACGGCAAGAGTAACCAGAGCAATTGTGATTACACTGGGAACAAAAACTGCGGAAACCCTGTCTGCAATTTTTGCAACCGGCGCCTTTGTTGCCGCCGCATCGCTTACCATCCGGATGATTCCGGCCAGAGTTGTGTCTTCCCCAACGCTGGTTGCCCTGCAAACCATATATCCCGAGGTATTGATTGTCGCCGCTGAAACTTTCTGGCCGGGCTTTTTTTCTACGGGAACGCTTTCTCCAGTCAGCGCTGACTCGTTTACGGCGCTTTCGCCTTCCAGAACGATTCCGTCAACAGGAATACTGTCTCCCGGACGGACAACAAACTGGTCCCCGACCTTTACTTCATCTATGGAAACTTCAGTTTTCTTTCCGTCTATAAGCAGAACTGCAGTTTTTGGCGCAAGATTCATAAGCGCCTTGAGTGCGCTGGTAGTTTTTCCCTTTGATTTTGCTTCAAGCATTTTACCGAAGGTGATCAGGGTCAGAATCATCGCAGCTGATTCAAAATAAAACTGGTCCATATAATAAAGGACTTTTTCGCCGGAAGCGCCCGTCATGCAGAAAAGCGCAAAAACACTGTATCCAAAGGAAGCCCCCGCTCCCAGAGAAACCAGTGTATCCATATTCGGTGCCCTGTAAATCAGAGCCTTAAAACCGCTTATAAAGAATTTCTGGTTGATTATCATAACTACTGCAGAAAGCAGAAGCTCGTAAAGTCCCATGGCGATGTGGTTCTGGTCCAAAAATGGGGGAAGGGGCCAGGACCAGAGCATATGTCCCATTGAAACATACAAAAGTGGGAGCAGGAAAATCAGGGAAGCGATGAAGCGTTTCAGGATTTTAGGTGTTTCTTTGTCGGCAAGGGTATTTTCGTCCTTTGCATGGGTAGCGCTGTTTCCGGCTGTCCGGCTTGTGGTAGTTTGAGTACCGCTGTCAGTTTCCCGACCGGTTGAGTTTTTATTGTTTCCGGCTCCTTTATACCCGGTTTTCAAACTTGCGCCGTAGCCTGCTTTTTCAATGGCGCGGATTATATCTTCCGGATTTGCATTTCCTTCTACTCCCATGGAGTTTGTAAGAAGGCTTACGGCACAGCTTTTTACGCCTTCCACTGAATTCACCGCCTTTTCTACCCGGGCCTGGCAGGCGGCGCAGCTCATTCCCGTTACATTATATTGTTCCATTTTGCCTCCGTTTCTTATTTTGCCACGAATGGTATGGCAGGTTATTTCATCAGCTTTTGCAGAGTAACTACAAGCTCGTCGATTATGTTGTCGTTGCCGTTCCTGATATTCTGGGCAACGCAGGTTTTCATGTGATTGGCAAGAAGAACCTTGTTAAAGCTGTTTAAGGCGCTGGTAATTGCCGAAACCTGAATAAGGATGTCGGTGCAGTAGGCATCGTTTTCCAGCATTCCTTCAACTCCCCGAACCTGTCCTTCGATTCTTTTAAGGCGGTTCATCAGATCTTTAAATTCTTCATCTTCGCGCTTTTTGCGTTTTTCCGAGCAGTGCGGGCATGTTTCCGGCATAAATCCTCCTATTAAAAAAATTGCGAAAGCAATTTTTAGGCTATCCTTATATTATACTCTATACCCCTATAGGGTATGCTGTCAACTCTACGACCAGCCTTGTTCTCTAATTTTTTGTTTTAACCTTCCGGCTGTCGTAACATTCATGCGGTATAATTTTTATTTAATCAGAGGTAAAAATAATGAAAAAAAGCTTGAATTGTTCTTCTTTAGGTTTACTCGGAGTGTTGTTTATTTTTGGGTTTGTTATGGGGGGCTGTCAGTTTGAAGGCAGTTCCGATTCTTCAGGAAGTTCTTCCGGCTCGGGTGGCTCCGGGGGAAGCTCTGGCACTTCCGGTACAACGGTCAGCAATACGGAAGTAAAGGCAGAGGCTTCCGGCGCGGATTTTTCTTCAAATCAGCTGATTTTTATTAATTTGACAGAGCAGACCGTGGCGGTTTCCGACGGGCAGACTTCTTCCGAAGGGCAGGCTTCTCAGACATCATTGAGCGCCCAGGAGATTTCTTCCCTTGCTTCTTCCACTTTGAAGGCTTCTCTTTCATGGCAAAAAATTACTACCACTTCCCTGGATTTTTTCAGCGATACAATCAAGGTAAAATTTACTCAGGATGATTCAAAGCAGTCCACCGGCGTGATTCGCGTGGATGCGGAAGATACCACGGCGAACATTGCGGTTATTTTGAGCGGAACAAAAACGGACGGCGGCGTAAAAATTCAGATTCCAAAGGAATACGAGGCCGGAATCTATCTGGATAATGTGAGCATCACTTCTTCAAATTATCCCTGCGTCGAGGTGACAAAGGGCGGTGCGGCTACGGTCTTCCTGAAGGGCGAAAATATCCTTATTGATGGAAGAAAATACGGCTACGGTTACGGCTCAGACTATGCTTCAACTTCAAAAAATCCGGTGACGGAAGGAAGTGATTCAAAAGGGACACTTTACAGCAAGGGCGGCTTAAGTATCTGCCAGAGTGAAGAAGGGGCGAGCCTTTCGGTAACTCAGGCCTACAAAAACTGTATTGCGTCAAAGGACGGTGTTTTGTCGGTGGAAGGGGGAATTCTTACGCTGAAGAACTATATTTCAGGCGGAACCGGCAGTTCTTCCGGCACATCAGGCTCTTCTTCCGGCGAAACGGGAAAGAACGGGCTTTTTGGCGGTCAGGGAATTGTGGTAAACGGCGGAAGTATCGACTTTGACGGACAGGGAATTATTTCCACCAGCGATATACGGAAGGCCAACGGCTTTAAAACTGATGACGAAGACTACACTTCAAGCTTTGTGCGCATTGCCGGGGGAAGCACAACGGTAACCACTTATAATGGAAAGGGAATTAACGCGCCGATTATCTACATTTCCGGCGGAAAAAATAAGTTTACGGTAACGGGAACTACCAGCTATTCTGAACGGACTAGCAGCGGCACCTGGTACGATGCGGATGGCGTCAAAGAAAGCGGAACGGTAAAATTTGCTCCGGAAGGAATAGAGGCGGAAACGCTGATTCAGATTTCCGGCGGAGAAACCGTGATTTCTGCTCCTGATGACGGCGTGAACGTTTCGGGAACCGGGGGAAACCTGACCATTTCCGACGGCTTTCTGTATGTGAGTTCAAAAGGTGACGGACTGGATTCCAACGGGAACATCAGCGTTTCCGGCGGCGTTGTTGCGGTAAGTCAGACCGGAGGCGGAAACGCTCCCATTGACTGCGGTGACGGGAGTTATTCCTTTCAGGTAACCGGCGGAACGATTCTTGCCCTGGGCTCCTCGGATATGTTCAATGAAAGCATTCCTTCAAGTACCTCTAACGCCTACATTTCTTCAACGGCACTGGGAACTTCAACAAAATCCCTTTCGGTAACGGACTCAAGCGGGGCGGCGCTGGTTGCTCTGGAAGAACCTCTGAGTTATGCAGCGGCCATCTTTGTAAGTCCAAAGCTCACAAGCGGTTCTTCCTACAATTTTGTGCTTGGTGGTACTATTACGGGAACGGAATATGCGGGCGGAACCGGATTCTTCCTTCCACCGGAAAGCGTTGAAACCTCGGGCACAGGCTCAGGTGATTCTTCAACAGGCTCAACAACCGTTTCTGCGACGGCTACAACTCAGGGCGGAAGCGGCGGCATGGGCGGTCCAGGAGGAAGCAGTTTTCCTGGCGGAAGCAGCGGACCTGGAAAACCGGGCTGGTAACAGACCTGGCAGTCTAAAATCTGCTGAAGACAAAATCGGTGAAGTCAAAACGGGTTTGAAACTGAGGACTGTGCTGTAGTAATATAAATGAGGAGTTTTTAATGAAAAAAAATATACGATTCAGGTTCAGGTTTGCGGGTGCACTTGCGCTCACATTTTCATGCGCGCTGCTGTCAGTTTCCTGCTCAAAGAACGGGAGTCCTTCGGGAGACTTGAACTCTTCCGGACTGGGAACTTTCCTGAACGCTGACGGGAACCAGACAGCCCTGAACTCTGACATTCATCAGATTGACATAAATCATGCACGGAAAAATTACGGTGACCTGCTGGTGATTTCACCTATGGACGATGGCGTTAAAGTTTCAAAGGACACCATAATTCTTTCGCCGGTGGAAGAGGGGGTGGAGTACACTTTTTCGGGCTATTTCTGCGGGCAGATTGTGAACACAACAAAAGGCACCATAATCAAGCTGAAGGATGTCTATATAGAAAATAAAGACGCAAAACCGGCAATTACAAGCGAGGCAAAACTGGAAATTTCAGTTGCAAAAGGGTCGGAAAATTACATCGTTTCCCGGGGAAGAAGCTATTCCCGGAATGCGGCGCTGCGTTCAAAACGGGCGCTGGTTCTGGGGGGCGGCGGAAACCTCTATGTAAAGGGAAAAATCTGGCACGGTGCAGAGGCCGAGGACATGAAAATCAAGGGCTCCGGTAATTTCTATTTTGAAGGAACAAGAAAGGGCTCGGCGCTAAAATGCGACTCCCTTTCGGTAGAGGAAGGAAAGGGCTTCTGCGCCTATTTTATGAACTCAAAGAACGGAATCAAGGCGGAAAGAACCGTGAACCTGGCTTCCGGAAATTTTTACTTCTATAACGACGGAACGGGAATCAAAACCGCAACCTCGGAAGAAAAGCCGGACAAGGCCCACGCCATCACTCTGACCGGCGGTTATTTTTACGCATCCGGGGTCAAAGAGCCTTATTCAACGGATGAAGGTGCATTTACCAACAACGGCGCCCATTTTGTAGAGGAGTAATTTTGTAATGTGTAATAGTAAAAAAATATATTTTATGCTTCCGCTGTTGTTGGGAGTTTTAATTTTTCGGGTTATTGCGCAGACTGGTGAAAACAGTTCTGTTTCAAAAACGGGCGACACTACATCTTTAGGGCTGTCCGGCTCCGCTTCTGTTTCCCTTGAGGCACTGGAAAGCTTCGATAAAAATGTGGCTTCTGCAAGGGCGGCATACGGAAAGGAGCTTAAAATTGAGCCTATGGATGCAGGGGTAAAAATTACAAAGAAAGCCGTAATTTTTCAGCCGGAAAATGAAGGTGCGGAATATGTGCTTTCCGGATATTTTAAAGGGCAGATTATCAATAGAAAGAAGAACACTGTCCTAAAGCTGAAGGATGCCTATCTTGAAAACACTGTCGGTCTTCCGCCTGTGTACGGGGAAGCAAAAACGGAGCTTTCCTGCGCAGCGGACAGCGTGAATTATGTGGTTTCCACCGGTAAAAGTCAGGACAAGGTAGCGGCAATTCAGTGCAGAAAAAATCTTGTTCTGGGGGGAAGCGGAACCCTTTTTGTGAAGGGCGGCGTTTATCACGGAATCAAGGCGGACGGTGTAAAAATCAAGGGGAAGGGATGCTTTGTACTTCAGGGAACGAAGCATGGAGCGGCTGTAAACTGCAACACTTTTACGGTGGAAGAGGGCAAGGACTTTACGGCCTGCCTGATGAACTCCAAGAACGGAATCAAGGCGGATGAGGCCATAAAAATTGCTTCCGGAAACTTTATTCTGTATAAAGACGGCACCGGCCTGAAGGTTGACGCGGTAAACAACGGCGAAGAAAACGGTATCCTCCTGACTGGCGGAACTATCAGCTCGATTGAAACCGGAAAGCTTTATTCTGCCAATAAAAACCGTTTTACAAATACCGGTGCGCGGCTCCTGGACCAGCTGCCTGCGGGAAACCCAGCCGGGAATGAGACTTCAGCCGGGCTTCAGGCCGGCAATTCAACAATTCTTCCAGCGGGAGGTGCTGATGGCAATTGAGGTTTTTAACCGCCGGGAAATAAAATACATGATCAGCGACCAGCAGAAGGAAGAACTGCTTTCGATTATCGGGAACTATATGGAAAGCGACCCGTACAACAGGGACGGGAAAACCTATTCAATCTGCAATCTGTATCTGGACACGGAGTCGGACGAGCTTATCCGAAAGTCACTGGAAAAGCCGGAGTTCAAGGAAAAAATCCGCCTTCGAAGCTACGGAACGGTGCCCCTGGACGCAACGGTTTTTCTTGAAAGCAAGAAGAAGTTTGATTCAGTGGTGAACAAGAGGCGCACTCCATTTATTTTAAGCGATGCCTACAGGTATTTTGAAGACGGCACCCTGCCGGACACAACACCCAATTCTGGAGGTGCAGTGCAGCCGGCTGGAACAGTAAGCGCCGAACCACAGCCAGCGCCTTCAAAACCCAAAATGAATGTTCAGGTTATGCGGGAAATTGACTACATCATGCACTTCTATAACCTAAAGCCTAGGGTTTTTATTTCTTATGATCGGCTGGCTTTTTTTGAAAAAAACAATTCTGACTTCCGGCTGACCATTGACCGGAATATTCAGACCCGGCGGACAGACCTGCGGCTGGATTCCCCGGCCTACGGAGACCAGCTTTTGCCGGAGGGAAAGTGGCTGATGGAGGCAAAGGCCTTCAAGGCGTTCCCCCTGTGGTTCGTACATTTTTTAAGCGAGCATAAAATTTACAGCACGTCGTTTTCAAAATACGGCGCAGAATATAAAAATTATCTGAAAAAAGGAAGGAATTAGTATGGATTTATTGAGTGGATTTATGGTGGATGAAGAAATCGGAGCAAGCCTGTTCAATATGCTGCTGGCTCTGGTGGCAGGTGTTGTGATTGCGGCGGGCTACGTGCTTGCCAACAAAAATCAGAAGTATTCCAAAAACTTTGTGATTACGGTGCTTTTGATGCCGGCGATTATGGCGGTTATCATTCCCTTTGTAGCAAGCGACCTTAAAAAGACCCTTTCCCTTGCCGGAATTTTCGCCCTGGTCCGCTTCCGAAGTATTCCGGGGGATTCCAAGGACATTCTGTACGTGTTCTTTTCCCTTTCCGTTGGCGTAATGATTGCCCTGAACAGCTATTTTATCGCCTTTGCAACGGTTTTTGTTGTTAGCGCAATTTTTATCCTGATGACCCTTTGCTGGAAGGTTGAAGACAAGCAGGTTTTAAAAATTACAATCCCTGAGGATATGAACTACAAGGACGTTTTTAACGATATTTTTGACAGATACCTTGAAAAATACGGCGTAAAGAATGTAAAAACCTCGAACATGGGAACTCTTTTTACAATCAGCTACTGGGTTCAGCCTAAGAAGGATATCGACACCAAGGCTTTCATCGATGAACTGAGAACCCGGAACGGCAACCTGAACATAATTCTTGAAAACCCGGACGATCTGGAAATCCCGGTTTTGTAGGTGGAAAATTTAAACAGAGATGAACGGTTAAAAATAGTGGTTCATCTCTGTTTAAAAATATTATGAAAAGTTGTTCGACCTTTCCTTTTCTAAACAAAATCTAAAATCGGGATATAAAAATTTTAGAAACTTGTGGACTTTTTTTTTCTATTGCTTTATAAAAAAATAACAAAAATTTTATAAAGGAGAAAAAATGATGAAAAAGTCATTGATCTTGCTCGCATCAGCATTGCTCGCAGCATTTGCTCTTACAGCTTGTAATACTGATGTAGACTCCGGCACATCCTCTTCCTCAAAGTCTTCTGTGAAGGACAAAGGAACTGGATCTCTCGTTGGTGTTGTTCTTGATAACAGAGGAGAACCTGTTGAAGGCGCTCTTGTTACTCTTGGCGACAGATCTACTAAAACCAATAAGGGCGGTGAATTCGAACTTACTGGAATCGATTTAAATGATCCTGCACTTGTAGGAGTTAAGACAACAGTAGGAGCTGATGGAAAACTTACTTCTGCTAAAGAGACATCTCTTACTGCTGCTAATACAGCTTACATATTGACTGTAAAGAAAGACGGATATCTTTCTGCAACAGTTCCTGGTATGTATGTATCTGCTGAAGAAAACATCGCAGGTATTGAAGATGCTCGTCTTGCTTCTTTGATTGCAAATTATTCAGATATTCTTAAAGAATATGCAAAAGAAACTGGCAACATCACTATGACAGCTGGAAATGATTCCAATGTCAATTTTGAAGATGATGATGAAAACAAGACTGCTACAATGACTTCTATTGCTGCAGCTCTTAAAGCAATCCAGGACATTTATGCAAATCTCGGATGGTCTTACATTTCAACATTTGCTGAATGCAAAGGTCTTATTCCACTTAACGCTTCTTTGAGCGGTTCTATCAAATTGAGCCCAACTCCTGCAACTGACGAAGTATACGATGGAACTACTTATGTTCCTTCTTACGATGCAAAGAGTAAAAAACGTGTAAAGGTTACTTACACAGGTTCAAATGCTACAAACAGCGCAAATTATTCTTTCTTTGCTGATCTTGATGAGAACGGAAACTTCACATTTGAAAAGCTTCCTTCTGGCGTAAAGCTTGCTTTCGCTGTTGAAGAATTCACAGATAATGCAGGTTCAGTAAGCGCTTTGTTCTCTACTTCTAAGGGAGCAGCTGCTAAAGAAATAGGCACAAAAGTAGATGAAAGAACTGTAGGTACTACTAAAACAACAATTACAACTGTAACAACTGCTACTGAAATTAAGACTACTACTGTAGTTGAAGATATTACAGATCCAGCAAATCCTGTTGTTACAAGTACTATTACTGATACTGTTGCTAATGAAAGCCGAAGCCGTCCAAATAACTATGCTGCACTTCTTAACAACAATACATTCGATATCGACAATTTTGTAATCGATGAAAATGCTTTGAATGTAGACGGTCTTAAAGTACTCCTTTTTGCTCAGCTTGATAAAGTATGGGTTGTTGAAACAAACCTTGTTGCAAACAAAGATGACAAACTTCTTAAAGTAACAGATCCAATCACATTTGTATTCAACAAAGAAATTGAAACTGCAACTCTTGAGGGAACAAAAGCTCTTAAAGATGTTGAAGACAAGAACTACTCTGTAGCAATTGATTCTTCTGATGCAAAAAAAGTAACATTTACTCCAAATGACGGTGTATGGACTGCAGGAAGTGATGGTAAAGTAGTAAAACTTTCTGTTCTTGCAAAAGACGGAACAACAAACCTTCTTAACAATGAATTCACTGTATATCTTGATGACAAAATCTATGTTGCTATCGAGATGACTTCTAAGAATGATGTAGTTAAGGCTCTTAATGATTCAGTTGCTTTCACATTCTCTAAGGCTATGAAAACAGCTGCTGTAAGCGCAAAGTGCGGTAATACTGCATTGACAAACGCTTTCACACCAAGCTGGAATGAGGACAAGACTGTTCTTACACTTACTCCAACAGGATTCTGGAACAAAGTAGATGATGCTGACGGTGAAGTTAAATTCACAGTAGACTCTGCTGTTGCTGCAGATGATAGTGAAACAGTTGGATACTGGAAGACAAACAGTGACCTCACTGATAAATGTCTTAAAGCTTACTTCGATAACAAGGTTGATGTAACTCTTGCTAAGGTAAGCGACAAAGAATTTACTCTTACATTCTCTAAGGAAATTGCTGCTCTTACAAAGGCTGAACTTGAAGCTGCTGTTACAATTACGTATGCCACTGTAAAAGCTGATGCAGCAAAAGATACTGCTACTGCTGTAACTGATTTTGTTCCTTCTTTCGATTCTGCAAACAAAGTTCTTACAATCAAAGCTAAGAACGCAGATTTCGCAAATACTGGTTATTATGCAGTTAAACTTTCTACTTCTGTTGTTGGAAAAACCGGAGAAACAAAATTCCGCAAAGCAGGAACTATCGACGCTGTTTCTACATTCACAACAGACTTTACTGTTGGACCAGAAGTATTCGGCTTAACTGCTTCTGAATTTGTAACTTCACTTCCTGCTACTGCTGTTGCTTCACGTGCTTTCGTTGACGCAGGAAACTACCTCAAGCTTACTTTCAACAAGGCTATTAAAAAGTCAAATCTTAAGGTAAACGGAACAACTGTTGTAAACTACATTGACGGAAGTTCTATTTATCTTCCACTTCATGGAATTGTTGATAATGGTGATGTAAAACTCACTGTTGCAGCAGCTGCTGATGAAGTAACTGCAGTAGACGGTTCTACTTGGAATAAAGTAAAAGCAACAGGTACAAGCACAGAATATGACACTGGATACAAAGTTCAGAAGAATACATTCAAGATGGTTGGTACAAGCCTTTATGCTGAAACTGCTTCTATTGCAGGACAGAACGATGCAAAAGTAGAAAAAATCAAACCTACTGACAATGTAACATTCACATTTGATCAGGATGTAACTGGTGCTACATGGACAGCTGAGCTTTATGATGAAGATACAGTTGGTGTAAGAAATCTTAACGAAACTTTGTACAAAGTAACTGCTACACCTGCAGCAAAAGTTGTAACTGTTGCTTTGACAGACGCAAGTAAAAAACTGGATTATGGAAAGACATACTATCTTTCTTTGAAGGCTGTAAAAGGCACAGGAAATGATGTAGTTGTTCTTTATGATTCAAATGCTTTCGAAAAGACTGCTGTTGCTAACTATGCATACATCCCGGGAAGCACAACTGATACTTATGGTTCTAAGATTGTTGTTCAGAAGCCAGATACTAATGGTAAAAACTACATCAAGATTGAAGTAGAATCTAAAGAAGCTAAGTATGAAAAGATTTATGTTGTAAAAGCAGGCGATAATTCATTGACAACTGCATTTACTGATTTTGCTAAGTCTAACACAAGTTCAATCGTACTTCAGTTCAACCAGCCTGTAACTGGATTCCAGGCTAAACTTGTAGTAGCTGGATACACACTCCCAGATACATTTGCTGCAATTGATCAGACTAAGGTATTTGCTTCTGAAGCTACCGTATCTGGAAATGTAATCACAATTAAACCAACTTATGGATTCCCTTCAAAAACAGAAGTTGTACCTGCTGTATACCGCGATGACGGAAAGAAGTTTGATTTGAATCTTGAAAGTTCTGGTTCTTCAGCAACTGCATTCCTTAATGATTCAACAAATAAGTATGTTTCAAGAGAAATTGCAGATGCAAACCGCGATGCTGTAATCACTGAACTTGCTGGAAAAGCTGAACTTAAGAAGTTCTCTGATTTGGCAATCGTAAACGGTGTTGACAAGACTGAAACAACAGATCCTACAAACCCAGTAGATAACGGTGCTAAGATTGAATTCACATTCACACCGGAATACAATTCTGATATGAGTGATGCTACATACACACTTTTCAGAAAGAAATCTGGAAGTGGTGCTAAGTGGGAAGAAATTAAAACAACAGGTGCAGGTGCTGTTGCTACTACAAATGCTTTGACAGTATATGTAGATTATACACACAAAACTGGTGCATACGATTATGAAGCACGAACACTTCTTAATGCAAAGGCATATTTCACAGAAACTGATGCCACTAAGTCTTTCAACTACGGAAATATTTCTTATGTACTTGTTGCAAAACTTGATAACAGTCTTGTAGTATCTAATACAGTTGTTGCAGAGGATAAATGGTGTACATTTACTTATACACCTGTAACAGCAGATTTATCTACTATTCCGCTTAATAATGATGTAAAACTTGGTGAGATTACTTCCTCAGATGTAATTAGAGCTGCTGATGTAAATATTTCAGCTGCAAAGAATTCTTCTGGCAACACTCTTACTGGAGATGAAGCATATACTCCATATGCTGTTCAGAAAACCAGCAAATCAGTTGAAATTTATGCTAAGAAAGGAACAAGACCTGCTGCTGGTCATAAATTTGAAGTATATGTAATTGATAACCATACTAACAAGTCTAAATCACAGACAGCTACTGTTAATCCATCATAATATTACCAAATTTACTGGTGATGTAGTTATGGTAGTTTTACTGTAATGGTTTTCGGCGGGTCGAAGTTTCTTGCGAAGCTTCGACCCGCTTTTTTTTGTATTAAAAACCTTTAGATAAGCTCTTGACAATCTGTAATTCTCAATTTAGACTATAACAAAAGGTAATACAAGTTATTACAAGGTGTTAATATGCTTTCAGAATATATCTTTCAGAACTATAAAGAAAACGAACCAATTTTCTCAAATGAAATAAAAATTGACGGTCTTTCAGATGTAAATCTTCGCCAGCAGTTTAAAAATCTATGTGACAAAGGCATCTTGAACCGTTTTGACAATGGGGTTTATTATATTCCAAAGCAGAGTCGTCTTAAAAGCTCTGTAAAAATGCCTTCAGAGATTGTCGCAAAATATAAATATATTGAGAATAAGGAAGAGGTGTTCGGTTATTATTCAGGTTATACTCTTGCAAACAAAATAGGGATTTTGAATCAAGTTCCTATAAAGGAAGAAATCGTCAGTAATAACATGGCTGCCATTGTAAGGGAAGTAAAGCTTGGGAATCAAGTTTATGTTGTCAGACATTCAAAAATCCCTGTTACTAGGGAAAATCAAAAAACTTTGCAGCTTCTAGATTTGCTCAAAGAACTTGATTTATACAGTGAAGTTGATGAGGAAATTGTAAGAGCAAGAATTTGCACATTTATCAGTAAAAATAATATTACTCGCGGTGATGTAGCAAAATATGTAGTAAGTTTTCCTCTGAAAACCTACAAAACTATTTTCGATTTGAGGCTTGAAAATGTATTTGCATGAAGATAAAGAATTATTTCAGGATGTATTGAATAATACGCATGAGGCAACAAATCTTCCTGTTAAAATGATAGAGAAAGATTATTATGTTACGGTATCGTTATTCCGACTTTAATAAAAGAGTTCTGTGAAAATGATTTCTATAAGAAGGATTACGAGGAAATAACATATTACTTCATGAATTCCCCGAAAGTTGAAATCGCAGATTCAGGAAAAACAGCCTGAAAGTCTTGCAGACTGCTAGACCAGCGTAAATCTTTTGCGTTCTAAAAAAGGCGAGCACTGGTAAAATCCAATTTCACAAGCTTCGGCGGTTAATGGAAGCGGGATTTTTTCTGCAATTGTCAGAGCATTTGAAAACTGCGACTGGTTCAGGCGGGTTGCAAGGGTAGTGTGGGGGAACCAGTTTTCCGGAGTGTAATAGCCGTTTTCGCCTTTTTCGAAGTGAGGAAGAACAGCGTCGTGGAGTTTCCGGTTTATTTCCGATAAAAAAGCATCTTTTTCGGGCTTCAGGAAGAGAACCTTGCCGTTGAAGTTCCCGATTTCAGTGAAGTGAACGAGGCCGAGATTCGGGATAGATTTTTGTTCCTGTTGATGTTCCGGTTCGAGCGTGTAAATTCCATGCACTCAGCACCACTTGCACGGAAAAATAGCACCAGTCTGACGGAAATTTAGCACCACACATTCCGAAGAATTTGCACCACTTAGTATCATCAGACTGGCGGGTAAATAACGATTTCTATACGCTATTCACCGATAAAC
>CAMHMJ010000039.1 GCA_946186185.1 uncultured Treponema sp. | reverse complement strand
CTTCCGTTTTTTCTGAGCAACTTGGTGTTATGAATAGTAGTAATATGATTGTTATATATAAACAAAATAATTTAAATTTCATATTTAGATTATATAAAAAAATGAATATTTATTCGATAGTGCAGAAAATAAGAACAAATTATAAAAATAATTATCAAGAGGATTATAACTCCCCCAGATAAACAACATTCGCTTCCGTAACCTGTTTTAGCTGTTTGTCGTTCGTAAAGAAGACATCGCAATTGCAATCTATGCTTGCGGCCAGCTGTAAAGCGTCTCCCAGTTTTATGTCATGATAATTGGCTCTAATTTTTGCAGCTTTTTCTGCAATCTGCTCACTGATAAAACATTTTACAAATTCAAGTTTATCAAGACAGTTTTTGTATTTTTTTACCTGTTCATTATTTTTTTCTTCAAATGGCTTTATAAGGAATTCTGCATCTGTAATAGTTGATGTAAAAAATTCTGCATCATCTGCAATACAGTCCGACATAAATTTTACAACCTTACTGTAGAAAGGTTCCTGCTGAGCTACCAGGTAAATCAGTGGATTTGTGTCGAAAAAGATTTTTTTAGCCAATTGTTCTTTCCTCTCTTAGATTTTTCTGGTATTCAAGAGCATCAATATCTTTCCAGGTTTCTTTCATGCTTCCTGTAAATTCAGAGAGCGCTGCCATTCTTTTTTGCTTACGAGCTTCTTGCTGTATAGTTTCAGCTTGTTTCTGCTGCTTTTGCAATAGATACATCATAAAATCATATGCTTCCTGTTGAGCTGTAAGAGTCAATGTATCATAAATGTCTGCTACAGGTCTTGGCATTGGTACACCTCCATCTTAATTGACTTTTACAAATTATACCACATAAAGCGTTTTCTGTCATTTTCTTAATTTTGAGCATTGTGTCAGTCGGTTTTCGGGTTGTGTATACACCAAAAATAAAAAAAGACCGGCGCATTAAAACCGGTCTTTTCTCTTATAAATGTATCAGCGCGCCTGAAAATATTCTTTCAAAACTCGCTGTCTTGAAATTTACAGTAAATATTAGTATTTATTATCCGCAAAGCCGATCCAGCCTTCGTTTTCTACAAGGGCTTTTTCGAAGTCGTCAAGCTTGAAAGGGTAGCTTTTTGAAAGACTTCCGGCAATGATTTTTACTTTTGCAGTTCCGTCGTCGTTGAATACGATTTTTGCTTCTGCGTCCTTGTCGGCGAAGGTGCGGAACATATCTTCGATAGACTTTTTGTCCATTTCGATTGCCATCATGCCGCAGTTATACATATTCTGGCGGAAAATGCGGGCAAAGTTTACGGCTACAACAACGTAGATCCCGTTTACTTCAAGTGCCCACGGAGCATGCTCTCTGGATGAACCGCAGCCAAAGTTTTCACGGGTAATAATTACCTTTTTTCCTGCCACATCGGTTTTGGAATTAAAGCCTTCAAGCTTTAAATCTTCAAGAAGATATGGTTTTAAAGCCTGCTTTGTATTTTCTGTAAGGTACTTTGCAGGAATAATTTCATCCGTGTTGATGTCAGCTCTGTCCAAAAAAAGAACGCTGCCGCCGAATTGTTTCATTTTTTCCTCCTGAGAGAAGCAGCTGTGCTGCTTCCTGATAAATAGAAAGCCGTTAAAAAAATTGCGAAAGCAATTTTTAGGCTATCCTTCATTCGAGAATCAGCTGTGCTGATTCCTGATTTTTATTTAAAAAGCTCTGAATTTGTAATTTCACCAGTAATTGCGGTTGCTGCCGCAGTTGCCGGGCTCATAAGGTGAACCATGCCGCCTTTTCCCATTCGTCCGTTAAAGTTTCGGTTTGTGGTTGAAGCACATACTTCACCGCCTGCAAGAACGCCGTTACTCATTCCAAGACAAGCGCCGCAGGTAGGGTTTGTAACGCAGAAGCCTGCGTCCATAAAGATATCAATGATACCTTCTTTTAATGCCTGTTTGTAAACCAGCGGGGTAGCAGGACTTACGATTCCGCGTACGCCTTCTGCAAGCTTCTTTCCCTTAAGGACTTCTGCTGCAATCCGAAGGTCAGAAATGCGGCCGTTTGTACAGCTTCCGATATATACCTGATCAACCTTTGTTCCCTTCATTTCAGAAACGTTCTTAATCTGGTCTGGTTTATAGCCGAATGTACATACAGGTTCAAGGTCAGAAAGATCCAGTGTGTAAACCTTCTCGTAAACGGCATCTTCGTCACTCTTCCATACAGAATATGCCTTAAGAGCCTCTTCCTTTGTCTTGAATTCGTCCTGAATGAAAGGCCACAGATAATCTACAGTTTTTTCATCCGGATAACAGATTCCGCTGGTTCCGCCGGCTTCTACAGCCATGTTACAGAGGGTCATTCTGCTTTCCATGTCAAAATTGTCAATTACAGGACCTGTAAACTCAACTACGCAGTTTGTAGCGCCGTTTACACCGATTTTGCCGATCAGGTAAAGAATTACGTCTTTTGCAAAAACCCCTGGACGAAGTGTTCCGTTGAGTTCAAATTTAATTGTTTTTGGCTGTCTGAATGAGCAGACACCCTTAAGGATTCCTACTTCAAGGTCTGTGGTTCCAACACCTGCTGCGAAAGCACCGAAGGCTCCGTGTGTACAGGTGTGACTGTCTCCCATGATTACAGTGTAGCCAGGGCGAACATAGCCTTTTTCCGGAAAAATTGCGTGACATACGCCGTTAGCACCGATATCAAAGAAATCTTTGATTCCCTGTCTGTGTGCCCAGTCACGGAGAATCTTCTCCTGCTCAGCTGTCTTTGAATCCTTTGCAGGGCTTACATGGTCAATTACGGCCTTGATTTTTGTATTGTCAAAAACCTTGTCTTTTCCCCGTTCAATTAAGTCGTTAATTGCAATTGGAGTTGTAATTTCGTGGCAGAATACTCTGTCCAGCTTTACAACATATGTATTTTCAAATGGTGAATCAATTAAGTGAGAATCAAAAATCTTTTCAGCTATGGTTTTTCCCATTTTTTACTCCTGAGAGAAACGGTTATGCCGTTTCCTGATTACAGTTTAATTAAAGTTTCTTAAATATAATTAAACTGCTCAATTCTGTCAATTCTGTCAATAAAAAGCGGGCTTTTCTGCAGGCCCGGCACAGTTTTTTCATTGAAAACTGAAAAACTGCTAGACTGTATTCACCGGCTTTCCATTCAGATATCCCTTCAGGTTATTCAGGGCAATCTGCATAAGCCGCTTTCGGGTTTCAAGTGGTGCCCAGGCGATGTGCGGCGTAATAATGCAGTTTGGAGCCCCTAAAAGCGGGTTATCCTTAAGCATTGGTTCTGCACATACAACATCTGCCGCATATCCTTTAAGCTTTCCGCTTTCAAGTGCCTCCCGTACATCTTTTTCGTTTACAAGAGGACCACGGGCAGTATTGATGATGATAACACCGTCCTTCATCTTTGAAATGCTTTCTTTATTGATGAATTCTTTTGTTTCATCCGTTAGAGGCGCATGAAGGGTAATAAAATCCGAATCCCTGAAGAAAACTTCCGGAGTGCATGCATTTTTTACACTCGGGTTAGGGTGATGTAAAAGTACGTTGCACTTCATTCCGAAGGCTTCTGCAATTCTTTCTACCTGTTTTCCGATGTTTCCGTAGCCCAAAATTCCAAGTGTTTTTCCTTCAAGCTCAGTGAGGGGCGCGTTCCAGTAACAGAAATGAGGGCATTTAACCCAGTCTCCGTTTTGAACTGAAGCGTTATGAGAAGATACAAGATTTGTAAAGTGCAGAATGAAAGCGAAGGTATGCTGTGCAACAGAATTTGTACTGTAGGCAGGTATGTTTGTAACCGTTATTCCCCGTTCCCGGGTTGCCTCAAGGTCAATTACATTGTAGCCGGTTGCCAGAACTCCGATATAGCGAAGGTTAGGGCATTTTTCAAGGATTTCGCGGTTAATTACAATCTTGTTTAAAAATACAACTTCCGCATCCCCGATACGCTCTGCTACCAGATCCTGCGGAGTTTTTTCATAAACTGTTATTTCTGCATATTCTGAAAATAAATCCCAACTGAGGTCTCCGGGATTTACTGCGTGACCGTCAAGAATTACAAGCTTCATAGGATTAACCGATAACGTCAACGCCACAACTTGAGATAGCTCCGTTGATTGCGTCTTCGATTCCAGCGGTTCCTTCGTCAAAATCTACAAGAACCTGAGATTTATCTGGGTTTGCAACAACACTTGTTACTCCAGCAACGCCTTTTACAGCGGTTTCTACTTTCCCCGAAGAATCTGTGTCGAACATTCCGACAACATAAATTTTTTTCTGCATATCCACAAAGCTCCATATTTTGTTGTTATAATAATTATAAGCCATAAAATCGGAATCTTCAAGTTTAATTTTCTGTTTTAACTGTCTGTTTTCAGCTTCGGTATGAATCTTCGCTGGTTTTTCCAAGCTGACCGCAGGCGCCGCCGATTTTCTGGCCTCGTCGGGTGCGTAAGGTTACGTTCAGGCCGGCTCTTTCAAGCTGATTTACAAAATCCCGTACTTCTTTCTGGGTCGGTTCTTCAAAATCCAGGGTTTTTACCGGATTCCAGGGAATAAGATTTACGTTTACATCGGCGCCTTTTGCAAAATCGATAAGGCGTTCAGCGCTTTCTTTAGTTGTGTTAACGCCTTTCATAAGGGCAGCTTCCAGAGTAACCCGCTTTCCAGTTTTTTCAGCATAATAGGTGATGGCTTTTTTTAGCTCAGGAAGAGGATTTGTTTTGTTCACCGGCATAAGACGGGTTCGAAGCTCTTCGTCGGCGGTGGTAAGGCTTACTGCAAGGCGAATGAGGGGGCCGTTATCTGCTAAATCATAGATTCCTTTGATGATTCCAGAGGTGGAAAGGGTAATGCGGCGGCCGGAAAGCTCACGGCCTCGTTTGTCTGTAAGGACTGCAATTGCTTTGCGGATGCCTTCAAGATTCAGCATTGGTTCACCCATTCCCATGAACACGATGTTGTCCAGTTTTCCTGCAACCTTTTCAAGGTATAAAAACTGTTCTACGATTTCTCCTGGGGTAAGGTTTCGGGCAAAACCCAGTGTTCCTGTCATACAGAAGGCACACTGCATGGGGCAGCCGGCCTGGCAGGAAACGCAGGCGGTTTTTCGGCCTTCTTTGTCGGTTAGAAGAACCGTCTCTACGGCTCGTCCGTCAAACAGCTCTATCTGAAGCTTGATTGTTCCGTCAGGGTCTTTAAGAACCTGGGCAATTTTTGAAGAAAAGATATGGGCTTTTTCGGAAAGGGTGGTGCGGGCCTGCTTGCTTAAGTTTGTCATTGCGTCAAAGCTTTCGGCACCGCTGTAAATCCATTTAAAAATCTGAACGCCCCTGAAATTCTGTTTCAATTCGAGGCG
This sequence comes from uncultured Treponema sp., assembly GCA_946186185.1. Taxonomy (GTDB): domain Bacteria; phylum Spirochaetota; class Spirochaetia; order Treponematales; family Treponemataceae; genus Treponema_D. Next base: position 19,778 of record CAMHMJ010000039.1, on the reverse strand, counting down.
TTCAGTTATTTCTTCAGGCAAAAGTCCTGTGAGTGTAATTTTTTCCATTATAAACCGGCTTTAGGAACAACTTATTAGTTGTAAATCGGCTTGTTGTTTCTGATTTTATCAAGCAAATCATTTATTGCGGTACTTCGGATACCGATTTTCTGGAATGATTCCAGAGTTTCAATGGCTTTCTGTCTGTTGTTCTGTCTTAAATAGCAGTCTGCAAGGTCGATGTACAGACGGTAGTTTTTAGGATCGTTTCTGATAAGATTCTGAAGACGTTCGATTGCTTCGTCGTAATTTCCTTCGCCTTTACAGATAAGGGCAAGCCCAAGGGCTGCGTAAATATCAAAGTCGATATTTAGAGCCTTGTTGTAATATTCTGTGGCACCCTTGTAGTCGCCGGTATTTCTTAAAGCGTCGCCAACACGGGTAAGGATAACCTTGTTTTTAGGGTCAATTTCAAGAATGCGGTTCCAGTATTCAATCGAACGGAACTGCTGGTTCATTCCACGGTAGCAGTCTGCAAGACCGAAAAGAGCATAGAAGTTCTTCTGGTCCATTTCCAGGGCTTTTTCAAAGTAGTAGATACCCTGATCAAAGGTTTTAAGTTTTCTGTGGCAGTTTCCAATGGAAGTAAGGATTCGGATATCAAGATTGTCCCGGTTAAGCTCGAACATGCGGGTCCAGTAGTAGAGTGCGTCCTTGTATTCCTTGAAATCGTAATGAAGGTGACCTAAGCCGATTAATGCATAGGCGTTATTCTGTTCCATTTCAAGAACTTTAAGGTACATTTCCTTTGATTTCTTGAAATCGTGGATTTTTCTGTATGCATCTGCCACGCGGGTTAGAACCGTAATGTTTCTGTCGTCGTGAACAAGATATTTTTCCCAGATACTGATTGCCTGCTGGTACTGGTTCAGGGCTTTGTAGCAGTCTGCAAGGCCAAAAAGTGCGTAGTTGTTTCCAGGGTGGAAGGAAAGACAGATATTATAGTATTTGATTGCATCATTAAAGTGATTCTGTTTTCGTTCTGAATCACCCAGCCCTACCAGAGCGTAGTTATTGTTTTCATCAAGTTCAAGAATTTTTTTGAAAGACTGAATTGCCCCTTCAACGTCGTTGGTTTTCAGAAGAATGTAGCCGTTTTTTGAAAGTTCGGAAATTTTGGTATTTAATTCTGACTGTGCTGAATTTTCAGATGCAGCTGTTTCTGCAGATTCTGCTCCAGGAAATAACTGGTCGTTCTGCTCTTCAATAATGTCATTTGCCATTTTTTTATTCCTTTTTATTAATTATTTTTGAAATTCAATCTTTCAATTAATAAATTTTTTAGTTTTCTTCAAGCAGCTTGCTGATTACTGAAGCAATGTTCTGGTAAATCGGTTCAGCTTTGCTTTTGTTGTGCGCAAGAACATACTGCTTTAAGGCCTTGAGGCTTTCGTTTTTTTCTTCATAAACCTTTCCGACTCTTGTAAGTCCGTCGGAATAGCCGGTGGTAGTATAAATTCGGCGCGCACCTTCAACATTCCCTTCATTGAACATAACGTTACCTTTTCTGTTTAAGATAACCTTCTGCTCTGAATTAAGGGAAGTTACCGGATTGTCAGTTACTTTGATAAAGCCCTGAAAACTTTCTTTTTTTGAAAATTCCTCTTTTAACTTATCATCCATAGCCAATAATCCTTAATTCTCTATATTAACCGATTTTATCCGATTGTCAAGGGTGATTATTTAGTCAGGGTGAATATTTAGTCTTCCTGAGCCTTGTTTTCAAACTTTGTGAAGGAAGGGAAGAACATCATTTCAACATCACCGGTGGCACCGTTACGCTGTTTTGCAACAACGCATTTTGCTTCCTGAACCAGATTCTGCTCTTCCATGATTTTTCGGTCTCGGTGAAGGAAGAGAACAACGTCAGCATCCTGTTCGATGGAACCAGAACCACGGAGCTGAGCCAGGTTTGGTTCCTGACCTTCGGCGTCTCGGGCTACCTGACAGAGGGCAATTACCGGAATATCAAGCTCCCGGGCAAGTGCTTTTAAGGATTTTGAAATTTCCGAAATATTTTCCCAGGTATTGTTGCTCGGGTTATCAACGGAAATAAGACCAATGTAATCGATGAAAATTACCTGAACTCCGCTGTTCATTACCATTCGGCGGGCAGTGGCTCGTAGATCAAGAAGCTGCATGTTCGGAGTATCAACGATGTAGAGCGGGGCATTGTAGCAGAGGCCGGCGGCATCCTGGATTTTCTTCATGTCCTGCATGTTGAGCATACCGTTTCTGAGTTTAGAGCTCTGGATACGGGCAACCTGAGAAATCAGACGCTGACCGATGGATTGGCAGGACATTTCAAGGCTGAAAAATCCGCAGGGAATCTTTTTTTCAATGGCGATTGTCTGCATCATAGAAAGGGCAAAGGCTGTTTTACCGATAGAAGGGCGGGCACCGATAATGATGAGCTCCGATTTCTGGAAGCCGCTGGTCATGGTATCCAGCTTTGCAATTCCGGAAGGAATGCCGGTAAGTTCAGAATTGTTATTGTAGCGGTACTCAATTACCTGAATTGTGTTCGTGATAACATCCGGCATTCCGTGTACCTGAGTGGTATCGCTTTTTTCTGCAAGGTTGAAGATTTTCTTTTCCGCTTCCTCGATAATCTGCTTGCTGTCGTGGCTTCTGTCGTAGCTTGCGGTCTTTATTTCGCCGGAAACCTTGATTAAGTCACGGCGACTTGCGCAGTCTAAAACTGTGTTTACATAAAAGTTTATATTTACAGCTGAAGGAACCTGATCTGTAAGGCTTGCAATGTATTCCGGTCCTCCGGCCTGATCTAGTTTTCCTGTTTTTGAAAGTTCGCTTATAAGGGCTTTAATGTCTCCATGAACATTCTGTTTGTAAAGGGAGAGCATGGCTTCATAAATTACACGGTTATAGTAATTGTAGAAACGGTCCGATTTTAATTTTGTGGCAACTTCGCTGAAAACTTCCCATTCAAGAAGAATTGCTCCTAAGGTTGCGCTTTCTGCCTCCGGACTGTTCGGCTGTATTGAATCGTTTATATTAGAATCTGCCATGATTTCCCCCTTATACATGACTTATGCACAACTTTTCCACACCAAATTCACAAGTTATGCACATTTTTGTAGTTTTAGTAAAAATGACAACGGCTGCATCAGAGATGACCCTGACACAGCCGTATAATAATAAGACAAAGAATTAAAATTAAGCGTTCTGTTCTGCTTCTGCAGGAGCTTCAGCTTTCTTTTCTTCTTTCTTTTCAGCTTTTTTAGCTTCAGCCTTTACTTCAGCACCTTCCTGAGCTTTTACACTGATAGTGATTTCAGCTGTCTGTGCTTCGTAAAGTTTAACTGTTGCTTTGTAGTTACCAACAGTTTTGATTGCGATACCAGCAAGTTCGATTCTTTTCTTTTCGATGTCGAATCCCTGTTTTGTAAGTGTATCAGCGATAACCTGAGTTGTAACGGCACCGTAAAGTTTTCCGTTTGAACCAGCAGGCATAACGATTTCGAATGAAGTTCCTTCAAGTTTTTCCTTAAGGCTTCTTGCATTCTGTCTTTTGATTTCCTTGCGTGCTTCGATTTCAGCTTTTTTTGCTTCGAACAAAGCTTCTGTCTCTGGTGTAAAAGGTACAGCCAAAGCGCGTGGAAGAAGATAGTTTCTTGCATAACCTGTTGCAACGTTCTTTACATCGCCTTCTTCACCAAGATGTTTAACATCTACGTTCAAAATTACTTTCATTTTCAAGCTCCTCTTGAATATTTTTAGAACCGGCGTCACCAGGAGTTGGATCGCCGGCCATATTTTTTTTGTAAGTAAGTCAAAACGCTTGCGCGTTTTTCCTATACGAGACGCTCAAAAAAGCTGCGCCACTGCTCGCTTTTTTTCGCTCTTACTCTGCTACGAATGGCAGAAGACAGATAGCGCGTGCACGTTTGATAGCACCTGCAAGCTCTCTCTGGTGTTTTGCACAAGTTCCTGTGATTCTTCTTGGAAGAATCTTGCCGCGCTCTGTTGTGTAGCGCTTAAGGCTGTCAGAATCCTTGTAGTCGATTTTTGCTTTGTTTGCGCAGAAGCGGCAAACCTTTTTTCTGAAGAAAGTCTTGTTCTTTGCACGACCTTCGTTTCTTCCGTCGTCGTCGCGACCTTCTGTTTCAGGAGAGACCTGAGCCTGTGAAGCTTCTTTCTCTTCTACGTTATCCATATCTCTTGTTTCGTCAGACATTAATATCTCCAAATAATGTGTTCGGGTGTTTTACCCACAATTCATAAATGCACCTGAAAAGGGTGCAAGCCTTTTAGAACGGAATATCTTCCGGAAAATCGTTACCTGCGCTGCCGTAATCATTTGAATAATCCGGTATTGAAGGAGCCTGGTTCTGGAACGAAGGTCTTGGCTGGAATCCTGCTGGTGCACCCCCGGCGCTCATAGCACCGCCATCAGCTTTTCCTCCAAGAAGCTGGACATTGTTAGCGTTGATTACAACTCTTGAATACTTCTGTCCGTCTTTTTCCCATCTGTCCTGTTTTAATGAACCTTCTACACAAACCTGCTTTCCCTTTGTAAGGTATGGCTTAAGGTTTTCTGCAGTTTTACCCCAGATTGTTACGTCAAAGTAACTTACTTCGTCTTTCCATTCATCTCCATCTTTGCGGCTTCGGTTAACGGCGATACTGATGTTCGCTCTTGCCTGACCGTTTCCGACATAGCCGAAAGATCTTTCGTCACTGCCTAAGTCACGGGTGAGTCGTCCAATTAAAATTACGTGATTAACATCGTTTGCCATTATCTTACCTCTGCTTTAAGATTTTAAGAATTCTTAGTTTTCTTCAAGTTTTACGAACAAGTACTTAAGAAGATTTGGTGTAATCTTGAATGATTTGTCGATTTCAGAAATCTTATCTGGATTGATTTTGAGGGTGAACAAAATGAAACGTCCGCGTTTCTGTTTTGCTACTTCGTAAGTGAGGTCGCGGTCACCGAAAAGTTCGTCCTTTTCGATTTCTGCGCCGAATGATGTAAGGACTTCGCGTACAGCTTCCTTACCCTGTTTTGACTTTTCCTCATCGAGTGGGAAAATAGTCATAAGTTCATACTTTCTCATAGTTTCTCCTTATGGACATATGGAGGTTTTAAAAACCTCAAGGGGGTTCTAGTATATTAGTGAAAATGAAGGAGAAAATCAAGAGCGGGGAGGACAAAAAAAAGCCCCGGACTCAAGCGGTTATGTATGAATCCGGGGGACATTGAAACTTCATAGAGAACCGGCCCTATGAGGTGAAGAAATTATTCTGCTGGAGTAACAACTGTGAAATAACTTGTTCCAGTTGTTAATTTTGCTTCTGAAGTGCTCTTTACAACAATTATTGCATAAGCAACATCAAATTCTTCATCACCTGTAATTCCTTTTGCTGGAATCTTGACAGTTCTTGAGAATGCATAGCTGTCTTCAATCTTGTATGTGCTGTTGAGAGTTGCTAGATTTGCTACTTTTCCCTTTGTTGAATCATACAAGTAGATAGAACATGAATAAACATCCTTACTGAAATTCAGGTTGAAGTCATAAGATGTACCTGCTGTAAGCTTTGTATCAGTGATACTTAAAGAGTTAAGCGGTTTATACAAAGTCTGATAAGTTACATCCGATGCTTTTTCTGCATTGATCTTGAACTGTGCTACTACGCGGCCTGTGTCTGCTCCGTTCTTGAAGAGAATTACCTTTGCGTCGTAAGAACCTGTTTCTGGAAGACTGAACATTGCTTTTGAAGTTTTGTCTTCATTATATTTGATGATTGTGCTTGCAGCTGTTGTTCCTTTTGTAGCTTTTACTTCAAAAACAGTATCCTTATCTTTAAGTTTATAGCTGAATGTATAAAGTCCTTCAGCGGCAGCGGCTTCACCAGAGAGCTTGAAAAGGGCGTTGTCAATTGGATTTTCGATTACATCAAAGTATTCCGGTTTGATTTCCGGGAGTGCCATGAATGTATCTTTGCTTTCAATTGCTTTTGAAAGAAGCTGGTATGCCGGGTTTTCTGCAAAGTGTTCGAAAATGAAGAATTCCGGTCTGATGAAAAGGTATTCTGTCTTGTAGTTACCAGAATCGTCGCTTTCGTCAGAGTTACCTGTATCCCATGTTGTGTCTACAAGGTAGCATTTTCCGTCAATACGAACGATATTCCATGCGTGGGTTACTCGTTTTGTGTAACCGAATACATACTGGCTATCAAGTCCGCAATGCTCTGCAAAAATATCGAATGCGTATGCATATCCCTGGCAGATTGCTTTTTTGTTTTTAAGGATAGACCAGTAGTCCTGTGGAACGGTTCCCAGATTCTTTGCTGCATCGAAGTCATATGGAAGAAGAAGACAGAGCCAGTCGTGAATCATCTTTGCTTTTCTGAAAGAATCATCTCCTGCTTCTGTGTTGATAAGGGCACAAACATCAGTTACATATTTAAGAGGATCTGACTGTCTTGTTGCTTCAAGCGCTTCATCATTTACATGAGCTTTTACAAAAGTGTCAGGTTCATTTGTTCTGTATGTGTATGCCTTGTCATAGCTTTCTGGAAGAGTAAGCTCACCGAAGTTTTTTGTTCCGGTAACCTGATATCTTACTCTAGCGTAGTACGCTCCTGTGGTTTTATCCTGTGTACAGATAACTACTTCTACGGCATTTTTTGGAATGTAGAGGCGGCGTGCAAATGCTCCGTTTTCTTTTGAAACGATTGCATAGGTCAATTCCTGATTTTTATCATCTACAAACTGGATGCGGACATTATCAAGACCATCGCATTTGAATGAAACATCATAGGTTTTACCAGTTTCTAATACAGTTGTTGCAGCCGGGATTACATCTGTAATGTCCGGACGATTGGTCGTTGTGTCACCGCCGGATGGATTATCTCCGCCAGAAGGATTGTTTTCTCCGGAAGGAGTATTTTCCCCAGACTGTTCCTGGGTCTGTTCTGTAGTTTCTTCTTCGTCTTTGCTTCCGAACATGTCACAGGAAGTGAAGTAGAGGGTGGAAATAAGAGAAAGGCCTACAAGCCCTCCCACGAGTTTTTTTAATTTCATCTTGTTTCCTCCTTAGGAATGAAATAAAAATAACAAATCTTTATAAATATATATAGAAAGTATAAAGCGAATTTTTTATTCGTCAAGGGAAAAATGAAGTGGTGTGGAAAAGTGAAAAATGCGCTGGTGTGGAGCTGTGGTGTGATCCGAAAAAGTTGTGTGGCCAGGGAATGTCAAAATAAGGGGCAAAAAAAACGCCCTGACTGTTTTGTGTGTCAGGGCGATTAGGTTTATACACTCAAAAAACTAGTTTGTCTTTTTTTTGTAAAATCCCATAGAATCCCATTCGCCGGCTTCTTTGTTAAAAATTTCGACAATTGTCTTTTCATCGTTTTTAAATTCGTATTTGATTTCCTGCTGAACATACATTCCCTGCTGGTACATTTTGAATGTACCTTCAGATTCGTTAATTATGATATCATAATGCTGATCTGGCAATGTAGACATAGTAAACTGAGTAGCTGTAAAACTAACACCATAACCTCCCACTTCTGTCTGATTTTCAACACTAACAATCATTACCCATTCTGTATTAGCAAGTTCTCCGCAGCCGTAATTTAAATCTTCTTCATCATCACCGTTAGAACAAGCAACGAAAGATGTGAGCAAAGCTACTGCAAAGAGTGCAGTAAATAAATTCTTTAATGTTTTCATTTTTTTTCCTCCTGAATAAAAACAAATTGTTATTTTTTATATTTCTAGTATAAAGGGAATAGAGAATGCGTCAAGAAAAAAATAACAAAAATTTCTAAATTTTATAACATTTTTTTTATTTTTATGGGGAATTTGCATTTTTTCTATATTAAACACAGGCTTTGTGGTATAATGGCTAATTATGACACCGGTTATTCTTGAATCTCAATTAAAGACTTTAATCTGGGGAACGGAGCAGTGGGGCATCAGTGCCCATCCCAATGGGGACGACAAGGTTCTGAATCCTGAATATGAAGGTCTTACTCTAAGCTCTCTCTGGAAAGAAAAAAAAGAGCTTTTTGGTGAATGCAGAAGCAGCGTTTTTCCGCTTTTAACCAAAATTATTGACGCACGGGATGATTTAAGCATTCAGGTGCATCCGGACGATGCTTATGCGGCAAAAAATGAAAATGGTTCTCTTGGAAAAACTGAGTGCTGGTACATAATGGACGCAGAGCCGGGAACAAAAATTGTTATCGGTCACAATGCAAAGGATTCGGCTGAAGTCCGTTCAATGATCGAAAATGGACAGTGGAGTGCATTTATCCGTGAAGTGACCGTAAAAAAAGGTGATTTTTTCTTTATTGAACCGGGAACAGTTCACGCAATCAAGGGCGGAACAAAAATTCTTGAAACCCAGCAGTCCAGCGACATTACCTACCGGGTTTACGATTACGGGCGTCTTCAGAACGGAAAGCCCCGGGAGCTTCATGTAAAGCAGTCAATTGACGTGATTAAGGCGCCATTTGTAAAATCTGAACCGCCATTAAATCCATCAAAAAAAATAACTGCCGCTTCAAATGAAAAAAATGTGAAGCAGCTTGTTTCCTGTCCGCTTTTTACGGTCTGGCACGCAGAGGTGAAGGGCGAAGGCGGAAAGCTTGAATTTTGGCAGCAGAAGTCCTTTATGCTTTTTTCCGTAATTTCAGGAAGCGTAACCCTTGTAACCGATGAAACGGAAAAAGCGTTTTCCTATGGAGAACACTTTATAATCCCAGCCGTAAATTCCGGCGACTCCGGTAAATTCCTTATAAAAGGCAGCGGAGAAATGATAATATCATGTGTATAGAATTAATTCAAAATTGTCGGGAGGGTAGCGGAATGCGGGCAAAAAAACTCTGTTTGTGGCTGCCGCGATAGCGGCATTTAATGAGTTCCTTTGCCACAAACAGCGTTTAGCGCGCTAGCGCGCGGTTTTGACCCGCAGGTCGCGACCGTAAGTCAATTTTGGATTTATATATATATTATGGAGATTTTTTTATGACAATTATACCTGTAATTCTTTCCGGCGGTGCTGGAACCAGACTCTGGCCTCTTTCCAGCGGAAACCATCCCAAGCAGTTTTTACCCCTCATAAGCGACAAAACCATGATTCAGGAGACCCTTTTAAGATTAAGCGGCCTTGAGACTGCTTCTCCCATTGTTGTCTGCGGAGAAGCCCACAGATTCATTGTGGCAGAACAGCTTTCAGAGGTTTCAGAAAAAAAGCCTGTTGTAATCCTTGAACCTCTTGCAAAAAATACGGCGCCTGCCATTGCGGTGGCCTGCCGGGCTGCCCTGGATATCGATAAAGATGCTGTCTGCGTGGTTCTTCCAAGCGATCATGTTATTAAAGACACTGGTGCTTTTCAGACTGCTGTAAAAACTGCGGCAGAAGAAGCCATGAACGGAAGTCTTGTAACCTTCGGAATTGTTCCTACATTCCCGGCAACGGGCTATGGCTACATTAAGTGCGGCTCACAGACCGGAAAGACCTTCAGCCTCGAAAAATTTGTTGAAAAACCGAACCTTGAAAAGGCCGAGGAATACCTTAAAAGCGGTGAATATTCCTGGAACAGCGGTATGTTCGTATTCAAGGCAGAAACTTTCCTTTCAGAACTGAAGGGTTTTGAGTCAGATATGTATGCTGCTTCAGTTGAAGCCTACGAAAAAGCCGTAAAGGAAACGGATTTTGTCCGCCTGGATAAGGCTTCCTATGAAAAAATCAAGGGAAACTCCATCGACTATGCGGTAATGGAAAAAACCTCAAAGGGTAAGGTTGTAAAACTTGATGCCGGCTGGAACGATGTGGGTTCCTGGAGTGCCCTCTGGGAAATCCGGGAAAAGGATGCCGAGCAAAACGTTCTTTCCGGCGATGTAATTTCCCTGAATACAAAGGCAAGCTATGTCCGGGCCGACAAAAAAACGATTGCAGTTATCGGCTTAGAGAATGTAGTGGTCGTCGACAGTGAAGACGCAATTTTAATCAGTGCGATGGATAAGGTTCAGGATGTAAAGCTTGTGGCTGAAAAAATGAAAGCACGGGGATAAACCGAATAAGGTCCGTTCATAAGCGGCGATTTATATAGAAAAAAAACGAAAAATACGGCAAAATATTGCCCGATTAAAAGAAAACTGGAGTAAAAAATGGCAGAAGTTATAAACAGCGCAACTTATCAGGCAGCGCTGGAAGCAAGTAAAAAGCTTGAAGAAGATTTGCTTAAAAATCCTTCAAAATACAGAGTTTTAACAGGTGACAGACCTACCGGCCGCCTTCACATCGGGCATTATTTTGGTTCCCTTCAGAACCGGGTTCGCCTTTCAAAGCTGGGCGTTCCAACAATGATTCTTATTGCTGATTATCAGGTTCTAACTGACCACGACGCATATCAGGAAATCAGCCAGAATACAAAACAGCTTGTAATTGACTACATTGCAGCCGGAATCGAGCCTGGTGAAAACGTAATCATCTATCCTCATTCATATATTCCTGAGGCAAACCAGCTTATGGTTCCGTTCCTTACACTGGTTTCAAATGCTGAATTAAGCCGAAACCCTACTGTAAAGGAAGAAATTCAGGCTGCCGGCCTTACAAACGTAAATGCCGGAATGTACACATATCCCGTTCATCAGGCTGTAGACATTCTTTTCTGCAAGGGAAACGTAGTTCCTGCGGGAAAAGACCAGCTTCCTCACATTGAAATGGCACGAACTATTGCAAGCCGATTTAATAAAAAATTCTGTACAGACAGCGGAAAGGAACCTGTTTTCCCGCTCCCGCAGGTTCTGCTTTCAAAAACACCAAGCATCATGGGCTTAGACGGAACTCAGAAGATGAGTAAATCCCGGGGTAACGCAATCATGCTTTCTGCAACTGAAGATGAAACTGCAAAACTCATCAAAAAGGCAAAGACTGACGGTGAGCGCCTCATAACTTACGATCCGGTAAACCGTCCGGAAGTTGCAAACCTTCTGCAGCTTATTTCTCTTTGTACCGGGGAAGAACCAGCTGCCATTGCAAACCGGATTGGAGAAGGCGGCGGCGGAATGCTCAAAAACGAGCTTACCGTAGCATTGAATGAAACACTTCGTCCTTTGCGCACAAAACGAGCCCAGCTTGAAAACGATATTCCGTATATTCAGAGCGTCTTAAACGACGGCGTAAAACGCGCCCGAGCAATTGCAGAACAGACACTGTGCGAAGTTCGCGAGCGGATGAACATGATTATTTAATAGAGAGCCGGCTCAGCTCTTATATGCGTGTGAATAAAAAAAATGCGCAGCATTTTCTACATGAAAAATTTAAGAGCGAGCTGGCGCAGCTCTTATATGCGTGTGAATAACAAAAAAATGCGCAGCATTTTTCAAGTTGATTTTAAGGAGTCCACCTATGAAAAAGAACTTTGGTGTAAAAACTGCCTGCTATCCAATGCCTGTTTTCATCATCGGTACCTATGATGAAAACGGAAACCCGGATGCCATGAATGCAGCCTGGGGCGGAATTGCAGACGATAACCAGATAAATATCTGCCTTTCAAAAGAGCATAAAACTGTAAAGAATCTTTTGAAGACAGGTGCATTTACCGTTCATATGGCTGATGTTTCTCATGCAGCAGAATGTGACTATGTCGGTATCATCAGCGCTGAAAAGGAGCCGGAAAAGCTTAAGAAATGCGGTTTTACGGTTACAAAGTCTGAATTTGTTAATGCTCCGGTAATTAATGAGCTTCCTATGGTTATAGAGTGTAAGGTTGTAAGCTACGACGAAAAAACAAGCCGTCTACTTGGCACAATTGAAAATATTGCCATCGAAGAAGACTGCCTTAAGGCTGACGGAAAACCGGATGTAAAAAAACTTGCACCAATTACTTATGACAGCTTTAATCACGACTATATTGCCTTAGGTGAAGTTGTGGGTAAGGCCTTCAGCGACGGAAAGAAATATTTATAGAAGATTTTGTTATCCTGCATAACAGGCGGGATGTTCAGGCGGGGCGGGTGAAAATATGAAGGGATTATTAAAGGTTTTAATTTCTGCTTTTCTTTTCAGCCCGCCCTTATTTTTTTCTGTTTTTTTTGCTTTGCAGGGAAGTCCTGCTTTTTCCGAAGAAAGAAATGCCCTTTTAATTGCCAATGCAAAATATAAATATTTTGAAAATCTTGAGACTCCCGTAAACGAAGCACGGGAGTTAAAAAAGGCCCTTGAGGCATTGGGATTCAAGGTAATTATTCTTGAAAATGCAGGAAAATCAGAAATGGAAAAGGCCTTTGCCGATTTTTCTGGAATATCTGGAAATGCCGGCAATAGTAGTGCCGGCAATAGTAGTGCAGGGGGGAACACCACCTCCGGGAATAATTCTTCTTCGTCTGGTGCTTCCGGAATCTCTCTGATTCATTACGGGGGCCACGCAATACAGACGGGGAATTCTCTTTATCTGATTCCTGTGGACGTAAAAATTACGGATGAAAAAAAGGTTTCTTCCCGTGCTCTTGATGTTAAGCTTCTTTTTGGAGCTTTGCAGGCAAAAACAAATATTGCGGCTCTTGATGCCTGTAGAAATAATCCCCTTGCTAAAAAATCTTCAGACAAAGTGTCGGGTAACGGCGCTTCTTCTGCTTCTGGCAATGGGTCCGCTGCCTTTTCTTCAGCTTTTCCGGTGAATTCTATCGTAATTTTTTCTTCAGAACCCGGAAAAATTGCAAAGGATGATGTTTTTACTCCGGTTTTAACTGAAAAAATCCGTGAAAAAAAATCCATAACCCAGATTTTTAACATTGTCCAGAGTGAAGTCCGGGATATTACTGACAACGAACAGAGCCCTGTAATTTACAATCAGTTAAAGGCTTCAGTTTTTCTAGCCGGTAAGCCTGAACCTGAAAAAATCCCTTCAAAAGATCCGCTCCTTTCTTCCGATATTTATGAGATTGACTATTCATACCTTGGAAAGGTTGCTTTTGACAAAGGACAGTATGTAAAGGCCTTCGAATATTTTCTTAAAGAAGAACTTACGGATGATGAACTTATAAGAAAACTGGCCTGGCTTTATCAGACCGGAAAAGGGGGGCCTCAGGATGATAAAAAAGCCCTGTCCCTTTATGAAAAGTCTGCTTCTCTGGGAAATGTTGCTTCTCAATATGAAGCAGGTGTTATTTATTATACCGGCCGCGGTACTGAAATAAATTACAAAAAAGCCCGCAGCTGGTTTGAAAAAGCGGCAAAAAAAGGAAACGACGATGCCCAGGCCTTCAGCGGATATCTTTATTATGAAGGACTTGGCGGCGCTCAGAATTATAAGACTTCAAAAAAATGGTTTGAAAAATCTGCCCAAAATGGCAATGCTTTTTCACAAAATTATCTTGGGCTTCTGTATAAAAACGGAGACTCTGTAACACAGGATTTTAACCGGGCTTTTGAATGGTTTACAAAAAGTGCTGAAGGCGGATGTGTCGAAGGCCTTTATAATCTTGCCCTGATGTATGAAGAAGGTCTTGGTACTCAAAAAAATATGAAGAAGGCAATTTCCCTTTACGAAAAAGCGGCATTAGGCTTCGGAGGAGGAAATGCTTCCGGTTCAGGAATGGCAAGCCGCATAAATCCGGCCTTTCCACTTAACAAATATTTTAAGACGGGGCTTCCAGAGGCGCAGAACGCTCTTGCCTGTATTTATGAAAATGGAATCGGGGTTTCTGTTGATTACAGTAAGGCAATTTCCTGGTATACAAAAGCTGCAAATCAGGGATTTTTGACTTCCATGAACAATCTTGGCTTTATGTATCAGAGGGGGCGGGGTACTCAACCGAATTATAAAAAAGCCCTGGAGTTATATCAGAAAGCCGCCGGGAAAAATCATCCGGCTGCACTGAATAACCTTGCATTTTTATATCTGAACGGGCTTGGTGTTTCCGTGGATTACAAGAAGGCCCTGTCACTCTACGAAAAAGCTTCTTCCCTGAATTACGCAGAAGCGCAGTTCAACCTTGGTTATCTGTATGAAACCGGGGTAAAAGGAAATGGCGGAACAATAATTCATGCAGATAAAGAAAAAGCGATTCAATATTATTCTCTTGCAGCAGAGCAGGGACAGGTTGAAGCCATGAAACGGCTGGAAAAGCTTCAGAAATAACAGGCAGTCCCGGGAAACAGGCGGTCCCGGACAGAATCGACACACAGTTCAAGCAGAATTTTAAGAGGAAAAGCAGAAATTCAAATATTTATCAGTAAATCTCTTGACAGGATAACACTGTTATCAGTATTATACATTCGGTTATTGATAACAGTGTTATCTTTATTTCGGAGGTTATTTTATGAAAAAATCAATTTTTATTCTTTCTGCAATGCTTCTTTGCTCTACAGCGTCAAATAGTCTTTTTGCACAGGCTGGGACAACTTCTTCCGGCTCTCTTACCGGTTACGACATCATCAAAAAGGCGGACGAAGTTCCGGAGCCAAAAACTTCCTCTTCAACTGCGACAATTACAATTCATTCAAAAAAAGGCAGCGACAGAATCCGGGAAGTAATTATGAAAAGCAAGGATTACGGCGATGTTTCAAAAGAGGTAATCGTGTTTACAATGCCAAAGGATGTTTCGGGAACAGGATATCTTATGTTTGAATATCCTGAGGACGCTGCGGGAAATAAGAAGGACAGCGACAACTGGCTTTACATGCCGGCAATGAAAAAAACGCGGCGCATTGCTTCCAGCGGTTCAGAAAGTGAAGGAAGCTTTATGGGCACGGATTTTACATATCAGGATATGAACGACCGGGCTCTTTCAAAGTACGACTACAATCTTCTTGGGGAAGAGGATGTGGACGGAACAGCCTGCTACAAGGTTGAATGTATCAGCAAGGCTCACACAGAAAAAGACCCGCGGTATATCAGCTACATCGGAAAAGAGGATTTTATCCTTCGAAAATGCGACTTCTATGACCGGCAGAATGTTCTTCACAGAATTCTTACCTGCTCGGATTTTACCACAATTTCCGGCTACAAAAGCGCAACAAGAATGAAGATGGAAAATGTTCAGACCGGTACCTGGTCAACAATCGAAAGCAAAAACATCGTTTACAACGCCAACGACATCGACGATTCACTGTTTACGGTTGCTGCTCTGGAGAAGGGAAGAATCAGATAGTAGAGGTTTTTATGAAAAAACTAATCATTTATCTAATAATTATAAGTTTCTGCTCGCTGTCTGTTCTTTCAGCCCAGGGTGCAGAATTTTCTTCTGACATTCAGACAAAGAGGGGTGCCGCCTGTCCCTGGACCGATGAAGAAAGTGCCGGCCGCTTTACAATGGGCGACACTTTTATCAAAGGAAAACTGGACGCCTATTATGGAAACAGCACTGCCTACGCAGAAGGTACTTTTTCCTATGATGTGTTCGATGATTTTAATCTTTCCCTGAACGAGCTCTGGGCGGACTATACATCATCTTTCTGGGGAGTCAGAATCGGGCGGCAGAAAACTGCCTGGGGAAAGGCCGACGGAATTGACATCACAAATGTAATCTGTCCGGCTGATATGAAAAGCATTTCTTCAATTACTGAAACCGGCTCAAAGCTTGCAGTGGATGCAGTCCGCTTTTCCCTTACTGGAAACAGCTTCACTCTGGATGCCTACTGGATTCCTTGCTTTACGCCGGCAGCTCTTCCTCTTGATAATGGTAATCCGCTGAAAAAATACATTGTTCCTTCAACCGTAGACTTTTCAGTTCCATCGGTGGCGGACCTTTCTATTCCTGTTCAGATTAACACCTTTGAAACTCCGGAAACAGCCCTCTGGAACGGTGAATACGCCATTAAGGTTTCCGGTTATCTTTCCGCCCTGGATCTTTCTGTATATGGTTTTTATGGCTGGGATGATAATCCTTTTCTTGATTATTCTCTTTCTTACAGTAAGCCTTACGATTCTTCAAGTCCTCTTTCAGCCCTTCCGGACACACTCAGCGTTTCCGGAAAATATGAAAGAATGTGGATGGCGGGAGCCGATGCCGCCCTGCCTATAGGCGAGACAGTTCTTCGTCTTGAAGCAGCCTTTTTCCCCATGAGACATTTCCAGAAATCTGCAGAAAGTATCATGGGAGAAAAATACCAGAATGTTTTGAATAAAGTTCTTTCAGGTATGGAAGAGTCTGGAGGAGCAGGCGGCGGAGCAGACCTTACAAAGCTTTCTTCTCTTCCTGCGCTGATAAGCGGGGCTAATCTTAAGGCTTCAGGCTCTGTCACGGAACAGCGAAATCAGCTTTCCGCACTGGCGGGTCTAGACTGGATGCCTGAAGGCTGGACTTTTACGGCTCAGTATTATTGTAACGCAGTTTTCGGTGACATTGAAACCCTTGACCGTAAGAATGTCTATGAACACGGAGTCACTTTGAGTGCCTCAAAATCACTTTTAAGTGAAACTCTTAAGCTTGGACTTGCCGCTGTTCTTGGCTTAAACGATTTTGATTCCCTTCTAAAGCCGACTGTGGATTACAGTATCAGCGACCAGCTTAATTTTGGATGCGGTGCCTTCATTTTCATTCCTGGACCTGACCGTGACGGCGAAAAGCACGAAGGAAACTACGGTAAATACAAGGACTTAAGTACAGTTTTTGTAAGTGCAAAATTCAGTTTCTAAATGAGCGAGGGGTGAAGCCTGTTCTTTACCGAAGTTTATAATTGCAGGCTTCACATTTACCGTGGGTGCCTTAATAATTGTTATCTTTTGCTAACTAATTGACAATTTTTCTCAAAGTAATTATTCTCTTGAAGTTAGCAATATCTAATTAGCCAAAACTAACTTTAATTATAGAAGGTAAACATGATGCCATTAATGTTTGCGGATGTGGGAGAGTCTAACATCATCAAAAAAGTGTCAGGAAATGCTGAAATTAAAAGGCATTTGGAAAACCTGGGATTTGTTCCCGGTGGTCAGGTTAACATTGTTTCAAAAAATGCCGGAAACCTGATTGTTAATGTCAAAGAAAGCCGTATCGCCCTGAGCGAAGAAATGGCAAGGAGAATATTTATATGACTTTAAAAGAAGTTAAAACCGGGCAGACTGTAACTGTTCAGAAAATCAACGGAGAAGGGGCGTTAAAGCGCCGGATTATGGACATGGGAATTACAAAGGGAGCTGAAATCTATGTTAGAAAAGTTGCTCCTCTTGGCGACCCAGTTGAAATCACTGTCCGGGGATACGAACTTTCACTTAGAAAAGCAGATTCTGAAATAATCGAGGTTCTTTAGACCGAAGGTGCCGGTTTTCCGGCTGCTGAATTTGTAACAAATTAATTACGAAAATTAGAGGTAAAATAAATGAAAATTGCACTTGCAGGAAACCCGAATGCGGGAAAAACAACACTGTTCAATGCCCTTACAGGTTCAAATCAGTTTGTAGGAAACTGGCCTGGAGTAACTGTAGAAAAAAAATCCGGAAAATACAAATCAAAGGATTCTGGTAATGGCGATGTAGAAATCGTTGACCTTCCTGGTATTTATTCTCTTTCGCCATATTCTCTGGAAGAAGTCGTATCGCGAAACTTTTTGATTGATGAAAATCCGGACGGAATCTTGAACATTGTAGACGGAACAAACCTTGAACGAAACCTGTTCCTTACAACTCAGCTTGCCGAACTGGGGATTCCGATGGTTGTTGCCGTAAACATGATGGATATAGTTAAAAAGAACGGTGACAAAATTGATATCGCTGAGCTTTCAAACCGTCTTGGCTGCAAGGTAATTGAAATTTCAGCCCTCAAAAAGAAGGGAATTGCTGAAGCGGCAGAAGCTGTAATCGCAGAGGCAAAGAGAGGCGCAAAGGTTCCTTTCCACAATTTCTCCGGTTCTGTTGACCACACAATTGCTCATATTGAAGAAGCTGTTCTCCACAATATGGACGAGTCAAAGCAGCGCTGGTATGCGATCAAGATTTTTGAACGTGATCAGAAAATCATCGAAAAGCTTGGCATTCCGGCTGAAAAGCTTTCTCACATCGAAAATGACATTCAGGCCTGCGAAAAAGAAATGGACGACGATGCAGAATCCTTAATCACAAATGAAAGATATGTATACATCGCTTCTCTTTTGAAGGGTACTTACAAGAAACGGGATGCCGGAAAGAAATCTACTTCAGATAAAATTGACCGCATCGTTACAAACCGCTGGCTTGCACTTCCAATTTTTGCAGTTGTAATGTGGCTGGTTTATTATGTTTCAATGGTAACAATCGGTGCCGCCGCAACAGACTGGGCAAACGACGGTCTTTTTGGTGACGGTTATCACCTGTTCGGCATCGGTACTGCCGCATATGAAGAAGCCGCAGAAGAATATGGTGACACTGCTAGTATCCTTGAAGCATACGAAGCAGGGGAATCTACATATGTAATCGTAGATGACGAAACCATGGAAGTTTCTGAACCTGTTGAAATTACAGAAGAATCCGTTGCCGAAGCCAAAGAAATGGCAGAAAAGTACGGCGAAGAAGGTCCGGATCCTGCAAATTACGGTGTATGGGTACCTGGTATTCCAGCCCTTATTGAAAGCGGACTTGATGCAATCGGCTGTGCTGACTGGCTCAAAGGTCTCATCCTTGACGGTATCGTTGCCGGTGTAGGTGCAGTACTTGGCTTTGTTCCACAGATGCTTGTATTGTTCATTTTCCTTGCATTCCTTGAAGCCTGCGGTTACATGGCACGAATTGCCTTCATCCTTGACCGTATTTTCCGCCGCTTTGGTCTTTCCGGAAAATCCTTCATCCCTGTACTCGTAGGAACCGGTTGTGGTATTCCTGGAATCATGGCCTGCCGTACAATCGAAAGTGAACGTGATCGCCGAATGACAATCATGACAACAACTTTCATCCCTTGTGGAGCAAAAGTTCCGTTTATCGCCCTGGTTGCCGGCGCTATCTTTGGTGGTTCTGCTCTGGTTGCAACTTCTGCTTACTTTATCGGAATTGCCGCAATCATCTGTTCCGGTATCATCCTTAAAAAAACAAAGCCATTCATGGGTGAAGTTACTCCTTTCGTAATGGAATTGCCTGCATACCACTTGCCAACCGTAGGAAATGTTTTGCGTTCAATGTGGGAGCGGGGCTGGTCTTTCATCAAAAAAGCTGGAACAGTAATTCTTCTTTCTACAATCGTAATCTGGTTCCTTTCATTCTTCGGCTGGACAGAAGGCGGATTCGGAATGCTGGAAGAAGATCAGCTTGATGCTTCAATTCTTGCAAAGCTTGGTAACTGCATCGCATGGATTTTTGCACCAATCGGCTGGGGTAACTGGCAGGCAGCCGTTGCTTCTATTACAGGTCTTGTAGCAAAGGAAAACATCGTAGGTACAATGGGTATCCTTTACGGTGGAGAAGAAACCTGGGCTAACCTTGCCGCTGCTTTCTCTCATCCGGCGGGAATGTCTTTCCTTATTTTCAACCTTTTGTGTGCTCCTTGTTTTGCTGCCATCGGTGCCATCAAGCGCGAAATGAACAGTCCAAAATGGACCTGGGCTGCAATCGGCTGGCAGTGCGGACTTGCATACATAGTTTCTTTCGTTGTTTACCAGTTCGGTTCAATGTTCAGCGGAAAGGGAAATATCGTAGGATTTATTCTTGGTATACTTGTTCTTGCAGGCTTTATTTACGCTTTGTTCAGAAAGCCTGCAAAAATAAAATAGTATAAGTATAAACTAAAAATTGGCTTTCAGCGGGAACCCTGTATGAAAAACGGCAGTACCGCTTCGCGGTGGCTGAGTGTT
>CAMHMJ010000038.1 GCA_946186185.1 uncultured Treponema sp. | reverse complement strand
TTTCACATTTAAACATTGACGATTTTCTTAGAAGTATATATATTTTAATTGTGCCCATCACACTGAGGAACGTTGTTCCAATAAAAAAGGACTAAAAGCAGCACCACCTGCAATTAGTCCTCTATAATTCTTTGCAAAACTCTGAATGAGTCACAAAAAGTTAACACCTTACAATAAAAGTTTGAGGAATTTGTGTCAAGGAGTCATTCGGGGCGGGAGGATAGCCTCTTGAAACAACATCATGTTGTACATAATCCCAATGGCGGCTGGGATGTAAAAGCTGCAAATTCACAAAGAGCCAGTGCTCATTCTGCAACAAAAGCAGAAGCAATATCCATAGCTCGAACAATCAGTCAAAATCAAGGTTCAGAACTGTTCATCCACAACCTGAACGGGCAAATTGCAAGTCGTGATTCTCATGGAAACGATCCGTTTCCACCTCGAGGATAATTACTAACTATTTTAAGCATAAGACTTGTTCTCCTTGCATGTTTTATGCTTACTTATTTCATTATTGTGAGGTAAAAAATGAAATTTACAGATTCAAAAGGTATCGAATATGATAATCTTACTTTTTTAGATAAAGGCGGTATGGGGAGAGTCTATAAAGGAATTTCCCCTATTACAAAGGAACCTGTCGTTCTCAAATTGATTGAACATATACCTGATAGCACAGACGAGAAGCAGAAGAGAGAACTTAAGGTTTCAAATATTATTTCACACAAAAATGTCGTAAAAATTCACGATTCAGGAATAACAACAATTGATGGCATTGAATATTTGTATTTGCTTGAGACTTTTTATTCTAAAGGAAGTTTAACAAGTAAAATTATGAAAGGGATTGCTATCAACGAATGCTATAAAATGATGTACGATTTGCTTCTTGGAATGCAAGAAATTCATAAAACCGTCATACATCGTGATCTAAAACCTGATAATATTCTTATTGATGATGATGGAACTCTGGTTATCAGCGACTTTGGTCTCGCCCGTTTCATAACAGATGCAACACAGACAGAAACATTTAAAGGCTGGGGAACATTTAAATATATGTCTCCAGAATGCTGGATGTATGAAAAGAATACTCCTGCAATGGATATATATTCTTTAGGTTTAATCTTTTTCGAAATAATAACAGGGGAATCTCCGTTCCATCCAGAAAAACAAACTCGAGAGGCATGGAGAGAATGTCACTTATATTCAAATGTGCCAGATATTTCTAAATATCGTAACGATACAAATGTAAAACTGAATCAACTTATACAAAAAATGACAGCAAAAAGGTTGGCTGAACGTTATAAATCTATTGATGAAGTCATTGAAGCCTTCCTTGATGCTCGTAAGCAATCTGAAAGTTCTGCATCAGCAATTGAATTATTAGCTCGTAAAGCAAATTTTGTTTTTGAAAAGCAAACAGCTGAAGAGCTAAAACAGAAAAAAGAGTTTGAAGAAAAAAATAACTATATTGCTTTCTTAAATCAGCATGTTGATGATTTATTTAATCGGGTTGTTTCTTTTGTGGAGCAAATAAATGCAAAACTGGAAACAGGAAAATATCATATCTCTAGAAAAAAGCCTTACGGACAAACTACCCGACAGTCTTTGACTGTATCACTTGCCGGAAAAAGTTTTACCATTGATTTTTTGAATTATGATGTCATTTCGTTATACGAAAAACAAAAAGAAAAAGAAGTTATCGAATGGCAAAAACAGCGATATCGTTTTGTTATGCAAGAATATGAAGGCTCTTATTTTTCCCAAAATGATATAGTTCTTATTGGATTGGCAGAAACATCATTTAAACTCAAAGAGTTCGAATTTGGATTTAACCTTTTTCTCAAAAAATCGCCCGAATCAAATTATGGAGAATGGTTTATCTGTCAATTTTCAAAAAATGAAACACCCGCAAAGACGCCTTTTGGAATTTCATTAAATCAATTCTTTTCAGAATATGAAAAACTTGAACACGCGATGTTCTTTACCAAGAGAGAAAAGAAATTAGACGATAATGATCTTTTAGAATTAATGCAAAACATTTCTAACTAGCCATTTATACAGGCGAAGTATAAATTCCATATTTTGCCTGTTTAACTTATTTAATTATCTAAACGATAATTTAGAGCAGCAAGCACAGGCAATTTTCAAGAGCTGGTTTGTAGATTTTGAGCCGTTTGGCGGAAAAATGCCGAAAGATTGGAAAAAGACAGATATTTATTCAATTGCAAATATCATTTATGGTTCACCATTTGCTTCAAAACTGTTTAATTCTGAAAAAAATGGAATACCAATAATTCGAATCCGCGATTTAAAAGATCAGCATTCAGATGTCTATACACCAGAAGTACGAGATGATGCATATTTGATTCAACCAAAAGATATTGTTGTCGGAATGGATGGTGAATTCAGACCATATATCTGGGGAAGTGAACCAGGTTTGTTAAATCAACGAGTTTGCGTTTTCGAAAATAAACGTCCGAAGGGAAAGGCTTTTCTGTATTATTCAATCAAACCATTGCTTGATATAGTTGAAAAAACACAAGTAGCAACAACAGTTATCCATATTGGGAAAAAAGACTTTGATAAATTTCAAATTACTTTACCAACAAAGAATGTTTTAGATAAGTTTGATGAATTAACAGATTCTGTTTTTGAAAAAATTGTTAATAATCGATTAGAAAATATTCGACTAGAAAATCTCCGTGACACCCTGCTTCCAAAACTAATGTCTAGTGAACTTGATGTAGACTCGATTCGGCTTTAGGCCACTAAATTATCGTTTACCTTCCCATCACTATATTCTCCGAAAATCAAGCGGAGGATAATCATGAAAAAAACATTTATCGGAGATATTCTGCAAAATATGATGCCTTACCTGGATAATGCACAGTTAGAATATCTTAAGCAATCATTAGAAACAAAACTTCAGGACTTTGAGATTATAGAATCAAAGGAAACCTGTCAGAGAATAGACGAGGATGACAATTCAACCCTTATTTCCTCATTCATTGCTGCAAAACGAATCGAGGGCTGTTCCGAAAAGTCGTTGAAATACTACGAAAACACAATTCAGTGTACTGTAAACAACATTGCAAAAGACATAAAACATTTTACAACAGATGATTTACGACTCTATTTGACAAAATATCAAGAACGGCACAATTCCAGCCGCGTTACAATAGATAATATTAGACGAATTTTGTCCAGCTTCTTTTCCTGGTTGGAAGATGAAGGCTGTATTTTCAAAAGTCCTATCAGGCGCATTCATAAGGTAAAGACAGATAAAATCATAAAAGAAACATATACTGATGAAGAACTTGAAACTCTTCGCGATAACAGCCCTACAATCCGTGACCTTGCAATGATAGATATGCTTGCTTCAACCGGTATGCGTATTGGAGAGATGGTTTTATTGAATAAAGATGATATTAATTTTGCAGAACGGGAATGTAAGGTTCTAGGAAAAGGGAATAAAGAGCGTATTGTCTACTTTGATGCCCGTACAAAGCTTCATTTAAAACAATATATAGAATCCCGTGCAGATGAAAATGCTGCCCTGTTTGTTACTCTTCGTAGGCCATATGAGCGAATTACAATCGGTGGAATAGAATCCCGGCTACGAAAACTAGGTCAAAACCTGAATATTCATAAAGTACACCCGCACAAATTCCGAAGAACACTTGCAACAATGGCAATAGATAAAGGAATGCCTATAGAACAGCTTCAACGGCTTTTAGGCCATCAGCGAATTGATACAACTCTTCAATATGCGATGGTCAAACAGTCAAATGTAAAGTTGGCTCATAAAAAATACATTGGATAACTTGAAGACTCGAATTCTTCCCTGAATTCTGCTATATTAACATTTGGTTAATAACATGAGCAATGAAATTACAGCAAAAACAATAGAAACAAAGATTCTCACAATCAGAAATCAGCAGGTAATGATAGATCGAGACCTGGCAGAGCTTTACGGAACAGAAACAAAAGTTCTGAATCAGGCTGTAAAAAGAAATATAGAGCGTTTTCCAGAAGACTTTATGTTTGCTTTGGACAAATCAGAAAAAGATGAACTGGTCACAAATTGTGACCGGTTCGAAACGATGAAGCATTCCTCTGTAATGCCTTATGCTTTTACAGAACAGGGCGTTGCCATGCTTTCATCGGTTCTAAAGAGCCCTACAGCAGTAGAAGTGAATATTCAGATTATGCGTGCATTTGTTGCAATGCGACACTTTTTGCAAAACAATGCTCAGGTATTTTCTGAGATCAACACAATTAAAAAGCAGCTTTTAGATACAAATGTTCATCAGAAAGAAACAGACAAAAAAGTAGAAGAGCTTTTTGATTTAATCGACAAATACAACGTAAAAGATACGCAGGGAATTTTCTTTCAGGGACAGATTTTTGATGCATATGCAAAGTTTGAAAGTTTTATTGCCCAGGCACAACAGGAAATTATTTTAATTGATAACTATGTTGATTTAAGCATCTTGCAACGTCTCGCAAAGAAAAAGAAGAACGTTAACGTTGTGATTTATACTGATCCAAAAACAAAACTGACCGTTCAGGATATTCAACAGTTCAATACCCAGTATCCGACTCTTACATTAAATCATACAACAAAAATGCATGACCGTTTTTTGATTATTGACCAGAAAATGCTTTATCACATCGGAGCATCTCTAAAAGATTTAGGTAAAAAGTGTTTTGCATTTGAAATGCTGGATGCATCGTTGATTGCGCATCTTTTGAAGAATGTGTAGAAAAAAGGATAAAAGATAATGGCTGATTGGACTGAATGTAGACTTGGTGATATTGTAGAAATCAATCCTACTGAATCAATAAAAAAAGGGACCATTGCAAAGAAAATAGGAATGGATGTTTTACAGCCATATTGTAGAGCAATTCCATCTTTTTCATTAGAACCATATTCTGGCGGCTCAAAATTCAAAAATGGCGATACAATCATGGCTCGTATTACACCTTGTTTGGAAAATGGCAAGACAGCAATGGTGAATATCCTTGATGAAAATGAAATCGGATTTGGCTCAACTGAATTTATTGTTTTTCGGGCAAAAGAAGAAATTACCGACCCATATTTTGTATATTATTTGGTTACAAGCGACACAGTTCGTAATCCTGCCATCAAATCTATGGTAGGTTCTTCTGGAAGGCAGCGTGTTCAAACTGATGTTGTGGCAAATCTTTCTATTAATTTGCCACCTTTAGAAACTCAACAGAAAATTGCGTCTTTATTATCCTCACTTGATGATAAAATTGAGCTAAATAATCGTATAAACGATAATTTAGCTGCCTAAAGCTGAATCGAGTCTACATCAAGTTCACCAGACATGAGTTTCGGAAGTAAAGAGTCTCTGAGTTCCTGAAGATTTTTATTTTCATAATATGAACTTTTTATTTGTTCCAAAATTGATTTTACTGCATCATTAAATCGAAGAGCTGTACCTTCATCAGGAATTGGAATTTCAAAATCTCCTAAACCGCCTTCCCAAACAGCATATGGCATTGTTGATCCTTTTGATGTCTTTTGGGCATAATCTATAACTAAATCCTGATTACATGTAATAGCACCATATGCGAAATAATTTGAATTAAAAGGTTCCAAGACAAAACAAGTTGTACGTGTTATCCCTTTGAATGGAGCAATAGCAACTCTATGAAAATAAACACGCATTGCTCCAATCAGAATATCATTTTCATCAAATCGCAAAAGACTACTTAAAGCTTCTTCATTTGGACGAACATCTTTTATTGCTAAGGATTTTATAGGTATTAAATCAATGGGAAGATATGGTAATGAAGTATCTTCTCCAGGTTGGATTGGATTCTTTTTTAATTGTAAAATGTCCGATAATTCCCCCATCCTCCAATTCTCTGGCATTTCTCCGCCAAATGGTTCAAAATCTACAAACCAGCTTTTAAAAATCGCCTGGGCTTGCTGCTCCAAATTATCGTTTATCTTATTATTCAATTCGATTTTGTCATCGAGGGACGAGAGAATTGTAGCAATCTTTTTCTGAATCGAGAAAGGCGGAATTTTTACAGGTACTTTCTGCATAGTAGAACCTGATACTTCCTTAAAAGTAGTGCCACTACCAAGATTCTCAATATTACTTTTATTGAATTTTAAAAGATAATACAAAAACATAAAGTCTGTATCTTTATTTGGAACAACACTTTTAAATCCCTGATTTGTACAGACTTCATTTTGAGCAATTGCAATGTAACCAATAGGAGCACGAGAAGTAAAAAGGATTGTATGTTCAGGCATTATTTGAGCTGAACAGCTTTTTAAACCTTTGTCTGTGATATTCCGTTCTCCATGAGAAATAAAACGTCCACTGTGAGTCGATAAATCCTTAGGAGTAATCCATGCAATTGTTCCATTTTCATAATTAGAAGAATCTTTTGTAGATGGTGTTGCTCCACCAACAATTGTTCCAATATCAGATAATGTACATTCTTTCCATTCAGTCATATTAAATCCTAAATCTCAAATCCAATTGCGCCAAGATTCTTTTTTATTTGTTCTTCAAGTTCATGGCTTTTTGCGAACATTCCGCCAAGTTCAGTTGTAAGACGTTTCATTTTATCGTCAAATGGTTCATCATCAACAGGACCTTCTTCAATTCCAACATAACGACCAGGAGTAAGAACATAATCCTCTTTTGCAATGCGAGTGAGGTCAGCAACTGAGCAGAAGCCTTTTACATCTTCAAGAGTTCCATTTTGGAAAGCGGTAAAAGTGTCTGCAAGTTTTGTAATATCTTCTTCAGAAAAATCGCGGTGCTTGCGGTCCACCATGTGACCCATGTTACGGGCATCTATAAATAAGGTTTTACCACTCTGTTTTTTATTGCGAGTGATGAACCACAAGGTTACGGGAATTGTTACACTATAGAAAAGCTGGGTTGGCATTGCGATAATTCCTTCTATTAAATCTGCTTCGATTATTTTACGACGAATTTCTCCTTCACCACCAGTTTGCGTTGAAAGAGCTCCGTTAGCGAGAACAAGACCAATTTTTCCGTTTGGTGCAAGATGGTAAATCATGTGTTCAATCCATGCATAGTTTGCATTTCCTGCAGGTGGAAGTCCGTAAACCCAGCGCGGGTCGTTTTGAAGTTTGTCTTGCCCCCAATTACTCAGATTGAATGGTGGATTTGCCATGATGTAGTCAAATTTCTGGTTTGCATGAAGATCATTGAAAAATGTATCTTCGTGATGTTTTCCAAAGTTTGCATCAATACCTCGGATAGCCATGTTCATCTTGGCCATCTTCCATGTGTCAGCATTGGCCTCCTGACCGAAGACTGAAATGTTACTTCTGTTTCCAGCATGTTCTTGAATAAACTTTACAGACTGAACGAACATTCCACCTGAACCACAGCATGGGTCATATACTCGTTTTCCTTCTGTTGGCTTTAAGATGCTTACGATTGTTTTTACAACACTGGCAGGAGTATAGAATTCGCCACCTTTCACACCCTCATAGCTTGCAAACTGTGCAATACAGTATTCGTAGGTACGGCCAAGAAGGTCTTTACTTGCCTCGGTATCGCTCATGTCCATGTTGGTGAATACGTCTACTACGTTACCAAGAACGCGTTTGTCCAGCTCGGGGTTGGCGTAGTTTTTTGGAAGGACTCCTTTGAGGCTTTTGTTGTCGGCTTCTATGGCAATCATGGCTTTGTCTAAGATTGTGCCGATTTCAGGTGTGTGGGCTGCTTTTGCAATTTCTGACCAGCGGGCTTCCGGAGGAACGAAGAAGATGTTGTCTGCCTCGTAAGCATCCGGGTCGTCTTCAAAGCCGTCGCCTTCTGCAACGAGTTCTGCGTATTTTTTTTCGAATGCGGTTGAGATGTATTTTAAGAAGATAAGTCCTGTAAAGATTTTGCGGTAATCTGCTGCGGGAATGTGTCCCCAAAGTTCGCAGGCTGCGTCCCAAATCTGCTGTTCAAAACCTATGGTTGCAGATGATGTTTTTGACGATTTTGACTTTGCCATGATGATGTCCTTCATTTAACTCGTTTTTTTGATTATATCACAAAACTCGACATTTTTGTAGATGAGAGCAAGGTATCCAAGCCTAGCTTGGTCGTGTTCCAACGGCGAAACGTTGGGCCAAGTCCAGAAGTGAAACGTCTGGTCAATCCAACAGAATGTTGGCAGGGATGCAACGGCTGGGCGGTGCTCGGAGGTACAGCAGAGTGAAACGGGCTGTTGAAAATCGTAAAGCGGGGAAAGGGAAACATTTCGCTTTTAAGATTTTCAGGGATAGGGTGCGGGAAAGGCTGCCTTTCCTGCGGGGTAATCCAAAAGGGGCTTTTTTGCCCCTGTGGCGAATGGAGGGGTGATGGCTTGCTATCATCCCGTAGTGAGTTACGGTTTGATAGAACCGTACATATCGCTTGCAGCGACAAACTCTGGGTTTTTCTTCAAAAAACGGCTGATTTTCAGAAAGCGAAACCTTTCGCTAACAAAAATACCTGCCGAAGAGACAGCATCGATTGCAGAATCTCTTCAGCAGGTATGATACTTAGCGGCTCATATCATAGTCAAGGCTTCGCGGACGAGCCTTTTCCCTCTGGTAGTCCTTCCAGTTATGAACCCGATACTTCTTGTAGCTGCTTCCAAGAGTAATAAGCTCATCTCCGTCCCTGTTTTCCCATTCGGCTAACTGAGTGCTTTTTTCGATGTAAGCATCAGTCAGGCCCTTGTTCACTTCAACAGGCTTTCCGCCGATTTTGATTGTGAACTTTCTGAAAAGCATGGTGTACCATTTTTCCTTTTCAGTCCTTTCCTTCTGGATTTCCTCTTTCAAGGAAGTGATGGTTTCATCTTTTTCAGCCGTCTTTGCAAGAACTGCACTTTCAACTGCGGTTTTTACAGCAGTCTGTTTTTCAGCTTCAGCTTTGTCTTTTACCTTTTCCAAATCAGCCTGATGTTCATCTTTGAGTTTCTGGATTTCTTCTTGATGACTTTTTTTGAGTGATTTTATCTGCTCAAAAAACTGTTTAGCCTTAGAAACAATTGCATCAAAGACAGGTCTGATTCTCAGATGATAACTCCAGACTCCTTCCTTGGATTCTGGAGTAGGAAGCTGTGGAAAGTCAGCATTCTGAAACTTTTCAGATTTCATATACTCATCGTATTGCTCCACAGTCTTCTGACTTGCACCTTCCTTTTCCTGTTCAAATTCAGCCTTCTCATTTTGAAAAGCCCTCTTTTTATCAAGAAAATCATCATCCCGCTGATTCTGGGAAACTCTCTGTTCTTCAAGCCGTTCACCTTCTTTCTTTTGATTTTCAGCAATTCGCTCCAAAGACTTTTCTTTTTTGGAAAGTGCAAGGTCGCGTTTACGAATATCAGAACGGACATTCTTCTTTTTCTTTGTGCGGTCCGAAGTCAAATCGATTTCTCCGCGCTCAAGTCCAAAGTCCTTGAAGATTCCTTCCCACATCGTATCTTGAAGTTCACTCATCAGTGCCGGGCTTCCGGTCCAGTGGGTTGCATTAAGCTGCGGCTGGGTGATTGTTCTGCAGGTTCCGTTTTTCTTTTCTTCACGAGTTCTGCGAAGAACGCTTGTAGTGTTGAAAATCGGTGTAATGAACCAATGAGTATGAATCGTGGTCTCATCCTTGTGGGAGGTTCCTGCAAGAACATTTTTCTCTCCAAAGGTCCTGCACAACTGCTGATATGTCTTTTCAAAGAATTCATATTCACGCTCCTCTGGAATTGCACCAGCAGTAGATGTAACGATGCATTCATAAAGGCCAACAGAATTTTTAGGCGGCTTATATTTTTCTGTGGTAATGGACTGGACCCGTTCCTTGTAAGCCTTCATAACTTCCTTTGCAGAACTATGTTGAAAGGCAAGGTTCTTTTCTGTAAGTTCAGGATCAAAAGAATCATTTTTGAATTCACGGAATGCGTGTTTCAATCTTCCCATTGCCTCACCACCGTCACAAAGCTTAACCTTTTCAATTCTGAAGATTCCGTATTTCTTCTGTTCTTCCATAGGCTAGGCCTCCTCTGGTACAGAAGGTGTTTTCGGTTCTGCAAAAAGTTTTTCAAAATCTACGTCCTTCAAACTGGCTGTCATTTTTGAATATTCAAAGTTATCCGTTGTCTGATGATACAAATCTTTTAAGCTGATGCCTGAATTGTTTTGAGCAATCGCATAACGGATTCCATCGATAAAGGCTTTTTCCTTTGCAGAAAGTTTTGGTTGATTACTTTCCGGCTTTTCAGAAGATGCCTTTCCCCGAATCTGATTGTAGACCTGATTTACAGAAAGTTCTTCCTTGCGAATTGCTTCCTTCTGTTCTTCAGTTGCCTCTTTGAGAACAACGCGGGCTTTTTCAACAGTCTTCGAAGATACTCCTAGCTGCTTACCGATGATTTCACTGGCTTTTCCTTTTTCATCTCCGGCATTGCCTTTGCCTTTCTCAAAATTGAAGTTAGCAACGGCCTGTAGTAATGCTTCTCCACTTAAATTGCGTCTGTCGGTCTGCTCACGGATTGCAAATTTCTTTGCTTCTTCAAGCGTATTAAAATGATGGATGATACAAGGAACAGAAGTAAGTCCTGCCTTAATTGCACAATGGCGGCGTGTATGTCCGTCAATCAGGATGAACTTTCCATCATGTGCCCAGATGTGCAGTTCGTGTCCTGGCTTAAAGCCCTCGGCTTTCATAGATTCAGTCATAGCATTTACGACAGAATCATCCATTGTCAGAAGTTTTTCAAATTCAGGAATCAAAGTAATGTCTTTGATTTTAAGATTTTTCTTCTGGTCTGCTTTCTGAATGTTCTCAATCTTGCTTTTGATTGAATTAGTGATTGTATTAAAAGTCATAATGTCTCCTATTGGTGTTAGTCTAAAAGTCCGTATTCTTTCCAGAACTGGACTCTTTCTTCTTCTGTTAGGAATGGTCTTCCTGTTTTCTGTTTAATCTGATCCATCTGCTCTTCGTAGGCAGTTTCATATCTTTGCTTTTCAGATTCGTTCATCTCATAAACTTTTTTCTTAATGATGAAATTAACCTGTGTTTGGTCCTCGATTTCTTTCGTCGAAACTCCACAAGTCGGACAGTTGAAATCAAATTCCTTAAAACGTGTTGAACAGATAGGGCAATCAACATATCTGATTTTTATTTCTGCCTTCTTATATTCTTCTTTTTTAAGGAATGATGAATTCTTGAAATCCCGTACAATGGAATTGGCGAGAGCAAGCTTTCTGTACAAACCTTCAAAAGATTTCTGAACATTCCCGAGTTTTGTCCGCTCAAAAACAAATTTCAAAAAAGCTTCAAGATTTGTTTCTTTAATGCCTGCATCTGCAAGATGTTTAAGAACAGCATCTTCAAAGTTCTTGTCGAATGGATACTCGCCACCAAATAAACTTTTTATGATATTTACAAAAACTGACTCACTAACTGATTGTTCTGTTTCAGACTTACAGTCTGAGTTAGTTAGTTCAGTTCTTTGTATATTAGTATTTAGTTTATTAGTAGTTAGTAGTGTCCGATTATCCAGAACTGGATTTTCCATATCTGGATTATCCACATCTGGAAAATCGGGATGTGGATGAACTTCAACATCAGATGTAATTGCTTCCGGTGCTTCGAAAACCTGATAAACTGTATTCTCAAAACAACCATCTTTTCTGCGATTTCTGATTTTTTTGATATAGCCGTAGTGTTCAAGCATTTGAATTGCTGAATATAAAGCAGCCTTACCATCACAGGAATGATTTACAATTTCTGATATATGTATTTTCCAATCGTCTGGTAAACTCATCAGATATGTATGAACACCTTTTGCTTTCCATGACAGATTGCTATCGCGAATGCAAGTGTTATCCAGAATTGTGAAGTTGCCTTTTCGATGCTGCTTAACAAAGTATGTTTCGCTCACAAGTCCCCCTGTTACCACAACAAAACTTATGAACTAGTAATAAATCGTTTTTTCTGTTATAAGTAGAGTCATGGTATGTTTTAGTTCGATTTACAAAACTGCCTGCCCATGCGATTGAGTTGCCGCTCAGTCGCATTTTTGTTTTTGAGGTCATACTGCCACCACCTCTTTTTGCCGTGCCTTTTGTGCAAGACGAATGTACTTTTCAGGTACAACGGTTACTCCGCACTCTTTGGCATAATCAAGGTATTCACTGTCTGAAACCTTTAACCAGCGCATTACTACATCATGGGGGAATGCAAGTCGTCCAAGAATAAATACAGAATATTTTGGATTTCCACATCCTGGAAGCATGAACCTATTGCTCTTGTACGTGTTTAAAGCTGCTCCTCCCTTCAATTCTGCACATTCCTCAACAGTATAAAATTCCTTTACTGTTTTATTTTGTTCTGAAGGTAATTCCAGAATCTTGTGGACTTCTGCAAGCTCTCGCAGAAGACGTTCATTTTGAAGTTGAATCGATTTCAACTCCAAATCAAAATTGTTTTGCATTGGCAACTCCTTCGCTATTTCTTTGACGGGATATTCAAAAAAACAGCATTTTGTGATAAAATATTTTTACAAGCATTACAAATCACTGACCTAACAGGTTTTTGATTAGTAATTATTATTGTTATAACAAACAGTGCGTTTATTTACTGTTCGTTATAACGAACAGTAGTAATATAATATATTCTCGTTTGGTTGTCAATAAAATTATGAGAAATGGTGTTGAATTAGTTGAAATATTAGATGATTATTTGCGCTCAAAGAAAATAAGCCGACGCCAGTTTTGTTCTCTTGTTGATATTCCAAATTCAACAATTGCAACTTGGAAATCTAAGAATATTTTACCGAATGTAGAATTAATAGCCAAAATCGCTGCATTTATGAATGTTTCCTTAGATTGGCTTGTTTATGGTGAATTATTCGATAATGCTAACGAACAAAATACTTATGAAAATCCTTGTAGCAGAAAAAGTATTTTATATCGAATTGAAATAGTCTTACGCCAAACAACAAATGACTTCGATTATGATTTTCAAGCGCAACATGAAAAATATTTAAAAGACATTATTGATTATGAAACTCTGATTAACTGGAGCAATTATCAGACTGATATTCCAGAGACAACTTTGCAAAGTATTGCATCAAAGTTAAAAGTACCTCTTCAATGGCTTCTTACAAAAGACGAATATCATCATGAGGACGATATAAAAACTTATGGCTGGTTATTTGGTCTTGCAAAACAATATGAAGGTCTTCTAAAAGGTTACGACTGTCTTGAAGAAGAAGATCAGAAGTTCATAGACAACTATATAACTTCAAAACTTGAACTTCGTCAGCTAAAACGTGAAAAAGAAATGAAAAACAAATAAATGACAATGGCTTGTTGAATTACCAACAAGCCATTATTTATAAAACTTTTTGTAACATTATCTTGCCTTATATGCCTGATTCGGATCGGTAGGATTATTCGGAATTGCAAGTTCTAGTTCTACACCAACCATTTTTGACAAATAAAATTTTTTCATATATTCTTCATCTCTTTGGAATATTTCCGCTAATTGTTTCTTTGTCTTAGGTGATTCTTTACATAATTCAATTATCAAACTTTTTACAATTTCTTTGTTTTGTCGTTTTCCTAAAGCAGCAATTTTATTTCTTAATGCTGGGGATATTTCATTAGAGCTAGGGATATTAGCTGGGGATATTTCATTAGAGCTAGGGATATTAGCTGGGGATATTTCATTAGCGTTAGGAATATTGCCTGCATCCCAAGAAAAATCATCATTCAGCGGAACTGTAATTCTAAAGACATCTCCTTCTGAAAATTCTGGATTTCCACCAGAATATTTGTGTGAATAATTAAACAGTTTCCTTACGCCAGAGCCGAGTTTATCTGAATATCCTATATTTCTAAAAAAAGATGCAATCAATGGATTTTTTGCATAAGGTTCTAAGTTTTCCGGAGTTATAAGTCCATCTTTTCTTGCTCGATTTGCGTTTTCTACATACATTTTGTCTCTTTCGATGATGAACTTTGCCTGATAACCACTTGAAAATTCCCGGTGCATGAGCGTATTCACAATCATTTCACGGGCAAGAATATTTCTGAGAGAAATACGTACTTTCCCATCTTCCAAATAAAACTTATCTAAGAGATGTTTTGTTGCAAATTCAAAAAGACGATCGTAACTTTCAATCAGATTTGTTTCAACAATAAGCCTGTCATCATATCGGTCTACATTCACTTTTCTTAGCAAGGCATCTGTTGAATAGGTCGGGGCAACATCATGAATAACTTCATCTTTTCCAAGTAACATTACGGCTGCAAGATTAAAACCTTTTTCACCCGTCAGTCGGTCTACTGTATACAGGCCGGCACTTTTTAAAAGTTCCTCATCACTTAATTTTTCCCACGGATGACTTCCAGCAGAATTATTTTTTGCCATTGTTCTTACAAGTGGTAGCAAATCAATCCGTATATCTTCAAGTTTGACATAAGGAAAGACTTTTCTTTCAGTAAAAATTTCCTGCTTCCTAATATACATTTGGGCTATATCAGTTGTAGAGGTTACTTTTACATCAGAATCATTTGTCCGGTTGTAAATTACATTTTTGTAGCTGACAACTTCACCAGAAACTGGAACATATATGTGAATAATAGTTTTTCCTTCATACCCCATAATTTCTGCATCAATACAGAGAGTTGGAGAAAATAAAGAAGGATTTGCAAGAACACTTATAAAGTTCTTTACCATGTCGGGAGCTGCTTTTTCAGGAACACCATTTACAGTTCCATCATCAAGGATTCCTAAGAAAATATCTCCACCGAAACGATTCGAAAATGAGCAGACAGTTTCATAAACATCATGCTCAATGTTTCCACCGCATCGTTTAAACTCTACTGATACTGTTTCTCCAATTTTCCTAATTGAATCCAATCTTTCTGTTGTCATATATACATTATCGTTCATTTTTACCTCTTTTTCTATACCAGATTACTCAAACAACCTGTTGGCCGCTCCATTAGCGGACTTTACAGCTTCTACCATCTCAGGAATTGCGGCCCGTGTATAATAATCAGTCATATTTAATGATGTATGTCCTGCAATTTTCTGGACTGTTTCTCCGGCAACTTCACGACGCATTCGGGTAATGTAGGTGTAACGCAAAGAGTGTGGAGTGAGAATTCGCTCCCCAACATTAATTCCAGAAGCAGGAAGAATATTTCGAAACCATTCTTCTGCAAGCCATTTACGGATTGGTTTTCCATAACGCTGAAACACATAATCATCAGGACCTAAATTATTATCCTGAATATATTTTTTCATCATTTGTGCAAAATCATCGGGAAGTGGGGCAACGCGGATCTTTTTATCATCGTCGGAACCGCATTTATTAAAAGTTGTTCGCACCAGCTGATTTGAACGCCAAAATCCATCAACAACAAATACCTTTTCATCAAAAAGAAACTGATTTACCCGCGTTCCAATTCCTTCACCAATACGGAGTCCGCATTTTACACAACACAGAAAAAGCAGATAAATTGCTTTGTGTCCCTCATCAAACTGCGGGTGCTTTGAATAACGCCTGTTACTGTAATCAATCCAGAGTTTTTCATCAAAAAGTGTGTTCAATTCATCGACTGTAAATATGTCTTTCTTCTTGCTGTTACGCCTGAACTTAGGAAACTGAGGAACTGGAATGTAGGGGAGATTATGAAACGGAGCTTCTGCGTAGAGTTCACCAACAACTGTTAAGAATCCATTTTTCCAACTGCCTGAATGCTTTTTATCATTCATCAGAAAATCAATGACCATTGGAATTGTAAGTTCTTGAAGTTCTAAATGGCCAAACTCTTCAACTATAATATTCAGAGCAAATCTTTTGATTTTAAGCGTTTCAGGCGTGAAGACTTTTCCAAGTTTCTTTTGCCGTTCAAGATGCGGGCTTCCTGGAATGTACATCCATTCTGCTATCTTTGCTATTGTTGTTTTTTCTTCTACGAACACAGGTGGAAGTGAAGAAACAAAAGCGTATGCCTCTGCCTGAGTTTTACAGCCTCTGCATACCTTTTGTACTTTCTTGCCAGTTACAGGATCGATGAAATAGTAATACCAGCGATGAATGGTTTTGTTTTTAGATTTAACAGGTTTCTTAAAGATGTGATAATTTGAGTCCATTTGAACCTCCAAAAGTTTTTTATCAACCAGTTGATATTTGGTTGACATTTCAAAACCTCTGAAGGTCAGACAATTTTGTAAATGCTTGTATTATATAGATTTAGCACCTATCCCGAAGTGCCAAATCTTAATTGGTCTCTAGACTTGAACCAAGGACCAAGGGATTATGAGTCCCCTGCTCTAACCACTGAGCTAATGGCCCGAAGGGAACTATATAGTAACAAAAAAGGGCGGTTTAATCAAGACGGCTAAATTTTGTTGTAATTTTTGTCTTTCTGTCCCTGTTTCTTCACGGGTAGAGCTTTGCTTCCTTGACAGCTTCAACAAAAACCTTATTTCCCATACCACTCACCATGTCACCACCTTATCCACGATTTCCTGCTGTTCGCTGGAGGTTCGGCGCAGATAGATGCGGGTGGTTTCGATGCTTTCGTGGCCCATTAAATCCGCAAGAAGTGAAATATCGTTGTATTTTTCCAGAAAGTTTTTTGCAAACCGGTGGCGGAAGGAATGGGGATGAACCAGTTTTGTATCAAGTCCGTATTTTTCTCCATAGGTTTTTAGCTGAACGGCAATTCCCCGGGTAGAAATGCGTTCCCCGTAGCGGTTCAGGAAAATATAGCCGGAGGAACGACCTATGGATTTAAGCCATTCCATCGCTTCCCTTCGTAACTGCACCGGAATATAGAGCCGGCGGAGTTTTCCCCCTTTTGAATATAAATCAAACCAGCCAATATTCACATGTTCAACCTTAATCTGAATCACCTCGCTGACACGAGCCCCCGTTGCTCCCAGAAACCACACAAGAAAATACCATTCGATGTAGCCCTCCGCCTTAAGCCGCGCCTTAAAATACTGGTAATCCGCATTGCTGATAACATTTTCAAGAAAGTTCTTCTGCTGAATTTTTATCTGCTTAAGCTGCATTTTATCTTTTCCGCAAAAAACCAGATATTTGTTGATTGCCTGAATCCGGAGATTTACTGTTTTTGGCTTAAAATATTCCAGAAGCCAGCCCTTGTACGCCAGAAGATTTTCCTTGGAAAAATCCTCATAATTTTCCATATAATACCTGATTGTCCACAGATAAGACGCAATTGTATTTTCAGAAAGATTCTGCTTCCGCAGATACTGCTCGTAAGACTCCATATCGATTTTCCTCCAATTAAAATCATTTATATGAAAAATCGGCTTACTTGACACAAATCTTCTTTTTTAACATAATGGTAAAACTAAACGACAAAGAGGTCGTAGATAAATTTTCGTGTCCGCATGAAAATTTATCTACGACCTTTTTTGTTTTAACCAACTAACGCATTTAAGGCGGGTATTAAGGTCTTATGAAAGAAATGAAAACTTTGTATGAACCATCTTTTGAGCACGATGCTTGTGGTATCGGTGCGGTCGTAAGTATCGACGGAATTAAAAGTCACGGAATCGTTGACAACGCACTTAGTATCGTAGAAAAACTTGAACACAGAGCCGGTAAAGATGCCAGCGGAGAAACCGGAGACGGCGTTGGTATTCTGGTACAGATAAGCCACGATTTTTTTAAGAAATCTTGCAGCGATATAATCGGAAAACTTGAAGAACGGGATTACGGTATCGGACAGTTCTTCTTCCCGGGCGCAAACAGTGCAGGCTCGGTTTCGACAGGCTCAACCAGCACAACAGAATCAGAAAAAGCCCGGTTTGAAAAAATCTGTGCATCTCAGAAATTAAAATTCCTTGGATGGCGAAAAGTTCCTGTAAATGAAAAATGCCTTGGTAAAAAAGCACGGGACTGCATGCCGGAAATCTGGCAGGGTTTCATTGCCCGCCCGGAAAAATGCGAAAAAGGCCTTGAATTCGACAAGCTTTTGTACAAAGCCCGGCTTGAATTCGAAAAAGGTGCGTTCATTGAGCCTGTCGAAATGAACAATAAAACCTATGTTTGTTCCCTTTCAAGCAGAACAATCGTTTACAAAGGAATGTTCCTTGTTCACGAACTCCGCACTTTCTACAGCGATTTACAGTCAGAAGAATACGCTTCTGCCCTGGCTTTAGTTCACTCCCGCTTTTCAACAAACACAAATCCAAGCTGGCAGAGGGCTCACCCGAACAGAATCATCGCCCACAACGGTGAAATTAATACAATCCGCGGAAATGCGGACCGAATGCTTGCCCGAAACGGTGAAATCGATTTAAGCGGTTCTGACTCTGCAATGCTGGACAACACCCTTGAATACTACATGATGAACGGAATGGATTTGCCCCTTGCAATGATGGTTTTAGTTCCACAGGCATGGCAGCACGACGACAATTTAAGCCAGGAAAAGAAAGATTTCTACCATTACTGGGCAACCATGATGGAAAGCTGGGACGGTCCGGCTGCCCTTCTCTTCAGTGACGGTGATATTCTTGGTGCAACCCTGGACAGAAACGGTCTCCGCCCAAGCCGCTACTTTATTACCGACGACAATATGCTCATTTTGAGCTCGGAAGTAGGCGTTCTTGATATTCCGGAAAGCAAAATCGTAAAAAAGAGCCGGCTTATGCCTGGCCGAATGCTTCTTGTAGATACAAAAGCAAAAAAACTTATTTCCAACGATGAAATTAAATCTAAATACGCCGCAGAACATCCTTACGGCGAATGGCTCAGCCAGAATCTGGTTCAGCTTTCTTCTATTAAAATACCTAACAAAAAAATCGAAGTTTCAACTCAGGATGAAAGAAACCGCCTTTACCGCGCTTTCGGCTGGAATTACGAAGATGTAAACGAAATGATTCTTCCGATGGCAAAAACCGGCGTTGAACCAATCGGTTCCATGGGCGTTGATACTCCTCTTGCCTGCATGAGCGACAATCATCCGAGCCTTTTTGAATACTTCAAACAGCTCTTCGCTCAGGTTACAAACCCGCCGATCGATTCCCTTCGTGAAAAAATCGTTACTGATACAACGGTTTATGTTGGAAGCGACGGCGACCTTCTTAATGTAAAGGGCAAAAACTGTAATGTCCTTGAAATCCACAATCCGATTCTGACCGGAACAGACATGATAAAAATCAAGGCACTGAATCAGAACGGACTTAAAACAAAGACAATTTCGCTTCTGATGGATTACAACAAAATCAATCTTTCAGCTGCCCTTGAATCCCTCTTCACACAGATTGATTCAGCATACGCAGAAGGCTACAACATTATCGTTCTTTCAGACCGTGGTGTTGATGAAGCACACGCTGCAATTCCTTCACTTCTTGCAGTTTCTGCCGTTGAACAGTATTTAATCCGAACAAAAAAACGAACTGCAATTTCAATCATTCTTGAAACTGCAGAAGTTCGAAATGTTCATCAGGCTGCAATGTGCTTGGGCTACGGTGCTCGCGCTGTAAACCCATATCTTGCTCACGAAGCAATTGCTGAACTCATCGACCAGAAGATTCTTGATAAGGATTATCACACGGCAATCAACGATTACAACTCCGGAATCATAAACGGAATCGTAAAAATCGCTGCAAAAATGGGTATCAGTACAATTCAATCTTACCAGAGCGCCCAGATTTTTGAAGCAGTTGGTATTTCAAACGAAGTTATCGAAAAATATTTTACAAATACAGTAAGCCGCGTTGGTGGTATCGGTCTTAAAGAAATCGAAGAAGACATTGTTTACCACCACAACAACGCCTGGAATCAGGACGGACTTACAGAAAACAGTCACCTTGATTCAACAGGCTACCACAAAATGCGCCGGGGTCCGGGTGCGGAAGATCATCTTTACAATCCGGAAACAATCGTTGCCCTTCAGGAATCTACACA
This sequence comes from uncultured Treponema sp., assembly GCA_946186185.1. Lineage (GTDB taxonomy): Bacteria > Spirochaetota > Spirochaetia > Treponematales > Treponemataceae > Treponema_D. The sequence continues at coordinate 5,186 of CAMHMJ010000038.1, read as the reverse complement.
GAACGGCGACTACAAACGCTTTAAAGAATACACCGCAATGATTGATGCAGACGAACATCCTCACACACTGCGGGCAATGCTGGATTTCAAATACGCTGAAAACGGCGGAATTCCACTTGAAGAAGTAGAAAGCGTTGATTCAATCGTTCAGAGATTCAAAACCGGAGCCATGAGTTACGGTTCAATCAGTGAAGAAGCACACAAATGCATGGCTGAAGCAATGAACCACCTCCACGGAAAATCAAACAGCGGTGAAGGCGGTGAAAAACCTGAGCGACTTGGAACAGTTTACAATTCTGCAATTAAACAGGTTGCCAGCGGACGCTTTGGAGTTACCGAAGAATATCTTTTAAGCGCAACTGAAATCCAGATTAAAATGGCACAGGGCGCAAAACCTGGTGAAGGCGGCCACCTCCCAGGAAAGAAAGTTTACCCTTGGATTGCCCAGACTCGTTATGCAACCCCAGGCGTTTCCCTCATTTCGCCACCGCCGCACCACGATATCTACTCCATCGAAGATCTGGCACAGTTAATTTACGATTTGAAGAACGCTAACCGCGCAGCCCGAATTTCCGTGAAGCTTGTAAGTGAAGCCGGTGTCGGAACAGTTGCAGCAGGTGTTGCAAAAGCCGGAGCACAGGTAATCCTGATTTCAGGACACGACGGCGGAACTGGAGCGGCCCCTATTTCTTCTATTCATAATGCCGGTCTTCCGTGGGAACTTGGTCTTGCTGAAGCACACCAGACTTTAATTCAGAACGGTTTGCGCGGCCGTGTAGTTGTAGAAACTGACGGAAAACTTATGAGCGGCCGTGACGTTGCAATCGCATGTCTCCTTGGTGCAGAAGAATTCGGATTTGCAACCGCTCCACTTGTAACAATGGGCTGCCGAATGATGCGTGCCTGCCAGAGCGACACCTGTCCGTTCGGAATTGCAACTCAGAATGAAAAACTCCGCAAAAACTTCAAGGGAAAAGCTGAATATGTTGAAAACTTCATGAAGTTCATTGCAGAAGAAATGCGCGAATACATGGCAAAACTTGGCGTTCATACCGTTGAAGAACTCTGCGGACGAACAGACCTTCTTAAACTTAAGGAAAAACAGGGCTTCAAGAGAGCCGGTCTTCTGGATTTGAGCAGAGTTTTGGGCGAAAATGCCTGTGCTGGAAAATCCGGCAATGCTGAAAACAGCGCATGGAAAGCTGACCGCTCACTTTACGACTTTGAACTTGAAAAAAGTCTGGATGTAAAAAGTCTCCTTGGTGACTTTGAGAAAAAGTCAGGGGTTTTAGGGGGCGAAAGCCACCTAGGCGAGGGGGTAGCGGACAAGACCGCAGCAAAGCGAGGACTTGGAAGCGAGGGGGAGACTTCCCCCGCTCCTATTTTTATCCAGTCTACAGACAGAACTGCGTGTACAATTCTTGGAAGCGAAATTCAGAAAAAGTTCGGTTCAAAACTTGAAGAAGACAGCTTTAAGGTTCACTTCAAGGGCGGTGCCGGACAGAGCTTTGGCGCATTCATTCCAAAGGGCTTGAGCATTTACCTTGAAGGCGAAGCAAACGACTACATGGGAAAAGGCTTAAGCGGCGGAAAAATCGTAGTTAAAAAAGCAAAGGATTTTGCCGGAAAAGCTGAAGAAAACATCATCATTGGAAACGTTGCCCTTTTCGGTTCAACAAGCGGAACCGCCTTTATAAACGGTGTAGCCGGCGAACGATTCTGCGTAAGAAACTCCGGAGCAGTTGCGGTGGTCGAAGGCTGCGGTGACCACGGTCTTGAATACATGACTGGCGGAATTGCAGTAATTCTTGGAAACACTGGCCGAAACCTTGCAGCAGGTATGAGCGGTGGAATTGCTTACATTCTTGACGACAAACACGATCTGTACAAACGAATGAACCACGAACTCGTAAAAATGTACGATCTGGATGACGAAGTAACAACTTTGCGGGACACAACTGATGAAGCAACATTAAAATTCCTTATCGAAAAGCATGTTGCAGAAACTCAGAGTGAAAGGGGAAAAGCAATTCTTGCTGACTGGGAAAACTACAAGCACAACTTTAAGAAAATCATTCCAAACGATTATCTTAAGGTAAAACTTCAGGAATTGGCAAAATAGGCAGGTAAAACAGATGGGAAATATAACAGGATTTATGGATTATAAACGAATTGAAAACGGAAATGTTCCGCCCCTTGAAAGAATCACGAACTTCAAGGAATTTCACCCGAAGCTGGATGATGAGGCCCGCCGATGTCAGGCTTCCCGCTGTATGAACTGCGGCGTTCCAATGTGCCAGAGTGCAATCAAACTTGCAGGAATGGTTACCGGCTGCCCTCTTCACAACTACATTCCGGAATGGAACGATGCCCTTTACCAGGGACAGTATGACATGGCAGCCTGGCGCCTTTTGAAAACTTCTAGTTTCCCGGAATTTACAGGCCGCGTCTGCCCTGCCCTCTGCGAAAAAGCCTGTAACCTGGGAAATGTTGGTGACGGAGAAGAAATTTCCGGAGCCGTTACAATCCACGACAATGAACTTTACATCATCGAACACGCCTTTGCTTCGGGATATATGAAACCAACTCCGCCAAAAAACAGAAGCGGAAAAAAAGTTGCCGTAATCGGTTCGGGACCAGCAGGTCTTGCAGTTGCAGACTGGCTTAACCGCCGCGGACACAGCGTTACAGTTTACGAACGAGAAGACAGAGCCGGCGGACTTTTAATGTACGGTATTCCAAACATGAAGCTGGACAAAAAAATCGTTGAACGCCGCATTGATTTTATGAAAAAAGAGGGCGTTCAGTTCATTTTTAATGCCGATGTAGGACACGATTTTTCTTCTTCACAGATTCTGAAGGATTTTGATGCAATTGCATTGTGCTGCGGTGCAAAAAAAGCCCGCGCCTTGAATGCTGTTGGTATCGACAAATTAAACGGCGAACAATCTCTCGCCAGCTCGGGCTTGTTATTCGCCGTTGACTTCCTTAAGGCAGTTACAAAATCAGTTGTTCAGACGGAAGAAGCATTAAAAAACATCGGAACAGAACCGACCAACGAACAGATTGGAAAAGTGCTTTCTGAAAAGTTTGGAATTGATGTAAGCGAAAAAAATGTAATCATCGTTGGCGGCGGTGACACAGGAAACGACTGCTGCGGTTCTTCAATCCGACTTGGTGCTTCAAGCGTTACCCAGATTGAAATGATGCCTTGCCCTCCAAAAGAACGCTCTGCTAATAATCCATGGCCACAGTGGCCTAAAGTGCTCAAAGTAGATTACGGTGCTGAAGAAAGCATTGCAAAATTCGGAAACGACCCGAGAATCTACGAAACTACCGTAAAAGAAGTTATCAGCAAGGACGGACACATTACGGCAGTTCGCACAGTAGAAGTTGAATTCCAGATGAAAGATGGAAAACGCGTTCTTGTTGAACGCTCAGGAACTGAAAAAACACTTTCATGTGACCTTTTACTCGTTGCGGCAGGATTTACAGGCTGCGAAGAATACACCGCAAACGCTTTTGAAGTTGAACTTGGGGAACGCGGTACGGTAAAATCTGTAGGAGAAGCAACACCGGAAAGCGCAAGCCCGAACGGATACGCAACCAGCGTTCCAAAAATCTTTGCAGCCGGTGACATGCGCCGCGGACAGAGCCTTGTTGTATGGGCAATCGCAGAAGGCCGCGAATGTGCAAAACAGATTGACGCCTTCCTGATGAACGGAGAAAAATAAAATGGGTTTTCATGACGAATGTGGAGTAATCGGGGTTTACGGAGCAAAAAATGCCGCAAGCCTCACCTATTTTGGTCTTGTTTCTTTACAGCACCGGGGACAGGAAAGCGCGGGAATTGCCGTAAGCAACGGCGAAAGAATTGCCTTAAAAAAAGAAATAGGTCTTGTTGGCGACATATTTAAGCAGGCAGACTTTGAGCGCCTTTCCGGAAACATCGCCATAGGTCACGTTCGTTATGCAACTGCGGGTGGAAGAACAATCGAAAACGCCCAGCCTTTTTTAAATTCTTTTAAACTGGGCTCAATTGCCCTTGCCCACAACGGACAACTGGTAAATCACGCTGAATTGAGGGCCATGCTGGAAGACCACGGAAGCACTTTTTCCAGTTCCAGCGACAGCGAAGTAATCTTAAAACTGATTGTAAGAAAGTTTGTTGAGAACGGCGGCCATCTGGGAAGAAAAAAAGTTTTCCAGAACGGACAGCCTGCACAAGACCAGCAGAATAATAACGGTCTGTCAAAAAATGACGGCGAAAATTTCTCAACATCCGACAGCGACAGTATTTTCATCACCTCAGTAATTGAAGCAATAAAAGAAATAAAAGGCTCCTTTGCACTCTGCATTATGACGGAGAATATGCTGATTGGCGTACGGGACCCTAACGGAATCCGCCCCCTTTGCCTGGGAAAAATCGACAGGGTTTTAGGGGCGGAGCCCCTAGGCGAGGGGGTAGCGGAAAACGCGTTGGTTGAGCAAGGTCGAAACCAATGCGTTTGCAGCGAGGGGGAGACTTTCCCCGCTTATATCTTCACTTCTGAATCCTGCGCAATCGACGCCATGAACGGAACTTTTTTGCGCGATGTAAAGCCGGGAGAGATTGTGGTAATCAGAAAGGGAGAAATTAAGTCCTACCAGATTGAAAAATGCCAAAAGAAAACCTGCATTTTTGAATACGTCTACTTTGCACGGCCGGACAGCGTAATTGACGGAATTGCCGTGCAGGAAGCCCGCTACAAAATGGGGGAAATGCTGGCAAAAGAAAGTCTTGTGGACGCCGACTGCGTAATCGGGGTTCCGGACAGCGGAATCGGGGCGGCCATGGGATATGCAAAGGCAAGCGGAATTCCATATGTGACGGGAATTTTGAAAAATAAATATATCGGACGAACCTTTATTGCCCCAACCCAGGCGGAAAGGGAAGCAATGGTTTTTGTAAAACTGAACGCCATCAAGAGCGATCTTGAAGGAAAACGCGTTGTTGTAATCGACGACTCCATTGTGCGGGGAACCACCAGCCGCCGACTGGTAGAAATATTACGGCGGGCAGGTGCAAAGGAAGTGCATTTCAGGGTAAGTTCACCTCAGGTAAAATTCCCCTGCCACCTGGGAATCGATACTCCAAGCAAAAACGAGCTTATCTCCAGCACCCACGAACTGGAAGAAATCCGCCG
>CAMHMJ010000037.1 GCA_946186185.1 uncultured Treponema sp. | reverse complement strand
CCACCTACGGGCCTTCCGTGGCCCGCCAGAGGCTCGGTCTCATGCTTCGCATTCGCCTGGGCTTACGCCCACCACTCCACGCCCGCGCGCAAAGTCGCTCTATCCCGTTTTAAGCATTACCACCAAAATTATTACTGCAATTACCAGTCCCAAAACAGCTGGTATGAAGCTCCCGTCTTTCTTTGTATGGTCTGGTTTTCCGGCTGGTCCTCGGCGCACTGGTGGCTCAGTCGCATCCGGCTCGCACTCTTCCTCCCTTCCGTCATCCATCCAGATATACAGTTTTTCATCAGGAACTATGGTTTTTCCGCCGATTTTCGGATAGCCGTTTCTGACCTCTTTCGGAAAGCTGGACGCCCTGAAAAATCGATCCGTTTCAGAGCCTTTCGGAGTGTAAATTATGGTATCCTGAAAGTTTGATACAAAGGATTTGCGTTCAGTATTTTTTAGCTTTCCCGGAAGCCAGAGTACGCAGTTTTTCCTGCCCCAGAAAGAGAAGGAGAAAAAATATACGTCGATGTTTGTGCAGTTTTTTGGATAGACTACAGCGCAGACATGATCTAGAAAAGTGCACAGTCCCTCTCTTTTTAATACTTCAAATACCAGAGGAGCCTTTTCTTTTGCCGCGTTAATTAAGGCGTTGCAAAAAAGATCTCCTTCAGTTTTTGCAAGTTCTCCGGGGAATTCCAGTTTTACCATAATCACACCTCAGAAATAAAGATAGCGCAAAAATGGAAGGAGTAAAGGCTTACAAGACCTGGAATGAAGTGATTTCTAGCAGCATGAACATTTTTTTTGAATTTGAAGATGGCTCAACTTTTAGAAAAAGCGGAAAGGAATAATCTTCATCATAACTGGTTCTTACTTTGTCCTTGTTATGAATATCAAGATTTTCGTAAGAATTAAGTAGATAATCAAACCATTCATTTATTGATTTTATACAGAAGCGATTTTCTGTATCTATGATTTCATCTTTATGATATGTTTTGCCGGAAAATTCAAAAGAATTTAATGCTTTTATAGTAGCAGCGCCTTTTCCGTTTATAACTGAAACTGAGCCTTCTATTGCAGCTTCTTTTTTGAGTGTAGTAGAATCTTCAATTATTATATTATATGTAAAATTATAATCGTTTATTTTCTGTTGTTCCCATTTGCTTTTCGTTGTAATCAGTTCTTGGTAATCAAATGCTTTTCCTTCATCAGATTCTGGGGAAACATGAAGAAAGAAGCCGCAGGATGAGAGTATCAGAATAAACTGTAAAATTATTGTTGAAGAGATAAACTTACTTTTCATCTAGAAAAACTATTTTTGCACATGAAAACAATAAAGTCAAATGTTTATCTTTTTTTTACTATGGAGATATAAATCCAATAAAAATATTTATGGCAAATTCTCCTTCTTTCGTATATAATTATTTCACTATAGTTTTGATAGGAGAAATTATGAATTTCATTTTTTTGGGACCACCGGGAGCAGGTAAGGGCTCTCTTGCAGTAAAAGTTGCTGAGGATTACAAAATTCCTCATATTTCAACGGGAGATATTTTCCGTGCCAATATTAAGGCTCAGACACCTCTTGGTGTAAAAGTTAAGGCTATCATCGATTCAGGTTCGCTTGTAAGCGACGATTTGACCTGCGAGCTTGTAAAAGACCGCCTTTCAAAGGATGACTGCAAAAACGGATTCATCCTTGACGGATTCCCACGCACAATTCCACAGGCAGAAATGTTCCAGGACATTTGCCCGGATGTAGCAGTAGTTAATTTCCAGATTGCTGACGAAATCGTTATCAAAAGATTGAGCACACGCCGTGTTTGCAAGGCTTGCGGTGCTAACTACAATGTCCTTACTCTTCCACCAAAAAAGGAAGGCGTTTGCGACAAGTGTGGCGGCGAAATCATTCAGCGCGACGACGACAAGCAGGAATCAATCCTTCACCGAATGGATGTTTACCGTGAACAGACAGAACCTCTCATCAAGTTCTATACTGACAAGGGTAAGATTCAGAACTTCGATGCAGCAATTGAAACAGCAAACCTTCTTGAGGAATTCAAGAAAGTTTATCCTGTAAAATAATTTACTGCATTGCACCGCAGTTCCTTCTGTTTTTCGGTTCTGCGGTGTAAAAGTTGCCGTTTTTGTTCGGTTAGAGAGTTTTTGCCATCCGGCTTTACCTGGTAAGGAGAATATGAAATTAGCTGACGAAGATCTCATGTCAGAGAACATTGAGAGCATAAACAAGATTACTACAACAATTTTACTTTTCTCAAATCTTCTTGGCCCGATTTTCTATCTCCTGTCGTATTTCGGTGTTTTTTCCATTTCAACAATGGTCTGTGCCATCACGGTCTGCCTTGTAACACCTTTTTCTATCATTCACCTTCTATGTGTTTATAAATTCAACCTGCAGAAGTTTTCCATGTACTTCGGACTTGCAGGAATGTCGCTCATTTTGGGCTTTTTAGGAAGTCATTTCCATGTGGGAATCTACATTTCCTATTCCCTGATTGTCTTTATGAGCTGCCTTTACTATGACACCAAGCTTACCGCTTTTATTGCGGTTTTTGACTATATCGTAATGCTTGTTTCCCTCTGGTTTAAGGGCGTTGACGGTTATGCCGAAGGAAATCCTTATGTTCCTACCGTTGCCCACTATTTTATCGCCATGGGTGCGGGCTTTACCCTGGAATATTTCTTTGTATTCCTGATTGCAATCAATATTTCAAAGCGCTGCCGAAAAACCCTGCAGCATGCCCTGGATATCAATGAACAGCTCAGAAATACTCAGCTTGATATAATGGACTTTATTCCGAAAATTCTTGAAAGCCACGAGGTTTTCACCGGCCATCACGTTCGTCACACTGTAAAATATGTAGAAATGATTGCCAAAGAGCTCAAGCGGGAAGGGGTCTATGCGGATATTCTTGATGACCAGACCATCGATCTGTACGCTCACGCGGCCAACCTTCACGATATCGGAAAGGTTCACATTCCGGACAACATTCTGAATAACCCGGGAAAATTTACTCCGGAAGAATACGCCATGATGAAGAGCCACCCTGAAGAGGGAAAAAAGCTTATTATGGCTCTTCCTAGAATAAAGCACGGACAGTTCAACGAAATCGCAATGCAGATGGCTTACTACCATCACGAAAAATACGACGGAACCGGTTATCCAACCGGCATTTCCGGAAAAGCAATTCCTCTTTGCGCCCGAATCATGACCGCCGCCGATGTTCTGGACGCTCTTTTAAGCTGGCGACCGTACAAGGACCGCATGGATATCGATCAGGTTATGCAGACCTTCGAAGAAGGCCGCGGAACCCACTTTGAGCCCTGCATCGTAGACGCCGTGCTTTCATTAAAGCCGATGATTTACATGGTAAGTCAGGATTTTAAGACAAAAGAAATCGAAGAAGAAGAAAAAGAATACTACTGGCGCCAGCGCCTCAAGAAAGGAAAATTAGAGGCCTCCAGTTCCCCAGAAGCCCCGCTCCACTCTTAGCTGTTCCCGTATTAGTATAGGGGGAATGGCGGGGTTGCAAGACTTATTAAAAAATTGGCGTAAGCGGGGTTCCTGAAGGAAAAACACTCAGCCACCGCGAAGCGGTACTGCCGTTTTTCATTCAGGGTTCCCGCTGAGAGCCAATTTTTGAACAGAAATTACAAAACCCGCCATTCACCCTTTTAGTTCATTATACAGCTTATATTTGCTTTTCCCCCGGGTACAAACGGAAGTACGTTCTCTTCCGGATCTACGCGAACCTTTACAAAGCACGGCTTGTTGATTCTGTTGGGGTCAAAAGCCTTTTCGTACCATTCTGGGTCTTTGTCTGCATCAATTGCTTCAATTCCAAAGCCTTCCGCAATTTTAAGCAGGTCCGGGCTTCTGTCAAATACTGAAGCGCTGTAGGTTTTGTTGAAGAGATACTTCTGCTGCTGGTAAACCATTCCCAGAGTTCCGTTTTCAAAAACAATTACTGTTACCTGAAGGTTGTTCTCGCAGAGGGTTGCCAGCTCCTGAACATTCATCATGATTGAACCGTCGCCGGAGAAGCAGATTACCCGTTTGTCCGGATTTGCAATTGCCGCTCCGATAGCTGTTGGAAGACCGAATCCCATAGTTCCAAGGCTTCCTGATGTAAGAAGAGTGCGCGGTCTTTCAATCGGGTAGTACTGAGCCGTCCACATCTGGTGCTGACCAACATCCGTTGCAACCAGAAGGTCTTCTTTCTTTGTTCCTGCTTTTTCAGCCAGTTCCGGAATGCTCTGGATAAAGGTTCTTGGATTTATGCTGCCTTCAAAATTCTTATTTTTTTCGCCCTCTTTAGGACTTCCGCAGGTTTTAGAAATTGTTTCCTTTCTGATCTGAATAAGCTGTTCGCACCAGGCTTCCTTTTCAGCCTTATTCTGGTCAAGGTTTTCTTTTGAAAGAAGGGTGTTGATTTTTGGAAGAATTGATTCAACGGAGCCGACAATGGAGATTGCAGAAGGAAGAATCTTGTTGATTTCCGCTGCATCAACATCAATGTGAATTATGTTTGCGTTAGGACAGAACTCGCTTACAAGACCCGTTGCCCTGTCATCAAAGCGAACACCGCAGGCAATTACAACATCGCTTTCGTGCATTGCATAGTTTGCAACATAGGTTCCGTGCATACCAATCATTCCCATGTTGTCCTTGCAGCTTGAAGGAACCGCACCGATTCCCATAAGGCTGGTTACGCATGGAATGCGGCAGATACTCATCATTGTTTTGAGTGCTTCTGCAGCCTTAGGACTGTTTGCGCCGCCTCCAAGGTAGAAAATCGGGTTTACAGAGCTGGAAATCATTCTTGCTGCTGCTGCCAGTTTGTCGTCAAGGGCTTTGCCGGAAGTAGCAAACTTTGGAAGCTCCGGTTTTCTCTGTGCCGGAAGAGTAATCTGCGGCCATTTGTCGAATTCGCATTCTGAAAGCTGGATATCCCGTGGAACATCGATGAGAACCGGTCCCGGTCGTCCGCTCATGGCGATTTTGAAGGCTTCCGGAATAATGGTCAAAAGTTCTTCCGGCTTTTTTACCATTATAGAGTGCTTTGTAATCGGGAAAGAAAGTCCAAATGTATCAGCCTCCTGAAAAGCGTCGGTTCCCAAAAGCTTAGTATTTACCTGACCTGTAAAAGCGATAACCGGTACAGAATCGCTTCTTGCATCTGCAATCGCCGTCAAAAGGTTCATTGCACCCGGACCGCTGGTTACCATACATACTGCCGGAAGACCTGTTGTTCGTGCCATTCCCTGTGCCAAAAATCCAGCTGCCTGTTCCTGGCGCACAAGGACGTGATGGATGTTGCTTCGTGTAAGCTCGTCATAAAGGGGAAGAATTGAACCTCCCGGAATGCCTGCAACCGTTTTAACACCGTGCATTTCCAGCAATTTTGTGATGATTTGTGCGCCAGTCTGTTTCATAGAATCTCCTGAAAGAAAGCCGATAAAGCTTCCTTGAATAAAATAAAAAAGGCTCCCGAAAACCAGGAGCCCTATATTCTGTGTTAATTTGCCAGAACAATAAAAATCGTGCTCCTTACCGTTAGAGTAGGACGACAACGAGAACTTTTACTGAAAGTGACAAAGAATTATTCATGCCGCTATTAAACCAAAATACGCGTTTTTTTGCAATAGCTATGAAAAAAATAATAATCCCCGGCTTTATCGACATATTCAGCCCCCATTCATCTGGCATTTTATAATGTACTGGTCTTGTATAATGTACTGGTCTGGTTTCAGTATCAATTTTTCCTCCCTCATTGTGTAAAACTCATAAATTCGCTATATTCTTTCTATAAATATCACATATATACGAGGCTATAGATGGTAACTTGGGCAAATGCTGACACATTGTCTTCTTGGAAAAAATTGATGTCCCTTAAGGGAATGGTTTCTGTTAAAGATGAGCTTTCTTCAAGCGGTGCTGTAAAACGCATCAAGGAATATTCAGTTCCGATGGCTGAAGGTCTCACTTACAATTACGCTGCAAAACAGGTAAATGAACAGATTTTAAAGACTTTGCAGGATTTGGCAGATGAGTCTGAGCTTCTCGAAAAATTCGCTGCACTTTACAACGGCGAAGTAGTAAATACAGGTGAGAAGAGAATGGTTCTTCATCACCTGACCCGCGGCCAGCTTGGAAAAGACGTTATGGCTGACGGAACAAACAAGCGCGAATTCTACATCAAAGAACAGAAAAGAATCGCTGAATTTGCAGACAAAGTTCACTCAGGAAAACTTTTGAACGAAAAAGGCGAAAAATATACTCAGGTTTGCCAGATTGGTATCGGTGGTTCAGACCTTGGTCCAAGAGCAATGTACCTTGCTCTTGAAAACTGGGCAAAGGCAAACAACACCTTCAAAATGGAAGCAAAATTCATTTCTAACGTAGACCCGGACGACGGCGCTGCAGTTGTTGCTTCCCTTGACCTTGCTCACACAATCTTCATCCTGGTTTCAAAATCAGGAACAACTCTTGAAACCCTTACAAACGAGTCTTTCGTAAAAGATTTTATCAAGAAGGCTGGACTTGATGTTTCAAAGCACATGATTGCTGTTACTTCGGAAACTTCTCCTTTGGCACACAACCCTGACTACATGGAAGCCTTCTACATGGACGACTACATCGGTGGCCGCTATTCTTCAACTTCTGGTGTTGGTGGAGCAGTTCTTTCACTGGCATTCGGAGCAAAAGTATTTGCTGACTTCCTTGACGGTGCCGCTGCTGAAGACAAAACTGCTTTGGAAAAGGACATCAGAAAGAATCCTGCTTTGCTGGACGCTCTTATCGGTGTTTACGAGAGAAACGCTCAGGAATATCCTTCAACTGCAATTCTTCCATATTCACAGGCTTTAAGCCGCTTCCCTGCACACCTTCAGCAGGCTGACATGGAATCAAACGGAAAGAGCGTAAACCGCGACGGCGGAAAAATCGACTATGTAACAGGACCTGTAATTTTTGGTGAACCTGGAACAAACGGCCAGCACTCTTTCTACCAGCTCCTTCATCAGGGAACAAATGTAATTCCACTTCAGTTCATCGCTTTCCAGGAAAACCAGACAGGAAAAGATGTTGTAATTGAAAACTCAACCAGCCAGGTAAAACTCTGCGCTAACGTTGTTGCTCAGATTGTTGCTTTTGCCTGCGGAAAAGACGATGCAGATCCAAACAAGGCTTTTGCAGGCAACCGCCCTTCAAGTTTGATTTACGGAAAGCAGCTTACACCAAAAACTCTTGGCGCCCTTCTTTCTCACTTTGAAAACAAGATTATGTTCCAGGGCTTTGTATGGAATGTAAACAGCTTCGACCAGGAAGGCGTTCAGCTTGGAAAGAAGCTTGCAAAAGCCGTACTTTCTAAGAACATGGAACCAGCTCTTGCTGAATATGCAGGCCTCTTGATTAAATAATTTTTCAAGATAACAGGGGCGCGAACCTTTCTTCCAACGCCCCTTCCAGGGCCCGCTAACGCTCGGTCTGGGGCTGTCTAAAAGCGTAGTGCCAGCGGTCATTGAGCGGGTTCCGACTCTTTAGAAGGGCTTGCCGCCGAATTGCATACAACATCCAAAAAATGGGTGCGCATTTCGGCGGCAAGCCTTTTTTTATTACTAACAGAATCCGCCAGACAGCCCCATCCTTGGGCCTGCCCTCACCGGTCAGTCCCAACCCTTCCACGGGCACCCGCGGGTGGGTTGGCCAGGCTGGTATTGTAATTTCCGAAGACTAGTTGTTCGCTACCTTTGTGGATAACAAAACTTTTCGGGTAAAAAAAAACCGCTTTCTTAAATAAGGGCCGAATTTTCCGATTTTTTTTATTTTTTGCGAGCAAGAGCAGCCCCTCTAATTGAAGTATGAAAGTAAAGTGACAAAGACGGTATAACACAACACCGACAATGGCAACGACGGAAGCAGAAGCTCCTGTAGCCATAGTCCGGGTTGTGTGACCGTAACGCCGGGCAATCACTGGAAAAAGAGATGAAATATCCACGCATGGCGGCATATTTCACAAGTTCACTGTGAGGCAAGACCAGGTCGCAAGGTTGCGAATAGAAAAAAAAATACGTCTCTACTGTCATTTGATAGACCTACTGTTTTATACTTGAAATAGAGGTTTGTATGAATGAATTAAATGATGAAGAAAATAATGAGTTGTACACATCTATAAGTGATGCTTTGAATAAGACGATAAAAAATTTAGATGAATATTATACGAAAGATTATGGTAATAATGAACAATATCTTAATACAGGCTTTAGAAACTTATATTTAAGAAAAGGCGATCTTATTGTTCTTGCATCAAAACATGATATTTCTTCTTTTGTTGCCAGTCTGATTGATAATATTGCGATTAAATCAAAAAAGCCACTTGGATATATTTCATGTGGAGAAAAAGATGAAGTTGCTGTTTGCAGCAAGTTACTTTCTCATATAACAAGAGTTCCATTATATAAAATAAATGGGGGTAACTTAAAAAAATCCGATTTTAAGGAATTTATTGATAAAGCTGGAAGTTTATATGAAGCTCCTATTTTTATAGATGATTCACCAAACTGGATGTTTGAAGAAATTGAATTTACGGCAAGAATAATGGTAAAAGAACAAAGAGTTGAACTAATTATTATAGATAGTTTTCATTTTCTTGCAGAAATTGTACAAGCAGATAAAGATGAACTTCCTTTTGTTCAATATAATCTATTAAAACAATACAAAGAAGTTTCTAAGAGATTAAATATACCAATTATTATTTTGATGAACCTTCCGGGATTTGATGACTATGAGCCTTCAATTTCAGATTTTAAAGGCAATATGGAAATTCCAAGAACAGTTGATCAGGTTTTATTATTACATAAAGAAAGAATACCTGAAGACCTTGTAGAATGTGACGCAACTCTTATTACAGCAAAAAATGCACATGGTATAAACCTGCGTATCCCTCTTAAATATGAATCATCCATTGGGATTTATTCATCGGCTAAGGAGTGAGAATGAACCAAGAAATTGAATATGATGAAAGAATAAAATGCCTCGAATGGGAATCCCAATATTATAGTTTTCTTCTTGCCGTTTCAATTGAGCAGCTTTTAGAAATTGACAATGCTCTTCAGATTTCAGTTAATCAGGCACGAATGGATTTAATACTTTCAAAGCAGATTATTCCTGTATATGTAAAAAAAGAAACTGATTATAAAATCATGATTTTGCTCAAGAATAATTACGACGTATTTCTTTTGGACTATTTTTGCGGATATCAAAAAGCGATTCCTGAGCAGAATGAGTTGGAGATTATAAAAGCCTGGTGTGATAATAAAAAAATAATTTTATCCAACGGAGTCAGACTATGACTTGGATTTGTGAAAGATGTCGTAGTACTTATCAAGGTGATTTTCCAGATAGAATAGATACTTGGCGTGATGAAGATTTAATTACACATGATGTACCTAAGAATGCAGTTTTATGTTTTGGTTGTGCTTTGTATTTGTTATGGTCACGGATTTTTCCTGGCGGTATCAGGAGATTTTGGGATGAATATTATAAAACCGGTGCAGTACCTATATTGGGAATGAAAAGCAGATATAGTACAACATGTAGAGAATTTGATATTAATTATGGCTTTTTGGATCCGGAGACAAATCTCTATTGGGATGAAAAAAATATTATTCCCCACGTGTAAACATAATCAAATCTCGTAATTCTTTGCGCGCTACTTCAACTTTTGTATCGAAGAGTTTCTGGTCTACGATGATGTAATGCCAGTAGCCATTATCGATGGGGCTGAATTCTGAAACGTAGCAGAGTTTTGTGCCCTGGAGACGGAAGCTGATATCTTTTGGATTGCTATTATAATCTTCAAAATGGGCGAGTGTAAGTAAAGGTTTTTCTACATAATCAAAAACCTTAAAACCTATCCAAGTACATGCATCAGCAAAATAATTTCGACCTATGTATTTACATGAAAGATTTGCATGTAATTCAGACTGTTCTGGAAGATTCAATTCTGTCATTTCTTCCAGTTTATCCATTGCGGACATTGGAAGATTTACGTATTCAGCAAAGCTCTTTTTTTCATCGTAAATCTCGGTATCCATGGCTTTTTCAACGGTTCCGAATTTTAGCTGGAAAGTTGGATCTGTGTAATAAAAACCTCTCTTTGTACTATCATACTCATAAGGAGCATCGCAGCGATCTTTAAGAAACTCAAGGTCACGGCTGATTGTTGAGGTACTACATTCCAGAATTTCTGCAAGATTTGTTGTATTAGGATATCTTTCTGCAGAAATTAGTTCATGGATTTTTACGATACGTTCAATTTCTCTGTGAGTTGTAATTTCTTTGCGCTTTTGAGCCATGGGATACTCCTTTATCTATATTATACACACGAAATTAGAAAATTTGTGAAAAATATAATTTGGTCTATCAGCTTTTGCCTTACATGTGGATTTAGAATTGAACGTAGTAAAACCACAGAAGGAGATCCGCATATGAAAGAAAAGTTTCAATAAATTATCCAGTTTATAAAAGTATTTCATCAGCAATCGGCAAAGATATTTATGCCTGATTGATTTATCGTAATAGTTCTATCAAGGAAGGACATGCTGTATTTATTCCCAGAGATAAATTAATAGCACTTTTTAATCCTGTTGATGATTCTGAAAAATCAAATAAGAAAAATATAAGTTATTCTACGATTATTAGAAATATCGGGAAAATCAAGGAAAAATATTGGACGGATTTGAATGTTACTATAGATGAAGATGGATGTGGCATAACTTTGTGTAAAAGTCCATTTCCTGTGATTGCAGAGATAAAAGGTTGAAAATGGCATAATGCGCTTGAAAAAAAGATTTGGTCTATCACATTTTGCCATACCTGCTGATTTACAATTCTAACTAATTAAATATTAGGAGGATTTGATATGAAAAGGATTTTATTAGGTTTATTTGCAATTGCTTTGGCAACTTCTCTTTTCGCTACTTCAAAAGGTGGGGATGAACGAGGTGAAGTTGGTAATCTTAAATGGCTTTTACGAAAAGGTGAGATGTCTATTGTTGGCACTACAGAAAGCAAAGATGATGTAACAAGCATTACAGTTCCAGCCACAGTTGAAGGTAAAACTGTAACCAAGATTTTTAAAGATTCTTTTAAGGCTTGTAAGAATCTTGTAGAAGTAAATCTGCCTGATACAATTACAATTATTGACCAGGGAGCTTTTGATGGATGCAAGTCTTTGACTGAAATCAAGCTTCCAAAATCATTGGAGACTATCGGGAGTAATGCATTCTGTGATTGCAGCCTTACTGAAATTGAAATACCATCATCTGTAAAAACTATTGGTGGTGGTGCTTTTAAATGCAATACTTTGCTGGAAATAAAAATATTGGATGCACCTGTTGAGATTGGAAAGAATGCCTTTTATTGTTTGAATCTTACATCTGTAGACTTAGGAAAGAAAACTGTAAGTATTGGAGAAAGTGCTTTTCAATATTATCCGCTTGAAACTTTTACAATGCCAGATTCTGTAAAGACGCTTGGCAAACTCGCCTTTAAGGATTCAAAAAAGCTTAGATCTATTACCTTGTCAAAAAATCTTGAAACAATTGGCGAAGGCGCATTTAATAGCTGCAAAAAACTGGAATCAATCGAAATACCAGACACAGTAAAAGTAATTGGAAAGAATGCATTCTTGAATTGTGAGAAACTTAAAACTGTAAAACTTAGTAATTCTCTTAAAACACTTTCGCTTGCAACTTTCAAAAACTGTTCTTCATTAAAAGAAATTACCATTCCTGATTCAGTCACCGTACTTGAGTCGAGCACTTATGACAGCTGCTTTGCTGAATGTGAAAATCTGGAAAAAGTAAAAATTGGAAATTCTGTAAAAGCAATTCCGGAAAACTTATTTGCAAGCTGCAGAAACTTGAAGGATGTTGAAATACCAACTTCAGTCAAATCTATTGGAAACGGAGCTTTTTCTTATACATCAATTGAATCAATAATTATTCCTGATTCTGTTATTTCCATTGGTGATTATGCTTTCTCAAACTGCAATAACTTGAAAACAGTAAAACTCCCAGCTTCTATTAAGAAAGTTGGAAACGGAGCTTTTTCTTATTGTGATATTTCTGAAATACCGGATGGAATTGAAGAGATTGGTGATTATGCTTTCAAAGGATGTTATGGACTTGAAAACATCACTATCAAGAAGAATGTTCATTATGGGAAAGGCTGTTTTGGCAGTCATGCTATAAAGAAGATCACAGTTGAAGATGGTGTAGAAGTTTTTGATTTCGATATCTTTACAGCACCATTTCCTATTTCGAACTTATCCATTGAAGAAGTTGAATTGCCAGCTTCTGTAAAAGAAATTAAAGGATATCTAGCTCAACCATTCCCTTTTGGAACTTTAATCATAAGAAGTACGGAATTGGTTTGTAATGCTGAATTCCATCCAGTATTAGGATGCAAAATCCAGAACTTGTATTGTATGAAAGCAGTTTATGAAGCCAACTTTGAGGGTTCACCTGTTTTTGTAAATGTTCATTTGTTGGATTAATTCTTAGGGGGATTATACACCTTGTTTTTAGCTTTAAACTGAAACTGGGTGTATAATTATAATGAAATTTTGATTAATGACTTTTTAAATCAAATATCATTTAAAAAGTCATTAATCTTATTATTGATATCTTCCCAATGAAATCTTACCCAACTAGGATGATTAATAAAAAGAACAGGTATTTCAGTACCATCATCCAATTCATAACAATCTTCATCATCATTATTAAAAGCAGGAGCCATACTCCAAACTCTATTTCCCCAAAATATAAGACAGTCTGGTCTTAATTCTTCAAGAACTTCCCAAAATGCACCTTCAGACGAATAATAATCATCATCATTCCCTTTATCTTTCCAATTATCAACTGCTGTCTGTAAATAATTATAAAAAGCTATAGAATTCCAAATGTCTTTGGAATCATCCATATCAGTTGAATAGCCACACAAGGCTCTTTCAAATTTCTGATATGTTATCATCCATTTTTGCCAATGAGTACGATTTATGTATAGATTTATGACATCTTTGGTTAAGTCATAACATCCACTATCTTCAAAATAATTTCCATCAACTCCGCAAGTTGAGCAAGAACTTCTAAATTTACAATAATGACTATTGCCTATAACAAGTATACGCTTATTAAAGTTTCCACCATCATAATAATTATCACCTATCCAAGGCTCAAAAAAGACATTATCCATATTTATATTTTCCTCTGTCAATAAAAAAGGGGAATGGCTGTAATGTTAGCGCATCAACCAACTTCCCCAATCTCGTTCGCTAAAACGAGAATCAAAAGGTTGTCCCGATGGTGTTATGTTTCGATTGGTTTGTAACAACATTATGAACGGTATCCATCTCTTATGCTACGAGAGGAATTGAACCACTCCATGCTCTCCAGAGGTCCCTATGGGATGGGAATCGAACCCTTCATGTTACCCAGAAATAGCAAACATGGTAATACCAAATGCCAAACATCAATTCCTATAGAACAATCACCTAACAACCATTTTTCATTATATAATGAATTCAATGGTTTGCAACAAATTTGAATTTTTAAAGAAAACTATTAAATAATAAACAAGTCTATCAGAGTTTGCTAGAGGTAATAGTTTATACTACTAAGTAGTAAGAAGAATTTAGGAGGATTTATATGACAGAAAGAGAAGCTGCTGTGGACTTTAATGCTTTTAAATGTACAAAACAGATATATAGATTTATAATATTCTGTTAAAAGAGGAGAAAAACTATGAAACATAAATTAAACACTTTTTCATTTTTTTTTATATTAATTTGTTTTTCTTTTGTAAGTTGTACCAAAACAAATGATTCAGAAAATACAAATAATGTTTTTTTTACAACTGAAAATTCTGATGATAATAAAATTATACAAACCCAAACATATTCTGATAGTTATTTAAATTTAAGAAATTATGAAAATCTGCCAAACAATGGAAATGATGACCAGATTATCTATGCAATGTTAATGAATCAAATACAATATTCTTTACAAGCTATAAAATATTATAAAAGTAAAATTATTCTCGAACAAGAATATGACAACATAATATGTAAAATTGATAAATCGAAACTAAAAGATGAAAAAGATGAGGCTATTAATGCCTATAGTAATATGCTTTCTACACTTACCAGTTGTAAATTACAAGAAAATCAAAGAATCTTTATTATAAAACAAGCTGAAAAAGAGAAATCCGAAGCTATCTATAAAAGTTTGAATGGTACTGCATTACCAGCTATTGCATCTTTATACCAGATTGGTAAGGGAATATCCAAAAAAGATATTGGAAGTATTATTAGTGGTGCAACATCTTTTGTTTATACAGGTATTTCATCTCTTTTTAATTATCGCAATGCAATCAATACTGTTGATAATACTCTGAGGAAGGAATTATTCGAAATTGATCAAGAAAAATTAAAGATAATTGATGGTCAAAGAAATTCATTATTTAAAACCTGCTCTAAATTTATTACAAATTATAATATACCAAAACGCTATGATATCAAAGAAGACCAAATGTTATGGCTCGTAGAAACTCTTGACACTGCAGATCCTGAAACAAAACTTAGACTCTTAAAAGAAAAAATAGATATATTTCAAGCATTCACACCTTTTTGGTATGAATTAGGTAGCGCGTATCAAAGTTTAGGTGACATAGTTAATGCAAAGAAATGTTACGATGTTTTTGAAAAACAAAAAGCCAAGTATTCAATAATTGATAATGATTCTTATTACACTGAACTTGCCAAAAATAGAATACAAATTGCAAAACAAGAAAATGATTTGCCAGCAATAAAAAAATATCTGAAAATAATTGAACAAGATGAAACTGTTGCTAATGAATCAGATAATAGATTTTTTGCTGCCGGTGTACATTTATCTTTAGGTGAATATGACGAAGCTTTACATCTTTTAAGTTTGATTATTGATGATAACAAAAAACTTGTAACACAAGCTCGAGATTTATATGAATATATTGATATATTAAAATCAACTGACATTAATTATAAATTTACTCTCATGTTAGGACAACTCAAAATTACTCCAATTGAGGAAATAGAAGGAATCATTCAAACTGCAAAAAAAGAGAAACATATTCAAAATATAAATAAGAAGAATCTTGTATTATATTTACCAAAGTACTGTGATAATAATTCTAATCTAACAATTCTTATTGATGAAAAATACTATGATGCAACTAAATTGGATTATAATGGTTTCATTTTTTATTTCATTAATTATCCTTTTGAAAAATTTATAAAAAAACAAAATGAATACAACATAATTGTTACAGGTAATTCTGGGGAACAAATAAATCTTCAATATGGTTGTAAATACTATAATTCTGGAGATTTAAAATTAATAACAGATTCAATTAATTTAATGAATTCAGAACAAGATGATATTTCCTTAAATAATCCTAATATTTTCCAAATTAATCTGGCAGATTATATAAATGAACTAAAAAGCTTGGAAAAAAATAAAACTTATAAAAACTCTATAAATACAGATAAAATCAACACTTTAACTGAAAAATATAAACAAGCCCAGAAATTATATCTTCAAAAACCATATAATTTTAAAAGTAATCTTCTTATTAAACCTAAAAAATATGTTTTTAATTATGGTTTAATTTCGATTTCAAATCAAACAAGCAAATATGAGTTTTCAAAATATGGAAATCTAACGATTCCTCAAGATATAAAACAGATGTTCAATAAATCGCTTAGTGCAACGTATGAGAATGCATTAATGGGTGACTCTAATGCAGAATATGATATGGGAATGGCTTATTTAAATGGGGAAGGTGTTGAAATTAATCATCTTGAAGCATTTAAGTGGTTCATGCTTTCTGCAACTAAGAACAATATGAAAGCAATATATCAATTAGGATGTTGTTTCGAAAACGGCATTGGAATCGAAAAAAATAAAGAAAAAGCATTGATTTATTATCAGAAAGCTGCTGATTTAGGACATCAAGCATCAAAACAAAAAATTAAGAAATAAAAGGCTTAATTATTTAATAGGTGAAAGAATCATGAAAAAAAAGATAATCTTTCAACTTTGTTTTTTGTTATTGTCTCTCCAATTATTTGGGAAAAATATTGGTATTTTATCTTTTAACATTCAGGGGGCAATAAATGGAAACCATAATGTAAATAATCAAGTATGGGTAAAACAGATTAAAGCTATTATTATACAAGCTAACCCCGATATTGTTTTGTTACAGGAATTTCCTATAAAGGATCACGATAAAAGTCTTGTAAATCTTATACTTGATGGACTGGGTGCGAGTGACTGGAGTTATTATTGTACAGATGAATATATAAAATCTGGAGAAAAAGCAAATCAGAATAATATTGTCTTTTACAATACAAAAGTTATACTTCCAGCACAATTTGCTAATGAAGTTATAAATTTTAAAGATAAAAATCCATCATACCATTTTGTGAAAAATAACTACCAGGTAATACATTTTTGCTTAAAAGATGACCAAACAAAGGATTTTGTTTTAATAAATGTTCACACTCCATTTGATAAAAACACAAAATGGGCAAAATATTATGCAGATATGGATGAATTAAAACTTATGTATAATTCTTTGAAACAAAGATTTCAAAGAATTATTATGGCTGGTGACTTTAACACATATAGATTCATGATGTTAAACAAATATTTTCCCGAAGAATATGTTGATGGAAAATTGAATAAATATATATTTACATCTGGTAGCCAAGAACAAGGGCTATTAACAACTTTAACAAAAAAATCACTTTCAAATCAGATTGAACTAGCCAATGATTATGACCACTTTGTGATTTATGGTATTGAAGTATTACAAGAAATGAAGCATAGTTTTTATCAAGGCAATGGTTATGGAAATAATTATTATCATAAGATTAAACTTGGAGATAAGTATTACACGACAAACCAAGAGATAATAAAAGAGGTTTCTGATCATTTACCAGTTTTTATTGAATTAGACTTCTAAAAAAAATTATTTTAGTTCATGTTCTTTTTTCATCACCACTTTCAGTAAAATTTTCATATGTAAAACAAAACATATTTTCTAGTGGCGAAGAGAGAAATCTTTTTTCAATTGCGTTTGGGTTTACTAGTCGAGAATAAGTTATCTCGACTCAAAAACCCACCTGCCATCCTTCTTACTACCAGTTCTTGAAAGAATATTCCGTTCTTTTAGTTCTTTAATATGTTTTTCGATGGCTCTGGAAGAAATGCCAAGAGTCTCCGAAATTTTTTGAGCACTAATTTTTGGATTATCTTTGATAAGCTTAATTATTTTTTCTTGTGTTTCTGAAAGTGAGGTTTTATTAGGATTGATGTTTTGTCCCGATGATTCAACGCTTTTTGCCGTATTTGAAGTACTCTCAACTGGATGTAAATCCATATCTGCTGAATACGAGTCGTCCAACGGTACTTCGATTTTAAATATATCATCTTCAATCATTCTTGGATTTTTGCCGGAATACAAAGGTACATATTTAAAAAGATTTCGGGTTCCGCTACCAAGTTCGTCTGCATAACCGATGTTTGTGAAAAAAGATGCGATTATAGGATTTTTTGAATCTGGCGTAAAGTTTTCTGGGGTAAGTTCCATCTGGCTTCTTGGCTTGCATGGATTTTCAACATACATTTGTTCTTTTTCGATTACGAATTTTGATACAAATGAACTTAAAAATTCCCGGTGCATAAGAACATTTGAAATCATTTCGCGAACAATTGTGTCTCTCAGGCTTATTGTCTGAATTCCCTGCAGGTAAAATTTATCCGGCAGATTTTTTTGTGCAAACTGAATAAGCTTTTCATAGCTTTCAATAAGGTTTGTTTTTATGATTTCACGGTCGTCGTATCGGTCAACGTCTATTTTTCTAACAATTGAATCCGTTTTGTACGATGGGCATACAGAGCCTATAACATCATCCCGTCCAAGAAGCAGAATTCCCGCAAGATTTATGCCGGTTTCTCCTGTATTCCAGTCGGTATTATAAAGTTGTGCACTTTTTAGAAAATCTATAGTGGACATATCTTTCCACGGATGATTTCTATTCTTGTTTGATGCTAAAATTTTGCATTTTTCAATTAATTCTGGTCTAAGTTCGTTTTCTGTAACGTATTTATAGATTTTTAGTTCAGAAAAATAATTTTGTTTCCGGTTGTAAATTTCTGCAAGCCTGTTGGTCGCAGTAACTTTTACGTCGGATTCATTCAGGCGGTCAAAAATGATTTTTTTGTATGAATGAACCTGAGAACTCATTGGAACATGAATTACAATAATTTTCTTATCTTCGATTTGAACGACTTCCGGATCCAAAAATAAAATTGGTGAAAAAATCTGAGGATTTGAAATTTGTGTAGAAAAATTAGTTATAACGGAATCAATAGATTTTTCAGGTAAACCTTGTATGGTTCCGTCATCAAGGACACCGCAAAGAATATAGCCGCCGAATCTGTTAGAAAAGGCACAAACTGTTTCATAGACATCACTTTCAATTCCGTTTCCGCATCGTTTGAATTCAATGAATGTCCCTTCGCCTTTGTTTATCAATTCTTTTACTTGTAATTCCGTCATAAAATCAGTATTACACGATTTTTTTATATTTTCAAGATTTATTCCGAACTTATTCCGAACTTATTCCGAACTTATTCCGAACTTATTCCGAACCCGCGGGCTCAGCTTCGTTTGAGCTCACGGAGAATCTCCTTGTGTTCCTCTGAAACACGATAGCTTTCCATGGCTTTCTGAATTGCCTTGTTGTGAGTCCAGGAATCCAGACGGTTTTTCTGAATAAAGGGCAGTGTGGCATCCCACTGTTTTGCAAGGGCTGTGGCAAAATACCAGGCTGCCATCATTTTCAGATAGTAGTCTTCGTCGCTGCCCTTTTTATCCATCCGGCGGCAAATCCAATCCGGGTATTCGTCTTTAAAATCTTCCCCAAGGAATTCGTTCATCAGCATGCGCATTCCAAAGCGGGAAGTGTAAATTTCGTCAGAAGAAATCCATTTCTGGATGAAGGGTAAAAGTTTTTCGTGATTTTTCTGTTTTTTGAACACTTTAGGACTGGACTGGTCGCAAACCGGCCAGCAGTCAACATATGGAAGAAACTTTTCAATTTGAGTTACGCAGGAGTCAAAATCTTTTATTTCAGCGATGATAAAAAAGTGAAGGAGGTTTTCTTCAAAAAACTGGTGAGGAAGTTCGCTTAAAAATTCCGCGGTCAGTTTTTCGTCCTTTGCCACCGATTTTGCAATTTCCCGCATTGCAGGAGTCCTCACTCCAATCATTTGCTCTTCAGAGATGTTTGGAACCAGTTTTATCTGAAAGGAGCGGTATTCAAGATCCTGCTGGGCTTTCAGTAAATCAATAATCTGCTGCATATTTCATTCTCCCGACTTTTTTGAATACAAGAATATATAAAGAACTTGCGGATTGCCGTCAATTCATCCTTCAGACCATCCTACTTCAGTTTAATATAACTGTATGAGAAGAACTAGCGGATTATCGTTGAATAAACTTTCCGGCAGAGGCTTATACCATTCCTTCGTATACCAGGCCCTGTTCGCCGTCCAGAGTTACCGTCAAATCGCTTTCCAGGTATTTTCTTGCGTGGCGGGCGTGAAGAATCCAGACTAAATCTTTGTTTACGTAAGAAAGGGTTTCCTGAGAAACATCGCTTCCGCCTTCGCACACAACCCCTTCCACAATTCGTAAAATCGGAAGCAGATCCTCGGTGATTTTTTCGCAGACTAAAATGGAGTTTCGGCTCACGCTGAGCTGTTCCCTGAGTCCGGAAACCTCCTTTGCCTGAATAACCCGTCCGCCGGCTTTTTGAACTTCAGGATTGTTGTAGCCGAAGGTGGTTCCCCGGGCAAGCACGTTTCCTACTATTAATACTTTGATTGTGTTTGCCATCAGTGGGCTTGAAAGTGGAATGCCTGCGCACATTACAACCTTGTCGGAAAGCTGGACGGCGCCGCTTTTTAAGGCCAGATTTACGGCGTTCTGTATCATGCTTTCTGAGTCTTCAGCCACATCGCAGAGAACCGGAACTACGCCCCACTGAATCGTGAGCTGCCTCTGGACTTTTTCGTTTGGAGTAACGCCGATTATTATCTGCTCCGGGCGATAGCTTCCGATTGTACGGGCAGTATTTCCGTGCATCGTCGGAATGATAATGGCCTTTGCTTCGATGTTTCGGGCAAGCTTGTAGGCGCTGTGCATTACCATGTGACCAACCTCATGCCCCGGCTTGTAGGAAGCGTCCAGATTTTTCATGCAGGTTCGGTATTCCTCCGATTCCTCGGTGGTGCTTGTGATAAGTGCCATGGTTTTTACCGCTTCCACAGGGTATTTTCCCCCGGCGGTTTCTCCGGAAAGCATAACTGCGTCGGTTCCGTCAAAAACTGCGTTTGCAACGTCGGTAAGCTCCGCTCTTGTTGGCCGCGGATTTACAATCATGCTGTCCAGCATCTGGGTTGCGGTAATTACCGGTTTTCCCGCTTCACGGCAGGTCTTGATTATCATTTTCTGAACAAGAGGAATGCGTTCCGGCTCAAGCTGAACCCCCAGGTCTCCCCGGGCAACCATAACTCCGTCTGATTCTTCCACGATTTCGCGGATATTGTCTACGCCTTCTTCGCTTTCGATTTTTGCAATTACCTTGGCTTTCAGGCCGATTTCCTTAAGGTAGCTTTTTATCTGAACCACCTCTTCCGGGAAGGAAAGGAAGCTGGCGGCAACAAAATCAACGTCCATTTCTGCACCGAAGCGAAGGTCAGCCATGTCCTTTTCGCTCATAATCGGGAGTCCGGCATGAACTCCCTTCAGGTTTACGTTTTTCCGGCTGGAAATTTTTCCGGAGTTTTTTGCGGTACAGATGATTTTGGCAGTTTTCGTGCCTGAAGAACAACTTTCCCCGTCGGAAGACCTTCCTTCCAATGGCAGCGGGCTTACCTCTGGGGAAACGCCTTCAATTCGTTCTACTTCCAGTTCGATAAGTCCGTCAGCAATCAGGATTTTGTGCCCCGGCTTTAATTTCTGGGCGGCTTCCTTCCAGCTGAGGCTTATGTGGCAGGGTGAATTTTCCTTCGACTGTACGCAAAGGGAATCGTCGCTTACAACTTCAACGGTTTCTCCCGCTTTTATGCAGATTTCGCAGTTGTCCGGGGTAAGACCAGTTCTGATTTCCGGCCCCTTGGTGTCCAGAAGAAGACCTACAGGCAGGTTCAGCTCTGAACTTACGCGGCGAACCCGTTCCATGGCTTCCCGATGAGAATCGTAGGTTCCGTGGGAAAAATTAAAGCGGGCAATATTCATTCCGCTTAATATCATTTCTCTGATTGTTTCGTCGTTGTTGCAGGCAGGCCCGATTGAGCAGACAATTTTTGTTTTTCGTACAGTCATAAATACACCTTTTTTCTATTGTAGCATATTTTTGCCCGCATTGCACATTTTTGTTTCCTTTTCGCAGTTTGAAGGTTTTTCTAGTATCAGGTCGAATGACGAGTTTGCAAAAACAATAAAAAACTGGCGTGATGGTATCGGCAGGCGCGGCATTCAATCTGTAAAATAGAATTTGACAAATATAGTATTTTAATAAGAAAATATATATTGTGATTTTCTATTAAAAAAACGGAGGTCTTATGACTAACAGAAAATTATTGGGTTTGACTGCTTTTTTTGCGGCAGGTCTTGTGGCTGCAGGTTTTTCAGGATGCAGTTTTTTAAATGAATTGCTTGATGCAACTAATGTAGATGCAACCGGTGTTGCAAAAAAGATTTCAGATGCAGATTACACGGCTGTTGATAAAGAAACTATGACAGTTTCATCTGATAAGGACGGAAAGGTTGCCTATCTTGTAAAGGTAAATCTTGGGGGCACAAAAGCAAATGCTTCTACAACAGGTAATTCCAGAGCGGTGAGTGAAGAAGCGGAAGGCGCAGAATATACAGTTGGCGGACCGAGAACCTTTACTTTGCCGGAAGATTTTACCCGTGAAAGTTTAGGCCGGGTGCTTACGGATGAAGAAGCTGCTGCGAGAGAAAGCCGTGGGCTCAACTCTTCTTATTCAGTTGGAGATACAGAAAAATTCCACCTTGGAAGCTCTGGTACTGGAAATGCCTCTTCCACAAGTACAGCAACACTTAAATATGTAAGCGGTTACTTCTATATCTGGTATGTGTCTTCAAGCAAAAATTTCATAAAAGAGTCTTCAATGGATTTTAAAACTCTTGGAAATAAGCTTGATACGATTTTTCCTCTTGAAAAAAAGATTTTTGGTTCAAATGTTCCAAAGAAAAATAACTTTAGCGAGCTAATTTCAGTTTCCGAATCTGATAAAATTCATGTTATCGTATACGATATCGATAACGATGCTCAGGAAGGAAATAAATCCGGAACTTACGGTTTTGTGAGCACAGTAAATATGTACACTCCTGACTCAACTTCCGGAAAAAAGTATAATTCTAACGGAGCTCAGATTCTTTACCTCGACTCTTATCTGCTTCAGTTAGCACCGGAAAAAATCTGGAGTACATCCGCACATGAACTTCAGCACCTTCTGGGCTTTATTCAGAAGCAGATAAACACTCAGGGACCTGAATTTTCGACCTGGTTTACGGAAATGCTATCTCTTGTAAGTGAAGAAATTTTCCAGGAAATTCTTGGAGTTTCGGATGATAATGCACCTTTCATCAGCAGAAAAGACTTCTCTTGTTCGGCAACTAACTGGGGTATTGCGGATGAGTGCTGGAGTAAGGCTCCAACCGGTTCCTTTGAATATGCAAATACCTACATGTTTGGAACTTACCTTATGCGTCATTACGGTGGTCTTCAGCTGATTCATGAGATTGCAACAAACAACTACGGAAAGGAAGAGGCTATTACACAGGCTCTGAAAACATGTGGATTTACTGAAGATTTTTATGATGTTCTTGCAAAGTTTGGTCAGATCTATGTGAATGCCAGCGGAAATAATTCAGCATTGTGTACTTTGAACAAGGCCTATACTACCAACTTTGACGGAAAATCTTATTCTTTCAAGAAACTCAATCTGACAGAGCAGACAATTCCTGCTTCTGCTTATACAAACGAATGGAAATCTTATGTAAGTACCGGCGCCATTGCGGGCACTTCGAAGTTCTATAAAAAACCGTCTGGAAATAGAATTTCTCTTCCAATCTATCTGAAGGGAACCAGCGACGGTCAGGTAGAGCTTTATCAGTACGGAACCAGCGTTCACTGTCTTGGAAAGGTTTCAACCGGAACAAAGCTAAAATTCGAGCTTCCAAAGGATGACGATGTTCTGATGTTCTTAACCTATATGGGTAACTAATTTTATCAGCGGGGGGAAGTTAAAAATTGTCTTCCCTCTCAGGAGATATATTATGAAGAAACTTACAATTTTACCGGTGATTGCGTTAATTCTTGGAGTAATGACCATGATGACTTCCTTTTCAAAGAATAAGAATTTGGACAGCGTTACTGGTGTAATAGAACTGTACGGAAATGAGCCTTTCAGCTATCCCTGCATTAAAGATGGGGAAGGAAAAATCTATACCATTATTGCTTCAGACGAGGTTATAAAGGATATTCTTAAAAACCCGGGCTATAAAATGACTTTTAACGGACATATTCAGCAGGGAATTTCTGAAGAGGCTGAAATTGACGGAAAGAAATTTGTTCACAACGCTTCAAAGAACGGTTTCTTTGAGGTGGAAAGCTTCAGCGTTATAAAATAGCCTCAATAAATTGTTTTATAAAAAATCTTACTGCCGACTTCTGCATGCTTTTGTGGGTGCAGGAACCGGCAGTATGTCGTTTTTACCGAGAGAGAATCAGTGCTTATGAACGAGTCAATGATAAAACGAATATTTAAGATTTCCTCTGTTTTATTTCTTCTTTTCGCCCTTGTTTTTGCGGTTCTTCAGTTTACCTTCATCTTTGATTTTTCAAAGAGCACGGTAATAACACTGATTTCTGCCTGTCTTGTACTTTCGGCCTACTGCTCTCTGGGAGTGCGGTTTACAAAGTTTATCTACGGACTTCCGATTATAATTGTTGCCGCCCTTTCCTATGTTTCGACTCTGCCCCTTGTTATCATCACGGTGCTGTATCTTCTGCCTGTGATTATTGCCTTTTCAACGGAAAATAAGACCTACATTGCCCTGGTTGGAATCCTGACGGTGGTGGGTTACTTTGTTTTTAAGCTTACCTGTGATTATAAGTCCATTTCCTATGTGAAGTACGACCGGCTTTCCTTCGTTCTGGGGCAGGGAATTCCCTTCCTGTGTGAAATTCTTATTGTCTGTTTTTCTCTTCTGCCTTTTACTTCGGTTTTCAGCAAAAATCAGAAGGAGCTGAAAACCTACAACGAAAGGCTCAAGCAGGCGGAGCTTGATACGGTAAAGTTCTGTATTGAAATTACCAGTTATCACAGCGCCTACCTCAGAATTCATTCTTCGAATGTCCGGGAATACACGGAATTTATTCTGGACAGGCTCAACGGAACGGAGTACGAATATCTGAATGACGAGCAGACCCGGATGGATATTCTGTTCGGAGCCCAGCTTCATGATCTTGGAAAATGTTACATAAGCGATTCCCTTCTGGATAAGGCGGGACCCCTTACCAACAATGAGTTTGATTTTATCAAGCAGCATACGGTGAAGGGACGGGAGCTTTTTGATAACCTGCCGGCAATTTCTTTAAGTGAAAGAACCCGGGAAATCTGCCGGAATATAATTTATTTTCATCACGAACGGCTGGACGGAACGGGTTACCCGGAGGGCAGAACGGAAGCATTTATTCCTGTTGAAGCAAAGCTGGTTGCCGTTGCAGATGTGACGGATGCCCTTCTGTCCTTCAGAAGCTATAAAAAGCCTTTTGACAAGGAAACTTTCATTCAGGAGATGCAGAAGGAAAAGGGAGTAAAACTGGACCCGCTTTTTGTAGATATTATTATTGAAAATTTTGACCAGATTTCTGTGATTGCAGAGTCAGGAAACGAGACAATCCAGAAAGAAAATACTTTTTCAAAGGGAATTGCTTAGATTTTCTGGAGAGTATTTTCTGAAGACAGGAAGAATCCGCCGTGCCACACCGGACACGGCTTTTTTTTTATACTCGGTGCATTGCGCTGAATACTTTTTCGTTCATGATGTTGATTTCAACACCCATTTCTTCAGCTTTTTTTGTCATTGAAGTTCTGAGCTCGTCGATTGTGATGTCGGCGGTTTCAAAGCTTACCATCATCATCATGACAAAGTTTCCGGAAAGGATTGTCTGAGTAATGTCTTCAATATTAATTTTGTGTTCAGCAAGATAGTTGCTTACGCTGGCGATAATTCCGACCTTATCGCTTCCTACGACAGTGATAATTGCATTCATGCTTACATTCTATTGTTTTTTTGCCGCTTGTGCAATTACACAGTTGTTTCGGAGTAAGCCAGTTCCGGCTGACTGTAATCCGGCTTGCACTGGCGGGTTCCGAAGGTGAATGTGATTTCGCCGTTTTCGATGTCCGCAATTACGCAGCCTCCCTTAGAAAGCCGGCCAAAAAGGATTTCGTCCACCAGAGGAATTGCAATTTTGTCTTCCACTGTGCGGTTCACATTTCTTGCACCGAATTCCCGGGACCAGCCTTCATCCGCAAGCCGGTTTTTGCATTCCTGGGAAACCACCAGCTTTACTTTTCTTGAAGAAAGGCGGCCGGCAATTCTTGAGATTTCCTTGTCCACAATCTGAAGGACAATGTCCCGTTCCAGGTGTGCAAAAGGAATTATTGCGTCAAGACGGTTTCTGAATTCAGGGGTGAAGGTTTCTTCAACGGCTTTTTTCATGCTGCCGTCGTCAATTTCTGAAGTGATGCTGGAAATCCCTGCAAAACCCATCGGTGTTTTTTCAAGGTCTCTGGCTCCGGCATTACTGGTCATAATGATGATGCAGTTTCTGAAGTCGGCTTTTCGTCCCTGGTTGTCGGTCAAAAATCCGTAGTCCATCATCTGAAGGAAAACATTGTAGATGTCGCTGTGAGCCTTTTCGATTTCGTCGAAGAGGAGGACGGCGTGTGGATTTTTGCGTACCGCATCGGTAAGGATGCCGCCTTCTTCAAACCCAACATAACCTGCAGGGGCACCTAAAAGCCGGCTTACGGTGTGCTTTTCCTGATATTCACTCATGTCAAAGCGGAGAAGGGGTTCTGAAAGAAGAACGGAAAGGGCGCGGGCAAGCTCTGTCTTACCTACGCCTGTAGGGCCTACAAACAGGAAAACGGCTTCCGGTTTTTCAGGGTTCTTAAGTCCTGCCCGCGCCCTTTTTACTGCATCCGTAACTGCCTTTACGGCCTTGTCCTGGCCGAAAATCTGGTTTTTCAGGTTATTTTCCAGCTCTTTAAGCTGAGTTTTTTCGTTTCCGGAAAGGTTTTCCACCGGCACATGGGAAATCTTGGAAACAACCTGTCTGATTGTTCCGGAAAGTACCTGAGGAACGGCCTTTTTTGAGTTCATGGAAGGGGCAGCCGCAGTGTCAGCAGAAACTGCACTTTCTGTGACGGCGTTTTCCGGGGTGGTAGCACCTGATATAGTGTTTTCAGAGGCCGCTGGTTTTGTTTTTCCTTCAAAGCCGCCCTGATTCCTGATTTTTACAAGGCTTCCCGCTTCGTCGATGATGTCGATAGCCTTGTCCGGAAGGCGCCGGTCCGAAAGATACTGGATTGAAAGGGAAACCGCTTCTTCAACTGCGGATTTTGTGTATTTTACCCCGTGATATTTTTCGTACCGCGGCAAAAGTCCTTCAATAATTTTTATGGTTTCTTCCTTTGAGGGTTCGTTGATGTCAATTTTCTGAAAGCGGCGGGCAAGAGCACGGTCTTTTTCAAAATTCTTGGAATATTCTTCAAAGGTGGTGCTTCCGATAATCCGGATTTTGCCCCCGGAAAGAGCCGGCTTTAACAGGTTTGCGGCATCCATATTGGTGTTTCCGTTGGTTCCTGCGCCCATAATCATATGAATTTCATCGATGAAAAGAACCGCTTTTCCGATTTTTTCCAGCTCTGAAATTACTGCGTGAAGGCGCTCTTCAAAGTCGCCCCGGAATTTTGTTCCTGCAAGAAGAAGTCCCAAATCAAGTGAGAAAACCTTAAAATCCTTAAGGGCTTCAGGAACCCGGCCTTCAACAATGCGCTGAACCAGTCCCTGAGTTACGGCTGTTTTTCCAACCCCGGCATCTCCCACATGAATCGGGTTGTTTTTTACCCGGCGGAGAAGAATCTGGATTGTGCGTTCAATTTCAGCTTCCCGTCCCACAAGTAAATCGTAGGAACTCTTTTTAGCTTCTTCGTTCATGTTCACGGTGAAGCGTTTTAAGGCGCTGTTCTGATTTGCTTCTTGGGTCTGTCCTGGTGTTTCTCCTTCTTTTTTTGCCTGACTGTGGTTTCCTTCATTATATTTGGAAATTACTTTAAGAAGGGTAAGACGGTCTATTCCCGCAAGCCTGAGGAAGTAGGAGGCGTAGTTCTTTTTTTCGTCGTACATTGCAACCAGAATGTCGGTAATTTCAATCACCGTTCTGTCGCTGGAAACGCAGCTGAATACAGCCTGGTTCATCATCTGCTGAAAGCCCGCTGATTCTGCCGGATCCGCTTTTGGAGCGCTTTCTGCCTGCTGAGGGATTTTGTCATTTATGTAATTCCTGAGGTTTTCACCAAGGCGTATCGGGTCGGCTCCGCATTCAGAAATGATTTTTGTAACAAGGGGCGTCTGAAGGGAAATGAAGAGTACGTGCTCCGGAGTTATCATCTGAGCATTGGCGCGTTTTGCAAAAAGTACCGATTCTGTGAGTATGTGACCTGCGAGACTGCTTAATTTCATTTTAGTTTTACCTCGATTCTGAGTGGATAGCCCTGCTTTTTTGCCTTGCCGGTTGCAATTCCTGCTTTTGTAACTGCGATGTCGTAGGTGTAAACTCCTACCACTGCCTGACCCTGATTGTGAACCTGCTGCATAAGGACTGTAGCTTCGTCTTCTGATTTATTAAATACTTCAACAAGAACTTCTACCACAAACTCCATGGTTGTAAAATCATCGTTAAAAAAAATAACTTCACATTCCGGCGGAAGTTCAAGATCAATTTCATTATCGAATTCTGTTTCGGAATTCTGCTGAGTATATTCCATTGGCATACTGTAAATATACCACAATTTTTGCGAATTTGCACTATAACTAAACTTACAAAAAAAAATGGCTACCGGTCGCGTCCTGCGGGTCAAAACCGCACGCTAGCGTGCTAA
>CAMHMJ010000036.1 GCA_946186185.1 uncultured Treponema sp. | reverse complement strand
CTCCAAGCAAAAACGAGCTTATCTCCAGCACCCACGAACTGGAAGAAATCCGCCGGGAAATCGGCGCAGACAGCCTGGCCTTTATATCATTGGAAGGAATGATAAATGCGCTGGAAGAATGCTCTGCCAAAAACGCCGGCTTCTGCACAGGATGTTTTAATGGAATTTACCCGGTGTAGGGAATTAGAAATTCTCCGCCGTAATAATGTTACCGGTCAGGCAAGCTAGTCTGAACCGGCCAGATAACCGGGAATTAGAAGTTTTCTCTATAATCCTTAATGCATTCCACAGTCCACTCAGCTGAGTTTCCAAAGCCAGGGTGATAGCCGTTTACGATAATAACATCAGTCTTGTTGTACTTCATAATCTGAATCCGGGTTTTCTTTCCGCCCTCGGTAGTACGCTGATACCATTTTTCGTTGAAAGTATCGTGGAAGTCGTCCCAGCCCACATAGGGTTCAACCGGGTTCAGTGGCCCCAGGTCAAAGGTGTTTCCAAACCAGGCAATGTCATAACCAAGTTCAGCAACTTCCGCAAGTTGAGCCTTAACCACCGGTTCCCAGGCTTTTGTGCGCTCATAAAACTTTGAATCCATGTTCGTCAGAGTGTTCCATGGAGTTTTGCTCAAATTTATCCAGCAGACACATTCCAAGCCTTCTTTTACCTGTTCAAAAGACAGATTTTCCGTGTACGGCGTGTCGTTCTTCAGACTGTAAGCGATTGCCGCAACCTTAAGCCAGGTTTTATTCAGTCCCTGTTCCCAGATTTCCTTCAGATTACGGATGATATCCGCAAAATCAAAATCCTCCGAAACCGGCTTCTGATTTTCGTCGTCCCAATCCGCATAAGGCTCCTTTAAAATCATCAGCATCCTGAAAGGTGATTTTTCAAACTGTCCCGGATACAAAATTCCGTCCTTAATACAACTTGTTATGCCGTATTTTTTGCACTGTTCTGCCTGTACCTGCTCAAAAAATTCGTCAGATTTTTTCATAAAATTTACTCCTTTAAAAGGCTGCCCCTCTGAGCAGCCTCTCATTTAAAGATTTGTAATTTGTAAGCTGCTCAGCAAGAAAATGCCGCTCTGCGTGCCCTCCTGTTTTATCAGCTTTTTGAGTATAGAATGAGAGGACTATCAATTTATGATAGTGATTTGCCGAATCTGGCGAAAATCCGGCGGTTTTTGATTTTTTTTCTTTTTGGGGCCATTTTTGCCTGACAACCTTCGGCAGTCAGGCAAAAACCGCGCTATCCATGCTTCCGCCGTCTACCGCGGCTCCATTCCTCCGCTCCGCTCCGGAACGCGCTCCGCAAAGCTCCGCGCGGCATTCCTATCGCTTGTCCGGGGGAGCAGAACCCGAATTCTTTATAGATACTTCATCAGAATAATCGGCTTTACCACCCAGAAAAACGCAACAGTGTAAACCGATAAAATTATACCATAAATTATAAACTGTCTGCGAAAAAGAGATACAAATGTTCTGGTCAGAGTTTCTATCCGTGGTACAAGAGCAAGAGAAGGAACATATTCCTCCCCAAGCTCGATTCCAGCATAGATTTTTGAAACAAGCGGAAAGGTCTTTGTTTCTGCAGAACTGCTGGAAAAGATTTCTTTGGTTCTGAAGGTTTCCCTTGCCGCCCTATTCTATGCTCCCAGCGAAAAATCCATCGATTCCAGCGACTACTCGAAAATCTGCAATATTCTTGAAGAAGAATTTAAAATCGCCCTTTCCAAGTCACAGGAACGGATTTTCCATCTGACATAAAGCTAATTCAATTTTATACGACTGTGCTATCAAAATGTGATAGTGTCTGAGAAAATTTTCACAATCCGCACATTTTTCACTTTTTCCTTGACTCCAAGACAATTCCTCTGTATTTTCAATATGTAAAAGTTGCAGCAGCT
The DNA here is from genome assembly GCA_946186185.1 of uncultured Treponema sp. Classification (GTDB taxonomy): domain Bacteria; phylum Spirochaetota; class Spirochaetia; order Treponematales; family Treponemataceae; genus Treponema_D. The sequence continues at coordinate 27,669 of CAMHMJ010000036.1, read as the reverse complement.
TACAATAATTCCAATTTTAATTGCCGGGTTTAGATTGATCGCAAAGAAACTCTGTGTCTTTCAGAAATCCGACTGTACCCGCTCACATTTTTAGCGCTGCACGGGTTTTACCACAGGTCTTCTGAAATTGGCAGTTGGACTTAAGGCACAGTTGTGTCTTTATCCAATTTTTCGGAGCACTTATGAATACCCAAACTTTTGCACAGCAGACGGGACAGACCATCCCGGAATCTAAGACGGGAATACCGGTTCTGCCTTCCCTATCGCATCAGTCTTCAAAATTAATGAAGCCAACCCTGCGTCCATTCCCAACGGCGCTTTTGAATCCCTGTATAGACCCGATTTTTAAAATCTTGTTTACCACGGATTCTGAAGAATCACACCAGGCCCTCACCTGTTTTCTTTGCGACCTAATCGGTAAGCCCGTCACTGATGTTGTTTTGCAGCCCAACGAGCTTTCCGGAGAGGCGATTTCCGACAAACAGAGCGAGTTCGACATCAACTGCAAGGTAGACGGAAAAATTGCAGACATTGAGATGCAGGGTAGAAACGATGCTTCCGACTATGGAAAGCGTGCAGAATATCACGTTGCACACCTTTTGAATCACTACACGCCTAAAGGTTCAGCATGGATTGAGATTCCGGAAGTTTTTCAGATTTCCGTGCTGAATTTTATTTTTGATAAGGAAGAAGAAAGCGCCATCAATCATTATCTTCTACGGAACGTGAAGGGCAGAGCAATTTCCAGCACAATGAATGTGATTTTTATGGAACTTCCAAAAATTGCAAAGCTCCCCGACGATATCGATTCATTGACACCGGCCCAAATGTGGGGTAAATTCTTCTTGTACGGTTCTGACCCGGAAAAACAGGATTACATTCAGGAATTAGAGAAACGAAACAGGGGGATTTCAATGGCATTTACAGTTCTAGATCACGTCAGCCAGGACGAAGCAAACTGGTACCACGAAAGCCGCTACTGGATGCATGTTTCCGATGAAAAAACGAGGTTGATTGTTGCAACTCAGAATGGCCATGACGCCGGACTTGCAGAAGGAATTGACCGTGGCCGTTCTGAAGGTATTGAAGTTGGACAAGAAGAAAAAGCCCGCGAAATTGCTGCAAATCTCTTAAAAGCCGGCATCCCCGTCGAACAGGTTGCAACTTTTACAAATCTTTCAATTGAACAGGTAAAAGAACTGGCTTCCTCGAATTAAGCGGACAATTCTAACATATACAACTAATTTTGCGGTGGACTGTTTGTATTGGGCAAGGCTTTCTTCAAAACTTCAAAAAACCCGACATACAGCCACCGCATAAACTTTCTGGCAACCTACTCCCACTCGTGAATAACCATCTCCGCCACGGCGATTCTCTTTAATCCATTATCCATGGCTTCTTTTTCAAGGTAGCGATGGGCTTCTGCTTCCGTCATGCCCCGCTTTTCTACCAGAAGGAGTTTTGCCCGGTTTACAATGCGGATTTCTTCCATTTTTGTTTTTAGTTTTATGGTCTGTGTTGAAAGCGCCTGAATCTTATAATGAACAGCAATTGCAACCTTTATCATATTGTAAAAGTTTGTTGCTTCAAGAGGCTTTGAAACTGTAAGAATTCCAAAGCGTTCCACCCGATAGGAAATTTCTTCAAAATTATCGGCATTCACAAGAATCAGGACTGTGGCATCCGAATCGGAAATATTTACGGCAAAATCCACTGCAGAGCTTCCTTTGGAGTCTGCTATAATAAAATCGTACTTCCGCATTTCAGAAAGCCGGCTGGCTTCATAGAAATCTTCGGTAACCGTTAAATTGAAAAGCGGAGCCACCAGAAATGCTTTTATAAGAGGAATTATTTTGTTGTCATCGCATACTAAAAGTACGCTGTAACTTTCCTGAATCATAAATTATGACAAATTACCCAGAACAGACTTTACAAACTCACTTTCATAAGCAATTTTTCTTGCTTCGTCAAGGGACTGAGGAAGGGTTTTAAGCCCCAGTTTCGTTGCAATCTTATTGTCAAAAAGATTTTCCTCAATCGGTTCAGCCGCGGTAATCTTGTTTTTAATTCCATCAATTGCGGCATTTATCAAAAGGGAAATTGCAATATACGGATTACACATCGGGTCCGGTGAACGAACTTCAAGGCGAGCTGTATGCTTTGTTGCAGGCACACGGATTAAAGCCGAGCGGTTTTCCTTGCCCCAGCTGATATATTTCGGAGCCTTGCAAGCCCCAAGCCGTGTATATGAATTTTCCGACGGATTTAAGAAATATGTAATTTCTTCAATATATTTGTAGATTCCGCCAAGAATGTACGGAAGAAGATTTTCCGAGTTGTCAGAACTTTCTGCACCATCAGATTTTCCAGCAGCACCGCCAGTGGCACTAGAACCAACAGCACCCATACCAGCATCACCAAAACCTGCAGCCTTTCTGTAGGAAATATTGATGTGCATTCCGTTTCCGGCTTCTCCTGCAAGAGGCTTCGGCGAAAAATCCGCATAAAGACCGTTGGAAGCAGCCTTTGTATTTACAATCCACTTGAAGGTGGAAACATTGTCGGCTGCAGTAAGAGCCTCTGAATAGTGAAAGTCAATTTCGTTCTGCCCCGGTCCCTCCTCGTGGTGACTGGCTTCCGGGGTAATTCCCATCTGTTCCAGAGTAAAGCAGATGTCCCGGCGGATGTTTTCACCGTGATCTTCCGGCGCAATATCCATATATCCGGCCTTGTCAAAAGGTTCTTTTGTTGCTTCACCCTTTTCGTCCAGCTTAAAAAGATAGAATTCAACCTCAGTTCCAATCATCAGTTCAATTCCGCATTCCTTTTTAAGACGGCTCACAGAATTCTGAAGCAGAGCGCGGCTGTCCTTTTCGTATGGTTTTCCGTCGCTGGTAAAAATGTTACAGAACATTCGCACAACCTTTCCGGTCATCGGGCGCCACGGAATGATTGCCAGAGTACTCGGGTCAGGGAACAAAAATAAATCCGACTTTTCAGGACCTTCAAATCCAAGAACACTGGACGCGTCAAAGGCGATTCCTTCTCTGAAGGCACGCTCCAGCTCGCTTGGCATTATCGAGATATTTTTCTGCTTTCCTGCCACATCAAAAAACGCCAGACGGATAAATTTTACGTCCTCTTCCTCAACAAAATCTAAAACTTCTTCTCTTGTATACATTTTACCCTCAATGAAACTATAGATTACTTTTCACATGCCCGTAAGAATTCTGTAAACAGCGGACTCGGTTTGTTCGGGCGGCTCTTGAACTCCGGATGGAACTGCACGCCCACATGGAACTGTCCGGAAACTTCCACTGCCTCAACAAGAGTTCCGTCAGGGCTTGTTCCGCTGATTGTAAGACCGGCAGCCTTCATCTGCTCACGGAAATCGTTGTTAAACTCGTAGCGGTGACGGTGGCGCTCATTGATTATCATTCCGGACTCGTTTTCGGTCTTTTCCGGGAAGTTCTTATATGCTTTCTCCAGAATTGTACCAGAAGTCACCTTACACGGATAGCTTCCAAGGCGCATAGTTCCGCCCTTTATAACTCCCGCCTGATCCTTCATCAAATCGATTACCGGGTGCTCACAAAGCTCATCGAACTCACGGCTGTTGGCATCCTTAAAGCCCAGAACCGAACGGGCGTACTCGATTACCGCAATCTGCATTCCAAGGCAGATTCCGAAATACGGCATATTGTGAGTGCGGGCATAGCGGCAGGAACAAATCATTCCTTCAATTCCGCGCTGTCCGAATCCGCCAGGAAGGATGATTCCCGCACAGTCTTCAAAAATTGAAGCAGCAGTTTCGTCAGTTACGGTGTCGCTGTCTACCCACTTGATTTTTACATTCTTACCAAGCTCAAAGCTGGCGTGGTTCAGGCTTTCTACAATACTCAAATAGGAGTCGTGAAGCTTTACATATTTTCCAACCAGCGCCACCTGAAGCTCGTCCTTTCGTGCATGAATCCGCTCCACCATTTTTGACCAGTCGGCCAGCATCGGGTAGTCCCCCCGGGTATTATCGATTCCAAGGTCGCGGCAAACTACATCGTCCATATTCTGAGCGTGAAGCATCAGCGGAACCTCGTAAAGGCTTCGGCAGGTGGTATTGTTAATAACGCAGTCTTCGCTCACATTACAGAACAGACTGATTTTCTTTCGGATATCAGCCGGAATTTCCTTGTCACAGCGGGCAACGATAATATCCGGATGGATTCCCACCGCCATCAGCTCTTTTACGGAATGCTGTGTCGGCTTTGACTTAAACTCGTCAGAACCGCTGATATAAGGCACAAGACATACGTGAATAAAAAGACAGTTCCGGCGCCCCACCTCAAGTGCCAGCTGACGGATTGCCTCAAGGAACGGCTGGCTTTCAATATCACCGATTGTTCCACCAACCTCAACGATGCTCACATCGGCACCGCTTACCTCAGCATTTTTAAGGATATAATCCTTAATTTCGTTGGTAACATGTGGAATAATCTGAACGGTTTCACCAAGATATTCACCCTGGCGCTCCTTGTTCAAAACGTTCCAGTAAACCCGGCCGCTGGTCATATTTGAATAGCGGGTTAAATTTTCATCGATAAATCGTTCGTAGTGACCTAGGTCAAGGTCGGTTTCCGCACCGTCGTCGGTAACAAAAACCTCTCCGTGCTGGAACGGACTCATAGTACCCGGGTCTACGTTCATATAAGGGTCAAGTTTCTGACTTGTAATTTTCAATCCGCGGCATTTTAAAAGCCGTCCCAGCGAAGCCGCAGTAATTCCTTTACCAAGTCCGCTGACTACGCCACCTGTAACAAAAATGAATTTAGACATAGTTTTCTCCCTTAATTATTTGGTGCACCGCCTGTCAAAACCACCCATCAACAGCATTACAACATCTGACAGACCTGCCACCAGTTCTCCCTTATATATCGTGATTAATATCTACCAGACTTACATTATCAAGCGAATATCTGCTTGAAAGGCTGTCCGCAAGAGCATTGGCCGTATCCATTGCCGTAATACAGTCAATGTCACGCTCTACAGCAAGACGGCGCAGCTTTACGCTTTCTGCAACCGGGTCACGACCCTTTGCACTGGTTGAAACAACATAAACAACCTTTCCACTTTCAAGAAGGGTCATTACATTTTCGCTGTAATTTTCGTGAACCTTTGCAACATGGGTAACTTCCATTCCGCTTCGTTCAATTGTGTCCGCATTTCCGCTTGTGGCGTAAAGCTTAAAGCCCATGTCGTAAAACTTCTTTGCAAGCTCCGGAAGTTCCGGAAGGTCCGTTGCCCGAACAGAGAAAAGCACTCCAGGGGCGTTGCCGGCTTGTCCACCTTTACACTCAGGCTTTATCATTTTCCAGCCGGCTGCTGCCATTCCCTTGAAAATGGCTTCTTCCCGGGTTTCTGCAATTCCCAGAACCTCGCCGGTTGACTTCATTTCAGGGCCAAGGTGCGTATCCACATCCATCAGCTTTTCAAAACTGAAAACCGGAACCTTTACCGCAAAATAATTCGGCTTTCTGTAAAGACCGGTTCCGTATCCCATTTCGCTTACCTTTTCACCCAGCATTGCCCGAGTTGCAAGATCAATCATCGGAACACCGGAAACCTTGCTGAGGTAAGGTACTGTTCGGCTCGAACGCGGATTTGCCTCGATAATGTAAAGGTCATTGTCGTAAATCAGATACTGAATGTTTACAAGACCCTTTGTTCCAAGAGCAAGTGCCAGATCCCGTGACTGACGAACGATTTTTTCTTCCATTTCCGGGCTGAATTCCCCCGGATAAACCGCAATGGAGTCACCGGAATGGATACCAGTTCGTTCAACATGCTCCATGATTCCCGGAATCAGAACAGTTTCGCCGTCGCAGATACAGTCTACTTCCAGCTCCTTTCCTTCCATATATTTGTCGATAAGAACCGGATTTTCGATTCCCTGGCGCAAAATAATCGCCATATATTCCTTAACATCAGCCGAATTTCGGGCAACAATCATGTTCTGCCCGCCAAGAACGTAACTCGGTCGCATCAAAACCGGATATCCGATTTTCTGACCCGCCTCAAGGGCCTCGCTTTCCGTAAATACAGTCACACCGCGCGGACGGTTTATGTTCAGCCGGTCGCAGAGCTCTTCAAAACGCTCTCGGTCTTCCGCAAGGTCAATGGCATCCGCACTGGTTCCCAAAATCCGAACACCCTGTCCGTCAAGGAATTTAGCAAGTTTAATAGCCGTTCCGCCGCCAAAGGCAACTACAACGCCCAGCGGTTTTTCCACGGCAAGCACATTCATCACATCCTCAGGAGTGAGAGGCTCAAAATACAGTCTGTCCGCCGTGTCAAAGTCGGTGCTGACAGTTTCCGGGTTGTTGTTTACAATTGCAACCTCGTAGCCCAGCTTTTTCAACGCACGCACGCACTGAACCGACGCATAGTCAAACTCAATTCCCTGTCCGATTCGGATTGGTCCCGAACCAAGAACAACGATGGTTCCCTTTGATTCTTTAGGGGAAAGGTCTTTCCCCTGTGCCGCACTCTGTTGCGCCACACCCCATTCTCCTAAGGGGGCCGCTGCGCTTTCCCCCTTAAAATCCCCCTGGCGTTCCTTTAAGAAGTGCTCAGCTTCGTTAAAGCCGCCGGTTGTGGAATAGAAATACGGGGTTTCGGCATCGAACTCGCCGGCACAGGTATCAACCATTTTGAATGAACGGGGCGGATACATCATTTTTGCACCAGTCTCTCCAGCAGAAGCAAGCTCTTTTTCCGCCTTGCAGATATTTTCAAGCTTCCACAGGAACCATTCGTCAATCTTAGTGATTTCGTGGATTTCTTCCGCGGTCATAATGCCGCGCTTTAATGCCTGGTAAATTGCGAAAATACGCTGGTCTGTACATTTTCCAACCCGTTCCCGGATTTTTTCGTCTCCTTCCTTTTCAAAGGCAGGAAGGTTCAAATCCTTTACACCAACTTCAAGTCCACGGCAGGCTTTTAAAATCGCTTCTTCAAAGTTCTGGCCGATTGCCATAACTTCGCCAGTTGCCTTCATCTGGGTTCCTAATTTGCGGGCTGCGTAAACAAATTTGTCAAAGGGGAACTTTGGCATTTTTACAACAACATAGTCCAGAACAGGCTCAAAGCAGGCCTTAGTTTTTTTGGTAACGAAGTTCGGAATTTCGTCCAGAGTAAAGCCAACTGCAATAAGTGCGGCAACCTTTGCAATCGGATAACCGGTTGCCTTACTTGCAAGAGCCGATGAACGGGAAACTCGCGGATTTACTTCGATTACTGCATATTCAAAAGTATCCGGATTAAGAGCAAACTGACAGTTACAGCCCCCTTCAATTTCAAGGGCTGAAATTATGTTAAGAGCCGCACTACGCAGCATCTGGTATTCTTTGTCGGCAAGAGTTACTGTCGGCGCAATTACGATACTGTCTCCAGTATGAACGCCAACCGGGTCAAAGTTTTCCATTGAGCAGACAGTAATTACATTTTTATTGCTGTCACGCATTACTTCAAATTCAACTTCTTTCCAGCCGGAAATACATTTTTCAACAAGAATCTGGTGAATCGGAGAACGGTGAAGTCCGTTGTGGGCAATTTCATCCAGCTCCCGGTCATTTTTTACGATACCGCCGCCGGTTCCACCAAGGGTAAATGCCGGACGGATAATTGCAGGGAAACCGATTACATTGTGTACAAAATCCACCGCATCTTCGTAAGTTGTTACTACTTTTGACGGAATACAAGGCTCGCCGATTGCTTCCATTGTATCCTTAAAAAGCTGTCTGTCTTCCGCCTTATCAATTGTTTCCGGGCGGGCACCCAAAAGCTGTACATTGTGAGAAGCAAGGAAGCCTGATTTTGCAAGCTCCATACTCAGGGTAAGACCGGTCTGTCCTCCCAGAGTTGAAAGCAGAGAATCCGGCTTTTCTTTTTCGATGATGCGCTCCAGAGTGCGGAGAGTAAGGGGTTCAAGATAAATTTCATCAGCCATAAAATGGTCTGTCATCAAAGTAGCCGGGTTTGAGTTTACAAGACAAACCTCAAGTCCAAGCTCTTTAAGTGCCTTACAGGCCTGGTTTCCGGCGTAGTCGAACTCCGCTGCCTGACCAATTACAATCGGTCCGGAACCAATTATCATTACCTTGTGGATTGATTTATTTAATGGCATTTTCTGCCTCCATCATTTTCAAGAACTTATCGAAAAGGAAGTTTGTATCGTGAGGACCGCCGCAGGCTTCCGGGTGGAACTGTACGCTGAAAGCCGGAATATCTGTATACTCAATTCCTTCAACGGTGCCGTCATTTACATTGAAAAAGCTCATTTTTGCATAAGGCGGAAGGGAAGTATTTTCTACCGCATATCCGTGATTCTGGCTTGTAATGTAAACTCTGCCAGTTTCCGCATCTTTACACGGATGGTTTCCGCCACGATGACCGTATTTTAATTTGCTGGTTTTTGCGCCCCGTGCCAGAGCCAGCATCTGATGACCCAGACAGATTCCAAAAACCGGGATTTTTCCGTATTCACATATTTTTCTGATTTCTTCTATTATTTTTACATTTTCAGCCGGGTCTCCGGGACCGTTACTGAGCATGATTCCATCCGGAGAAAGCTTAATCACTTCTTCAGCTGTTGTATCGCATGGAACAACCGTTACGTTGCAGCCCCGCTTTTCCAGTTCCCGCTGGATATTCTTCTTTGCACCAAAGTCAAAAAGAACAACTTTTTTTGTATTTCCGGTAACGGAGCTCTGTGTAATGTCCCCATTACCATCCTGCACGCTTTTTACTGCATTTTCAATTTTATAATTTTTGATTTCGCTGAAATTGTCTTTTTTGCACTGTTCAACTGCCGATTTCAGTTCAGCCTCAGTTCCGCTCACAAGCATTCCGTTCATTACACCGTGCTCGCGGATTTTCTTTGTAAGAGCCCGGGTATCAATACCAGTAATTCCAACGATATTCTGCTTTTTTAAAAAATCACCGAGACTTCCTTCGCATCGGAAATTACTCGGTTTTTCGCAGAGCTCGCGGACGATGTAGCCCCGAACCCAGGATTTTTTGCTTTCAAAGTCCTCATTCATCACGCCGTAATTTCCAATCAGCGGAAATGTCTGGGTTACAATCTGCCCAAAATAACTGGGATCAGTTAATGTTTCGATGTAGCCCGTCATTCCGGTTGTAAAAACAACCTCACCAATCGATTTTCCAGTTGCACCGATTGATTCGCCTTCAAAAACTGACCCGTCTTCTAAAATCAAAAATGCCTTGTTCATTTTAGTATGCCTTGTCGTGAACTCCTGATATTGCTCTTCCGCTTGGTTCATCCATATTTTTCCATGCAGCATCCCATTCTAGCGCTTTTGCCGTAGAACATGCAACGCCTGCTTCGTGAGGAACACATTTTGCAGCGCTGTCACTCGGGAAGAGTCTTGAGTATATTTCACGATAGTAATATTCTTCCTTTGTTTTAGGCGGATTTACCGGAAATCGGTTTTCGCGTCGGGCAAATTCTGCATCGCTTACCTTTTCTTCCGTCATCTTTTTGAGGGTATCAATCCAGTTGTAGCCTACGCCGTCAGAAAACTGTTCCTTCTGGCGCCATGCAATGTTTTCCGGAAGCAGGTCTTCAAAGGCCTTTCTCAAAATCCATTTTTCAATGCGCTGTCCGCCGTTTCCGCGATGCTCAACACCTTCATCAAGGCGGATATTCATCTTGTCGCTTGGGTTCAAGCCCATTGCAATATCAATAAAATCTTTATCAAGGAAAGGAACGCGGCCTTCAACACCCCAGGCCATAAGGCTCTTGTTTGCACGAAGACAGTCGTAAAGATGAAGCTTGCTCATTTTTCGAACCAGCTCCTCGTGGAACTCCTGTGGATTTGGAGCCTTGTGGAAGTAGAGATAACCGCCAAAAAGCTCGTCACTTCCTTCTCCAGAAAGAACCATCTTGATTCCCATGGATTTGATTACCCGGGCAAGGAGGTACATCGGTGTAGAAGCACGAACCGTTGTAATATCGTAAGTTTCAATATGGTAGATTACATCCGGGAGAGCATCCAGGGCTTCCTGAATTGTAAAGTGAACTTCGTGGTGAACTGTACCGATGTAGTCGGCAGCCTTCTGAGCGGCAATAAGGTCCGGTGAACCTTCAAGTCCAACTGCGAAAGAGTGGAGCTGCGGCCACCAGGCTGCTTCTTTGCTGTCAGTTTCAATTCGTTTTTTACTGAACTTCTGTGTAATTGCCGCGATGATTGAGCTGTCCAGACCGCCGGAAAGAAGCACGCCGTAAGGAACATCACTCATAAGCTGGGCTTTTACCGCATTTTCAAGGCCGTTTCGAACCTTTTCGATAACGGTCGGATTGATGATTTCGCCCTTTTCGTCGGTAGCTTTTGGTGCATTTTTAACTGCCTCGTAGGATTCCCAGTCCCTGTGGTACCATTTTACCGGTTTAGAAGCACCAGCATTTGAGTCTGCCGATGCCCCTACTCCATTGTATAAATAGCTTCCGTTCGGGAACTCTTCGATTGTCTGGCACTCGCCTTCCAGTGCTTTAAGCTCGCTTGCAACATAGTAGCGGCCGGCCTTGTCCCAGCCCTGATACAGCGGAATTACTCCGATTTCGTCCCGGGCGATAAGATATGCGTCCAGCTGGCTGTCGTAAAGGGCAAAGGCAAAAATACCGGAAAGCTTTTCTATCATTTTAGAAAAATCCGGTGCAGTTCCAGAAGCCTTTGCCTGTACAAGACACTCTTTATATAGAGGAATGATTACTTCGCAGTCGCTTCCTGTGCGAAAATTGTATTTTCCAGAGAACTCGGCACGGAGAGTTTTATGATTGTAGATTTCACCGTTTGCCGCAAGAATAATTTTTTCGTCATCGCTGACAAGAGGCTGTTTTCCGGAAAGCGGGTCAACGATGGAAAGTCGCTCGTGGCTCAGGATTGCATTATCGCCGGTATAAACACCGCTCCAGTCCGGACCGCGGTGACGGATTTTCTTAGACATCTCAAGAACCTGAGAACGAAGCTCTTCTTTCAAGCCCTCCGCAATTGGAGCGCCGCCACTAGACAAATCAAATGCACCTACAAAACCACACATACGCAGATTGAAGAAACCGTTAAAAAATTGCGAGCAATGCGCAGTAATTTTTAGCAGTTCGTTCTTACCTCCTGTTCAAATCTTTCCAAAAAACTCAAAAAAAAAGAGGCCGTAGACAGTGCCTCGAATGATTCAAAGCATTATCTACGACCTCTTTGTCGTTATCTTTTTTATATTATTGAAAACGACTGTCAGTGTCAAGATAGCGGAGGCCCCGGAATCAAATCCTCCGGAGCCTCGGTATTTATCCATAAAAATAAATTGATTTGATAATTTCTTCTATATATTTCTTAAACGCTTCGGTGAGTTCGTTTTTTACGGAAAGCTTTATTTCCTTCTCTAGTAGTTCTCCTTAAAAAGTTCTTTAAGTGCTGCAATCAATTTGCTGGAACTTGGATTATCATAATCATAGAAATATTCGTAACTATCGCCATTTAAAAGTTCTTTATCAACTTCAGCACCACCTTCTACAGTCTTGCTGTAATCCTGAGCACACAAGCGTTCATTGCTCGAGAAAAAATAAGGAAAACCGTCAACAGTGACAGCAGAGCCAACTACACAACTACCTCCGCCTGAGCGTTCTCCTAAAATTTTGACTCCATACTCCCTTGCTGAGAACGGCAATGAGTTCGCGCTTGAAAACGAGTTGAACGAAGTAAGAATCGCGGCATTTAAGCCGCGGCAAGTATCAGACCTCTCTCCAAAAAAGCGAGAGCGATAAGCTTCGTCAGCAGCATCAATCACACCGTCAAGGTTTAAGTCAGCTTTTGAATATTCCCTATATTTAGTGCCTGAATGAACATCTTCGCAATAAAGATCGCCATTTCCCGTAAGAAGATAAAGAAGGTACTGATTGACAAACGCCGCACCACCGCAGTTGCACGAGAGGTCGATTAAAACTGTCGTAACATTTTCATACTCAGCCTTATGCAAAATATTGTAGAATGCCCTATAAAACAAGGAAATCGTGTCGTCCGGCAATGCAACGCTTTCCGGATCGGGCTCTGCAGATGCATTCTCATAATAAGCGTTCCAACTGCCATCCAAAACGGCCTTAAACTCATCAAAGCGAATTATGAGAGTTTTTCCGCCGTCTATCAGTTCCAAATCGCGTCCTTCTTGTATCTGTAAGTTGTCGTCCACGATACCCTTCTCTTTACGCCACCAGTTTAAGCTGTTTGTATTAGCAATTTGACTCTTACTTCTGTCGTATTTCCATTTTCCGCTGCAATCATTTTCGGTCACGCTCGAAACAGAGTCTGTAATTTCATCATTGTAAAACATAAGAAACTGAGACCAGTTGAGATTTGCATGCTGGTCGCCGTATGTGAAAAATGTAAGTCTAGCCAAACCTTTGAAGTAGTCTTTATAGTTCGTTGATTTTAGAAGTTTTTTTGTTTCAGGATCATATCGAGAAAGCATATCATCGAAGGAAAGAGAATCCGCCGCAGATACGATATCCATTTTGGCATATCCTTTTCCATCATCCGCAAATCCATAGTAGCCAGGCTTTCCGTAAAGATTATCATGGGTAAAGCAGATAGCCTTGTAGCTTGCTTCAACCAATTCCTTTGGACGATTGTTCAAATCTGCGTACCAAGGACTATCACAGAATGTTTTGTAATCATCTCCTTGAAGATAATGATAAAAGCTTTTTCCATTATAAATTAAGCTCAAATTTTTAGTTGCACAGGCAAAAAGTTGGTTTAACATGCAAACTGGAATATACGCATCATCAATTCCGCCATAAATATCAAACCCATATTTTCCAAGATCGAATGTAACAGCTCTCTGACCTTCATAGATATTTTTCGCATCTACCATTTTTCCAGAGCCGAAATCCATACTATTAGAAGCATTAGAATAGCCCGACCACTCAGAACAATAGATCGTATTTTTCTTTATATTTACAACAATAGGAAACGACTTTCCTTCCGAACTGCTGATTATTGTATATTCGCCATCCGAATATGTCATGGTTTCAACAAATACATCAGAAATGTAATTAAGCCAATACCTAATTCCAGTATACGGAACATATTCGTTATCATCATATACGCGGACATGAATTGTTCCTAAGATATTATCATCCGTTCCAACCAATAATGGAATGCTTTTACTTTTGAAATTCAGATTTTCCTCTTTAGGTGAACCTGAAATTATATTCGTGATATTTTCAGTGGTATACTGACACGCCGAAAACAGAATCGCAAAAAACGCGCCAACAATCAAAATCGCTATATTTTTTCTCATAAGTTTCCCCTGGAAAGAATTATATATATGGAACATTTTAGCACAAATTTGAGAGTTGTGAAGAGGAAGGAGATATTAGTCTTACAAGGGGGGAAATGGTGTGTTCAGTTTTTTTGCTTTTTTTATTTATTGACAACACAGTTTTAGTAAAACATAATTAACTATAAAAAGACAATAAAAGGAGACAATTATATGAAGAAAATCTTTCTTTGCCTTATGGTAACTTCACTTTTCATTCTGCCGCTAAGCGCACAGAAAACAGCTACCAAAGGTACTCAAAAAGTTCCTGCTGTATCAACATCGATTCAAAAGGTTAATACAAAGATTCCCAGTGGCGCAAGAATAAGTGCCTCTCAACTATCAACAGTAAAAGTTGATTTTGAAAAACGCAGACAAGCATTTTATGCCTATAAAATGGGCTATGACACAGGTTATGATGTTGGACTGCAAAAAATCTCAACTATGCTTTTACCTAGTGAAGTATTTTTTAAGACAGACTCACAGATTGCAATGACCTATCAAAAGTCAAAAATAAACTATGCAAACAATCCCGAATTACGCCAGGAATATCAGAGAGGCTATAATGACGGTCTTAAAAAAGCATTTTACGACACAGGTTATAAAGATGGATTAAACGGATTAAAGAATACTGCAGCAATTCCTAATATTAGACCTTTAGCCGGCGGAAAAGTCACAAAGATTTCTCAAGCTCAACAAATATATATCAACGAATATGGAAGAGGCTATCAGGACGGACAAAAAGAAAGCAATGCCAGAAATGCTGCACTACTCGCCGGATATAACGACGGATACATTGCAAAAGTTCCAGAACCAACTTCTATCCCACAAAAATATAATTCACACAAACAGTATTACAGATCCGGTTGGACATCAGGCTATAAAAAATACGAAGAAGACAGAGACACAGCTTACGGAGACGGTAAAACAAAAGGTCTTGAGGGTACTGCAAATTTGAGCACACCTGTTCCACCAGCATATACAGCCTATACAAAAGAGTGGAAGGACGGTGTTTCTGACGGAATGAATGAAAGGGATTCTAAAATAAAAACTGCATATGATTCTGGTCTTGCAGCAGGTTGGGGTAACGGAAGATCTCAGAGCTATCAAAACAAAAGTAGCGATTACGCACCTTTCAGTGCAAACTACACAGAAGGTTTTACAGAAGGAAAAGCTTTAATGCTCTATTATGGAACAACAAGGAGCGGTCAACCTACAGCAAAAGCACAGGGATATACAAATGACGGACAAAATGTTGGTCGTTATACAGATTTAGAATACAAAGCCTCAGATGAATGGAAAGCAATTCCGCAGGAATATCAGAAATACTACATAGAACCGTTCTACAGGGGCTTTACAACTGGTCGCAATTCAAGAAATTCATTAAAAAATGACGCAAAAAATGCCGGCGGACGTTATGCGTACACACAAAAACCGGAAGATTCAAAAGAAAACTTTACTGAGTTTGAAAGTTCATGGCAAGCCGGATATGACTCTAAAATCGGCGCATTTAATACAGACTGCGGCAATGCCGAAATTGCCGGATATAACGATGGTTTTGCAGGAAATGAATCAAAGAAAAGTTCTTATTCAAACAGCAGAATCGCAGCCTGCTATGAAACCGGTTATAACCGCGGTAAAGAAGCCTTAACAAACAAAAACGATGCAACAACACGCGGCTGGAACGATGGATACAATGACGCAATTAATCAAGCTGCTTCAAATCCTCGATGCCCTTCAGAACTTACAGAATTCCGCTCTGCATACAATACAGCTTATCAAGAAGGCTACAATTATAAGAGCTATGAAAAATCTGCATTTGTTGCTGGAAAACTGGAAGGAATCACAAGCGAAAGCGGAATCATGGGTGCAATCCCATCTGAATACACAGAGCATTATTCAGATGCCTACATCGATGGCTTTGCAAACGGAGTTAAAGCCAGAAACAGAGATGGCTATATAAGACTTAATGCAGGAACCGTAAGAGACATCAGCACTACACCGGGATATCAAAACAAATACTACGAACTTTCGACCATTGTGGTATCAAAAGATAAAGTAAAAACAGGTACATTCAATGGAATCTCAAATGTTTATCATTTTAAGCGACCTGCCGGTCAAACGGCTCCTCGCCCAACTAATGCGGACAGCCCGATAACAAATATCAGCTACATAGAAGCAATTATGTTCTGTAATGTTTACCGGGTTGATGGAGATCATTACGACCCTCCATACTATATGAACATTCCATTAAGCGGAAGCTATGCTCAGGGTTATACAATGAAGAAATCTACATCATACGATGACTTCCAGACTTTGGTTTATGATAACAATGTTTTAAGCATTCCAGAAATGGCCAGCTACATTCATTTTAGCCCAAGTAAATTTAAGTTTATTGATACCAGATCAAATTATAATGAAATTGGCTCAGCAAACTTTAACCTGACAGCAGCTCCAACTCAGTCATATCAAAGCTATCCATTTAGATTACCAACCCGAGATGAATGGAAAAGAGTTAAAAACGGAGGTTTTGAGGTTAACGACCTTGGAAACGAATACCTAACTGGACATTATTTTGTTGACGCTGCAGGAACCATTACAAGCGACGTGAAACTCCCGATTATTCCTAATGCAAGCTTCAGACTTGCAAGAAAAGAAATAATGCATATCCACTATGTCAATTTGTGCAGCCGGGAAGATTAAAACTGTAACAGAATAAACATTTTATGCTTCCATAAAGCGTTCGGGGAATGAAGTGTACACTTCAGAAACCGGGCGCTTTTTTTGTATTTTCCTGCAATGTTAGCTCAAGAAACATTTCGTTAAACAAAAAAGCCCGGCTTTCACCGGGCAAACTAAGGAGTATAAATTAAACGATGTTTAATATTCGCGTTTTTTAGGGGGGAAGACTTTCCCCTCCTCCTAGGCTGCTCGCATAGTCTCGCAGCTGAGGCATTTCATCGTTGAGCCTAAAGCGACCCGCTGTCGCAGCTCGCTTTTTAACGGCTCTTCGATTTTTGCCGCTCGATAAATCTCGCGAGCCGTTCTTGTGTAAATCCTAAACGACAGTCCCGATGGACTGTCGTTTTTAACGGATTTGCTATTTTAGGCTAATCCTGCAATGCTTCGTAGCCTTCTTCGCCGGTGCGAACCTTTACTACGTTCTGAACGTCGTATACGAAAATCTTTCCGTCGCCGATGTTTCCGGTGTAAAGAACTTCCTTAGCGGCTGTTACTACAAGGTCAACCGGAACTTCGCTTACTACGATGTCAACCTTAATCTTAGGAAGCAAGGTCATATCCATTGGAACACCACGATACTTCTGGGTGTTTCCGTGCTGCTGACCGCAACCAAGAACGTTTGTTACTGTCATACCGGTTACGTTGATGTCGTTCATGGCAGCCTTAAGCTCGTCGAACTTGCTCTGACGGGTGATAATCGTAACCATGTGGAACTTTGCGTCTGGGCGGCTCGTTGCCTTTGCAACTGGGATTGCCTTTTCAACCGGAACAGAACCAGCGGCACCAGCACCACTTCCTCCAGCACTATCAGCTCCAACTCCGCTTACTGCACTTGCACCACCAACACCTGCTGCGCCTTCTGTCATTACCTGAGGAGCCATGATAAATCCTGCGTAACTTGAATCGATACCGTGCTCAAGCTTATCAAGACCGATGATTTCCTCTTCGCGGCTTGCGCGGAGTCCGTGGAACTTCTTAATCAGGCTGAAGGTGATAATCATACAGATTGTTGTCCAAACAAGGATTGAAACTTCACCAAGACACTGGATTCCAAGATGCTTGAAACCGCCGCCGTAGAAAAGACCGCTTTCAACGTTGAAAAGACCGTCGCTCAAAGTACCCCAGATACCGTTTGCAAGGTGAACTGCAACAGCACCAACCGGGTCATCAATGTGGAGCTTCATATCAAGGAATTCAACAACTACTACAACGATGATACCTGAAACGATACCGATGATTGATGCACCAAGAGCATCAACTGTGGCACATGTAGGAGTAATAGCAACAAGACCAGCAAGGGAAGCGTTGAGTGTCATGGAAACATCAGGCTTTCCGTTCTTAATCCAAGTGAAAATCATTGTTGTAACGCAGGCAACAGCTGGAGCGATTGTAGTTGTTGTGAATACAGCAGCCAAACCACCTACTCCAAGAAGCTGTGTACAAGCAGCACCGTTGAATCCGTACCAACCGAACCAAAGGATGAAAGTACCAAGAGCACCAAGAGTCAAAGAGTGACCAGGAATAGCGTGAACCTTTGTTACCTTTCCGTTCTTGTCGTAGTCGTACTTTCCGATACGCGGACCAAGGAACATTGCACCGATTAAAGCAGCTGTACCACCAACTGAGTGGATAGCAGCTCCACCGGCAAAGTCAACAAAACCGATCTGAGCAAGCCAACCCTGACTGTTCCATACCCAACCAGCTTCGATTGGATAAACTACTGCAGAAATTACAGCTGAATAAATACAGTAAGAACTGAACTTAGTGCGTTCTGCCATTGAACCGGAAACGATTGTTGCAGCAGTTGCACAGAAAACAAGGTTGAAAACGAAGCTGGACCAGTCAAGTTCAGCAAAGTTTGTGAAAAGCTGCATATTCGGTTTTCCGATTAAACCGAAGAAATAATTTTCGCTCATCATAAGCCCGAAACCGAGCAACATAAACATAGGAGTTCCGATACAGAAATCCATCAGGTTTTTCATGATGATATTTCCGGCGTTCTTCGCCCTAGTAAAACCAGTTTCAACCATCGCAAAGCCGCACTGCATAAAAAATACAAGAGCGGCACCAATCAGGAACCAAACGCTCCAAACTTCACTCATATAATCTCCTTAGGAGGGGGAAGTCTCCCCCTCGCTCGCACTTTGTTGCTCGCTACCCCCTCGCCTAGGGCTTGCAGCCCTAAAACCCGCAGGGTATCGTCGCAAAAAAAAGGCGATGAGTTTTAGATAATATGCGGTGCACCACACATATAATCCGGCCTCATCGCCGCCTTAAATAGAAAAAGCCGCGTTTTTTCGTTTTTCTACCACTTTGCAGAAAAATCTAACGCGGCCCCTTTGCCTATAAAATTTGTTATTAAAAAGCAAAGGCGTCGCAGAACCATATCTACGACGCCTTTGCCTTAGTTGTCCTATTTATAATGAATTCAAAAAAAAGTGTCAATAGATTGTCATATATTTTCTTGACACAGAATTTTTTTAATGATAAATTGCGTCCCATAATGACGCGATGGGGTAGTGATTTTTTCACTGCCCCGTTTTTTTTGGAGGTTATTATGCTTAGCGAATCTGAATGGGAAGAAATCAAAAAGGAATTACTACTTATATACGAAACCAAAAATTTTATACCTCAAAACGAAATTGAAAAAAAACTTTCAGATCTTCTGGTAGAAAAAAAAGGAGAACTTCAAATAATCAAACTGAAAAAAATAGGTGAAAAATATGTTCTTTCGCGGCGAGAAGTTGAAGTCTTGGCAGAAATTCTGGACGGCCGAACAAATTCTGAAATCAGCGAGCACCTTTCTATATCCATTTCCACGGTAAAAAAGCATGTATACAACATTTTTAACAAAATTTGTGTAAACTCCAGATCACAGCTGCTGAATTTTGTTTTTACAATGGAATAATACCAGGCTTTAAAATTAGTCTAAAGTTCCATTTTTTGTAATTGACAATTTTACAAGAAAAAAATATCTTTTGTTCAAAGTTAAGCAAAGGAGCTGACACAAAATGTCGGCTCCTTTTTTGTTTTTACGAGGAGGTCATTGTGGCTTGCTTTACTATTCCACTTGCCGAAGGAATTATTCTTTCAGCTGCAAAAAAAATAGCATTTAAAAAAAATGCCGATTCTGTTATCAAAACAAAACTCGGACATCTTGAAAATATGCTTTACGGAGGAAGTTTTCTTCTGGCAATTGAACATATTTATCATGGAGAAGTTGTACTTTATCCGCCATTCCTTACAGCAATGAATAATCCTGAAGATATTCCAGAAATGCTTCACGAGATGGCAACTGTAGGTGTTTCCATGGCAGCTATTGTTACAATTGTCTGGGGACTTGCGGAGTTTATCTCATATTATGTGAATAAACGTGTACAGAATAAAAAAATGAAAGGTGCATTCTGATGTGTTTGATAATTACAATAATCAGTGCGGCTGCTTTTACACTGGCATTCCTGCTTAATAAAAAAAATGACAAAGAAAATAAAAGTGTTTTTCTGACTATGCTGATGTTCTGGGCAGCAAGCCTTATGTGGAGCATGGACGGCGTAGCATCAGTTCTTCAAGGCGAAGGATTTTTTGATCTGAGTCTGGAAGATACTATTCTCGGAGCAATAATAGCAGTAAGCGGACTTCTGGTATTTTTTGCTCACAGTTTATGGCTTAAACGGAAGAGAGTTAACTAGTTAAAAAAGTCAATTTATTCAAATAAGACAAAGGCGTCTGTTTTCTTATGCTGGCAGAGAAAACTGACGCCTTTTTTTATTGAAAAAAATATTCTTCCTGGAGGAAAAATTTATGAAGAAGGTAAGTTTATTAATTGGTGCGACAATCGCAATCTTAGTTACAGCAACATTCAGTTCATGCTCAAAGAAAGATGGTGGTAAAACTGTAAAAGTTGGTATCCTCCATTCATTAAGTGGAACAATGGCAATTTCTGAAACATCTGTTAGAGATGCAGAGCTTCTTGCAATTAATGAAATTAATGCAAAAGGTGGTGTCCTTGGAAAACAGATTGTAGTTGTTCAGGAAGACGGTGCTTCCGAGCCACAGATTTTTGCAGAACGAGCAAGAAAATTGATTCAAAGTGATAAAGTTGCAACGATTTTTGGATGCTGGACAAGTGCTTCTCGTAAGGCTGTTAAGCCGGTTGTAGAAGAGACTGGCGCATTGCTCTGGTACCCTGTTCAGTATGAAGGTATGGAAATGAGTCCTAACATCATGTACATGGGAGCAGCTCCAAACCAGCAGGCAGTTCCTGCAGTTGATTTCTGTACTGAAAAATTTGGTAAGAACATTTTCCTTGTAGGAAGTGACTATGTATTCCCAAGAACTGCAAACAAAATTATCAAGGCACAGCTTAAGTATCTTGGCGGATCAGCAGCAGGTGAAGAATATACACCAATGGGACATACAGACTTTGCAACAATTGTTTCTAAGATTAAGGCTGCAAAACCAGACTGTATCATCAACACCCTTAACGGTGACTCAAACGTTGCATTCTTCAAACAGCTTACAGATGCCGGAATCACTGCATCAACAATTCCTGTAATGAGTTTCTCAATTGCAGAAGAAGAAGTTGGTGGTGTTGGAATTGAAAACCTGAAGGGGCACTATGTTGCATGGAACTACTACCAGACAACAAAGACACCAGAAAACGATGCTTTCGTAGCAGCTTACAAAAAGGCTTATGGAAGCAAGCGTGTAACAGATGACCCTATCGAAGCTGGCTATATCGGAGTTTATCTCTGGGCTATGGCTTGTGAAAAGGCAGGTTCTTTTGATGTAGATAAGGTTAGAGCAGCTGCAAAGGGAATCAGTTTCAATGCTCCTGAAGGAAAAGTAACTCTTGACGGAGATAACCAGCACATCTACAAGCCTGTTCGAATTGGTAAGATTAATAACACAGGTCTTATCGATGAAGTATGGTCGACAAGTGGCGCCGTAAAGCCAGATCCATATCTTTCAACTTATAACTGGGCTAAGGGTCTGTAATATCAAAGAGGGGGAAGTCCTTTCGACAAGCTCAAGGACATGACTCCCCCTCGCTTCAACCACCGATGGTGTTTTACGCTACCCCCTCTACGGGGGGATTCCCCCGTAACGCCCCCTTTATTTAAGGACAACACTTATGGAAACAGTTCTTACAATCTTATTTAACGGCATCAGCCTCAGTTCAATTTTACTCCTGGCAGCCATAGGCTTGTCGGTTACTTTCGGACTGATGCATGTAATCAATATGGCTCACGGCGAGTTCATAATGATTGGTTCCTACACAACTTTTCTTGTTCAGAATTTTTTTATCAGATTTTTGCCAAAATCTGTTTTTGATTTTTATTATCCTGTGGCAATTATTTTTTCATTCTTATCTGCAGCTCTTTTCGGCTGTATTCTTGAAAAACTTGTAATCAAGCGTCTTTATGGACGCGAAACAGATTCCCTTCTCGCTACCTGGGGAATCAGCCTTTTCTTACAGCAGCTTGCCCGATCAATTTTCGGCGCTCCAAATGTGAATGTAAGTTCGCCTTCTGTACTTAATGGCAACCTCGAAATTGCAGGAGTTGTTATGACCTACAAGCGACTTTTCATAATCTTACTAGTAATACTCTGTCTTGTTTTCATGTACCTCTTGATGTACAAAACCTCCTACGGGAAAAAAGTTCGGGCAACAATGCAGAACAGGGCAATGGCTCAATGCCTTGGAATCAAGACAAACCGCATCGATACATTTACCTTTGCAATCGGTTCCGGTTTGGCGGGAGTTGCAGGCTGCGCTTTGTGTCTGCTGGGATCGGTAGGTCCTTCACTGGGTCAAAACTACATCATCGATACCTTTATGGTTGTAGTTCTTGGAGGCGTCGGAAAACTTTCCGGAGCAATTGCAGGAGCACTTCTAATCGGAATGAGCAATGCAATCATTCAGTTCGGTACCTCTGCAAACATTGCAAAGGCAATCGTATTAATTCTTGTAATTCTCTTCCTGCAGAAAAAGCCGCAGGGACTGTTCACAATTCATTCACGCGCACTTGATGAATAAGGAGGCTAAAATGAATATCAAAGAAAATATATCAAAGTTTTTTACATCAGCTTCTTTTGGTAATGCGCAAACAATTGACGGCTTAAACACAAAAAAGAAAAACATTGCCTTTGCAATTATAATTCTGATTGTTGCTCTGCTTCCGCTTTTTCTTTCACCCTTCAGAGTTAGCCTTGTGGGTAAATTTATTACCTATGCAATTGTTGCCCTAAGTATAGATTTAATCTGGGGTTATACAGGAATCCTAAGTCTGGGGCACGGAGTATTTTTTGGACTCGGCGGCTACGGAATGGGAATGTACCTTAAGCTGGTTGCAAGTCAGGGAAGGCTTCCAGACTTTATGAGCTGGAGTGGTCGTACAACTCTTCCATGGTTCTGGGAATTTTATAAAACAGCACCGGAAGCAGTTATGATGATCATTCTTGTTCCTTCTGCACTTGCTTTTATACTGGGGCTTCTGACTTTTATGAACAGAATTAAGGGTGTTTACTTTTCAATTCTGTCCCAGGCTCTTGCCCTTGTTTTTGTAACCCTCTTTATTGGACTTCAGCCCTATACCGGCGGAACAAATGGAATCACGGAATTCTCTACACTTTTCGGACTGTCTATTGCAGGAAAAAGCGCAAAATATATGTGGTACTATGTTTCCCTTGTTTTCCTTATTCTTACATATTGTGTATTCTCCACAATCATGAAAACAAAATGTGGCCGTGTCCTAGTAGCAATCCGTGACGGCGAAAACCGTGCCCGCTTCTCAGGATATCAGACTGCAAGCTACAAAACCTTTGTTTATGTTTTGAGTGCACTCTTCACCGCAATTGCCGGAGCGCTTTTCGTTCCATTCAGCGGAATTATTTCTCCATCAGAAATGAGCATTTCAAACTCAATTGATATGGCAATCTGGGTTGCTGTCGGAGGAAGAGGAACTTTGATTGGAGGTGTAATCGGTGCCTTCATTGTAAATATTATGAAAACCGTTATAAGCGAAAGCTTCCCGGAAATCTGGTCATACTTTATCGGTGCAATTTTCGTACTCGTAGTTCTATTCCTTCCACGAGGTCTAACAGGAGTATTCACAGACCTGATGGGAAAAGTTATTTCAAAAATTAAGAAATCCAAGGAGGCACAAGCATGAGTGAATCAAATATAAACCTAACGCCTGTAATTGAAATCGAAAATATTTCCGTAAGCTTCGAAGGCTTTAAGGCGCTTACAGATGTAACCACAAAAATTATGCCTCACAAGGTTCACTTTTTTATCGGACCTAATGGAGCAGGAAAAACAACTTTGCTGGACATTATCTGCGGTAAAACAAAACCATCAAATGGAAAAATACTTTATCACGGTGGTCAGGACCTTGGTATCCGAAAATATGTAAATGTTGACCTTACAAAACTCAGCGAATCAGAAATTGTTTCAGAAGGAATCGGGCGTAAGTTTCAGGCGCCATCCGTTTTTACAAGTCTGACGGTTTGGGAAAATATGGAAATTTCATTAAAAGGAAACAAGAGTGTCTGGAACTCTTTATTCTTTAAGATTTCAGATGTGCAGAAAGATCAAATTGAAAGTATTCTGAAATTTATCAGTCTGGCTGACAAAAAAGATGAAAAAGCTTCTTCACTTTCGCACGGACAAAAACAATGGCTTGAAATCGGAATGCTTTTAGTTCAGGAGCCGGTTGTACTTCTGCTTGATGAACCTGTTGCCGGAATGGGAAAGGAAGAAACTCTCAAAACCGGCCAGCTTATCAAAAAAATCGCAGAAAGATATGCGGTTGTTGTAGTTGAACATGACATGGAATTCGTTCGTGCAGTTGCAGATAAGGTTACCGTTATGCATGAAGGAAAAATTCTTGTTGAAGGAACTGCCGAAGATGCGCTTTCAGATGAAAAGGTTCGTGCAGTTTATCTAGGACGCGGAAAATTTCACAAGAGCGGAACGATAGAAAAATCCGAAGGAGAAAACAATGCTTGAAATTAAAAATCTCAGTTCGTGGTACGGTGAAAGCAATATCATCCCAGACCTCAGCATGTCTGTTCCGGACGGAAAGGTTGTCTGCCTGATTGGCCGCAACGGTGTTGGGAAAAGCACTACCCTAAAAAGTATTATGGGTATGGTGAAAACAACAGGTGGCAGTATTCTTCTTGATAATGATGAAATTATAAATAAAAAAACATACGAAAGAGCTGCGCTAGGAATCGGGTATGTTCCTCAAGGACGAGAAATTTTTCCTCAGCTTACTGTTGAAGAAAATCTTGAACTTGGACTTGAAGTAAAAGGTGGAAAGGGAAAAATCGGCGAAGAGATTTTTGAACTCTTTCCTGTCATAAAAAACTTTCTGAAACGAAAGGGCGGAAACCTGAGTGGCGGTCAGCAACAGCAGCTTGCTATTGCCCGAGCTCTGGTTTCTCATCCTAAGCTGTTGATTCTTGATGAACCTACGGAAGGAATTCAGCCTTCAATTATCGAAGATATTGCAGCTGCCATTAAACGCGTAAACCTTGAGCTTGGAATATCTATTCTGATTGTTGAACAGTATCTTGATTTTGTACTGGAAGTCAGTGACAACTATTATGTTATGGACAAAGGCTCCATTACTTTACGCGGTCTGACAAAAGAAGCTGACTCTTCACTTATTCAGTCTAAAATGGCTATTGGTTAAATTAACATCCCGCCGCGAAAGGAAATAATAGAAATCCTCGTAAAAAAAGATTGTATCCTTTCGCGGCTTTCTTTTTGATTTTAAAATAACTAGAAATTATTTCTAACCCCTTCAAAACAGTTCTGAATTTTTTCAGCACTATTAGAAAGACATCTGATTATAAAATCTCCGTAATCATTTTCGCTTACATCAACCAAGATACCGCTGCATAGGGTTTCTTCTGTATAAAGCAACTTTTCTTCCAGATTAAGAGCTGCTCGTATTTTTTTTAGATTTGTTATATTTGAATACCCGAAAATCAGCATTCCACCGCAGTGTGTGTAATTGGCGAACATTGTTTTTCCCTGAAGAAGAGCTTTTCGCTCAGGATGTAAATTGCCTTCACTCCCTTCAAGGAAAATATTATCCCGGAAAACCAAGCGCCCCCCGCGATAAATCTTTATCAGATTTTTATAACGGGTAAAATCAAAAATTTCTCCGTGGGCACAGCGGCCTGCACAAATGCAGTCTTCATATATTAAGCGCGAGTTTCCTGCAAGAGAGATTTGTGTAATTGAAGAAAAATTACTTTGTGAAAATGGAATACAGGGAAGAGGCCTGTAAATTAACGAAGCGTCTTGAGCAACCTCGGCGGAAATTTTACGCTCCGCAGATTTCCCTTCATCCATCTTAAAAATCTTTTCAAAGGACTGGCTGCGAATTTCAAGTCCTGCTCCCTTATTTACCTTAATTTTATGAATCTGAGAATCATCTTCCAGAATGCCCGGACTGGCACTTTGAAGAAAGACAGAAATACTACCATCCTCCTGTGCAAAGGGCTTCATGATTTTAAATGGAGAAGTAAAAAAACTGTCTTCGATAAATGTCTTACCGGAAACTGCACAGGAGGCCGTAATTTCAAATCTGGAAATGTTAGCAAACTGACTCATAAAGATCCGCTGGCAGCCTATTCAAGATCTGTAAAAAAAACGTATTTATCCAGAAAGGCAATTACTTCATCAATTCCCTCACCGCTTCTAATATTGGTAAAAACAAAAGGTTTTTCACCGCGCATCATCTTTGAATCACGGGCCATAACCTCCAGACTGGCTCCTACCATCGGCGCAAGGTCAATTTTATTTATTACCAGAAGATTGCTTCTCATAATTCCAGGGCCGCCTTTCCGCGGAATCTTGTCACCCTCGGCAACATCAATTACAAAGATTGTTGCATCCACAAGCTCCGGCGAAAAAGTTGCAGAAAGGTTATCTCCGCCGCTTTCAATGAACATCAGTTCAATATCCGGGAAGCGGGCTTTTAGTTCGTCCACGGCTTCCAGATTCATTGATGCGTCTTCACGGATTGCCGTATGTGGACAGCCGCCTGTTTCCACACCGATAATTCTTTCCTCTGGAATTACAGAATGAGCCGCCAGAAACTGTGCATCTTCTTTTGTATAAATATCATTTGTAATAACACCGATTGAATATTTTTCTGCAAGACGCCTTGTCAAAACTTCAACAAGCGCAGTCTTTCCAGAACCAACCGGTCCTGCCACTCCAATTTTTGTAAAACGCATTTTTGCACTCCTCGTAAAATGTAAATCGCCATACGGCTAGCTCATATATAATCTTGTGTATAAATATTCATGCTGCATACCTCTTATTTCGCTGGAAGGACAGGAGCGGCATAAATCATCTTCTCCAAGTTTTGTAACATCAGAAAAAATCCTGTCAAAATCTTCAAAAAGGGAATGCAGGATTTTCTGTCCTTCGTTCTGACTCAGCGGAATCAGCTTAACCAGAGTTGTCACCCGGGCAGAAAACTGGCTGTATAAAAATGTTTTAAGGGCGTCTTCCAGCGGGATTTTTTTAAGGGCACAATAGACGCCGTAAATCACAGGAAAGTGATTAAGACGGGAAAGTTTTTCTATAACCTCCCCGGCCCCGCCTTCCTCATTCTGCCACAGGCTCACTGTCTTAAAAAAACGCGCAGTAATTTTTTTGCTGCCACTTCTGATTTCTTTTGCGCTTTTTGCCGCGTTGTAAATCTCATCAATTTCTGAAACCTTGTGCCACTGCCCAGCCCTCGCATACTCATAAGAAAGCCTGACCGGCAGCAGTTCATTTGTCAGAAAATTTGAAGAGATTTCTGATTCCAGATACTCAAGGGCCGACTGGCTGTCATGAATGATTTTCTGCTGCACAAAAGTTTCAAGTCCCCAGGAGAGCGTATAAGCTCCGATGGGGAAAGTTGAGTCATTCAATTGAAGCAGTTCAAAATCAATGGTGGCCATGTTCGTGTGAATGGGCGTGTCCGTGGCCATGCCCTACAATCGAAGAAATCTGTTTTGAAAAATCCAGCTTTTCATTCCGCTTTTCTATTTTCAAACTGATCCCACCAAGCCCCTGCAAAAGTCTTTCCATAGGCTCATTGAAAATCGTAATCAGCTCGCCCTCTTCTTTTCCTGCAAAAAGCGGCGCATGACAGTTTCCTATTTCATAAGCAACTTTTGCGGTCGAAAAGAAGTCCGGATTTTCCAGTTTTAAACTAAGTACATCTGTAGCAAGAACATCTGCAGCTATCACAGTACCGTCAGCATCAAGTCCAAAAACATCGCCGGGTTTAATTCCGATTTTCAGAATTGAATCATCCAGACTGATTGCAACATCGCGGCCCCCACGAGAATTCTTTCTGTGAAGCTTTGAATAGGTTTCGTGCCACTCAAAGTCCACGTAATCAACAAGCTTTGACTGAAAATCGACATCGCCGAGTTTTCCAAGTATTTTTGTATAAATCATAATATCTCCCATAAAAAGTCAACGAACAAGTCAACTTTCTAAAATACTTAATTCATGGC
>CAMHMJ010000035.1 GCA_946186185.1 uncultured Treponema sp. | reverse complement strand
TGCTTCATCAGTTTTGTTGCAATTCCCTGACGCTCGTAATTTCTGTCTACTCCAAGGTCTGTGATATAAAGCCAGTAGCAGAAATCTGTAAGTCCCAAAAGCACACCTTCGATAAGCCCTTCATCATTTCTTGCAACCAGGCTGATTGAAACATTCTTTACAAGATTCGTTTCTAGTATCAACAAGGAAAAAAGCAATCTGACCTATGCACTCCCCACTTTGTTTTTAAATAACAGCCCATCTGTAATAATTCGCACACTCATATCCTGAAATATATTTTTCAAGCAGGGCTTTCACTTCTCCGGTAGTTGAATATACAGGTTCGCCATAATTAAGCTGAACCTCAGGATCCGATGCCCAGTTATTAAAAACCGACTCCACATCTGAACTTTCAAATTTTCGTAAAACCAATCTTTCTGTATTTATTGTTTCAGTAAAAGTTTCTTTCAGCATAATCTTCTCTCATTTTGCTTTTCTGGCTTTCTTTTCTGGAAGTTCAGCATACATACCTTCCAGAAGTTCCTGAATCAGGGCTTTATCATCAAAACTATCAAATACGTGCATCAAAGTCTTTGACTCTTCATATGGATAACGCAGTTCAGAATCTGCAAGCAGCCTGTCCGATGTCGATGTTCTCTTCAAAAACAGCTCATCACCGCAAACATCACCTATCAGCTTTCCTCTAAAATATACAAGATATCCGCCCATCATAGATTTTATGACAATATCGCCTGCTTCAGAAAAACAGTCGCGAACATATTCATTAAATTCTCTTATCATTTTTTACTCCGAAAATATGAGGTAAAAAGCTTTTCAGTTTCACCGTACATAATTGCCTGATGAATTGCGATTTTTGTTTTCTGCTGGCGTCTTTCCATTTTATCTGGTCTCTAGAAAATCATCATAACACAACTTAATAATTTAATCTCTATCTTTATAAAAGAGCGGCAGGAAGGCGCTGATAACTACAAGTACAGAACCGCAGTTGTGAAAAAGGGCGCCCCAGACTGCATTCAAAATGCCAGAGATTGCAACGTCGCTGCTATCGTTATAGAATAGTACTCATGTTTGATTCTTCCCTGATTACATATGCCGTGTCTCTTCATTTTTCGCAAAAGGTCAATGAAATTGTTATCTCAACCTTACAAGCCATCGCGGATGAAACCGGAAACCGCTTTATGATTGAAAATAAAATTCCGCCGCATATTACAATCGGGGCTTTTCATGCTGCCAGGGAAGAAGAAGCAAAACTTCTGCAGCTTGTAGAAGACTTTGCGCAAGAGCAGAAGGCTGGCTCAGTACAATTCAGTGAAGTCGGCGACTTCAACGGCAAAGTACTTTTTTTGAAACCAGAAAAAAATCTCTTCCTTTCCGAAATAAACAATGCTTTACACAACCTGCTGCTTCCGGATTTTGAAAAAGCAGAAAACGGCTACTATCTGCCGGATATCTGGTTTCCACACACAACCCTTGCAACAAGATTGAATCAAAGCCAGTTTTCCGCGGCAGAAGAAATTGCAAAAAAAATCTCGCTGCCACTGGAAGCTCCTATAGAAGAGCTTGCAGTTTACCAGTGTTCACCATTTTTAGAATTGAAGAAATTCGGACTGAGCAGATAATTAGCGCAAAGCCTTATTCACAGCATTCTTTATTATTCCGCTGGAAACTGTTGCTCCGCTGACTGCATCTTTTTCATTACTTCAACTCCGCAAGAATTGGCTCGATGTATTTTTTGTCGGAAATATCGTAGGAATGAGAAATCATCTGAGCCATGTTCTTTTCAGCTTCGCTTGCGTCTTTTTTGTTTGATAACATTGTTGTAAACATTTTCATCATGAACTTAGAAAAACCGCTCATTTTTTCGTAATTAAAACCGCCAGGACAATAAAATGCTTTCAGGGAATTCCATTCTTCGTCGGTAAAGTTTCTGCGCATTGCATCCGGGATATCAGGACTTTCTGCAGGGCTTCCCCCAACGCCATAAACTATGATTTTTTTGCCCGCAGCTGAAAGGGATGGAAGCTGTTTTTTGAACCAGGCAAGATTTTTGATTCCACCCGCCATAAACCAGCCGCCAAAAATGATTGCATCATAATCAGAAAGTTTGATTTTTTTTGCCTGCTTAAACTCTACGCATTCTGCCCCTCTCGCCTCGCTTATCCACTCTGCGTATCTTTTTGTAAAGCCTGTCTGACTTGTGTAAATTACGATTGCTTTCATTTTGATTCCTCCTAAGCTTGATTGCCTCTCGTTTTATTATAACGGATAAGCAAAAACTTTTGTTGTGTATTTTATCAGAATTATTTAATTGACTGTCGTCTCCCTTATTTGTATCATATTCCTATCTAATTTATAGGTAAATATCAGGAGACCTTCTATGAAAACAATCGAAACAAAATCAGCACCGGCAGCAATCGGACCTTACTCACAGGCAATTCTCGCAAACGGTTTTTTATATACCTCAGGACAGATTCCTTTGAATTCTGAAACAGGCTCAATCGAAGTCCAGACCATCGAAGCTCAGGCAGAACAGGCTATAAAGAACCTGGGCGAAATCCTAAAAGCCGCAGGCTCAGACTTTTCTAAAGTTGTAAAAACTACCTGCTTCCTCGCCAACATTTCAGACTTTGCAGCTTTTAATTCAATATACGAAAAATACTTTGTTTCAAAGCCTGCCCGCAGCTGTTTTGAAGTTGCAGCTTTACCAAAAGGCGCACTTGTTGAAATTGAAGCCGTAGCTGTTGTAGAGTAACAAGGGACTTGGAAGAATAGTTTCAGACTTCACTTTTTTATCTGGGCGTTGCGACAGCTTCGCTGCCGCCGGGCTTTGCGCACTTTCGCTATCGCTTCATACTTTGCTTCGCAAAGTACGCCTGCGGCGGTGCTCCAATCCCTAACGCTGTAAGCTCGCAGGTAAGAATCACAAAACAGTGTTTTATTTTCCATCTAATGGAAGTGCATTTGCCTTTTTATAAATCATTACTTGCCCAAAGGGCACCATCCGTAAAGCGGCCGGCCGTAATGATTTATAATGATTTTATGCGGCTAGGCCGCGGATAGATAGACAGTTACTCCGTAACCGTCAAAGCCGGAACAACCCCCACACAAACATCGCTGACATAGTCATAGTCGCTGCTGCCGTCGTAGTTGATGCCGCGCGCGTAGTAATCATCGTAAGGCGAGCGAAGCCACCAGAAACCGCCGGCAGTGTCTGCATCACTCTGGTATGCACCGTTTGCTCTAGCATATGCAGTTGTCTTCATAATTCTGTCTGAATTGTTATTCAAGCCGTAGAGCTTTTTATTTGCCTCGTAATAACTTAAAAGATAAACCTTATCTTCTGTATTTTCACATGCATAGGAACCAGAGCCGTTTTCAGCATCACTGTTATCAACTGTAACTGTCTTGATTTTTGCAACTTCAGCATCTGTAAAAGCAGTAGTCAAAAAACCTGCATTTGTCCAGTCAATATCTTTTTCTGTAGCAATACCGCCATCCGTTACAAACTGGTTTTTAATGCTGTTTAAATAAGCACGAATGTTTGAATACTTGTAATTACTTGCATAAATCGTAGTTCCAGCCAAGTCACGATCCGAAGAAGTTCCGTAGTATTTAAGGTTTGTATAAATCTTATCTGCCAGTAATTTTTTGCTTCCATCAGAATTATATGCAATAACGCGCCAGGTAATCGGTTCTACTTTATAATAAGAATCTCCAACTTTTATGTATTTATTTCCGTCATCGCCAGAAAACTCAGCATTACTCCCGTCGTAAGTTTTTCCTGTCGCTGTAAGGGTAATTCCTGTTACATCAGCCAAAGACTGCGGCCAGCTTCCAAAAGTTATAGTTTTTCTTCTGTCACCTACAATTGTAATTGAAACATTTTTGTATGTATCGCCTTTTGCAATTGTAAAGGTTGCTTCTCCAGAACCTACAACTGTCATGTCAGCTTTTTTTGCTTCAATCTTTACTGTATATGTAGAATAGAAAGGAACATTATAAGATTTTGTTAGAGAAACATTTGTATATGTGTTTACAAGAGTTTCTCCTTCATAAATATAAACATCATAGCGTACGGCATCTTCTGCTCCGTATTTCCATTCATCTGGAGTTTCCCATGCAGCAGTTAAATTGATTCCTACATTTTTTTCATAAGGTTCGATATCGATTAAAACATTTTTATATCCATCGCCTAAAGCAAGAGTTACACTTGCAGAACCACCGGCAATTTCATTTCCATTGCTATCAAGAGCACTTACACCAATCTGATATGCACCAACATCGTTAAGCTTAATTCTTACCGTCTCACCAGGTTCGGCGTCTTTACTTGTAACACTATAGCCATTCTGACTTACATTGATTGTGTAAGAGGCAACTTCATCTATGTCATAAAAAACAGCTCGGCCTTTTCCTGGAAGTGTAATTGAGATACCAAAATCGTTGTCGTCGTCACCGCTTGTAGAAGCATTAGCCGTACAACCCAAAAACCAGATGCTCAAGACACCTAAAAGTGCAAGGGCAACATTTCTGAACTTTTTCATAAGTTCCTCCAAAAAACAAAATTTATAAAAAAAGGGCATATTGCATTCTGTTTAGAACACAATATGCCCTTAAATTCCGGTTTAAAATTATTACAGATTTATGGCAGTTGAGCAGTTGAGCAGTTGAGCAGTTGAGCAGTTGAGCAGTTGAGCAGTTGAGCAGTTGAGTTTTGCCTGCAATCGTTTTTACGTCAACTGGTTTTGAGAAAAAATCATTTTTTATAGACAATCTTTTTTTCATCTGTACTTATCAATTCATTATAGCAAAATAATGTAGAAAATGCAAAAAGAGGAATGGTACTTGTTGTTTTTATAAGTTTAGCCGCCTTCGCCGCATTTTCGTCAGTATAAAACCGCCGGATTTACTCAATTATGACCAGTTCCGCCGGCTCCACATGGCACTTCAGGAAAAGTACCTCCACCCCTTCCGCCCGGGCATCTTCAAGTGCCTCGCCAAACTCCGGGTGGGTTTCCACATTTGCCCGAACCTCGCTAACTCCGTCCATCTGAATTACAAAGGCAAGAATGGCATGGTATCCGGCCTTCTTTGCTTTAATCAGCTCCCGAATGTGCTTTACTCCCCGCTCCGTAGGTGCATCCGGGAAATAGCCCGTTCCGTCAATCTCAAGGGTACAACCCTTCACTTCCATAAGATATTTTTCAGAACCGCGCTCCATATAAAAATCAATACGGGAATCTCCATAAGTGTATTCGGGAACCACCCGGTCATAATTCTGGGTTGAAAGCCATTCCTTCACCACCTTGTTGGGAGCCTGACTGTCTATATTAAAAAGAATGCCATTAGACTTCCGCACCGCCACCAGGTCGTATTTAGTCTTTCTGTCCGGCGTTCCCGGAGCCGTCAGCCACACCTCACAACCCGGAATCAAAAGTTCCTTACAGCGGCCGGTATTTTTTACATGAACAATTTCCCTGTGGCCGCTAATATCCACTTCCGCAATAAAGCGGTTCGGCCGGTTCAGGAAGGTTGCTTTTGTGATGTTATCGTATTTCATATTATTATTTCATTATATAGATGGTATTTCCCATTATAGCACAGATTTTAACCAGTTGAATTTTATTCCCGTTCAATATTAAAATTAGAAAACTCAGGGTCGCTCTGACCGGTGACCTCACACAGGAGATAAAACATGCCAATGATAGAAGCAAAGGTAACAGCTTCGTTACCTGCAGAAAAAAGAGATATTCTTAAAACCGAGTTCGGAAAGGCCATCAGCCTGATGAACAAGCCGGAAACCTACCTGATGATAAACCTTCAGGACAACCAGGATTTGTATTTCGGCGGAAAAAAGCTTGAAAAAGGCGCTTATGTTGAAGTAAAAGTTCTGGGCTCAGTAGATTCTGGAGCCAGCAGCAAAATGACCGCAAAAGTCTGCGAGATTCTGGAAAAAGAGCTGGGCATCCCTGGAAATGCCGTTTATGTCAGTTATTTCGGCACCGCAAACTGGGGCTGGAACGGCTCAAATTTCTAAAAACTTCTGAACTCTTTCGGAAAACTAAAACTCTATGGAAAGCATTTTGATTAAAGACACCACCCGCGAAGAGCGGGAAAAAATCGTCCGTAACTCCCTAGGAGATGATTACGATGTCGGCTGCGGCTACGAATCCACCGGCATCAACTACCAGCTCTACATCGACGGCATCAAGGAGCTCCGGGACCTGAACATGGAAGCCCACTGCGGTTTTGAAGTCGCACATCCGGAGGAAAGAAAATCCGGGTGTGGGTTGG
Organism: uncultured Treponema sp.; assembly: GCA_946186185.1. Lineage (GTDB taxonomy): Bacteria > Spirochaetota > Spirochaetia > Treponematales > Treponemataceae > Treponema_D. Next base: position 23,346 of record CAMHMJ010000035.1, on the reverse strand, counting down.
TATAGAAGTAGAAAAATAGAATTATTCAGAATATTTAGTTCTATAAGTATTTAATACTCTGAAAATTCTATTCTTCTTCAATCACCCAATTTGTAAGCTTTTCTGCAGAACTGGAATAATTCACACCGATTTTTACAATCTTTCGGCCATTCAACTGTTCTGTTCTATATGCAATCGGGTATTCTTTACTGTTGATTTGTTTTAGAGCATCTTCTGCTGAACCGTCAATTTTGAATTCAAAAATATAGACTACATTCTTTTCCCAAACAACGGCGTCACTTCTACCCTTACCGTTTTGAACTTCACACAAAACAAATTCACCCATAAGTTTAAAAATGAGCCACACAAATGCCTGACAATCAAGTTCATATTTTCGCTGGTTGGATTTCTTTGGAGCGGCGTCAAAGATATTGTTGATTCGCTCCATAAAATCATTCACCTTTCCGGCACGGAGTTCCTTTGCAAAGTTCAATACTTCTATATTACTTGTCTTTTCTTCATAGCCGGCATAAAGCGGAACCAGATTTTCGTAAAGACCATAGCGTACCTCATCGTTAGGAAGCCCCAGCGTAAAGCTTCGGTATTCTTTATCGTATTCCTTTATTGTCAAATAGCCCGTCTGGTAGAGCATAGGAACTGGTTCTGTTGAAGAAAGACGGTAGTTTTCAAGAGAACGGAGGCTAACTTCAATATTGTTTTCCAGCACGGTGTAATCAAAATTCGTTCTTCGCATCATTACAGTGAGGAAAGTTGGCGTGCCCGTAGAAAACCAGTAGCTTCCAAAAGAATTATTGTAAAAGGCGTTAAGAAGACTAAAAGGATTATAAACCTCAGTCTGTATATCCTGTGAAAAATGATATCCGTCGTAATTCTTCTTTAACTCAGCCAAAACATCCGATTGAGACATATCATTCTTTTGCGCCATGGAATTGATTTCCTGCACAAAGTTTTCTTCAAGCTCTTTCTGAGTAATTCCACAAATCCCAGAGAAGTTTTCTGACAATGAAATATCATTCAGATTGTTCAAGTCAGAAAAAATGCTCACTTTATCAAAGCGGGTTACGCCAGTTATAAAAGTGAACTGAATGTGGGCGTCTTCACCTTTTATAACTCCGTAAAAAGATTTTAAAATCTTTAGGAATGTTTCAACCAGGTCTTCGTTGTCGATGGCATTTAAGAGAGGCTTATCATATTCGTCAACTAAAATTACTGTTCTGAGCCCTGTCTGTTCATGCGCCGCTTTCAGCAAATCACTGAATCTGTCGGCAAAGGTTTGAGCACCGTTAAAACCGAAAATTTCTTCATAGGTTGAAAGCTTTTTATCCAGGGATTTTTTGAAATTCTCTTCGGTGGAAAAATCCCCAACGTTAAAATCAAAATAAAAAACCGGATAATGTTTCCATTCACTTTCTGTTTTAGAAATCGCAAGCCCTTCAAACAAATCTTTACGGCCTTCAAAATATGAACGGAGGGTTGAAATAAAAAGCGACTTTCCAAATCTGCGTGGGCGGCTCAAAAAATACGGACACTTCAACTCCAGAAGCTTTTCTATGTACTGAGTCTTATCAACATAGACAGCCTTATCCAGAATAATTTTTTCAAATGTCTGAATGCCAATCGGCAAGTTCCTGATTCCGCTCATAGGGCTAGTTTAACATAGAATTGGGTTTTAGTCATTGGATGTCATTGGATATGTCATTGGATACGGCGGAAATTCTTTTGAAAAGTATGTCGATTCCCCTGCGGTCTGGAACTTTATTGAAATGATTTCCTTTGCAGATTTTATCAGTTTTTACTCGTTTTACTATGAGTTTATGCGGACGCAATGTGAATACACAAGCCACTTAAATCTGTACGCCGGCATCGGAAACGGCACAATCTCCACCTGCATGAAGGTTCCGCTCCTGAACGATTTTGCCGTCATGCTTTCGGTTTACACCAGACTGATTTCATCCCCGGTAATCAAGGAAAAAACCTTCCAGGAAATTAAAGACTTCTTTGACGGCCGCATGATTTACCGCAGACACTATTTTGAGAATAACAGCGGAATTAAAAACGCATATCAGTTTGCAAGAAAGGTGCTGGATTTTTATTCAGGGAAGTAGAAATTTTTCAATTTTTTTAGTTTATCTTTTGCAGCATCCAAATTGAACTTTACTCAACGCTTCCATTAAACCTTCGTATGTGAGTTTTTTTATAGGTTGTTTACCTGTTGCATAGCTGCACCAGTTTACTTTCTTATCCCAGGAAACTGAACAAAACTCCGTTGGCTGTTTACAACCGGTCAGACAGGATGGTGACTGAAATGGTTTTCCGCAGGCAATTTCTGAAAGCTGCTTTGCAGTCGGTTCACATGTAAATCGACGTGGAATAAGAATTATTCTGTCCGCCGTGATTCCATTTTCAAGCAATTCTGAATAAGCTGCTTTTGCTTCAATTAAGTTGAAATCCGAAACCAGAAGATTCACCCCGGATTTTATTCCTTCTGCCGCAATCCGCCTTACGTTCCTTGTCTTACTGGCATCACCCAAAAGCAAGAACCGGAATCATGTCCTTCTTCCCACTCAGGGTCCATTTCATCTTTCAAGAACTCTTTGAAAACCGCTTCCTTGAATTTTGTACGCACACTCCTCCAATCTTCCGAACAGCGGAAGATTTCTTTATGATTGTCCAGAACAAATTGAACAGCCTGGCTGTACTGCCTGTCACAGTCCAAACAGACCTTATAGGGCTTCTGATATTTTTCTGCCATCATGATATCGTGCAGACTGCCGGTTGATTCTCCATCCCACAAATCCAGCATAAAGTCACAGTCTTTTGCCATATCTTCATTGCGTTTGTGACAGGCATTGTAAAGATAGTGTTTTACATCCGGGGGATATTCTTTTACAGGAATACCGTGGGAAATCGCCCATTCTTTGGCAATCAAATCAACGCCTTTTGCCTCACCTTCAAGAATCGTAATGTCAGTAAAATTATTTTCCGCAATGCATTCTTCGATTTCAGAGAAAATCCATTCTTTATCGGTTATTGTCCTGCTTCCGCATATAAATAGGTTCATTCATTCCTCTGATAAAAAAAGAGCCTGGAACAGCAACTTACTTCACACGGCATTCCAGATGGAAGGGATAGAACAGAGGTTGTGTTTTACTCAGGCTATTTTACGAATTAAAGTATACTGCATCAAAACAAACTTGTCATTAAAGTGATACTTTAATACTTTCCCTGCCCTTCTATGAACTTTTCCAGGTTTGCAATTCTTTTGGAACATAAGATTCAAGTAAATAGTACATTTTCTCGTTTGCCGCCCAGCGGAAGATATTTACAATCTCGCACTCATCTATTGAATTCCTAAAAAAATCAGGACTTTTAATTAAATACCCTGCTTCACAGGTTGCCTGATAAGAACATTCGGCTCCGCAAGTTCATTAAGAAGCAATTCAAATTACAGTTGATTTTTCCTCTACGATACCGCATATCCGGTTAACCAAAGCAGACCCTCAAGCTGAGTTGCCTTTTGAATGGATTCGTTTTCCTCAGACTGAAGCACAAAGGTTGGAATTTTAATTCCGTCATCTTCTTCCAAACGATAAATCACATCAAAGGTCCAGAATTTTTTACCCAAAGCTTCTACTGATTTTACTTCTTCCACCGTGCTGATAAATTCGACCTCATCTGGAGCGTGACTCCCCTGAAAAAATGCACATAAACTTTCGGTAGTAAACTCGACAGGCTTTACATTTCCGTCTTCATCGTATTCAGGTGCTTCCCCCAGCTTTGCCCTAAAATCAATAGCCTGCTGCCCTTCAAATTTAAAGCCTTTCGATTCCGGTTCTTTTGCAAAATAAGCAAAGGCTCCCAGGTGAAAATTGTAGGATCTTCCCACCTCATACTTGTCTTTCAAGATAGCAAAATCTGCATCAAAGAAAGTAAGGGTTCTTCCGTCAGGAAGTTCGCCTGTAATCCAGCCTTCAAGACCGTTTTCCCATTCCTGAATTTCTGAAATTTTAAGGGAAATACAATCCTCCGTCTTGATAACAGGATAGCCGGAAACGAACACATTTTTATTCTCTTTGTTTTTGGCAATTACATCTCGAATAACAATTGGAGAATCCGAATCCCCTTTATTATATTCAATAATAGCAGCCACTCCGTGAAGTTTTTCATCCAGGGTATAATGACAGATTTCATTACCATAAAGGATACCTTTTTCTATGCTCTCAGAAACAAGCGGTAAAAGTTCCGCTTCTGGATTCTTCAGAACACAATCCCAATGATTTCCGTGATACTGATAGTTGTCTTCTTTTTCTGTTTCCGAATCCTTTGAATGAATCTCTTCGGCTTCCGGAGTATTAGTATTATGCTCAGAAATTTCATACTGAAGATGATGCATTATTTTATCAAACGCATTTACAAGCTCTGCGGGTTCATTTTCATATCGCAGCAGTCCCTGTATCATTTCCTGATCAAAATTTACCTTTCGAAAAACTCCAGAAATCTGCACCTTTTCGCTTTCATTAGTTTTTAATTCCGCTAAAACAGATTTCGCATCCTCTTCCCGTAATTTCTGAATATTCTTGTCAGAAAAAAAATCATTGAAAACAATTGTTGAACCGTCTTCGCCAATAATCTGAGTCTTCAGAAAGCCCACTTCTATATTAAGAAATGCTCTTGCAAGTTCATAATCTGAATAGTTACAAAGTGGACTCATCTTTACGATGATATAACCTTCTTTGTTGCTCACCCGAACTCCCTGAGCGGACTTCCCTTCAATATAAAAAAGCGCAGCCTCTTTTTCTCCCTCAGAAGGCTCAAGCATATAAAAAGAAACCGGGTTCTCGATAAATTCCGAATCACAATTAAAAATCATCTCAAGAGTTTCCTGCATTCCGATAAAATCCACACAATATTCTGTTTTAAAATAGTAAGTTCTGCTCATCTTTTACCTCTTTTTCAGTATACTTCCGGAATAAGATTCTGTAATTAAATTAAAACTTTAATCCATAATCAACCCGCCGGATTATACCCGCAGGTTTGCACCCCGCAGGAATACCCCCGCAAGAATAATCTCTCGCATCCCTACTCCGCCGCCTTAAAGTTAAAAATCGGCTTGATAATGTTCACAATCTCGGCAGTGGGTTCGATGTTCGAAACAATCTCGCTCATATCCTTGTAAGCCATTGGAGCCTCATCAATCGTGTCCTTGCAGACAGTTGACGACCACACGCCCTTCATTGACTCCTCAAAATCCTCCAGTTTGAGCTTGTAACGCGCTTCCTTTCGTCCCATAACGCGACCGGCACCGTGAGGAGCAGAATAGTTCCAGTCCTCGTTACCCTTTCCGATGCACACAAGACTTCCATCCCGCATATTAATCGGAATCAAAAGCTTTTCGCCCTTCAGAGCCCGGACACTTCCCTTTCGCAGAATCATGGCTTCCGTGTCGATATAATTGTGAATAGTGGTGAACTGGTCAATGATGTCGTGCTTATCCAGCCGAAGACCCACGCTGATTGTATCAATCATAGCCTTGCGGTTGAACATGGCGAACTTCTGAAGAATCTTCATGTCGTTGATGTAATCCTCAAAAAGCTGCCCTTCAACATAGGCAAGGGACTGGGGAACATCCGTGCAGACCGCCGCCTTAATTCCCGGAAGAAGAGCTTCAATCTCATCCCGTCTTCCCTCTTCCTTCAGTTTTTCAATTGCCGCCCGCACTTCACTGTCAGTAGTGTGGTTCATCTGCTTCCAGGCCATATCCTGATAGTAATTTGCCACCTCAAGCCCCAGATGCCGGCTTCCCGAATGAACTACAATGTAAAGATTTCCCGCCTCATCCCGGTCGCACTCAATAAAATGATTTCCTCCTCCAAGAGTTCCCAATGAACGGCGTGCATTCCCAATATTCGCCTTAGGGCAGCGGATTTTATCAAACTCAATTTCGTCGACAAACTTATGAAGGTGTCCCCCCCGGCGAATCTCCCGACCAACAGGAATATTCCGGCGGATACACCTATCAAGCTTTTCCGGGTCAAAGTTCTCGCTCACAGGAGAATCGGCCTTTATAATCAGCGTCTCCATTCCGCATCCGATATCAACGCCCACAAGATTCGGGCAGATTTTATCGGTAATGGTCATGGTCGTCCCAATGGTACAACCGGCTCCAGCGTGAACATCCGGCATCATTCGAATCCTGCTGTCGGCCGCATAAGGCTGGTCGCAAAGCCTCTCAATCTGAACCCGCCCGCTCTCTTCAAGATTGTCCGTAAAAACCTTCGCCGTGTTAAATTTTCCCTTTACTTCCAGCATAAGCTCCTCCAAAAAAAGGATTTCAAAAGGAAAGGAGGGGAAAGTTTTCCCCTACGGTCGCATTTCATTGCGCCCTACCCCTTCGCCTAAGGGGCCAGCCCCTTAAAAACCCCGAAAAATTAGTCTGCCAGGCAAAAACTGCCTGTCAGTCAAATTCAAAACAAGGTTCGCTTTTACCAACACCTTTCGGCACGATAATTCATATATCGTTGCGGTACTTTTATTTGCTGTATCTCAGTTTTGCTGTCTGAACCTTTACGAGTTTAGTTTACAGGAGGTATTTCAATTTTTCGTGGAAAATTTATTGCGAAAATTGGCTCTACTTACTGTACCAGCCTCAGCTGCATGCTGATCCTCTTTACAATCTCGCCCACAATATAATTCGGTTCCAGAACCTTAATCACCGGGCCAAACTGTAGGAGGCGGATTACCATTTCGGTTTCGTCGTCGCGGCTGAACTCCAGCTCCATTCTGTATTTGTTTTCGCCGATTTTGGTTGTGCGCTTTTTAAGGTTTGCAAAATGCATGCTCACTCGTTCAAGTGCATTTCGTTCATCCGTGAGTTCCAGCACAATAGTATCTGTATTGAACTCGCCGCTTTCACTGAAAGTTTTCCTCTGGGCATTAGGTACAAAACGAAGGGAAATAATCCGCCCAAGATTTATGGTATGGGCTTCCGTTCTACCTGCCAGCAGCACGCGGAATTTATCGTCCTTTTCTGAGTATTCAATTTTTTCAGGAATTCCTGCCACCCTGTATTCCTTCCCATGACGGTTTCTTAACGTAAAATCCAGGGTAATCTCCTTCTGTTTTGCTTCAAGAATCATTCGGAATCTCTTTTTGTACCCGCCGTCCTCAAAATTGTCTCCGTCCAGGTACCGGTCAAAAACCTCGTAGTCTTCCGGATTCCAGAGGGGTTCCACACCGTAAAGCTGCTTTTCCAGATATTCAAAATCCAGATCAAAAAGCCGGATTCGCTTGTCATTCAAAAGCGCCTTCAGATACTGAAGCTGAAGCGTTGTCAGAGGCATTTCAGGAATCTGCTTTACCACGGTAGTATAGAGATTCTTTTCCCGCTCAAACTTCAAAAGCTGCCACTTTTCTTTCTCAAGTGAATCCGTAATAGGCACCACGCTTTCAGTATACGCGTTTTCCATAATGCAGGAATAAAGTCCGTCCTGGGTCAAATTGCCGGTCAGCGCTTTCTTTATAATTTGAGCCATTGTATTGTAATAGGTGCCGTAAATTTCACTAAAAATCATAAAGAATTTCCTTGTAGTTTTCCTTCATTTCCCGAACATCCTTCCAGAAGTGCTCTTCCAGTTCCTTATCCGAAATATGAAGTTCAGTGATGCGCATAATAAAAGTCCGAACCCAGGTAAGCATTTCGTGTACATCCCAGACTTCCGCAAAAAAACGGGCTTCGTTTTTAGAAAGCCGTTCCACCGTACCGCAGCGCTTTTCCCGAATCAGGCGCTGATAAATATGTTCCTCGTCGTCCTTGAACTTTACCGTAAATTCAATTGTTTCAAGATTTTCAAAATCACCAAAGCTTGCGCCCCAGAGATATTTTTCCGCTTCTTTATACCGCTTTTTCACCGTGTCGTATTCATTGCAGGGCTCAAGAAGCTTTATTTCAACAATATTATCCAGCCGGAAAGACTTCAGTTTTTTCTGCTTCAAAACATGAGCCACCAGATACTGACGCCCGGTCTGACTTGAAGAAAGAATTTTCAGCGGAATCGCCCTCACCTGAGTTCCCCGGGAATTTTCCTTCTTGTTTTTTCGCTCATTGTAACTTTGAATCTGAATCCAGCGCTTCTGCTTCATCGCATCAAATAAGGTCACCATGATTTCAGAATCCATGGACTGAGTGATATAGTGATGCTTGAAGGAAAAAGTGTTTTCGTGTTTTTCCATTTTGTCCAGCAGGGTGGAGCCGATAATTCCCGCCGGAAGAATTTCAGAAGCAAAATCCAGGGCATTCTGAAGACCTTCCTGATACTGCTTTACAAGATTTATATTGTCCCTGAGAGTATAAACGGATTTGTTCCCTTCTTTGGAAATTTCAACGATTCCCTCTTTTTCATATTCCGCCAGCTTTTTGCGGATTGTAGATTCATCGAATTCCAGAGGCTTTGCAAAATGGGAAAGATAATCATTGTATATGGAAGAAATTATTTCTGTGAGGGAAAGTTTTTCCTTGCCTGCAAGTAAATCCATCAGAATAAAATGAAGGGTAATATCCTTGTCGGTAAAGCTTGCGGATTTCCAGGCGCGGTAAAGAGGATTGAAACCCACATTCCGGACATCGATGCTGAGGGCAGTGGTTTTTCCATCCGGGCCGTGATCTTCTTCAACATAGTCCCCCAGCCAGCTTGAAATACGGCGTTTTTCGTCATCGTAGGAACGGTCAGACTTTCGCCCAACATTTCCCCGTGAATTAAAGCCATACACAAAGAATTCCTTGAGGTAATTACGGATTTTCGAAAAGTTCTTAATTAGTTCTTTATAAGCCATTACCTATATTATAGCACAGGAACGGTGCCAAAAATTGACACTTAAAAAAAGACAGCAGAAGGAGGGATGCACCCCCTATCTTACGCCATCACGCGTACCCGGACTACTAATTGCCTTGCATCATCTGCTGTCTGCACCTTTAATATAACTTACGTTACAATTTTATTATATAAAGCAATGCTTTAATTTTCTTGGAAAAAAAGTTGCGAAACGCAGTCAGGAATTGTAAAACCCGCCGTTATCACATAAAATTAAACAAGCAACCTTCAAAAATAAGAGAGTGAAACAAATAAAAATCTCCTTGATTTTATACGATCTCAAATATAAAACGTCCTTAGAATTTCGTGGTAAAAGTTCAAAAAGTCCTTCGAATTTCGTGATATGAAAAAAATATCCCCCCATAAAAAAACGGCGTCCCACCATATAGCAGAACGCCGTCAATATTCAGTCTAAATTAAGCTGTTACGCTTATTTGATAGCCTGTGCACCGTATCCCTTTACAGCACCGAAGAACTTCAGAATGTTCTCGCTGTATGGGTATTTGTTTCCGTACATAGAAACTTTAGACTTGATTGAACCCTGAGTGTTCATGCCAAGAGCAGCGCGGAGCTGGTTAGCTTCTGAGTTCGGGTTGTAGTCAGTTGTTTCTGTGTAAGAAGCAGAAAGGAATCCTTCAAGATATGGCTGATCGATGATTCCCTTGAATACTTTTGGATCGCTCAAAGAAACGTTGTCTTCACAAGATTCGATTCCGTCAACATCTTCGAAATCTTCGAAAGCGTCGTCAGTAACCTTAAGATATTTGATTGAAGGGCTTACTGTGTAGCTTACGTCACCTTTCTTGTTAAGGAAGAACATGTTTTCATCAAGAGTAACCTTTGCTTCACCCTTGCGGTTGTTCATACCGTTGTCGAAACCAGACATTACGCTAAGACCAATGATGTTGTGGTTGATGTTTGCATCAACTCTTGGAAGAGCGCGAACGCCGTAACCCATATCACCGAAGTCTTTTGTGCGGCTCCATGTGAAGAGTACAGTGTTGTATTCAAAGTTGAGCTTTGTAGCGAAGTTCTTTCCGCTGCGGCTTGAAACGTTACAAGCCATCATACGGCTGCCGATGAATACGTTGTTCTTTACATTAACTGTTCCTTCAAGGTGGTTAATGTTCAATGCATAGAAAGAGCTGTTCAAGAATACACAGTTAGAAACTGTGAATGTACCAGTTGTGTTACCGTACATCAAATACTTCTTGAGGGAAGCGTATGGATAGTTTCCTTTTGAAGGAGGTTCAAGCCACATACCAGTTTCAACACCAGCTGGTTTTCCTTCATTTGGATGGTAAGCGTTTACTTCACTGTGATCAAGGAAGAAACCGTCGAATACAGTTGTGCTGCCTGCAGCATCGATTGTGAATTCTACAGTTCCGTTCTTTGGAGGGTTTGGATTCTGATCCATTGTTGGACGAATCAATGAGATATTCTTTGCAACGTCGCGTGTCTGAAAGTCTGCAGAATAACCACCGTAAATTTTTACAGGCTTGTTGATTTCGATGAAACCAACACCAGCTTTTCCAGAATAGCTTCCGGCTGCAACGCGGATTTCATCTCCAGGAGCAGCAGCTTCAACTGCAGCCCAGATAGCCTTTAATGGAGCATCAGGACTAGTTCCTGGATTTTTCTTGCTTCCGCTTGGGGAAACATAGTAAGTTGTAGCCAAAGCAGGAATTGCCATAGCAGCAAAAAGCACCAACGAAGTCAATGTCTTTTTCATTTAAAAATCTCCTTAAGATTTTGATAATTTTGGACTACCATATAATATTAAGCCTGCTTTGTCCATAAAAAAAAAGTAATACGCCGTAATTTGTTAGGCGAATTTTAGATAATGTTAAGATTTGATTTTTCCACAGCAGAACGCTTCATATTTACAATTTTGCTGTTTTTCATCTATATTATTTGAGCAAATGAATGGCCGAATAAAAACGAAGCATACCATCACAACAGAAAAAGCTCTCAAAAAGGCTGAAGAACTGGGAAAAGCCGCTTACGAACCGCAGCCGGAAAAGGACTTCGGTGAAGAAGCTACATCAAAATCCGAATCCCAAGCCAGCGCTGAATCCTCGGCACACAATTCTGCGCAGAACGCTCCGTCAGAAAATGCTGCAAACACCCGCAAACACAAGCAAACCGCAGACGAAGAACCGGAAAAGCTTGAAAATCTGGATGCCCGCCTTCCCCTGATGAACCACGGCGTAATCAAAAAGGTCTGGGACAAGGTTCTGTTTCTGTGGGAAAAACTGAAGTCTCCGGAAGTGCCCTTCAGCCTCAAAATTACCATTGCCGGCGCCCTGCTCTATCTCATTCTGCCGGCAGATATTCTTCCGGACTCAATTCCCGGAATCGGACTTTTGGACGACCTCAGCGTAATACTTGTTGTCTTTAAGGAAGTTACAAAATACGCCATCCCAAAAATCGAACAGAAATTCTATGAAGAAACCTATCAGAAAATCGACCAAAAGCTTCAAAAGATTTTTAAGGCCACCTGTCTGAACACACTCATCACATTTCTGATCAATGCTACCGGCTGCATAATTCTTATTGTAAAGCCCTTTGAAGATAGCAGTTTGACTAATTCAGGCTGTGCAGTTTCCCGATACGCTGCCCTCTCACTTTTTGCCTTTGCCTTCATCTACAGCCTGATTTGCCTGATTAAATACCTCAAAAAAAATAGAAGGACAACTTTTCTGATTGCAAAGGAAATACTTCATACAAAAAGCGTTTCCCATGGAATCTCAAACTATGTTACTCAGGAATACGCAGACATCGCAAAATTTTATGCAGGGGTAAAACTTGTAAAAAACTTCATTCCCCAGGTTGAATGTATCCCCGACCTTCCCCAGATCATCAAGACCTTTGAAAAGCACTACAAAACCCGCGTAATTCTTTTCGTCCTCGCAATCTCCCTCTACACAGTCCTGATTTTTGTGACCCGCGCCCTGCTTTTGAAAGCCGCATAGTGCCCTCTATCTGAGTAAGCTGGTTCACCCTTCAAAGTGTTGCTCCTCCCCGGGCACGCCCAGACTTCACCCTTTCAATTTCCCCTGTTTCAATCGAAGCAGCTGCCCTCATCATCGAACAGGCAAACACACAGGGACTCACCCTTTCAATTTCCCCCTTTTTAATCTTTTCGTTTTCTTCTATAATAATGCCATGAAAACTAAAAAAACTAACTGTCTGATAAACAAACTCTTTAAAAATAAAACTCCGCTTTTCGCGTTAATCCCGATTCTCCTCTGCCCGGTTAATCTTGCGGCACAGAAGCTTACAATCAGAAACATTTTTGGCGCTGACCAGGATGCCCTTGGAAACTACGACCTTTTTACCACTCAGCGCCAGACCGACATAAACGAGGACCTTTCCACCAGCAATATTTTTGCCCTGGGAGACCAGCTTCAGGCAGACTACAAAAGCTCTCTCATCACCGGCCGCCTTCGCCTTGAAGCCGCATTTCAGACCGGTTCCACAGAAAGCAATGGCGACGACGCAAACACAGGACTTGCCGCCCGGACTTCATACACGGATGACGCAATTCCGAACTTCGTTTTTGCGCCATCAGGATTCGTACACTTTACCCCGATTCCGCAGATTGGACTGCTCGCAGGAACTTCTTTCTTCAAGCACCTTGCAATTCCTTCGGCCTATCTTGCCGCCCAGGACGATACCACAAAATACGGCCGCCTTCTGACAGACTCCCTTGGCCACGAAGAATATTTTGGAAACGACAGTGCAGCCTTCTATTTTACGGGCTTTGCCGGCGGCATCACCAGCGACTGGCACTTCGGAAAACGGCAGTCTGCAAAACAGGGCGCCGGGAACCCGCAGTTCAATAACGCTGGAAAGGACGAAAACGAACAGGACAATTCTGCTTCAACAGGAAACTTCTGGTCAAACAACCTGCTCTATCTAAAAACTGCCTTCGGAATCACATTTGCCCCTGTTTCAGACAGCGGAGATTCCGATGGTTCCGGCACAGGCAGCAATTCAGGCAGTTCGGGCAACTCCACAGACACCGACAGCTTCGAATATGCACTGGACGCCGGAATAAACCTTGGAGTTGAAGACCTTTTCGACCTGGGCTTTACCGCCCACGACCTTTCCCACGATACACGAAAATTCGCCGCCTTTGCGGGACTTACCTCAATTCAGAACGCCGTTCTTAATCTGGGCTTCTACTACAATTTTACCGGCTCCGACTTTTTGCCGGAAAGCCGGGTAACAAGAAGCGACGACGAAACAGGCCTCGACATCTACAAATATAAAAAACAGAAGACAAAATACGCTCTGGGAGCAACCGGCGGATACTATTTTGGCTCAATCGGACTTGGAGTCTACGCAGACATAATTTCCGGCCTTAATGACGAATATATCGGACAAATTGAATACAACAACAATGACGGCACCGTCACAACGGAAACCGCAACCATCAGCCGCGGTTCTACCATCGTAAAATACAAACAGAAAAGCAACGGCACCTGGAAAGCAAAGCGCACCGACGAATTCACGGAAGGCGCAGTTCCTTTCTACAGCCAGCTTCGCCTCACCTACAACGCGACTCCAGAACTGGATTTTGCATTCAATTTCAAAGTCCGCACAATGCTGGGCGATTCAGATTCCACCTGCCTGACCCTTTACCCGCGCACCAGTTATTCACTTCCAAATGACCTGGGCTCACTTTCCGCCGGCATCCGTCTGGACATGAACCTTGCCCGCTATCAGGGAATCTCCGCATTTTCCGTGCCTTTTACCTACACCTATAAGTTTAAGAAGAAATTTTAAGGTCAGGTTTCCAGAACTTCCTTACATTAAATCCGTGCGCTTTGTCCGCACGGCACAATGTTATAGTTCTAAAACAACCTGAACTGCTTATTTTTCCAGCAGCCCATCAATCTCCCTCCAGCCGGAACACCTTCTGTAATTTTTACCGGGAAATTCGCATTCCTGATTCCATGGGCGGTCAAAAACCATTACCTTCAAATCCGGCAGATAGTCAAAAAACTTAAAAGCCGAAGGGGAATCTTCCACCGCCGCGTCAAAATGCATTTTATAGAAGTCTTCCAGTTCAAGATTAAAGCTGCTGCCCTTTAAAAAATTATCCCTGCCATATTTGTTCAGGCTGTAAAGTTCAAGCTGGTTCAGCCCGTGCCGGTTAAGCCATTCTCTGGATGCATCATAAGTGCTGACAGGGCGGCCCGTAATTATTTTTACATTGTGTCCCTTATCAATCCAGCTGTTAATGGTCTGAACAGCCCCCGGTGTTTCCTCGTAAGCCAGAAGAACTTCCGGAACATGCCCCTTAATCATCAGCTCATCATACTGCTCATCAGTCAGCGAAAAAGATTTCTGCAGATTAAAATATTTTATTTTTTCATACGGCACATTCACCCCAAAAAGCTCTTTCACAAGCACAGAAAAATAACGCGCCGTCTCGCACAGACAGTCATCAAAATCAACATAGATATTCATAGGTTCCCTTTGCAATACCACCGTACCGCAAAATCATTATACCACAAAAACGACATTTTTTCAGACTCAACCGTTCTTCATCCTGCCCGCCATAACACAACATTCAAAAACAACTTTTTTTTTCAGAATTTGTGCGCTATAATGGTTCGTATATTTATTCTAATTAAATAGAGGTTTTGCTAAATGAAAAAATTAATGCTTTTAGCTTGTGCAACTGTAATGGCTGCGGCATTTGTTTCATGTAAAAGTGAAAAAGCCGCTGTGGTAAAAATTGGTGTTTTTGAACCAGCATCCGGAGACAACGGTGCCGGCGGAAAACAGGAAACTCTTGGAATTCAGTATGCAAACACCGTAACTCCAACCGTAACAATTGATGGAAAAGAATACAAGGTTCAGCTTGAAATCGTAGACAACGAATCTTCAAACGACAAGGCTGTAACTGCCGCTTCAGAGCTTATCTCAAAGGGCGTTTCAGTAGTACTTGGCTCATACGGCTCTGGCGTTTCAATTGCTGCCAGCGACACATTTGCCGCAGCAAATGTTCCTGCAATCGGCGTAACCTGTACAAACCCTCAGGTTACTCTTGGAAACGAACACTATTTCCGCATCTGCTTCCTCGACCCGTTCCAGGGAACAGTTCTTGCAAACCTTGCTTCAGAAAAATTCGGTGCAAAAAAAGCATACTGTCTTTCAAAGCTCGGTGACGACTACTCAGGCGGACTTGTAAAATACTTCGTAGAAGCCTTCAAAAATCTCGGCGGAGAAATCGTAGAAGAAACCTTCCCTGACGGAACTTCAGACTTTGCAGCCTATGTTGCAAACGCAAAGAAAACCGGTGCAGACGTATTCTTCAGCCCTGTTTCAATCGAAGCAGCTGCACTCATCATCGAACAGGCAAATACACAGGGACTCACCCTTCCAATCCTTGCCGGCGATACATGGGACTCGAACGTTGTTCTTGCTCAGACAAAGGGGACAAATGTTAAAGTATATGTAACAACCTTCTTCGTTGAAGGTTCAACAGACAGCCAGGTTACAGAATTCGTAAAAGGCTTCAGAAACTACCTGAACACAAACCCTACTGCCCGCACAAACAATGGAGGCGACGACGAAATCGCAGCCGTTAGCGCAATGGGCTTCGACGCTTACTACACAGCTCTTGAAGCGCTCAAAGATGCAAAGAGCACAAAAGGCGCTGATGTAATCAAGGCTCTCCCTGGCGTAATCTACAAGGGTATTTCAGGAACTATTTCTTTCGACAAAAACGGAGACGCTGCCCGCGATGTTGCTTATGTTAAAAAAGTAAACAACGAAACCGGAAAATGGGACTTCGTAGCTCAGCAGAGCGTAAAATAATCCGGGAACGAATTTAAGGGGGGGGGAAGTCTCCCCCTGCGCCCGCCCTAAAACCCGCACAAACATAAGGAAAATGTAATGACTTTTTTACAGAATAACCTTCCCTACATTCTTGCAGGAATATCAACCGGCGGTCAGTACGCACTGATTGCAATCGGTTACACAATGGTTTACGGAATCCTTCGCCTTATCAACTTTGCCCACGGTGATGTTTTTATGGCTGCCGGCCTCATCATGATTTACACCTACACCGTGATGCCTCTCTGGATTTCAATTCCCCTCACAATTCTTCTGACGGTTCTCCTTGGTTTCGCCGTAGAACGGGTTGCTTACAAGCCTTTAAGAACTGCACCTCGAATGTCGATTATGATTTCTGCCATCGGAATGAGTTACCTTCTGCAAAACCTTGCGCTTTATGTTACCGGCGGACTCTTAAAAAAATATCCTACAATTCCGTGGATCAGCGATTCCATTACAATTGCAGGTGCAATCACAAAACGTGTTACAATCATCACGCCATTTCTGACCATTTTACTGGTTGTGGCGCTGGTTCTTTTAATCAATCACACAAAAATCGGAATGGCAATGCGTGCCGTTTCCAAGGATTTTGAGACAGCCCAGCTTATGGGTATCAAAATCGACTCAGTCATTTCAATGACCTTCATCATCGGTTCATTTCTGGCAGCCGTTGGTTCAATTCTGTTCTTCTCAAATTATCCGGGAGTTACCCCAACCGTTGGAGGAATGCCGGGCTTAAAAGCCTTCGTTGCCGCGGTTTTTGGCGGCATCGGTTCAATTCCGGGAGCAGTTATCGGCGCCTTTTTAATCGGAATCTGCGAAAACATCATCAAAGGACTTGGTCTTACCACCTTCAGCGATGCCTTCACCTTCGTCCTTTTGATTTGCGTACTTATGTTCATGCCAACCGGCCTTTTCGGTGAAAAAGCCACCGACAAAGTATAATCAGGAAACTAAAATGGAAAATAAACTTAATCTTCTTAAAGATAAAAAATATACGATAATCAGCTGGGCACTTCTGGCTCTGCTTTTTATAACGATTGCGGTTCTGGAACATGTGGTTCCGCCCACACACATTCTGTTCACCGTTCTAAAAAAAGGCGCAATCTACGCTCTGGTTGCCGTTTCCATGAACCTTCTGAACGGCTTTACCGGACTTTTCAGCCTTGGACAGGCCGGCTTTATGCTCCTTGGCGCCTACACTTACGCAATTTTTACAATTCCGGTTGCGGCCCGTGGTCAGGTTTACCAGTATTTTAACGGTGGCGCCATCCAGTTCACCCTTCCGGTTTTTGTTGCCCTCATTCTGGCGGGGCTTGTTGCCGCCCTCTTTGCATATCTCATCGGACTTCCGGTTCTTCACCTGAAGTCGGACTATCTGGCTATCGCAACCCTGGGCTTTGCAGAAATTATCCGCGCTATTTTCCAGTGGGACAAGCTGGGTGTAATCACCAACGGCTCAAATCTCCTTCGAAAATACCCGGTTTTCCGCTCAACCCTCTTCTACTTTGCGGTAAGCGGAGTCTGCATTGCCTTAATTCTTCTATTAATAAACTCAACCTACGGCCGGGCCTTCAAGGCAATCCGCGACGATGAAGTTGCCGCCGAAGCCATGGGAATCAATCTTGCAAAACACAAGCAGCTTTCCTTTACAATCAGCTCATTTTTCGCAGGAATTTCCGGCGCCCTTCTTGCCATGTTCCAGACAACAATTCAGGCAAGCCAGTTTAAATCGGCTATGACCTACGAAATTCTCTTAATCGTGGTAATCGGCGGAATCGGAAGCGTTACCGGAAGCTGCATTGCCTCCTTCCTCTTCATCGCCTGCTCAGAATGGTGGCTGCGCTTCCTGGACAACGCAAACCTGAACCTGACTTCCCTTCAGATTCTGCGTCCGGGCTTCAGAAAAGTGGTTTTCTCAGTTGTAATCATGATTATCGTTCTTTTCTACCAGAAAGGAATTATGGGCGAAAAAGAATTCTCCCTCAGCGGAATCGTAAAGAAAATAAAAGGTCTCAAAGAAAAACGCCTTCTAAGACAGCGTAAAAATCCGGACTTCAAGGAGGTAAGATAATGGAAAAAGTTCTTGAAATGAAGAATATCACCATGCAGTTCGGCGGCGTTGTGGCCGTAAACAATCTTTCTCTTGAAGTTCACAAGGGCGAAATTGTTTCGCTGATTGGACCTAACGGAGCCGGAAAAACCACGGCCTTCAATGTAATCACCGGCGTTTATGCCCCGACCAACGGAGCGGTATATTTCAATGAAAAAGAAATCGTAGAAAATTATCCCCGGGGAAAGATGAAAAAACTGTACGCAGGTTCAAACCGCGGCGATTTTACAAAGCACCTTGAACCTACCCCGGACAAAATTACAAAGCTTGGAATTGCCCGAACCTTTCAGAATATCCGCCTCTGGAAGAGCCAGACTGTTTTTACCAACGTACTGATTGCAAAGCACATGAGACGAAGCAGCAACGTTTTTACGGCAACCTTCCGGCTGAATCTTAAAGAAGAAAAAAAGCAGCGGGAAGAAACTGAGGAGCTCTTGAAAATTCTTGGACTTTATGAGGTTCGAAACGAGCTTTGTACCTCTCTTCCTTACGGACTGCAGCGCCGCCTTGAAATTGCCCGGGCTCTTGCTACTCAGCCAAGCCTTCTTCTGCTGGATGAACCTGCAGCCGGTATGAATCCTCAGGAAACTGCTGAGCTCACAAACTTCATCAAAAAGATTCGCGACGACTTCCATCTGACCGTATTTATGATTGAACACCATATGGATCTGGTTATGGACATTTCCGACAGAATTTATGTCCTGAACTTTGGAGCCCTTATTGCAGACGGAACTCCGGAGGAAATTCAGAACAATCCGGAAGTAATTTCTGCCTACCTTGGCGAAAGCGAGGAATAAAGCTTTCTGTGAAGGATAACTGGTAGCGGCAGATTAAATCCGCTGGTGCCGGGCAGTTCCTGTTCCCGGCAAACTGAAAAAAATTGAGGAAGAAATAAATGCTTAAAATTAGTGATTTATATGTTTCATACGGTGGAATCAAGGCTCTCCGGGGAATTAATCTTGAAGTTCCGGACGGAAAAATCGTTACCCTCATCGGAGCAAACGGCGCAGGAAAATCCACACTCCTTCGTACAATCAGCGGTCTTGTAAAACCGGAAAGCGGCTCAATCCGTATGGACAACAAGGAATTGATTTTTAACCCGATTAATAAAATCTGTGCAGAAGGAATTGCCCTTTCTCCGGAAGGCCGCCATGTTTTTTCTGACTTGACGGTTCTTGAAAATCTTCGTATCGGTGCATACCTCAGAAAAGACAAGGAAGCAATCCAGAAAGACCTTGAATGGATTTACGAGCTTTTCCCGCGCCTTAAAGAACGAAGCTGGCAGTTTGCCGGAACCTTAAGCGGCGGCGAACAGCAGATGCTGGCAGTAGGCCGCGCCCTCATGAGCCGTCCAAAGCTTCTGATGCTGGACGAGCCTTCACTGGGACTTGCCCCTCTCATCGTTCAGCAGATTTTCGACATCATCCGGGAAATCAACAAAAAAGGTGTTACAATTCTTCTTGTTGAACAGAACGCTAATATGGCGCTGAAAACCGCCGACATAGCCTACGTTCTTGAAACCGGCGAAATCGTCCTGCAGGGAAGCGGCCGTGAGCTTCTGGAAAACCCAACCGTCCGTGAAGCTTACCTTGGAAAGAAGAAATAACGATATATACCACGGCTGTGAAAACAGCGCACAGGGTGGTCTTCCGCACCGGTTGTATCCAAGAAAAAATTGCAGTACGGAAGCCCACTCGGCTGTGGTGGCTGTGAGTGGCGGCGATTCAAACTCCATTCAAGCCCTATTCACAGCCGCGCAATTTATGCTAAAATATCGGAATGAAAAAGACATTGATTTTTGTAGCCATTGCGCTCATCTGTAATACATCTATTTTTGCAAAAAAAATCCGCGCCACAGTTGAAGTTGATGTAGGCGTTCCGGAAATTAAAGAAATCCCAGAAATCAAGGAAGAAAAGGAAAGTACAGCCTTTACTCATCTTTACCTGGCCGTTGGGACAAGTTCCATCACCTCCTTTGGCGAATCGCTTTTCACTTATATAGCAAAAGAAAACGACCACCGTGACAATTTCTACGTGCCTTACCTGTACAGCTTTCAGGGAGGCTTTGACCACTTTATCAATAATTTTATCGGCTTCGGACTCTGCGGCTACTATGAAAACGGCACCTACAAAAGTGATTCTGAAGTAGGCGGCAAATACAAAACCGACCTTTTCTGTTCAAAATACGGCCTGATGGGAAAATTCACTTTTTCCCCTTCCCGCTACATTTACACCTCGGTTTCACTAGGCGCAATGTTCAAAACCAGCGACCAGTATGACGACTGGCTTTTAGTTCTGCCTGCCATCAACTACTGCCCGTTTGGATGCCGTCTTCCATTTGACGAGCACTGGTCCGGCTACTTTGAGTTCAATCTGGGCTCCGTTTCCTGCTTTGATGTAGGAATCAGCGTAGCCTTCTAGAACAGTATCTAACGAGTCATCACATTCCGTGGTTCACAAACCGCGGAATATTTCTGAAAACCGCAATCCATAGCCAATCTGAAGCAGGACGCTACGCACAAGCCTAGTAGTTCTCCAGACACTCCCTGTAGATTTCTTCATGAGAAAATCTCAGGGTTGTCCAGAAATATATCGAAAGCTGAATCAGATATTTTTTCAGTTCGCACATTGCGGGAACGGGCTTTTCCATTTCACCGCTGTTCAGAAAGCCTTCAGCAAAACACTCTCCGCCGCAGGAATAGCGCGCCCAGCAATTTTTACAGGCGGGAATCTTATCAGCATACAGGTTTTCCATTTTCTGCATTTTCTCCGGAAGCAGCCCCTTATCAAGAGAACCCAGTTTTCCTTCCTTTTTCCCGATAAACGCCGGACAGACAAGGATATTTTCCTTTCCATCTACCGCAATAGAGCTTACCCCCGCGGAACAGCGGTAAAAAACTCTGAGGGGATGAAGCATAATTTTCATAAAACGGGCAAAATAGTCTTCACTGTGCAAAAATGCCCGGAAAACCTCTTTTTTCCCGGAAACCAGCTGCTTGTACATCCACTTTGCAAACTGGTCATAGGAATCCTTAACTTCCTCGATATTTTGCATATTGATTGAATTGGGATTATTCTCCGGAAGACGAACCGGCTTCATTCCCACTACTTCCGGTCCAAAATCATAAAGTGTCTTAAAAATCTCCACAAAATCGTGATTGTTCCCGGAATAGGTTGCCGCAAGTCCAAAAAAATCCTTATTTTCCATTTCCTGAATATTTTTCGCAACCACATCGTATTTTAAGCCGGACCTGTTTTTTTCAGAAATCTCTTTTTTGCCGTCTAGACTGACCCCGAACAGAATACAGTTTTTCTTCAATAGAGAACTCATTTTTTTAGTCAAAAGCATACCGTTAGTCGCAAGCTGACAGAAAATATTGATATCCCGCTCTTTTTTCAGTTCCTGAACAAAGTTGTTCACTTCAAGAATAAAGTCCAGGCGTAAAAGCGGCTCCCCGGAACCCGTCAAATCAATGATGTAACGACAATTTTTCCCATCTCCAAAATTATCCAGAAAAAATAAAATCGCCTTTTTTGCAGTTTCTACGCTCATGTCATATTCTTTGCTCTTTCTGGAAAAACAATAGGAACAGTTCAGATTACACCGGGTTGACTGCACAAGCTTCAGCGTATAGTCCCCAAATTTAATATCAGGTTTAAAAATCCATGCCGCTGAACCAAGGGAACCGTTTGCTTTAATCTCCTTTAATTTTTCAAAAGTCGAATTGATTTCCTTTTCTGAGTAGCGCTTTAAATATTCTGCCATACGAGTCTCTGGAATTTCACGCGGAACCGGTTCTCCCACTGCCTTTACCTTTTCTTTCGCCTGCACAGAATCTTTTTCAACAGACACGGAATCTTTCCCAGAAGACGCAGACTCTCCCCCTACAGGCGCATCACAGACCTTCACGGATACTGCACCTGCTCTAACCTCCAGTTCGCCGTTCAAGAGCATTTCCTTTGCGCATTCCGTTATCGGAAAATACATCAGCGTATTTGCACTGAACAGAAACGAATGTCCGAACAGTGTAAAAACCATTGCATCCCCGTTATTTATTGCCTTATAAAATCTTTTCATTTCCATCCTCCATAAACTCTTTCTTCCACTGATAAAACCAGAGCATATCCTTCAAGTTTTCGCACACAACTTCCGCTTCGTAGAGCTGAACCTTAAGCCCCTTAATATCCATCAGCGTTCCGTTTCCATTTTTTAATAACTCCTGATAGCTTTTGTAAACCGCTTCCCGGTTTGCACGGAGTTTTTCCGCTTTCTCAAGCTGCAAACGATAGGATTCAATTAAGAGAGAGCAGTTTTTGCGCTGGGAATTCAATTTTTCCTTAACCTCAGAAAGTTTCTGCTCATACAACCTGCCATTTTCCATGTAAGTTTCCTCCCTAAGCTTTCTGGCCGGCGAAAAAAACTCGTCAAAACTCAGCGCCACAGAAAAACTCCAGGAAAAAGCACTCTTGTCCTCAGCATAATTCACCAGAAGCGAATCCTTAAGTTCAAGGCTTTCTGAAAAACTCCCGGAAACCATAATGGCCGGCGCATAATTCTGCCTGTTCAGCACATTCTGAAGCTCAAGCATTTTCTGCTGAACCCTGATTTTCTGGATTTCAGGGAACGCCTCATAGTTTTCGTACAAGTTTACACTTTCACACTCCGGGAGCGGTATCGTTTCATCCGCCAAAAGCACCGTATCCCAGCCTGCAAGCGCCTTAATCGAAGAAATAAGTTCGTCCCGGGAATTTTCATAGCTTATGCAATCCGTAAAATAATTCACCTTCGAATTTTCAAGCTCCCAGATTTCTGCCAGCGTTGCCTGCCCTTTTTTCAGCATTTCCTCCGTCACCTGAATTCTTTCATCGTAATAAGCCATAAACGCCTGCTGCTTTTTTATATAACGAAGATAACTTCGAAGCTGAATATATTTGAGGGTAAGACTTTCTATCATCGCTTTTTCAGTTTCATTCGTTTCCAATTCACTTAATTTCAATGATTCATTCAGAAGCTGTACATTCGGATCCCGCCTCTCCCCCTGAAAATAAAACGGCAGCGTACTCTGACTGACATTCAGACTGATTCCCGGTCGCTGTGAATACCCGATATTAGAAGAATCAACTGGTTCAAAATAATTCAGAATTCCGCGGTTCAGGGAATAATTTACCCCGCCCTTCAGCGTATTTCCGCCTGGATTTTTTTTAGAAACCGAGAACTCTGCCGAGGAAGAATCTGAATACCATTCCAGCCCCTCATACACATCTGAAAAACTTGAAGAAAGGGAAGATGTCAGACTAAAAGGATACAGAGAGCCCTTGTACTTACGCGAATTAAAAGCGCTCTTCTCATTTTTCCGAGAAACTTCAAGGTCGAAATTAAACAGCTTTGCCCTGTCCCATAAAAACTCTAGTTCTGTAAGAAAGACGCTAGTTTCCGCAGAAAAACTGGAGGGAAAATCGGCTGCAGAACCCCCGATTCCGCCCTTAATACATCGCTCTCTTTTAACCCCT
>CAMHMJ010000034.1 GCA_946186185.1 uncultured Treponema sp. | reverse complement strand
TTATTTTAACGCTTAGAGTTGTTTTTCACAATGGGATAGGGCGAATGTCGAGTTTGAACTAATATTTTTAAATTCGATATTTGCCCTATTTAGAGTGGCGGAGTTTTGATTTCAGCTTTCCGGTTACAGAGAGGGCGGTTTTGTCGCGGAAAATCAGGAGGAGAAGAACGCCTGTGATTCCAAATACAACTGCGCTGATTACTACGGGAAGTCCAAAGCTGAAGAAACGGTTTCGGCCGGAGAAGGCTTCAAGTAAAATTGGGCGCAAAAACCACACCGGTACGGAAGCCACAACAGAGAAGGCTGTGATTTTTAGTGTGTAAAAGAAAAGGTTTACGGCCAGTTTTTTGTATTCAAGGGACGGGAGCTTTCTCATAAAAATGAAGAGAAGAACTGTGTTTACTGCGCTGGAAGCAGACAGAGCCAGGGCAATTCCTCTTCCTTTCATAAAAATTGAAAGCACCACGGCTAAAATCATGTTCACCACCATGCTGATGATTCCTGCCAGGGTAGGAAGCTTCGTGTTTGACTGGGAATAAAAGGCCGGGGTAATGATTCGGTTTGCCGCGATGAATAAAAGTCCCGCAATGTGATAGCGGAAAACTTCGAGAGTCTGAAGAACTGAGGCATCATCGAAGCTTCTGGTTTTATAGATAACCGAGATAAGCTCTTTTCCGCAGACCAGGGAATAGAAGGTTACCGGAACGGTTATGAGTATGATGATTTTTACGGCGGCTGTAAGCATTGTGTTAAATGCTTCCCAGTTTTTATTTTTTGCAAGTCCTGAAAGATCCGGAAGAATTACAGTTCCGATGGAAACTGCAAATATTCCCAGAATAAGTTCCTGCAGGCGGAGACTGTACTGAAGGCTGGCTACTGTTCCGGTTGCAATTTTTCCTGCAACGGCAGTAGATACGGCGTCGTTCAGCTGGTAGGCTGCCATTCCTACGATGGTAGGAATAATCAGGGCGATAACCTTGCGGGTCCCGGGATTAGTGAAGGCGTTTTTTAAGGTTGTAAGGCTTGTTTTCCAGCCGGTTTTGTGTACGAAGGGCCACTGAAAAATTGCCTGAAAAATACCACCGGTAAGGACACCGATGCTCATTGCCCGGGCGCTTAAGGCTTCGTAGGAAAGACTTCCCTCCAGTCGGTTTCCGCTTAGTTTTACAAAAATCGGGGTAAGAATGTAGGTTGAACCGATTACAAGGGCGTTAAAAATTACCGGGGTAAAGCCGGATGGAGCGAATATGCCTTCGCCGTTCAATACTCCCTGGAAAAATGCTGCAATGGAAATCACAAAAAGGTACGGGAACATTATTCGGGTAAGAAGAGACGCTTCCTTGAGTAAAAGGGCATCGCTGTCTCCCTTAAAGAAAAGGGGAACGATGAAGTTTGCAAGGATGATACCCAGTACCGTTACGCAGGCGGTTAAAAAGGTTACCAGCGTAAGGGTAGAGGAGACGAAACTTTGGGTTTCTGTTTTTAACTGTGGTTTCTGCTCCTCTTCCGCATTTTTGGTTTCTTCAAGATAGCCCTTGAAGGTTGGAATAAAAGCTACGGAAATGCTGTTTTCTGCAAAAAGGCGGCGGAACAGGTTTGGAATCATAAAGGCAATTCCAAAGGCATCTGCATAGGCGCTGGTTCCAAGGAATGCCGCTTTTGTCATTTCCCGGATCAGCCCCATGATGCGGGAAGCAAATGTCATTACGGAAAGAATCATCCCGCTTTTTACAAGAGATTTTTTGTTTTCGCTCATTTTTTTTCTGCCTTTGAAAGTTTATCTTCTGTTTCTTCTGCCATTTTCTGTAAGCCCTCGGCAAGTTCCTTGTCGTCAAGGTCACAGGTAAGGTTTTTCATGTCGTTTATAACCTTTTTTACAAGCTCAAGATTTGAAAGGTTCTGGAGCTCTGCGTAGTTTTCTTCTATGCTGTCCGGGGCGTTTTCTCCATTATAAGAGCTTTCTGTTCCTGAAATTTCAGCCTTTTTTCCTTCCAGTACACCACTTTTTTTAAGTGAGTCGGAAGTCTTTAAAAGTCCTGGTTTTCCAGAAAGACGGGCAATTAAAAAGTCCAGGGTAATACGGATCCGGCTTGTCATAAAGGTTCGTCTTTCTTCTTCCGGAAGGAAGTCTCCCATAGTTTTCAGCTGGCTGAAAAGAGAAACTTCATTTCTGAATTTCTGGGCGTCTTCCTTGTTCTGAAGAATGTTTTCGATGTACGGAAGAAGCTTTGTCACCTCTGAAAGAATATGCTCATAGGTCTGATTTTCCTGCTGCAAATCCCCTTCGTTTGGAACTTCGGCGTCCTCAGAATCAGATGCTTCCGGGGCGCACATACTGAGTATTCCGTCCAGTTCGTTTTCGTTTAAGGTTTCAGAATCATCATCGTCCAGGAAGGCCTGGCTTGAATCAGAAAGCTCGCCTTCAGAAATAACCTCGCCCTCTTCGGAAAAGTCGGTTTCCGGTGTGTTTACAGTCATGTCGTCGGTGTTTTCTGTTTCCGGAAGAACTGCGTCATCAGAAATAACCGCATCGTTATCGGGAAGTGCCTCCTCTTCCGGTTCAGAATTATCCTTTTTCTTTTCGATCTCAGACTTTAAGTCCTCTGAAACATTCTGAAGCTTCTTTGCGGCGTCCTCTGTAAGCTGGTTTATGTAATCTCCGGCGTTGTCAACTGCACTTGCTGAATCTGCCGCCTTCTGAGCCGCATCCCAGGCTTTTTCTGCAGCGCTCATTGCCTGCAAAGCGCTTTCCTTTGCCTGTTCAAGCTTTTCTGTCATTTCCCGAAGTTCATCCGGGTTTATATTGCTGTAAGACTCCGGTTTATCTTTTGGAGTCTCAGGCTCTGGTTCCCTGGCTTTATAGTTATCCTCTGGCTTTGTTTCTGGCTCGGAAGCTCTGTCCTCATTTCTGCTGTTTCCGAAATCCGTATTTCCTGAACCTTCATTATTTCCAGAGCCTTCAATTTTTATTTCAGGATTTGGCCCCTCTTCATCCTTCTTTTCATCCTCTTCTTCTTCCTCTTCAATGGGCATCTCATAGCCGAAGTCAGAAAGTTCTTCTCCCTCTAAAAGCTCCTGAGAAAGGGATTTTGTTTCGCCGTCAAAATCATAGTTTTCGCTTTTGATTTCTTCTGTTTCAATCTCAAGAATGTTTGTTTCCGGCATTTCCATCTGGGAAAGAGTATCCGTGTCTGAAGAGCCGTCAGTGTTGTCAGCCGGGTCGGAAGCAGTCGTATTTCCGTCATTTACCGCATCCTGTGAAACTCCCGCTGAAACTTCGTCTGAAGCACCTGCTGCCGTTCCTGCCTCTGGGTCTGATGCAGATCCGTTTCCTGGCTGTCCTGCAGCAGTTCCTTTCAGTTCATAATTATCAGAGTTGTCTTCTTTTTCTGCATTCTGGTTTTCCGTAATACCCCGGGTAAAGAAAGCGTTTTCTTCAGGAAGAGAAAAGTCTGAAGTTTCCGGAACTCCTCTTGAAAGCTCCTTAAGCCGTTCCTGGGCAATAAAGTTTGCTCCGTCGATTTTAAGGACATTCCTGTATTCACTTATTGCTTCGTCCCTGTTTCCGTCTTTTTCTTCTGCCATGGCAAGGTAAAGCCAGCTTTTCAGTGATTTTCTGTTTTTTTCAATGTGAAACTTGAAATATTTTTTTGCTTCTTCCAGGTTCTGTTTTTTAAGGAAAGAAAGTCCCCAGTCTGTAAGGTAGCGGTAAAAATTCGGCTTTATTTCATTAATCTGACGCTCAATTTCATAAAGCTTTTCTGCTTTTCCGCTGGCAATGTAGAACTGTCCTTCCAGATCCAGAAGCAGGGGAGATTTCTGGTTGTCCATCAAAATTACAAGCCGGTTCCAGGCTTCTTCAAAGTCTCCTGCAGAAATTAAAATCTGAATTGCAGATTTCTGAACCTCATCAATTTTTTCATCAGGACAGGTTTCTTCTGCCTTAAGAATTGTTTCAGCGGCTTCTGCATATCGTTCCTGGGCTTCATAAACTAAAGCCAGGGTCAGCAGGTTTTCACAGTCAGTTTTGCCCCCAAGAACAGCTTTTTCAAGTACGGCTTCTGCTGCATTATAGTTGAACTGTTCAAAAAGAATTTTTCCCTTTAATAAATGAAATTCATTCTGTTCTGTGTGAATTTCTTCCGCTTTTTTTACGGTTTCAAGAGCCTGCTTTGTTTTGTGCTGTTTAACCAGAAGGGCAGAGTAGTCCCTGACCGCGTCAATCCAGCCGGGTTTGCCTCTGAGGGCTGTTTCGTAGGCTGTTATTGCGTTTGCTTCGTCTCCGATTTCTTCATAGCTTTTTGCAAGGTTGTACTGAAGAATCGGGTGGTTGGAGTCTACCTGAAGACCACGCTTGTAGGTTACGATACTTTTGTTGTATTCTCCGTTCTGGTAATAGATTGCTCCCAGGTGGTTGTAGGCAAGAACATCGTTGGGGTTCTGGTCGATTACGGACTCAAAGCAGTCGATGGCCTTTGCATATTCCCCGGTGAGCTTGTAGGTGAAGCCCAGGTTGTAGTTTACTTCAGCGTTGTTCTGCCCGGTCTGGAGGGCCTTTTCAAGAACCATTATGGCCTTGTCGTAATTTTTCAGGCGTCTGTAAATTCCGCCGATGCTGTTCAGGGCATTAAAATCGGAGTTGGAGATTTTTAAAATCCGTGCATAGTACTCAAGAGCCTTCTGGTCGTCGCCGGTTTTTTCGTAGATGCTGCCGATGCTTCTCAGGTATTCAATGTTTTCGCTGTCATATTTTAAAAGAGATGAATAAATTCTCAATGCAAGGGAAAAATCCCGGGAAATTACGGCATTCTTTGCTCTTTTTAAAACGATTTCCTTTTCTTCCATGATAACGCACTCCTTTTTTTTATCGGCTGCCTGTCTGGCTCTGTTTTGCCTTCTGTTCCGGACGGGCAAAGACTTCTTTTGATAAAGGCCCGGAAATTCTCGAATCTATTTTTGACCAGGCGGAAACGGCAAAATAGTAAATCGTGCCGTTTTCAAGTCCTGATACGGTAAAGCGGGTTTTGTTTCCTGCATTGATTGGAGAAGGTCCTTCCAGCGCCATGCTTCCAAGATATTCTCCCGGGCTTGTTCCATAGTATACATAATAGCCCCCTGCGGTGTCATCTACCGAGTAGCTCCAGGTGAGGGTTACAAAGCCGTCTCCTTTTTCGGAGGAGATTTTGTACGGCGGCTGAGGTTCCGGAAGGGTTGTGTAATCCAGAACCAGTTCCGTAATGGATGGAGTCTGGGTTCCGTCTCCGGAAGGGTACAGGTCTGCCGCAATCTGAAAGTAAAGTCCGGAAAGGTCCCGAATTGGCTCTCCGCTTTTTACAGGAATCCATTCAGGGTAGTCTTCTGTCCATGAAAAATAATTGTCTCCCCCCCGGATGTAGAGCTGAACGGCACTTTCTTCCGGAATAAACATTTCCGCCGTCAGGCTGTTCATCACGGTACCGTTCTTTGTAAGAATCGGGTTTGATTCAATGCGTCCCCCCCGGCTGTTGTATTTTCTGTTTGAAGTAAGAGGGGTTGCGCTCTGTTCAATGTTTTTTGAAAAATCCTCGTAGCTTCGGGTAATTTTGATTTCGTCGATAAGTCCTGTGTACTTTGGACAGATTTCCACATTTGCAGGAACTCCCATTACAGCCTGATAGATTGTTCCGTTTTCGTGGCCGGTGGAAGTGATGAATTTTATGTCGTTCAGGCTTCCGTTCATCTTGTAGCTCAGCTCACCAGTATCTTCCTGATAGCTTATAAGGTGGTGGCTCCATTTTCCCGGAACTAAAGGTGCGTCTCCCGTAAGGCTTACGATTCCGTCTCCCTGGGTGTAGCCTTCAAAAATGTTGGAGAAGGTGCACATGATTCTGTTCTGATAGAAGGAAATTGACACCAGCTGGTACATGATGTCGCCGTAAAAATTTCTTGAGGAACGCCAGTTTAAGATAATTTCTCCGTTTTCAACCACTGAAGGACAAAGCCAGAATTCAATCATGAAGGAACCTGCCGGACCTTCCGTGCTGAAAAAGCTGCCTGCGTTTCCGGAGAGGGTGATTCCTCCCTGCTTTGAGCGGCTCTGAGCGGCGCCCTTTCCCATCTTTGATTTTTTTGTGATAAAAAGATTGTCCTGAATTGTTTCGTAATTTCCGCTTTTATCCTGACTGTCGGAATTTTCGAAGTTGAGAAGTAAATCCGTGTTTTCAGAATAACTCTGTCCCCGGGAAGCCAACTCCAGGCCTTCGTAGCCGTAGCGCCCTTTTCCTGTGGTAATTCCGTTTCGGACGGTTACTTCAGCCCAGCCTTTTTTTCCGCCGAAGGTATACTTTTCCGCAAAAAGCAGGTTTGCACAGATAAAAAGCAGGCTGAAAAAAGAAATTTTTCTGAATTTATCCAGCCGTGAATGAGCTGCCTCTACAGGGTGCCGGGTGGCAGACTGTCTGAGGGACTCGCCGTGACTGCCAGAGGCATTCTGGTTAAAGGCGGCGTTCTGGAATCGTCGTTCCAGCTGCTTTCGTTCCACTTCCTTCTGATTTTCCAGGAACAGATTGTATTCTCTTTCTATAAACGAAGCGGCGTAGGAGCATTCTTCTTTTCCCCAGCCGGTGTTTTCAGTTGTTTTCCATGCAGAAGATTCTTCTGTTTTGCCATCTCGAAATAATGACCTGATTTTGTTATAATTACTGTTCATATGCAATCCACAGACGGAAAAGATAAAAAATCTACAAGAGAAATTCTTCACCAGACCGCCTTAAAGGCTCCCTCCCAGAGCGGCGTTTACTTATGGCGAAACGCAGAAAACACCGTAATTTACGTTGGAAAAGCCAAGAACTTAAAGAACCGCCTTTCCTCTTATTTTGCCGGAAACAAGGACATCAAGACCAGAATGCTGGTTTCCAATGCCGTTTCCATCGAATACATCACCACTAAAAATGAATACGAGGCATTTCTTTTAGAAAATAACCTGATAAAAAAATATTCACCCCGGTACAACATTGACCTGAAGGACGGAAAATCCTATCCGGTTTTACGCATCACCAACGAAGAATATCCCCGGCTTTTTAAAACCCGTAATGTTTTAAAAGACGGTTCAAAATATTTTGGACCGTACCCGGACGCTTCGGCTCTGGATGTATTCATAGATACTCTTTATAAAATCTATCCGCTGAGGCACTGCAAAATCTTCAGAAAGAAGGATTCGCCCTGTCTTTATTACCACATGGGGCAGTGTAAAGCCCCCTGCTGCTCTAAAATTTCAAAAGAGTCCTACAATGAGTTTTTCGGAGAAATTTCTGCTCTACTTGAGGGAAAAGGAGATGAGACCCGGCATAAGGTTGAAGAAGAAATGAAGGCATGTGCCGCCCGGCTGGATTTTGAAAAAGCAGCCCGTCTTCGGGACGGTCTCAGGGCTCTGGCCATTATGCAGAATCAGAATGTGGTTGAAGGTTTTGACAGCGAAGACCGGGATTATATTGCATACGCAAGGGAAGGGGAGCTTGTAAGCTTTACGGTTCTTAAAATCCGGGAAGGAAAGCTTTTGGGACGGGATAATTACCGGGTAATCTCTTTAAGCGAGGAAGAGGAGCTGGTAAGTGAATTTGTGAGCGTTTATTACACTTCTAAAGAGGAGCTTCCGCCTTTTATATATGTTCCGAATCAGCGGGATCTGGAGCTTTTGTCTGTATGGATTAAAGAGAACTTTTCGTCGGATACGGAGCTGTTTGTGGTTGATTCCGGGGCTGGTGGCGTTGCTGGAGCCGGCGCTGAAAATTGTGGTGTTTCCGAGGCAGGCGATTCTGCCGGGGATGGAGCTGGTTCCGGGGCCAACAGAGTCATCACAGAAAAAAAGCACGTGGCCGCAATGGAAATGGCTTTCTTTAATGCCCGGGAGGATATCAGGCGGCGCCTCCGGGAGCGGGGTGATATTCCTGCCCTGGAAGAGCTCCAGAAGCTTTTAGGCCTTGCCCGCCTTCCTGTCAGAATAGAAGGTTTTGATATTGCCCATATCGGCGGAAAATTTCCGGTTGCCAGCCTTATCAGCTTTTACAACGGAAACCCGGATAAGAAAAATTACCGCTATTTTCGTCTTAAAACAACCGACGGAATAATCGACGACTTTATGTCCATGCGGGAAGCGGTGAGCCGCCGTTATACCCGGCTTTTGAACGAACAGGCGGATTTTCCTGATCTGATACTGATAGACGGTGGTATCGGCCAGGTAAACGCCGTTCAGGGAATTCTTTCTGCCCTGGATCTGGATATTCCGGTGGCAGGCTTAGCAAAGCGGGATGAAGAAATCTGGCTTCCTTATGCTGAAAAACCAATCTGTCTTCCAAAGCGAAGCGATGCCCTCCGGCTTTTGCAGCGGGTCCGGGACGAAACCCACCGTTTTGCTACCTCCAGAAACCAGCGGCTCCGCACAAAGGAAAATGTGGTATCCCTCTTTTCTGAAATTGATGGAATCGGCCCTAAAAAGGAAAAGCTTCTCCTGGAGCATTTTTCTACAATCAAAAAGCTTGCAGAAAGCCCCGTGGAAGAAGTTTGTGAAGTGCTTTCAGTTTCTGAAGAAAAGGCAGTTTCTATAATTGCTCAGGCAGCTAACTTAAGCCAGAAGAGGGAAGAAAAGAAAACTCAGCAGAAAAAGTCTTTAGTGGATGCAGGAACTACTGTTCAGACTGCGCTTGAAGCAAGCGAACTTCAGACTCTGGCGGAGACTTTGCAGAAAAAGTTTGAAGGAGAGTAGAGCAGGGGGCTGGAGGAAAAAGTGAACTGTCGGAATACCAGACTCGGAAGTGTCACCTGAATAGAAAAGGGAACCTTTTCGCTGGTGAAAAGATTCCCTTCTGTTTTTTTATTCAGCCTTTTATTCTGCAGCTTCCACCGAATAAGTCAGCGTATTTTCATTAAAGCTAATGGTGTATGAGCCGGAGCTTGCTGCCTTAAAGGAAATGTTGTCGCCCCCTGATTTCAGCGGGATTCCGTCCCCGGAAGTTGAACCTATACCCCAGTTGGTGTTCCAGTTTGAAGCGCTGGTTGCAAATTTGAAGGTATAGGTTCCTGCGCTTAAAGAGACAGTTACCGACCAGATATATCCTTCTTCAGTTCCTTTTCCGGTCATTTTTGTGCCGCCCCAGCTGTTCATAGAGCCCCGAAGATACATTGCGCTGTACAAAGGCTGGTATTCAGTAATCGAATAAGTCAAAGCTGTCTCGTTGAAAGTAATTGTGTAGAGCCCGGCGGTGCTTACGGTAAAGCTGATGTTGGAATCAGTTCCGGTTTTAACCTTGTTTCCTGAATCCAGCCCCCAGTTTGTTTTTGTCCAGTCTGAGCCGTCTACCGCAAACTTGAACTGAGCCGTTCCTTCTTCAAGATAGGCCGTTGTACTCCAGATGTAAGAGCCGGCGGAAATTTCACCGGTCATCTCTGTGCCGCCCCAGCTGTTCATAGAACCCCGGACATACATTGAATCAGAATGAGTGAGACCTGCGTAAGTTTCGCCCTCAGAATAACTTTCTGTATCGTAAATGTTTTCAGCCCCGCTTGTTCCAAGCTTGTAAACCCGGAAGGTGCATGGCGCAATGTTTTTTACGGTTACAGAATTTGAAGCAAAGGTGAGGGAAGGGGCGTCAGTGTCACCGATGATGCAGGAGCTTTCCGTTACGCCGGAAACTGCATCTCCAGTAAAGGTGGCGCTTGCAACTGAAGAAGTTGAAAGGTTATAAACACAGAGGAAGTCGCCGTCATTTCCTGAAATTACGTAGCCGACTGTTCCAGTGTTTCCTGCGGTCAGTTTTGTTACGCTTCCGTTTGCAAAGGTTTTCGGATGATTTTTTCTGAGTGAAAGGAGAACCTTGTTCACAGAAAGAGGAGATGTTTCGTCGGCTTCTTCAGCAGCTTCCAGAGTCCAGTCGTAGTTTCCCCGAAGGCGGATGTCTCCGCTCAATGAAAGCTCCGGCATTCCAAGCTCATTTCCGTAGTAGATGAAAGGAACTGTTGGCCGCAAAAGTGAAAGGGCAGTGGAAAGGTTGATTTTCTTCCAGTCCTGTTCAAGAGTTGTTCCAAAGCGGCCGGCATATTCGTCGTGATTTCCAAGGAAAACTCCGTAAGTGCAGGAATCGCTGTAATTCGCTCGTAAAGTGCTTCCCAGTGAATCTGTGCCATTTTTTGCAGAAGTAATACAAGGACGGCCAGCGTCAAAGTCGAAAACCATGTTGAACTCGCTTCCGTTTCCAAAATAGCCGTTTAAGGTGTTCCGGTTACCTTCAACCCAGGCTTCACAGACCATGAACTTCGGACTTTCGTATGTATCCAGAACGTCAGAACGAAGCTCCTGGAACCATTGGTGTGTTGCACTTACGTCTGTCTGGGCACTCTCCGTTTCCATAAGGTAGCGGACTGCGTCGATTCGAAGACCGTCAAAGCCTTTGTCCAGCCAGTATTTTACAACGTTTTTCATTTCTGCGCGAACTTCTGTGTTGTTGTAATTCAAGTCCGGCATTCCGCTGTCAAAGGCGCCATAATAATACTGATTTCGTGTTGTATTTTTTACCCAGCGGGATTTTCCCGAATACATTGGATCCCAGCCCTTGTCTGTGTCGCTCCACAAATACCAGTCGGTTTTGCCGTTTGTTTTTGCAACTGAATCCTTGAACCACTGGTGATTATTTGAAGTATGATTTGGAACAAAGTCAAAGATGATTTTGATGTTCCGCTGGTGGCAGGCATTTATGAGGGAAGTCAAATCTGCTTCCGTTCCGAAATAACTGTTCACGGCGTAATAATTTGTAGTGTCGTAGCCGTGCATATTGTAGGTTTCAGCTTTACCTTTTGACGAACAGTCAAAAATCGGGCTCAGCCAGATTGCGTCGCAGCCCAGAGTGTCCTGAATATAGGAAAGCTTGTTTTCAATTCCCTTAAAGTCGCCGCAACCGTCGCCGTCGGAATCTGCAAAAGCTTTTACCCATATGTGATAGAAGGAACTTTCCCGCCACCAGGCATCGCTTAAAGAGTTGGACAGGTTTTCTGTGGAGCCGGAATCAGTTCCTGAGCCGCCAGAGCCAGAAGAGCCGCCGCTTGTGCCTTCTGTACCGCCAGACTCTGTTCCGCCTCCAGATGTTCCTCCTGTGCCAGAGTTTTCTCCACCGGACCCGTTTTCGGTTCCGCCCCCGGATGTTCCGCCAGAGCCATTTTCAGACCCTCCGGAGTTTTCGCCGTTATCAGTTGTTCCGTTCTGTTCCGTAGAGCTATCAGTAGATGCGTCATTTGTGGAAACCGTACATGCCGAAGAAAAAATCAGCGCAAATGCAAGAGAAAGCGCGATTCCCGATTTGAATAATGTTCGTTTCATATTATTACCTCTGTTATAGTATAGCGCTAAACTTATAATACATGATTTTCACATTTTTTCAAGTGCTTATTTTTTGTTTCAGCTGAATTGTAATTTTCTGTAACCTTTTTACTTATGCAGTTGTTCTTTTAGTGAAAGCGAATGAAACTCATAATATACTCCGGCCGGTAACCGTTAGCTCCTTTAGGTTACCGGCCATCTTTTTTATTGAAAAATATTGTTTTTTAAGACTTTTGCTATTGACATTTTTTTTGAATATCTGTAAATTAATGGAACATTGCATTCCCCGATTGTGTAATGGTAGCACTTCAGATTCTGGTTCTGACTGTGGGGGTTCGAATCCTCCTTGGGGAACTAAATGCTGACTTTCAAAAGTCAGCATTTTTTATGTACGGCTCCTTCGAATATCGGTTTAGTTCATCGCCCTCTCAAGGCGGAGAGACGGGTTCGACTCCCGTAGGAGCTAAAAAAAACTCACTTAGGAAACTAGGTGAGTTTTTTTATTTAACAGCAAAATGAAAAGAATCGAACGGGAGTCGAACCGCGGAGTGAGCGCCGAGCAGGTGCGAGGAAGAGGCGCCATGGATGGCGCCGGAAGCGAACGGAGACGGGGTGGAAGCTGCGAACAGGAGGTGAGTAGCTGGAACCCTTCGACTCCCGTAGGAGCTAAAAAAAACTCACTTAGGAAACTAGGTGAGTTTTTTTATTTAACAGCAAAATGAAAAGAATCGAACGGGAGTCGACCCCCAGAGCGAGCGCCCCCCTCAATATATAAAAATAAAAAACGAAAAATGTCCTTTTCTGTGTTGCTCAAAGCGTTTGTTTTCTATATAATAAACTAGTCTTGGAAAGATGTCCGAGCGGTTTAAGGTACATCCTTGGAAGGGATGCGTAGCAGAAATGCTACCTGGGGTTCGAATCCCCATCTTTCCGTTTGAGACCAGATGCCCTGCAATGTAACCTTCAAAACCCCGCCAGATCGGGAACGAAGCAACGGTATGAAGATTTTACATGTGATGGGGACTATCTGGTCTCTTTTTTTTTTAACGAAAATGCTGTATAATAGTTAGAAATGAGGTGATGAGTATGAAAAAAAGCAATTTTTTTGCAGGGCTTCTGATTACTATTATCGGTCTTCTGCTTCTGATAATTCCTAAGCAGTGTGTTCGTGCGGTTGTTATTCTTCTGGGACTTGAAGCGATTACAAACGGTATTTTCAGCCTGATGTATACCAGAAAGCTTGTGCCGGATTCATCTTTTCAGTTTACGGTGATTATGAGGGGAATGCTCAGTCTTGTCATCGGTCTTCTGGCTTTTTTCCTTCCTTTGAAATTTATGAAGGCTGTTGAAGCAATCTGGACCATTATGCTCTACATTCTTGCTTTTTATCTTCTGGCCAGCGCGTGCTTAGAGCTCTTTGCCATGGGTAAGATTCGTGAAACGGAAATTGACAGAAAAAGCTATATTCTTGAAGCGATTATCTCTATTATTGCAGCAGTGATTATGTTCCTTGTACCGGCAAAAATCGGTGAAATGATTTTGCGAATTGCGGGACTGTTTGTTGCTGTCTGCGGTTCCCTCTATCTGCTTTACACCTGGAAGAATCGTCCGATTGTTCAGGAGCCGGTTGAGGTGGTTGACGATATCAGCGGAGAAATTGAAAAATCTTAAAAAATATTGGAAAGCAGCAGTCTGTTAGCAGCAGGGCTGTTTTCTCTCTGGAGTAATAAAAATGATTGAAATTGATAAAGTGTTTGTTTTTGGCTGGGAAGCGGCAATCCGCGGAATGCGTAATTCTTTTAACAGCTGGGATAAAATTGACAGTACCTTCGGTGCTGACGGTTCCTTCAAGGCGGGGGAAGCTGATCTTGACCTGATGCTCCGTCTTTCAAAGGCCGGACCGAGCCACGCAAAGTTTTTACGATACATAAATGTAAGTCTTGATATAAATGCACCCCGCTACTGGTGGGCGGAAATGGATACCTATAAGGTTGGAACAGTCCGAAACAGCTGTTCTACAATGCACAAGGTTCAGTCCAAGGAGTTTGTACGGGAAGATTTCAGCGTTGAACACCTGAACCAGGAATCCCTTGCTGCTCTGGATGTCCTTATTCAGGCAATGAACAAGGCCAGGGACAGATTTAACAACGAAGGCAAGAACAAGGATGACTGGTGGCAGATGATTCAGCTTTTGCCGGCAAGCCTTAATCAGAAGGCAACAGTTCAGCTGAACTATCAGGTTTTGCAGAATATCTATTTTACCAGAAAGGGACACCGTCTGGATGAATGGCATACCTTCTGTCACTGGATTGAAAGTTTGCCGTATTCTGAACTGATAACCGGTAAAAAAGAAACGGCTGAGTAGTTTTTTTATGGTCATATCCGGATTGGCTGGCGCAGGAAATACTTTTGTATTCCGGGTAACAGGAGTTCGAATCTGACTTCTTGCGGGTGGGGACAATATGAGTACAGAAGCAGTTTTTTCCTCTGATATCAACGATACCGAAGCTCTTATAAATGAGTTTTTTGAGAAATTTCCCTATCTTTCAGAAAATGAGGGCTCTTCAAAAATCCGTAAGGCCTGGAAGGGGCTGCTTGAATTTTCTGAAAAAATTCAGACCAGATGCGGGATGCCCTATTACCTTCATCCCCTTCGTGTTTCCTTCATTCTTGCAGAAAGCCGTTTTGATGTAGATACAATAGTTTCCGGACTGGTGCACGGTTATTCTGCAAACGGCGTTTCCCATGAAGAAATTGCCGCTGAATACGGGGAAGATGTGGCAAAAATCGTAGAGGGGGCCTCAAAGATTCACGAGCTTCCTTCTTCCACCAGAACCCTGCTTCAGTCTGATGCCATCCGGAAAATGCTTTTTGCCCTTGCGGATGATGTCCGGGTAATTTTTGTAAAGCTTGCTGATAAACTTGACCGAATCCGCTATATAAAAAATCTTGATGAAGCAGAACGAAAAATTCTTGCTCAGGAAGTTATTGATATCTGGGCTCCTCTTGCAGACAGGCTTGGTATGCAGAATGCCAAAAACGAGTTTGAAGATTTGAGCCTGAAGTATACGAATCCTGCAGCCTTCCGTCAGATAAAAGAAGTTATCGCTCAGAAGAAGGAAGAGCGGGCAGCCTATCTGAATGAAGCGGTTACAACAATTCAGAATGAGGCAAAGAAGGCTGGCCTTGAAATTGAAATTTCAAGCCGGGCAAAGCATTTTTATTCGATTTATCAGAAGATGAGGAAGAGGAACAAGGAGCCTTCGGAACTTTACGACCTTCTTGCCCTGCGTATTATCTGCAGTGAAAAAAGTGACTGTTATACCCTTGTAGGAATAGTTCATTCTCTCTGGAGCCCTCTTGATGGCCGCTTTAAGGATTACATCGCAATGCCAAAATCCAACGGCTACCAGTCCCTGCATACAACGGTTATGTGTAAGGACCGTCCTTTGGAAATTCAGATCCGTACAAAAGAAATGCACGAGTTTGCCGAGCACGGTCTTGCGTCCCACTGGCTGTACAAGAAAGGAAAAAGCAGGGATCTGGTTGATATCAGTAAACTTGGAATTTTTAATCAGATTTCAAAATTGACAGACAGCGCTGCTCAGGA
The DNA here is from genome assembly GCA_946186185.1 of uncultured Treponema sp. Lineage (GTDB taxonomy): Bacteria > Spirochaetota > Spirochaetia > Treponematales > Treponemataceae > Treponema_D. Next base: position 14,964 of record CAMHMJ010000034.1, on the reverse strand, counting down.
TGATGCAATTCAGAATGGAGAGCTTTTTAAGGAGTTCAAGAACGAGCTTTTAGCCGATGAAATCGTAGTTTTCACTCCGAAGGGGGATGTAAAAAAGCTTCCCCTTGGAGCAACTGCAATCGATTTTGCCTATTCGATTCACAGCGCCATTGGTGAAAAAATAGTCGGTGCCAAGGCGGATGGAAAAATAATTCCCTTGTCCCAGCCGCTGAAGAATACTCAGATAATAGAAGTAATTACAAATCCAAACGCCCATCCGACGGAAGGTCAGCTCAAAATCGTAAAGACCGGTAAGGCTCATCAGAAAATACATTCCTGGCTTTATCAGAATGACCCGACCTTTATTGACCACGAAATGCAGGCAAAAATCGAGGCAGAAAATCTTCAGAGGGCCAGGGAAAATCAGGCTCTTCAGAATGCAAAACGTGCTCATAAAAAGGGGGAGGGCTTTAATCCCGAACTGGAAGAGCCATCTGCTACAAGAATCAGAATCGGAAATTCTTCAAACTTCCTTATTACCTTTGCAAAGTGCTGCTCGCCGCGATACCCGGATCCTATTGCCGGTTATGTTTCCCGCGCCCGGGGTATTACCGTTCACCGCGCCGACTGCCCGACCTATGCCCGTATTCAGGACCTGGAAAGAAGACGGATTGAAGTGGAATGGGATCGCGAGCCTAAGTAATAAGTCTTGATTGTATTACTGGTTTCGGGCTCGCGTCCAGTTTGCTTCGCAAACTGGTTCAATGGTGGGGCATAAAAACTGATTCTTTCATTTTATAATAAAGGTGAGTATAGTTTTTTGATAAACTCTTCCCGAAAATACTAATTTTGGTTATAATTAGTTAGTTATTGCTAATTATCATATCCTAACGCAGATAAATTACAGATTTAAATCTTTTTCGTAAATATATTTTTGAAAAATATTTTATGTGAAAACTTCGGTCATAAGATATTGAAATCGTTTATGAGTTTTGCTACAGTCTTGCCTATGAAAAAAAATGCCGCTTTTGGTTTTGTTGTTTTTACTTCTCCTGTTCGGTGCCTTTCCGCCGTATTTTTTTGTATTTTATTCAGCCTGCTTACTTCCTGCCGACAGGAAAGGTGTGTGGGCTCCTTCAGTGCAATGAACACCTATATGAGTTTTCTTGTTTATTCGGATAATTACAAAAAGGGTGAAAGCTGCATAAATCTCTGTCAGAGTGAAATCGCTTCGATTGAGCAGAATATTTCTACAACAATCCAAACCAGCGATGTTTCCAGGATTAACCGCTCTGGTGGTAATGCTGATGACGGCCTTTTCCGCGGCAAGCTTCCTGTTTCTTTCGATGTTTTTGAGCTTCTGGATTTTTCAAATAAAATGTACCAGGCTTCCTCCGGTGCGTTCAATCCCGCTCTTTATCCCGTGATAAAAGAATGGGGCTTTACCACAGGAGAATACCGGGTGCCTTCAGAGGAAAGAATATCGGATCTCCTTCAGAACACTAAGCTCTCTGAAATAAAGTACGGAAAACTTGAAGATGGTGAGGAAGCTGCGAAAGTCTCAGAAAAGAACTTTTATGTTCAGCCTGAAAAGGGAATGCAGCTGGATTTTGGTGCTGTTGGTAAAGGCTATGCCGGGGACAGGGCAATTTCTGTTTTGAAGGAAAACGGAATAAAGTCGGCGCTTCTGGATTTAGGCGGAAATGTTCAGGCCCTGGGAAGAAAGCCTGACGGTTCCCTCTGGAAAATCGGAATAAAAAATCCCTGGGGCGGAGAACCGGTCTGCTCCCTTGAAATTGCGGACTCTGCGGTTATTACAAGCGGCGGTTACGAACGGTTTTTTACCGGTGCAGACGGAAAAAAGTATATTCACATCTTTGATTCCGTGACGGGGCATCCGGTTGATAACGAGCTGGAAAGCGTTACGATTGTATGTAAAAGCGGACTGTATGCAGATGCCCTGAGTACCACGCTTTTTGCCATGGGAAGCGAAAATGCTTTTGAGTTCTGGAAGAAGACAGGGGATTTTGATTTTATTCTGGTTAAAAAAGACAAAAGTATTTTGTATTCTGAAGGGCTTTGCGGAAAAATCGGTATTGCTGATGGATTTACGGGGAGTGAAGCCAGTTTAAAATAGCGTGGCTGGCCGGGGCTTCATTTTTGTGTGGAAACTCTGCCAGGTCATACTTTTAAGAAGCTTCCGTCATTGAAAGGGCGTTTTTAATCTTTACAAAAATATTTCCCTCAGAAGTTCTGAATATTCCGCTCATTTTTTTGTAGTAGGCAAGGGTGTAAAAAAGGATTGTGTTTTCCTTTGGCTTTAAAACCGTTGCGCACTGGCTTAAGGCACTTACGCTTGAAAGAATCAGGGCTTTTCTTAAGGCTATAAGCAGGGCTCCCTGAGTGATGGTCAATTCGTGGAAGCGGAGTAAAACTTTTCCTCCCGGTTCAAAAATTGAGGCGGCAAAAATAAAAAGCCAGAGAGAAATATGGGGAATTAAAAGAATTCTTCTTTTGCAGAGTTTTTGGGCTGTAAGGCTAAAGGCAAAAAACGCTGAAAGAACATAGATGTTTTTTATGAAGAAAAGGCTTGAGCACAAAACTCCCAGAAGCAGGGCAAAGAACAGTTGAGAGCGGGGGCTTTTAGAGTTTTCTTTCAGGGAGTCTTTAGGGCATTCTGCTTCCCCAAAACCCAGTTTTTCTTCATATCCCAGTTTTCCGATTTTTTCTGCAAAGAAGGCTGTAAGAATACCGCTGAAAGAGTTAAAAATAAGGATTGGTCCCAGAAGGTTCATGGTGCCTTTTCCTAAATACAGGGAGCATAAAAGAATCTGAACCACTGCGCTGACAGAGCTTCCGCCGATTGAAATTCCGTAGAGGCTTACCAGTTTTGAGCCGGTCTTTTTGTTCAGTGCATAAATGGCTTTCATAAAAAATGCGCTTAAGACTGACTGGGAAAGGGAAATTATAAAAAATGGTGAAAAAAGTGTTCCTGAGACCAGGGAAGATGCTGCTGCCTTGAGGACGGAAAGCAGAAAAAACGGAAAAAAAGGCAGATCCAGGGCAAGAAGAATTGCCGCATTTGAAAGTCCCGGCTTAAAAAAGGGAACGACCTTTGGTATCAAAAGTTCCGCATAGGAAAAAAGCAGGGTCAGGGCGGTAAGGTAGGCAAGCTGCTTTTTTGGAATGAAGAGCGGACTCTTTGTCTGGATAGACTGCCTCAGGGAAGGAGAACTTCCGGTTCTGGTCTCTGATGCCGTGCCAGAGGTATTTTTTTCAGATTTTTTATTCACTGATTGCATCGAAGTCTCCGTTTTCATGGCCGCTAATAACCGTAATGATTACGTTGTTGGGAAGACACACAAGGGGAGTGTGAAAGCCCTGCTTTATACAGGTCTTGTTCTGGCAGGGTGAGTCGATTATGCGAACTTTTTTGTCTTTGATTTCGAAGGTGGTTTTTCCCAGGCTTCCTTCTACAGTGTAGGTACCGTCACTGGCAGCAGAATATTCGTATTCAGTGCCCCCTGCATTTACACGAATTTTATCGCCTTTTATGTTCATTCCCTTTACGGTAAGGAAAACTCCGCAAAAAAGGGATGAAAAAAAAAGTATAAAATCAAAGGGCCTAAAGGTCTTCATTCTGATAATTGCCTTGAAAAAATGTCTGGAGCCGCGAAAGGGTCATTGAAGGGCTGTGTTTTGTGAGTGTATGGACACAAAAATTAATGCCCGTAAGCAACGACCTTTTTGAACGGCTCCATTTTTTATCTTACTCCCATCCGAAAGTTGCCGGCGGCTTATTGGTGCAGTCGATGTAAACTGCGTCAACAAACTCAAGCTCTGCAATCTGGCGGAGGATTTTGTTCATCACTTCCTGATCAATCCATGCAAAGCGGGCTGTCATTACGTCCTCTGAGCAAACCGGGCGCAGAACGAAGGTTGCGTGTTCAGCACTTGAAGCGTACGGAAGGTCGATCGTAAGGTGCTGGAAAATCTTATTGTACCAGCCTGACTTATGAAGCTCTGTAAGAACGATGTTGTCAACTTCCCGAAGCTGGTCTAAGCGGCGCTTATCGCAGTAGCCTTCCTGAAGGTGCAGGTCTTCATCCTTTAATCCAGTTTTCTGGTAAAGCTTTATGAGGGTGCGGTTCAGGAACTTTGCGCTGTTTGTGATGGCGCTGGAAGCGGCTTCCACCTTTTCCCGTTTGTGTGGAATGTGGTAAAATCCGTCACCTTCTTCCCTGAAAGTAAGGACTGCCGGAAATCTGTATGTTCTGAAATCTCCCTGGACTCCAACGGAGCGCACCGGAAGAACGGAACGGGTCATTCCGGCAGTGCATTTTTCGCAGAACTGGTCTAAAACTATCTCGTTCAGTTCTTTCTGGGCTGCATTAAATTCTTCTTCATCCTTTTCTGTCCAGCTTTTCCCGTCGTTACACAGAACGTTGATGGAAAGTCCTGGTCCCGGGAAAGGATGGCGCATTACAAGCTCGTCTGAAAGTCCAAGCTTTTTACCGATGGCACGAACTTCATCCTTGTACAAATCCTTAATGGGTTCAATGATAAGTCCTTTTGCGATAAGCTCCTGGATTCCGGCTACACGGTTATGGTGAGTTTTAATTGTCTTTGAATTTTTTGTTCCGCCGGATTCGATGATGTCCGGATACAAAGTTCCCTGAGCCAGCATCCAGCTGTCGTCAAGGTTCTGTTTTGCGGTAACCTCGTTACGAACGGTGATGAAGTTTTCTCCAACTGCCATTCGCTTTTTCTGAGGGTCAGTAAGGCCTTTAATTGCGTTTAAGAAGGAAGCAGAAGCGTCTTCTACAATAAAATTATTAAAGCCGAATTTTCTGTAGGCTTCTGCAACGTTTGCGGATTCGTTTTTGCGCATGAAGCCGTTATCGATGTGAAGGCCCAGAACTCTTTCCTGTCCCAGAGCCTTGTTCAAAAGGGCAAATGTGATTGTGGAGTCTACGCCACCGCTAAGGAAAAGAAGAACATTTCTTCCGTCGGCGTCCTTTTTGATTCCTTCAAGGATTACCTGCAAAACTGTGTCCTGATCCCAGTTTTTCTCCATTCCGCAGATTTTCGCAAAGTTTTCAAAAATCTGGTTTCCGCATGGGGTGTCCTTTACTTCGCAGTGGCACTGAAGACTGAAGCGTTTTTTTGAAAGGTTCTGAAGGGCAGCGTAAGGACAGTCCTTTGTGCTTCCCACAACCTCAAATCCTTCGGCAAGTGAAAGTACTCCGTCCTGGTGGCTCATCCAAACCTGCTGTTTTTGTTCAATTCCTTCAAAAAGTGGAGATTTTACTGCCGGATTCAAATTGAGCTCTGCAAAGCCGAACTCCCCAACCTCAGCTTTTCCTACATTCCCGCCGTAGCATTTTGAAATAAGCTGGTGTCCGTAGCAGAGACCTAAAATAGGAAGGTCCAGTTCCAGGATTTTTTCGTTGAATTCCGGAATGTTTTCTTCGTAAACAGAAGAAGGTCCGCCAGAAAATACGATTCCCTTGCAGTTTTCAAAAACGTCTAAATCAGTTGAAGGAAGTGCAATCTCTGAATAATAGCCCAGCATACGGAATCTTTTTGCAATAAGATGAGCGTACTGGCTTCCAAAATCCAAAACAACAATCTTTGAACGTGACATAAAAAATCCTTTTCCGCTTCTTGCGGAATGAACGAAAATCTGGTGGCATTATAGCAAAAAAAGGAAAGTTATAGAAGAACTTCCTCGTCTTCGCTGTAGAAGGATTCGGTGTAGCTTGAGATTTTTGAGATGGCTTTGCGGGCGGAGTGGTGGCTTTTCTGAAGAATGTCCATGAACTCCTCGTCGGAAAATCTGATGAGGGTGGAGTCGGTAAGGGCTTTTGCGTTGGTGCGGTAGGTTTCGTTTACGATGCACTGAACGTCCCCCAGAAAGTTTCCCTTGTGGCGTTCGATTTCTCCCTGGCTTGAGGTTTCAAGGATGGAGCCTTCAAGAATGTACCAGACTGCCTGTACTTTTTCGTTTTCGCTGTAGAGGGTTTCTCCGGCCTTAAGCTGAACAGTATTTTCCTCGGTCTGAATCATGGTCGGGTTGATAAAAAGGAACCGGCGGAGGTAATTTCCCCAGCCCTTGGAACTGGAAGCCGGAAGGTCGTAGATTGCCGAGCGTAACAGCGGGTCAAAAAACTGAGAGACATAAATCATCTGGGCGCAGAAAAGGAAGATGATAAAAAAGAGGTAGACTTTCATCATGAGAACTACAAGGGAGCTGATGGTTCCGTAAACTGCGTTGTAGTTTGTAACATTCATAAATTTGTTTAAGAATTGTGAAACAATGAAGAATGCAAGGGTATTTAAAAAGGCGTAGAAAAAACAGCGCCTTAAAAGAGGTTTTGTGCCGGGAATAATCCTGTAGGCGATTACGGTACTTATAAATAGAATAAAATAGATGATGAATGTTCCCAGGTTGTGGGAACTCTGCTTAAAAAGAATTGTAAACTGTGCCAGAATAGTTTGGAAAAAAGGCAGGGAAATTATCTGGGTAAAGGCGAAGGCAGCGGTGATTACAAGGGCGATTAAAAGGGTGATTATAAACTCGATGATGAAGGTAAGCACCTGATTGAACCAGCTTTTTCTCTTTGAAACCGAGCGGAACACCTTGTTCATGGCGCCGATTATGGAGTTGAAAAGCTTTCTTGCCATCCAGATTACCCAGATTCCGATGAAAATATTGAAGGAACTTAGGGAACGGATTTCCAGCATTTTATCCAGAATTGGAGTGACCTTTACAAGATAGTCCATCTGCTCAAAGAAATCCACGATGAAATTGTAGATGTTCGGGTAAATGCGGAGAATTCCTACAAGAACCGTAAAGATAATCAGAACAATTGGAATGAAGGAAAAGATAAAGCCGAAGGCGCAGGAGGAGGCGCTTTCAAAGAGTGAATTTTTTGTAAAGTTTGAAACAGTAAGGTAGAGAAACTGCCCGAAACGGGAAATCTTGTTTTTCACATAAGTTACAAAGGCTGAGTCGCCGGCATTTTTGTTTCTGGAGTTCTCGCTGTCCATATTCCTGCTCGTATTTTTCCATTATATTATGTTTGTGATGATTTGTCACTAAATCCATGAGCGGGCGGCGTTTGTTTCCACAAAGCCGGCATTTGTTTCCGTAAAGCCGGCATTTGCTAAACCTTTGTAAATTCGATAAAATAGGAAAAATTTGTTTTCATAAGGAAATTAAGATGGCTGACCTGAAAAAAATGCGAAATATCGGAATTATGGCTCATATCGATGCGGGAAAAACTACCACAACGGAGCGTATTCTTTTTTATACCGGAAAAATCCACAAAATCGGTGAAATTGATGACGGTCAGGCAACTATGGACTGGATGCAGCAGGAACAGGAGCGTGGAATTACAATTTGCTCGGCTGCAACTACAACTACCTGGAAGGATTACCAGATTAATATTATTGATACACCGGGCCACGTAGACTTTACTGCGGAAGTTGAGCGTTCCCTTCGTGTTCTGGACGGCGCCGTTGCAGTTATCTGTGCAGTAGACGGCGTTCAGCCTCAGACAGAAACAGTCTGGAAGCAGGCAGATGAATTTTCCGTTCCGCGCCTTTGTTTTATGAACAAAATGGACCGAATCGGTGCAGACTTTTTTGGTTCAATGGAAGATGTTCACGAAAAATTCGGCGTTGAGTGCCTTGCCCTTCAGATTCCGATGGGAGAAGGTCAGGCTTTTGAAGGCGTTATCGACCTATTGAAAATGAAGGAGCTTCGTTTTGAAGGCGACGAGGGCGAAAAAGTCGTAGAAAGCGAAATCGATGCAAGCCGCCTTGAAGAAGCAAATAAGTGGCGTGAAAAACTTGTAGATACAGTTGCTGCCACCGACGATGAACTTGCAGAAATCTACCTTGAAGGAGGCGAGATTTCCACTGACGTTCTTAAAAAGGCCATCCGAAAGGCTACTATTTCCCGCGCCCTTGTTCCTTTTGTAATGGGTTCTGCCCGTCACAATCAGGGTGTTCAGCCTTTAATCGACGCTATTGTAGATTATCTTCCTTGTCCCACAGATGTTCCTCCTGCAAAGGGTGTTCATGTTAAGAAAAACAATGAAGAGGAAGTTCAGGTTCCATGCGACGCTTCAAAACAGGCTTTAGGTCTTGTATTTAAAATTCAGTACGACCGTGAAATGGGAAGCCTTTGCTATGTACGAATGTATTCCGGAAAAATCAACGCCGGAACTCAGATTTACAATACAACCAAGAAAAAGCGTGAGAGGGTAAACCGAATCCTCCGCATGCACGCCGATAAATCCGAGCCGCTTTCTTCTATTGAAGCAGGTGATATTGCAGTTTTCGTTGGACTTAAGCTTTCTCAGACCGGAGATTCCATCGGAAGTGAAGGATGGCCGGTACTGCTTGAAGAGCCGGTTTTTCCTCAGCCTGTAATTTCTGTTGCCCTTGAGCCTGAAAGCATGAGCGAGCGGGATAAGATGAACGAAACCCTTGAGATTCTTTCCAAGGAAGACCCGACCTTCACTTACCACGAGGATGCAGAAACGGGTCAGCTCATCATCAGCGGAATGGGCGAGCTTCATCTTGATGTTCTTGTTACCCGAATGAAGGACGATTTTAAGGTTCAGTGCCGTGTTGGTGCTCCTCAGGTTACATACCGCGAAGCCGTTACTTCAGAATCCGAATATACCGAAAACTTTGACAAGCTTATCGGCGGAAAGCCGGCCAACTGTTCTATCACGGTTAAGGTTTCTCCAAGCGAGAAGGGAAGCGGAAACTTCTACAACTGTACTGTCAGAAATCCTGAAATTCCAGAGGAAATCTTTGACGCCGTTAAGGAAAGCTTCATGAGCTCCCTTTCGTCGGGAATCAACTACGGTTACCCGTGTACGGATACCACCGTTACAGTTACGGCAATCAGCTACGATGAGGAAACTGCAAATCCTGCCGCTTATGCTGCCTGTGCCGCTTCTGCTTTTGATAAGGCTTGTAATGCTGCTTCTCCGGAGCTTTTAGAGCCTGTTATGAATGTTGATATTTCCTGTCCTAAAGAATTTACCGGAGACGCAATGAGTCAGGTAACTGCCCGGGGCGGAATGATTATGGGACAGGATTCTAAAGCCAGCGCTGAAATCGTACACGCTCAGGCTCCGATGGCAAAAATGTTCGGATTTTCAACGAATCTCCGTTCAGCAACTCAGGGCCGCGCCAGCTTCAGTATGGAATTCAGCCACTTCCAGGTTAAGGAAGGCGGATTGAACAATTACTAGAGTTAATATCGAGTTTTGTAATATATAGTTTAAAACTGGCGTAAGCGGGGTTCATATTTGAAAAACACTCAGCCACCGCGAAGCGGTACTGCCGTTTTTCAAATAGGGTTCCCGCTGAGAGCCAGTTTTAAATTTATAAAATTATAAAACTTGTTGTTAACCATATATAAAAATTGCTTTCCGGTTTAACCTTTCCTGGTTTATAATTGTTTATTGATGGAGGTTATGATGAAAAAATCCCTCGCAGTTATGATTCCGCTTATGTTCCTTTCTCTTTGTGCCTGTGCTCAGAATGCTGAATATAAAAAAATTGATACGGTTCTATCAAAAATGTCCAGCCGTGCCCAGAGTGAAATAAAGATTCCGGAAAACAAAAAAGAAGAGTTTTTGAAGGATCTGCGTTTTGTTCTTGCAGAAGAAAAAAAATACGCTTCGGATGACATTCCTTTGTACACTCTCATTGATAAAAAGCATACGGTTTCCAAAACTTATGAACCGACTCATCTTGTAAATCTGGACGGTTCAACACTGTTCAATGTAAACAAGAAGGGGCTTACTTTGCGCTCTGAAGCAAAGGATTCTCTTGATACCATGGCTCAGGCAGCCCTGAAGGACGGAATAAAGCTTCTTGTAAGCTCAACCTACCGTTCATATGCATATCAGGAAAAACTTTTTAATTACTGGGTATACATTGACGGCCTTGAAGAAGCAGAGCGGGAAAGTGCCCGTCCTGGAACAAGCCAGCATCAGCTGGGAACCGCCGTGGACTTCGGTTCAATTTCTGATGATTTTGCCGAAACCCAGATGGGAAAATGGGTTTATTTCAATGCTGCTAAATACGGCTGGAGCCTTTCCTTCCCGAAAGAGTACGAAGACATTACCGGCTACCGCTGGGAGTGCTGGCATTTCCGTTACATCGGTGTTCCTGCCTGCCGTTTCCAGCAGCGCTGGTTCAACGATGTTCAGCAGTATATGCTGGAATTTATAGATTTGTGGAAGGCTGAAAAATAGTTTTTATTTTATACTGTGCGAAAATGAATGGGCGGCATGCAGACTGATTTTTATTCTGCACGCCGCTTTTTTTTTGAAAAAAAAATGAAAAAAAATGTTAAATTTCTTGTTTAAGCCCTTGACGCAAAAGTGCGATTTCGATATAGTAATACTCACTTGCGGCGATGTTGGAACTGGTAGACAAGCAAGGTTGAGGTCCTTGTGGTGCAAGCCGTGCAGGTTCAAGTCCTGTTCGCCGCAATGAAGGAAGGTTCTTCAGAAATGAAGAACCTTTTTAATTTTAACGAAAAATACTTGAGAAGCAGGAAACAGGACTTGAACCGAAAGCGAGCGAAGGCGCCGTGGAGGGAGCGAACAGGAGGTTCGCGACTGTAGCGGCAAGTCCTGTTCGCCGCAATGCAAAGGTTGTTCGAAAATGAACAACCTTTTTTATTTTAACCAGAGAAATTAGAAAATCCGAAACAGGACTTGAACCGAAGCGAGCGGTCTTGAAAGTTGCGAGCAGTGCGGAGCAATTTTCAAGATTCGTTGCCATGGAGGGCAACGAAAGTGAATGCAGCCGCCGCAGAGGGAAGCGACAGGAGGTCGCTGACCGTAGCGGCAAGTCCTGTTCGCCGCAAAGAGGAAGGTTCTTCAGAAATGAGGAACCTCTTTTTTTAACCAGATATGTAACACGAAACATTCGCGCAATAACAACAACATTTTGTTTTTAATAAAATTCTCAAAATCCAGTAAATTTTTATCCACGACAGCTACTTTTTTTATTATATTAAAAAGCATGGGAACAAAAGATATAACTGAAAAGAATCTGGAAGCATTGAACGACGTTTTTGCGGATATCGTGAATGTTCTGCTTTTCAAAGGCGAACGGCTCGTGAAGGAAGATGAGCTTGAATCTGATACTACAAAAAGTATGTTCAAGGCTGACGGCAAAATCCACGAGCAGGAACGTGATGTTTCAAAGTTCTGGAAGAATGGTGAAATCAGGATTTCGATTCTTGGAATTGAAAATCAGACTACGCCGGATGATGATATGCCTTTGCGAGTAATCAGTTATGATGGAGCATCCTACAAGCAGGAACTTCTGAAGGATGGAACGCACCGCTATCCGGTAGTGACAATAGTTCTGTATTTCGGAACAAATGAAAAATGGCCAGCCCCTAAAAGCCTTTATGAATGTTTTTCCGTTCCGAAGAAATTAAAGTCTTTTGTGAGCAACTATAAAATCAATGTCTTTAATATAGCATGGCTCAGCAATAAGACAATTGATATGTTCACAAGCGATTTTAAGCTGGTTGCAAAGTATTTCCAGACGAAGCGCTTACATAAAAGGTATGAGGGGTCAAAAGAACGTTTGCAGCATGCCAACGAAACCCTGAAAATGTTTTCTGCATTAACAGGTGACGATTCTTTTGAAAAGGTTTATAATGAGAACAACTTCAGAGAGAAAGGAGGTGTAACCATGTGTGATGTTGTTGAGCAGATTAGAAATGAAGGTCGTGCAGAAGGCCGTACAGAAGGTCGTGCTGAAGGTCGTTTTGAAGGCAAAGAAGAAATCATCAGAAATCTTATAGAATCTAATGCGGGAAGCATAGAGCAGATTGCTGCGTGGGTAAAGCTTCCTGTTGAAGACGTGAAGAAAATTGCTGAGAAAGTTCCTGTGATGAACTAACAGAAAATGTTTTGCTGTTGGTGGATGGTCTGTTGCTATAGCCGGATGAACGGCTTCTGCTGCTGTAGCATATGAGAACGATTGTTTTGCTCTTTCATATAAAAAGAGTTAATATGCATAGAAAGTTTTTTTTTGTATTTATTTTATTTTGCTTATCTTATTCATTGGTTGCAGAGGAGCTTTCTTCTGCAATCCGTATTGCCGTACCAGAAAAATATAAGAATTATTCAGCTGAAAAGGTACATAATGAACATTTAATAAAAAGTGCCCTTGAGCTTCCTTTGTTAAAGCATAATTATTCATTTTCGATGGAAAATACAACATTGTTTTCTTATCTGGATGGTACTTTTGTTTCCTTCTCAGAATTAAAGCGTCTTACAGGGCAATTTCCGGACAGCAAAAAATATTATAATGCGTCAAATGTCTGGGCAGGGTGTGCTGTTTTTACAGTGGCTGTCTGTTTGGGGTCTTTTATTGCTGGTATTACTACAACAGAAGAAACTTTAGAACTTCCTTGTGAAGCGGTCTGCTGGGGGACAATGCCTTTGTCTTTCCTGTTTGCGTTAATTAGAATGGAAACAAAGACCTATGCGGTTGATTTATATAATTTCCATCTGATTGAGTCTGCTGGTCTGTAAAAAATCTGTGTAATCACCCTAAAAAAATCTCCAAAATATGCTATAATACCTCTATGGATCAGAACAACCCTGAAAACCCTTCTAATGCCACAACCGCTCCTGTGCTTTCAGAGAAGGCTCAATCGAACACTGCTGAAACTTCCATTATTCCCCCTGACGAGTTGAATGAAAAAATAAAAGGTTTCTCGGTAAATTATTTTCTTGTTGATGTCCGCCGGGACAGAAAATCCTACTATGCTATGGTTCCTGAACTTTTTTCAAATCCTCCGGTTTACCAGTATTCTGAGTACTGTACTGATTTTGAAAAATATTTTTTTTGCATTTCTGGAATTGCCCTCAATCTGGTTATGGATGGAGAACTTGAGAAAGCCGGTGCTTTTATCGATTCTCTTCCCAACGAGGGAATATTTCAGTTTATGCGGCTGGGGCTCACTCTAGTTCATCCTCATGTCAGATGGAAAGAGTTCATGGGCATCATTGAGGTGTTAAAGAAAAACGGTGTCCATCTTGCAAATGTTGTTATTACGGCTGGACGACCTTCCATGCTGAACGGCGTAAACGATTTTACCCGGATAGGACCATTCCTTGAAAAACGAAAAGACTTGTTTATAGAAAACTTATCATATATTTGCGATAAAAATCTTTGTCCTGCAATCTATAATATCTGTCTTGCGGAGTATCTTTATCAGCAGAACAATCTTATGCAGGCGGAAGTTCTTGTAAGTCATGTAATCAAGGAATTCGACAGTGATTTGCAGCGCCGGCTTTTATTTGCGGCCTCCTTTCTTCAGACTAAAATTCTTCTTGCACAGGGAGAAGTAACTCATCCTGAGGCTTATATTACTGATATCCGTAAATCCGTAAAGGAGCGGGGAAGGGCGGAGTTCTCATCCAATATCGATGCGGCAGAAATTTTAAGCCTGATGTACGAGGGAAATACAAAGGCTGTACAGGACTGGCTTGCAGATGGTGCTCCGGATGAATATTCAGATTTCTGTATGCTGGATCTCTGGCGTTACATGGTAAAAATTCGGGCGTATATTATTGTAAAGAATTATGCTGCTGTCCTTGCTCTGGTGGAAAAGCTTCGGCCCCTTCTGGAGGAGGGGAAGCGCTATATGGATTTATGTGAACTTGATTTACTGAATGCAATCGCTCTTTTTCGGGCGGATAAAAAAGAAATTGCCTATAAAGCCCTTAAAAGAAGCTTGAAAATTGCAAGGCGGCGGAAATTCTTCAGGGTTATTTCCGATGAAGGGGAGGCTGTTCTTCCCCTTATAACTTCTTTTATGAATGAAAAAGAAGCCGATGCTTTTGAAAGCTCTTTCTTTGAAACCATAATCGATGCTGCCCGTTCCCTTGCGGTTCATTATCCCTTGTACTTAAAGCCTGTAAGAAATGAAACTGTTCTTTCAGATACTGAAATCGAAATTCTTCGCTTCCTGGAGCGTGGAAAAACCGTGGATGAAATTGCCAGTTATTTTGTTATCAGTAAAAACACAGTAAAATATCATCTGAAGAATATGTACCATAAGCTTGGAGTTCAGAATGCAACCGGTGCCGTCTGGAAATCAAGACTCCGGGGAATTTTATAGGTTTTCAGGCAGAAAATTATCCGGATAGGAAAAGCGTGAAACTCCGGAAAAAAACTCAAAATAAAATTTGACTTCAATTCAATTTCACCGTAAAATGAAAGAATAATATAACCCAGAGTGGGTGGCTTTAAAGAGCCCTAAAATTACTCAGGAGGCCAAAATGGCTAAAGTAGAACTTAAGGGTATTGGTAAAATTTATGAAGGCGGCGTTCAGGCCGTAACAAATGCCAATATCACAATCGAAGACAAGGAATTCTGCGTATTCGTAGGTCCTTCAGGATGCGGAAAATCAACAACTCTCCGTATGATCGCCGGTCTGGAAGACATTTCAGAAGGTAAACTTTACATCGATGGTAAAGAGATGAACGACGTTCCTCCAAAGGATCGTGATATCGCAATGGTATTCCAGAACTACGCTCTTTATCCTCATATGACTGTATATGATAACATGGCATTCGGTCTTAAACTCCGCAAGGTAGACAAGGCTGAAATCGACCACAAAGTTCGTGCTGCTGCAGAACAGCTTGGACTTACTCCATATCTTGAAAGAAAACCAAAGGCTCTTTCCGGTGGACAGAGACAGCGTGTTGCCGTAGGTCGTGCAATCGTTCGTGAACCAAAAGTATTCTTGTTCGACGAACCTCTTTCAAACCTTGATGCTAAGCTCCGTGTAACCATGCGTGCTGAAATCGCTAATCTTCACAACACTCAGCAGAAGACAATGATTTACGTAACCCATGACCAGACAGAAGCTATGACTCTTGGTACAAAAATCGTTGTAATGAAAGACG
>CAMHMJ010000033.1 GCA_946186185.1 uncultured Treponema sp. | reverse complement strand
GTTGCAAACGAACCGATTTCGAAACTTTCTTTCTTTCTCCTTGATGCCAAGCATCAGGATTCGGGACAGTAGCTCAGTTGGTTAGAGCACCGCTCTGATAAGGCGGGGGTCACAAGTTCAACTCTTGTCTGTCCCATACTTGCGAAAGCAAGGGTTCTTTGAAATAACAAGTGAAGGAAAAAACACGGACGTGATTCTTAAGAGATTAAGAAGAGCGGAAAGAAGCGTTTTTGGCCGAGTCAAAAGCCAGTCAAACTTGACGGCAGGCAGACGGCGTAAGGCGGAAATGCGGAACGAATAATATGGTCAAGTGAATATAGGTCTATGGCGGATGCCTAGGAGCTGTAAGACGAAGAAGGTCGTGATAAGCTGCGAAAAGCTGCGGTAAGGAGCACATATCCGTTATACCCGCAGATCACCGAATGGGGTAACCCACTAGTTTACTAGTACATGAATAGCTAAATAAAATAGGCTACATGAGTCATACTGGGTGAAGTGAACCATCTAAGTAACCCGGGAACAGAAATCAATTGAGATTCCCTAAGTAGCGGCGAGCGAACGGGGACCAGCCCAAACCGCTTCAAGCGGGGTTGTAGGACTGCGATGTGAGTAAAATCTGTGAGTTAGGAGAATCAGTTGGGAAACTGAGCTAAAGTGTGTGAAAGCCACGTATCTTAAAACAAACAGACTCTAGCAGTATCCTGAGTACGGCGGGGCACGTGAAACCTTGTCGGAATCCGGGTCGACCACGATCCAAGGCTAAATACTAGACAGCTACCGATAGCGAACAAGTACCGTGAGGGAAAGGCGAAAAGAACCCCGGTAAGGGGAGTGAAATAGAACCTGAAACCATAGACTGACAAGATGTCACAGCCCGTAAGGGTAGTGGCGTGTCTTTTGTAGAATAAACCTGCGAGTTACGGTATGCAGCGAGGCTAAAGAATTGAAGTTCTGGAGCCGAAGGGAAACCGAGTCTGATAAGGGCGAATGAGTTGCATGCAGTAGACCCGAAGCCAAGGTGATCTTATCATGGGCAGGTTGAAGGCAGGGTAAAACCTGTTGGAGGACCGAACAGTAATCTGTTAAAAAAGGTAGTGATGACCTGTGATAAGGAGTGAAAGGCTAAACAAACCTGGAAATAGCTGGCTCTCCCCGAAATGCCTTTAGGGACAGCCTCATACAAAACTAAGGGAGGTAGAGCACTGGATGATAACGGGGGCGTCAAAGTTTACCAATATCAATCAAACTCCGAATGCCTTTAGTCAACGTATGGGAGTGAGACTGTGTGCGCCAAGGTTCATAGTCGAGAGGGAAACAGCCCGGACCGGCAATTAAGGTCCCAAATTCATGCTGAGTGTGAAATGAAGTGCGGATGCACAGACAGCCAGGAGGTTGGCTTAGAAGCAGCCATTCCTTGAAAGAGTGCGTAACAGCTCACTGGTCGAGCATCTGTGCGCAGACAATGTAACGGGGCTAAGCATAATACCGAAGCTACGGGATCATGACATAAGTTATGGTCAGTAGGGGAGCATACTGCTAACTGATGAAGGAGACCTGTGAGGGATTCTCTGGAGGAGGCAGTAGAGAGAATGCAGGCATAAGTAACGAAAAGACGGGTGAGATTCCCGTCCGCCGAAAACCTAAGGTTTCCGGGGTAAAGGCAATCTGCCCCGGGTAAGTCGGCCCCTAAGGCCAGGCGGAAACGCGTAGCCGATGGGAATCCGGTTCATAATCCGGAACCTATTGTATTTCGATGCCACGACGCATGAGGTGAAATCCGGCAGGGCGACGGTTGTCCCTGTCAAAGCAACAAGCTGTTTGAGTGCCTGGGTTAAATGACAGGCTTAGGTGAGTTGTTACAGCGAGGAAGCAGAAAGTGCAACTGAAGCGGACGTAATCAAGGTGCCGAGAAATAGTGGCTAGGCTAGGTATGATAGACCGTACCGTAAACGGACACACGTAGGTGGGATGAGTAATCTAAGGCGCTCGAGCGAACTCGCGTTAAGGAACTCGGCAAAATGCACACGTAACTTCGGAAGAAGTGTGGCTCCGTTTGTTGAAGATTGGAGCGGCAGAAAGCAGGCCCAGGCGACTGTTTATCAAAAACACAGCCATCTGCGAACCAGCAATGGGACGTATAGGTGGTGACACCTGCCCGGTGCTGGAAGGTTAAGAGGAGCGGTTATCCGTAAGGAGAAGCTGTGAATCGAAGCCCCAGTAAACGGCGGCCGTAACTATAACGGTCCTAAGGTAGCGAAATTCCTTGTCGGGTAAGTTCCGACCCGCACGAATGGTGTAACGATTCTGGGCACTGTCTCAACGCGAGACTCGGTGAAATTTATATTCCGGTAAAGAAGCCGGATACTCGAAATTAGACGGAAAGACCCCGTGAACCTTCACCGTAACTTAATATTGGGATCCTATTTATCATGTGTAGGATAGCTGGGAGACTATGAGACGTGGCCGTCAGGTTGCGTGGAGTCAATGGTGAAATACCAGCCTTGATGGATGGGATTTCTAACCTTCTCCTTGAAGCAGGAGCGGGGACAATGTTAGGCAGGCGGTTTGACTGGGGCGGTCGCCTCCCAAAGAGTAACGGAGGTGCGCGAAGGTCTCCTCGCGGTGGTTGGAAATCATCGTACGAGTGTAAAGGCACAAGGAGGCTTGACTGCGAGAGTGACAATTCGAGCAGGTGCGAAAGTAGGTCTTAGTGATCTGATGGTGCTGAGTGGAAAGGCCATCACTTAACGGACAAAAGGTACTCCGGGGATAACAGGCTGATTTTCCCCAAGAGTTCACATCGACGGGAAAGTTTGGCACCTCGATGTCGGCTCATCGCATCCTGGGGCTGGAGCAGGTCCCAAGGGTTTGGCTGTTCGCCAATTAAAGCGGTACGTGAGCTGGGTTCAGAACGTCGCGAGACAGTTCGGTCCCTATCTGTTATGGGCGATGGAAGTTTGAGAGGAGCTGCTTTTAGTACGAGAGGACCGAAGTGGACGAACCTCTGGCTTACCGGTTGTTCCGCCAGGAGCAAGTGCCGGGTATCTAAGTTCGGAAGGGATAACCGCTGAAAGCATCTAAGCGGGAAGCCCACCTCAAGATTAGACTTCCCTGGGAGTTCAACTCCCCTGAAGACTCCAGAGAGACTATCTGGTTGATAGGCTGCAGGTATAAGCATGGCGACATGTTCAGCCGAGCAGTACTAATAAGTCGTGAGGCTTGACCATATTATTGGTTCCGCAAATGAATCCTGTGTTTTTTCGAATAGTAACTTGTTGAAAAGTTTTAAGGTGCACTTAAAAGTCTTACCTTAAAATGCTTAAAGACGAATAATTGTCTGGTGGCCATAGTGGAGAGGAAATACCCGTTCCCATACCGAACACGGAAGTCAAGCTCTCTAACGCCGATGATACTGCCTTCGTGGTGGGAAAGTAGGTAGCTGCCAGACTTTTTTTTATTTAACGACAATTTTTTTGCATCCGGAAAACTTTTTGTTTTACTCACGCTTTGTAGTTGCTGGCTGGCAGCTACCTACGTCGCCGGCGCACAGCACCGACGAGCCCGGATTAAAGGAGAATCCTAAAAAATTGCTAATCGCAATTTTTTTTAACGGATTTCCCATTGTGGGCAAGCTGCCAGACTTTTTTTTATTTAACGATATTTTTGTTGGCTAGAATGATTTTTGCTTAAATCGTTTTTCGTTTGTATTGATACTCCCTGTCTGAATTGGCGGGGATTTTTTTTATTTGGTGATGTTTTGAGATTGTATTTGAGAGGGAGGAGAATCTTTTGTGAATCAGGTGAAACAGCCATGCCCCGGCGTGGAACGGTGCGGAGCAGGATGGCGGCTTTGAAATCGAGGGCGAAAAGTTTTTGTGGGGTCAGGTCTTATTATTTGTTGGAAGCAGCTAAAAAAAATGAGAGTGGTAATTTTGTCGAAAATAAGTTTTTTTATTGTTTCTGATTTTTCGTAAACGCTTTTTACTGTTACTGACCCTGCCGCCAGACCGAGCGTTAGCGGGCCGTGGAAGGCCGGTGGGAAGAGGAGCTGGCCTAAGAAAAAAGATCTTTGTGATGTTTTACTATGTGAGGGCTTGGGGCATTTTCCAGGGTGGGTTACCGGCGATAATGTATGGCTGGCTTTGCGTGATTCTAACTTTTTAAGCTGCGGATTTTTTGAACAAGGGCACAAATGAGCTGGATGGTCATTAAAACCCAGATGAGTGGCTCGCAGATGATGATGCCCCAGATGCCCAGGTGGGGGATGATGATGAGGGTGAAGGCGATTTTTCCCACAAGTTCGATGATGCTGGAAATTAACGGGAGGAACTTGCTGCCCAGACCCTGAAGGCTGTTTCTGGATACGACAAGGACGCCAAGAACGGCGTAGAAGGGCTGCATGAAGGTGATGTATCTGGTGCCGTAGTCCAGAAGTTCTGGTGAGGTGGATCCGCTGACGGCTTGAATCAGGCGGCGGGCGAAAATCGGGATTAGGATTGTGCAGATGACACCCCAGAATATACACAGCAGGTTTGAAATGCGGATGCCTTTTTTGATACGGTCGATTTTTCCGGCGCCGTAGTTTTGTGAAACGAATGTGGAGCTTGAAAGACTCAGGGCAATTATCGGAATAATTGTGAGGCCGAAAATTTTACGGGCGCTGATGTGACCGGCAATTATGGGGGTGTCAAAGCTGTTGATTGAGGACTGGAGAATTACGGAGCCGGAGCTGACCAGTGCGCTCATTAGGGCCATTGAAAGACCCTGCCCGATTAGATCTTTGTAGATTGTGCTTTCGGCTTTAAAGCTTTCTTTTGATGGCAGAAGGACGGGCGCCTTTCGAATTATGTACAACAGGCAGAAAATCGAGCTGATTCCCTGGGCGATTACGGTGGCAATTGCTGTTCCCTTTACGCCCCATTTTAAAACGGTGACAAAAAGTATGTCCAGGCCGATGTTCAGGGTTGAGGCGATAATCAGGAAAATAAGAGGCATAAAGCTGTTTCCGATGGCACGCAGGAGACCGCTTAAAAGATTGTAGGCAAAGAGCACGCCGGAAAAAATTGCCACTGTCCAGATGTAGGAATAGGCTTCTTCGATAATGGCTGCGGGTGTTCCTAAAAGGCGTAGAAGGGGTTTCAGGCCCAGGGCGCCGGAAATCATGATAAAAGCGGTGACACAGGTTGTGATGATGACGGACGCAAAGGAAACTTTTTTAAGGGTTGTGATGTTCTGGGCGCCGTAGTGTCGTGCGGCTACTATTCCCAGTCCGTTTCCAAAGCCGGTTCCGAAGCCGATTAAAAGCTCTGAAATTGCGGTGCAGCTTCCGATGGCGGCAAGGCTGGTTTCGCCCAAAAAATGTCCTACGATTACGGAATCGGCGGCGTTGTAGAGCTGCTGGAAAATGTAGGAAATCATCATCGGGAACATGAAGGCGATGACGGATTTCCAGATGTTGTCGTGAGTTAAATCGGGATGGAAAAGCTTGTATGTGTTCATAAAGTTTGTCTAGTTTAGCGGAAATAAGTGGTGGAAACAAGGCTGAAACTCGCTGGATGGAAGGTCCAGCGAGAAATACTTCTGTTAGTGTCAGGCAGTCTGGTGAATTGAAATTGCATATTCAACCCTGAGGGCGCCTGACACCACATCACTAATTCTGCAAAATAATAAATGATTTTGCCGGAATCTGGGTGATTTTTGTTGAGCTCTGTATTGTGTAGGTTCCGGATTTTTCATCGATGAAGACCAGCTTTCCGGAGTCAGTTACGGGAAGCGCTTCAGGGGCGGCATTGAAGTAGATGGTAAAGTTTCCGGTCCTGTATTTGATGAGTCCCTGTAAAATCATCTGGGCTTCGGCGTTTTCGTTTTTTCCAAAGCTTTCCGGGTTTGCCTTTCTGAGTGCAATTAGGGCTTTGTATGTGTTGTATACATCACTGTAGCGCTCTTTGAAGGAAAGGTCGATTCCGTTTACTGCGTCTCCGGCAATGTAGCTGTTCCCGTTTCCGTTTTTGGTTCGTAGGAATTCCTGTCCGCCGTTCAGGAATGGTGTTCCCTGGGCAAGAATTACAAGAGCGGCGCCGAGTTTGTCTTCCATGATGATTTTTTTGAGCTGTTCTTCCGAGATTTCTTCCAGGAGCTTTCCTGTGGTGGCTTTTCCAAGCTCGATGTTTACAAGACGGTCAAAAAGTGTGTGATTGTCGTGACATTCGATGTAGTTTATGCTTCTTCCGATTTTCTGAGTAAAGCCGCCCAGACCTTTTCCACGCACAGAGCCGGTTAGACCTGTCAGGATTTTTCCAAAGTTGGCGTAATTTCCTGTGATAAAGCCTTTTTCTGTGGCATTAAAAACATTTCCGCGAATTGAATCTCTGAAATCGTCGTTAAAGCAGCCCACTCCGTTTACGCTCAAATCGTCCATTACATCGTCGATGGTGGATTTTGTAACGCCGAATTTTACAAGTGATTTTCCGCCTGTCCATGGTTCGCCGTAGACCATTACATTCGGGTCGATTTTTACCAGTTCATTGTAGATTTCTTTCATGGTTTCCCGCTCGTGAAGACCCATAAGGTCAAAGCGGAAGCCGTTTACATGGTAATCCAACATCCAGTGCTTCAGGGAATCAATGATGAATTTTTTGACCATTGGCTGACTTGTGGCAAGCTCGTTTCCACAGCCTGAACCGCTCGAATAGGTCTCGTCATCAATCATGCGGTAAAAATAGCCGGGAACAGTTGAATCATAAAGGGAATGGAGTCCTGTTCCGCTTGTGTGATTGAAAACCACGTCCATAACAACGGCTATTCCGTTTTCGTGGAGCTTTGAAATCATGTAGCGCATTTCTTTTACTGCCTGAGTTCCATCCTTGTAGCCCTGGGTGACATAGCGTCCTTCAGGAACATTGTAGTTGTACGGGTTGTAGCCCCAGTTGTACATTCCGTTTTCGTTGGTTTCAGCATATTCAAAGCTTGGAAGAAGCTGAACGTGGGTAATTCCCAGGTCTTTAAGGTGGGAAATAACTTTTTCGCCGTCGGCGATTACCTTGAATTTTCCCTTAGAATCTTTTACTTCAACATAGGACCAGTCACGGATGTGCATTTCGTAGAGAACTGCGTCTGAGTATGCCTTTTGAGTTTTACCCGTGTCGCCGAATGGATTGTAGTAACCGTTCTGAGTTCCCCATTCTTTGTCGGTTACTGTGTTTTCCGGAATTGCGTTTTTGTCTTTGTTTATGTCGGTAATCTGGGTGGCAACAGAATTTGGACTTGCAGCCTTTGCCCAGATATCACAGACTTTTGCTTTAAGAGAAGGGTTCTGGATTTCGTACTGATAGTATTTGTTTCCGTTTAAGTCGCAGGTGATGGTCCAGATACCGCGGTTTTGAGAATCCTTTACCATCTTTAAGGTTTTTGAAGCCTTGGTGAAGTCAGATGAATCTTTATAGAAAAGAACCTTCACGGACTTTGCAAGTGGTGCCCAGCATTTTAAGCTTATCTGACTTTCATCGGCGTTCAGAGTGAAACCCAAGTCGTCACCGTTGTAATTGTATTCGCTTCCGATTTTGTCAGCCGGATTTGCGGATAATGGAAAGCCAATCGAAGCATAAAGAACTGCGAGAGCCAGGGTAAACACCTGTTTCCCAAATTTTGTAATTTTCATGATACCTCCTGAGAGAAGCAGCTGTACTGCTTCCTGATTGATTGGAAGCCGTTAAAAAAATTGTGTAAGCAATTTTTAGGCTGTCCTTCTGAGAGCGCCGGTCAGAACTCCGCTCTCATTTTTATAACATTTTAACTTTCTTAATTTGCAAAATCTGATACAATAGTGGTTAAAAGTATAACAATACTATCTTTTTAAGGATTTTACGGGTTATGACGAAGGATGAAGCTAGGGGCGCATTTAAAGAAACAAAGGTTCACGGTCGGCTTGATTTTCCCTTTGCGGTTTATCGCGGGGATATTCCCTGGTGGATGAGGGGTTTTCCGCTGCACTGGCACAAGGAATTTGAGATAATCTATGCAGAGGACGGAATCGGAAAGATTACGGTTGATGGGGAAGTTTTGACGGTGGAAGCGGGGGATATAGTTCTGGTTCCGCCGGACTCAGTGCACGAAATACGGCAGCTGGATGATGAAAAATTTGTTTATTACAATATTTTGTTTAAATTTTCTCTTTTGGATTCAGATGAAGAAAGTCTTCTATATAAAAAGTATTTTTCTCCGCTTGAGGAAGGTGTTCTGGTTCCGCCGTTTTTCTTGAAGAAGGGAAGCACTTCTAATCAGAAAATTGCTGAGAGAATCGCTTATTTTGTGGAACACTGGAAGGACGATTTTTCGGAATGTCTTTTGACGGTGAAGGCCGAGATGTTTCCTGTTGTAAAAGAGATTTTTGATATTTCGCGGAAAGCGGATAGCCGAAGAAAAAACGATACTACGATTTCCAGAATGAAGCCTTTAATTTCCTACATTCAGAATAATTACAGCGAAAGGATTTCGGTGGAGGATGCGGCAAAGCTCTGTAATTATTCAGAGAGTTTTTTTATGAAGGCTTTTAAGTCGGCCACCGGTTTTACTTTTACGGATTACCTGAATAATTACCGGCTGGAAAAAGCGGAAGAAATATTAAAGCAGACGGAAAAAAATGTGAGCGAGGCTGCTGCCCTGTGCGGATTTGAGAGCCTTTCGTATTTTATAAAGTGCTTTAAGAGAAAATTTGGAGTGACGCCTCATAAGGTAAAGAAATTGCTTCAGTAAGTGGAAAATTATAGAAATTTTTAATTTGTGGCGATAAAATAGAGATATGTTTACGAGCATCGGAAAAAAGTTCAGGGAATTTGTAATGCGTATCAGTTATGTATTCGGTTACATCGGTCGCGTTGTGCTTTCTTCGATGTTCTTTTTTAAGCGGGAAAAAGCTGCATTTAAGATTCTAGTGATGCAGCTCTATTTTACCTTTGTTCAGGCCCTTCCTCTTACGGTTGTAATGTCCCTGGGCTTAAGCTCTGCAATTTACCTTTTTGGCTATTCATTTCTGCTTTCTCTGGGACAGACTTCCCTGATTTACAAGCTTTTAGTAATCATTGTTATGCGGGAACTTGGACCTCTTCTGGTGGCTTTTATGGTTACCGCCCGTTCTTCTACGGCCATTGCCATCGAAATTGCCTCAATGGTTATTACCCATCAGATTGAAAGCTATGTTTCTGTTGGAATTGACCCTATCGGGCATCTTGTGGCGCCCCGTTTTATTGCGGTTACGATTTCCGTTTTTATGCTGAATCTGTATTTTTCGCTCTGCGGGCTTATTGGACCGATGCTTGTAAGCCTTATTTTGAATCCGGCGAACTCCTACGGTTATCTGGACGGGATTTTTAATGCGGTTTCCATGTCCACAATTTTTACTTCTTGCCTTAAAAGCGTTCTTTTTGGAATGGTTATTGCGATTTCCTCGACTTACTACGGTTTTAATGTAGAGCGGGCAAGTACGGAAATTCCGGTTGCGGGAATTCACGCGGTAGGACAGGGGTTTGCCGGCATTCTGCTTGTGGATATTTTTGTGATTGCGCTTTCGCTGCTGTTTTAGACGGGGTGAATAATTTGCGGAATGGTAATAGTGTTGTCGGGGTTGCCAGACTTGCATTTTTTGCAGGTTCAAAGGAATAAAAAGTAAAATGGCTGTTTTGACGGTTGAAGATGTAAAATTCAGTTCTCGTAAGCAGGAAATCATCAAGGGTGTTTCCCTTGAGGTTGGAAGGGGCACTACAACTGTTTTAATCGGGAAATCCGGCTGCGGAAAATCCACTTTACTCAAGCTGATGGCTGGAATTCTTGTACCTTCTGAAGGGCGGGTTTTGTACGAGGGCGTTGATATTGAGGAAATGACCAATGCGCAGAACAAGGAATTCCGAAAGAAAAGTGCCTTTGTGTTTCAGGATTCGGCGCTCTGGGCAAATCAGGATATTTACCATAACCTTAGTATTCCCCTTCAGGTGCATTTTCCAAAAATGACCTATGAGGAGCGGGATTTAGCGGTTCAGGGAATCTGCGCAATGGTAAATTTTTCCCGCCCACTGACTCTGCGGCCGGTAGACCTTTCAGCGGGTGAGCAGAAGCGCATCGCCTTTGCCCGGGCAATGAGCTGCGGGCCGGAAATACTGTTTCTTGATGAAATTACGGCCAGTATGGACCGGCGGGGTATGGAACTTATTATGAATCTGCTGCATAATTTTGTAGATCAGGGGAATACGCTGATTTACGTGAGCCATAATGCAAGCTTCATTTCCGAATTTCCGGGAACGATGATTCATGTTGAGGACGGATTATTAAAAAATGAAATTTAAAATTAGTAAATTCGACAGGTTTGTAGGTATTTTCTCTGTTATTGGTATTGCCGGTCTTCTTGTTTTGATTTTTCTGACCGGTTCAACCCAGAAATGGTTCGTCAAAAAAATGAATTACTACACGATTTTCCCAACTGCAGCCGGTCTTTCTCAGGGTATGGATTTGACCTACAAGGGCTTTTCAATCGGAAAAATCAAAAAAATTACTCTGGTTGGTCATATGGTTCGGGCGGACTACTACATTCTTGCCGATTACGAGGAATATATTAAGGAAGGCTCCCTGGTTCAGCTGATTACAAGTCCAATCGGGCTGGGTGCTTCCTTTGTGTTCCATCCGGGGCGTGGTGAAGAAAGTTTGCCCACAAACTCGGAAATTTACCGCCACGATTCGCGGAAAGGACAGGAAATTCTTGAGCAGAAGCTGAACAGAATTGTAGATCAGTCGGATTCCATCGGCGTTCTTTTGAATAAGGTTTCGAATCTGCTGGATAATCTGAACAAAACTCTGGGCAATGTGAACGATGCAATTGCGGGGCGGGGAAACAGCGAGCTTAAGGGCGTTGTACAGAACCTTCGTTCAGTGCTTAAAAACCTGGAAGATATTACAAAAGAAGACAAGGAAGGGGCCGGAATCATTACCAATGTGGTTGGTGACGAGGTATTCCGACAGTTGAATCAGATTGTTCAGAATTTGAACAATGTAACCAGCGGTGCGGAATCTCTTGTGAACGGAATCAGTCCGGAGCTTCAGGGAATTCTGGTTCTGCTTGAATCGACTATCGTTCAGGTTCAGGATGTTTTGACGGGTCTGAAGAATAATCCGCTGATTAAAAACGGAGTTCCTGACCGAACCCAGTCAAATCCGGCTACATCGGCTTCCAGAAACATGGATTTCTAGGCTTGTCTGTATGCATGTCGGGCTGTGCTGTACGCGAAGTAAAATGTTTTAAAATAGAAGGAAAATAAAATATGCTTTGTAAGGTTTTGAAGCGAGATTTAGTTTTGATTCGAAAAGTTCCGGTTTGTACCGGTAAGAAGGTGGCTCTGGTTTTAAAACCCTTTCTTCTTATTCCCGTTTTGTTCAGTTCTCTTTTTGTTTTGCCCCTTACATCCTGTTCGTCTTCTCCAAAAAGAAAGATGGAGGTTACGGATACCTACAATAAAACGGTTCAGGTTTACCAGAGTGCCAATTCTTCACTGAATTCCGGAAAAATGCTTGAAGCGGGAAACAGCCTTCGAAATTCCTACGACTGGGCCATTTCAATTGATGCAAAGGATTTGCTCTGCCGAATTTGTCTTTCTTGTATTTCCTTTGGTTTTTCTGCAAAGCGCCAGCTTGGTGATGATTATGCAAAGGTTTTTTATCAGGCGGGAAAATCTGAAAATGTCTTGAATTACGATGCCCGTACCCTTCTTGCCATGGCGGAAGATTATGCGGCTCATTCAAATAATTCGGAGCAGCTGAAGGCGGCCTGCGCGATTTATGAAGCACTTATCGTAATGAGCGAAATCGGAAATAGTGCAGAAAATGCCGATGGAAGAGGGAAAGGCGCTGAAAGCGGTTCAAAGGCTTCTCTGAAAAATGCTTCAGCCGGAGGAAACGAAAATGAGCTTCGAAAAGCGGCCCTTAAGCTTTCCGGAGTTGAGCGTTATCTTGCCCGGGAGCCCTATTATGATGCGTATTTGCAGCGTGTCCGGGGTGATTTGTTTGTTCGTGCAAAAGATTACAATCAGGCGGAAAAAGCGTACCTGAAGGCGATTTTTATTCACACAACCAACCGGTATCTGGATGAAGTTGCTGTTGACTGGTACAGCCTTAGCCGCTGCCGTTCCAAAAACGGAGACAAAAAAGGCGCCCTTACCGCTGTAGAAAATGCATTGAAATACGATAAGGATGCTGAAAATACCTATGCAATCGCTTCTGACTATTTTGCCCGGGCAGTAATTCTGATGAAGGAGCCGGTTACCGCGGCACAGAAAAAGGACGCAAAAGCAGACGCAATCTGGGCTTCTAAAGTGTACCGGACCGGCGGATTTTTGAGTCAGGCGGAAGAATGCCTGAACTACGCAGCCGGAATAGAGTAATCTGGACAAAATCCCTATTGTGCGGCTGCGAATCAGTTGCGTTTGAATTGTGCGGCTGGGACGATTTGCCGCCGGAATAGAGTAGCCGATTCCTGTCTATTGAGCTATAATTTTAATATGACTAATTCTTTTTCTTCTGTCCGCATGGATGAAAATAATCCAAAATGGGAAAATGCGATAAAACGGGAGCATCCGATTTATTCACGAAACGATATCCGCTCTGAATGGGAGCGGGACTACACCCGAATACTTCACTGCCAGGCATTCCGACGGCTTAAGCACAAAACCCAGGTTTTTTACGCGCCTCACAACGATCACGTATGTACACGAATGGAACACGTTATGCATGTGGCCAGCGTTTCCAAGACCATTGCGAAATATCTTGGGTTGAACGAACAGCTTGCCGAGGCAATTGCGCTGGGACACGATATCGGGCACGCGCCCTTTGGTCATCACGGGGAAGACTGCCTGAATTCCCTGATGGAGCAGAAGGACGGTCAGAATGCGCCAAAAAAATTCTGGCACGAGCGGAACAGTCTTTTCTTTGCAGATTATATTGAAACTTTGCCGGATCCGGATGCGGTTGAACAGCCCCTGAACCTTACTTATGCGGTTCGGGACGGGCTTATCTGTCACTGCGGGGAAATTGACCAGCAGGGAATAAAGCCTCGTAACGATGCAATTGATTTGTATTCAATTAAGCGCCCGGGAATTATTCAGCCCTACACCTGGGAAGGCTGTGTTGTAAAGGTTGCCGATAAAATTGCCTACCTGGGACGGGATATTGAAGATGCGCGCCAGTATCACATTATCGATATGTGCGCGTACCGACATATGCGTGAGATTGTGGCCAGCACGCTGAATGCAAAGGGGAACCACGCCTTCAGAAGCGGAAAGGCGGTGAATACAACGGTTCTGATTAACGACCTGATTGTGGATTTGTGCGAGCAGTCCACTCCAGAAAAGGGTCTTTGCTTTAGCGATGAATATTTTAAGTTTATTCTGGAGCTTAAGAAGTTCAATTTTGCTCACATTTATACTCACTGGCGATTAAACGAGTTTACAAAGTATGCTTCCGTGGTTCTGGAAACGATTTACCGGACGCTGATGCGGACCCAGGTGTATGCAGAAAACGGAAGAATTGAAAGCGCCCTGAGGTACTATCCGGTTCTGGGTAAAAATTTCCGGGACTGGCTGGTAAAATACGCGGGCTATATGCCTATGGGCGCAAACGGAATCAGAATCACGGACAAGAAGAAAATCATGCGCTACAACACTGAACAGGTTTTCAGTCTTTCTGACCCTCAGAGCTTTGAAAAATGCGTCATCGAGTTTATAAGCGGAATGACGGATTCCTTTGCAATTCAGGTGTACGAAGAAATTATTTCGTTTTAGGTAATTGCTTGGTGCGGGACACCCTTTAAGCTGTCTGGGCACCTGGTGTTTTCGTTTTTTTAGTGAGGATATATGCTTTTTATTTTTGATATGGGTGGTGTTGTAACGAACACGGCAGGGGATGATATTTTTGAAGGAATTGCAAAAAGACTTGGAATTTCTAAAGAGAAGTTTTTTGAGCTAAGCGGAAAGGGAACTCCGGAAAGTCTTTTTAAGAAAATGGACAACGGAATTATCGGTGCAAAGGAATTCTGGGCTGAAATTTCGAAAAAGCTTGGAAAGGAAATTACAACGGACTGGTTCAGGCTTTTGTTTCATCCGGTTTTGAATGAAAAAACGGCGCGTCTTGTTTGCGAGCTGAAGAAACAGGGGCACCGCCTTGTCTGCGGAACCAACACAATCGAAAGTCATTACGACAACCATTTGAGCCGCGGCGATTATGCCCTGTTCGACATGACTTATGCTTCGATTCATATGGGAGTTTCAAAACCAGATACTGAGTTCTGGAAGCTTATTCTGGAGGCGGAAGGGTACAGGCCGGAAGAAGCATTTTTTACGGACGACCGGCAGGAAAATGTAGATGCCGCGGCCAGCCTTGGAATAAATTCCTACAGATTCGACAGCGCTGAGGGCTTTAGACGGTACATTGAAAGTAAGCTGCGGTAGCGGTTACAGCTGAAAGCAGGGAAGTTTTACAGATTTTTATGGATTCGCCCTGCCCGGGATGCGGAGGGTGCGAGTTAGGAACGAGCAGTCTGACGAGCGAAGCGAGGAAGACGGAGCGGCGGTTAGTCCGCGAACCCCGGAGCAAGCCCGTTGGAAGAACGACTGGCTCAAAAAAATTGGAAAGTGGCTCTAATAAAAAATTCTCCGCAATTTGAAAACTGTGGTATAATTTAACTAAGATTTTAAGCTTACGGGGGTTTTCTATGATTCTAAAGAGTGTAATGACTAAAGAACCAATTTGTGTAAATCAGGATGCGTCGTTGACGGAAGCAAGGTCGTTGATGACTAAAAATAAAATCAGCAAGCTGCCAGTTCTGGATAAGTCCAATAAGCTTGTGGGAATTATTACTAAGAACGATTTGAATAAGGCCAGTCCGTCCGAAGCAACTACTCTGGATATGTATGAAATCGGCTATCTGCTTTCTAAACTGACAGTCAGCAAGGTGATGAGCAAAAATGTTATCAGCGTTACGGAAAACGAAACCGTTGAAGAAGCGGCCCGTATTATGGTAGATAATCAGATTGGATGTATTCCGATTATGAACGGCGAAATGATTACGGGAATTGTTACGGAAAGCGATCTGTTCCATCTTTTTACGGATATGTTCGGAGCTCGCCAGAGTGGTATCCGGGCTACGCTCTGTATGGACGACAAGCCGGGAATGATTGCGGCTATCAGTGCGGAGATTGCGGATTTGAAGGGAAATATTATAAGTCTTGTAACCCGGGATGCACAGGAAGAAAACAAGCGCAAGGTCACAATCAAGGTAACTGGTATTTCTGAGCCGGAATTCAATGTGATTTTGAAGAAGCTTGGAATCGCGGTTGAAGACATCCGAATCGCATAATTTCTTACACAGACCGCGAGCATATAATGAAAGTTTGTGTTCGCGGTCCTGCAATAAATTCATCCATTTCTGTTGAAAATTTTCGTTTTCCTTATTATTTTTAAAGTATGAAAATTTCTGCAGAAACTCTTATCAATAATTTTTTTCGCACTTATCCTGACATATTTACGCCGAAGGAATTTCAGCGGATTCTTTCTCATGTGGGCTTAAAATGCACTGTGGATGAGTGCCGTGATTTTTTAAGCGAAGCAGAAAATGTGTTTTATCTGGATGAAAATCATTTTCAGACAAAGGCGGGAGCTTTCACCGGCTGCTATTTCAGCTTCAGGCCTGCCCGTCGTGAAGTTGATAAAGGCGTTTTTATTCCGGGGCATCGTTGCCTGCCGTTTGTAGATCCGGACTATCTTTCCTGCGGTTTGAATTTTATTTACAAGGGAAAGAAGCTTCCTCAGAAGGTTGAAAAATTTGGAAGCGATTTTGTGCTGCCATATTTTTCACTTTTCGGAGATGAATTTGCCCTTCAGTATATTGCGGCAGATCCTGCAAATACAGGAAAAATGAATCTTGCCGATATGGACTTTTCCCTTCCTTCAGAAATTTCTCTTACAGCAATTTCACTGGAACCTCTTATCAAGGACGGCTTTACCTCTGGAGACCGGATCTTGTGCCGTCTTGTGGACTGGGATGCCGGTAAAATTGAGGTTGAAATCGACAAGCACGATGAAAATCCGTTCCAGATTACAAAAGGCGACCTGGACAGAAATATGTGGTACGAAAATCTGGAGCAGTATTTTCTGGATTCCCTGGACTTTTTGGGTCCTCGCGGTTCCATTGAAGAACAGGTAGCCCTGATTTACTTTGCCGGGCTTGAAATTTTCTGTGGCCGTGACTGCGGTTCAATGGAAGAATTTCTGGCCTGGTCTCAGAAAATCGGAATACAGTCTTTTGGAGTTGAATCCCGCTTGTGGCGTAAGGGCGAAGATGTTCCGGCTATCGGTGGCTGGAACAGTCCGCTGATTGACGATGATGCTCCACATAAGCGGTTCGGTAAGGTTCAGCCCATGGTGCCGCTTTCTGATGTAATCTGCGTGTGTTTTTTGAAGGATATGATTTACAACAAAAGCACGGATTTCGATGAACTGATGAAAAAAATGTATCCTCATCAGGAATATTATTCTGACGAACAGAAGAACTGTATGTTGTTGCACTTGAAAACACGACATGATATACTTAGCAAAGATTATAATAGGTTTGCAGATTCTGAAATCAGTGATATACGGCACCAAACGCTTGAACTGTATGCGGTTGTAAACGAACTGGTAAGTCTTATTGATATCGAAGGAAAGGATTTGAAAAACCTGCCACAGCAGCCGCTGGTAATTCTTTCGCAGATTTACGGGCATCTTACTCATCTTTTGGAAATGATGGAGAATGAGACTCAGACCGTGGTCGACGAGATGGACGAAATTGAACTTTCCCTTGAAGGAATGGAGTTCAATTTTGAATGTGTCAACGAAGAACTTTTGCTGGCAATTTCCAAAGAAACAAACAACGGCTTTACATTAATAAAAAAGTAGTTCGATAAACCAAATTTGTATAACTAAAAAGAGGGGAAAAATGGCAGTTGATTTAGGAAGTCTTATTCACAAGGGTGGTGTATTCTTTAATGTGGGTGGAGAAACACCGGAGGAGATTTATAAGAAGGTTACCGAACTTATGAATCTTCCGGAACAGATCAGCAATGAATCAGTATACGAAGCTTTGTGTGCCAGAGAAAAAATTATGAGTACAGCTGTAGGAAACGGAATCGCTCTTCCTCATGCCCGGGCTCCAATTGTAAAAAATGAAGATGATCAGAGAATTGCGGTGGTTTATCTTGATAAGCCTATCGACATGAAAGCTCCAGATAATCTTAAGGTTTACGTGATGTTTGTGCTCCTGACACAGAATCCGCAGACACACCTTCAGATTCTTTCAA
Source organism: uncultured Treponema sp. (assembly GCA_946186185.1). Classification (GTDB taxonomy): domain Bacteria; phylum Spirochaetota; class Spirochaetia; order Treponematales; family Treponemataceae; genus Treponema_D. Next base: position 14,501 of record CAMHMJ010000033.1, on the reverse strand, counting down.
GCCTTGCAGGGCTTTTCCAGAAGGTAAGCTTCAGAGCGCTTTTGGAAAAACATGTTTCTGAAGAAGAACTTGTGGCTGCTGTGCGTGAACTTTCTTAATTGTGGTAAAAACCGGAAAATTTTATAGCAGAGAACTGATTTCTGCGGTTTTCCGTTTTAATATAATATTTCGTGAGGAATACGATGAACGAGAAAGCGATTAATGCTGTTGCAACTTCAATCCGAAGTTTGTCTATGGATGCTATTCAGAAAGCTAATTCTGGTCATCCGGGTACACCTCTTGGTGCAGCCGAAGTAGCTGCAGTCCTTTATGGTGAAATCCTTAAGCACAATCCTGCTGATTCTAAATGGGCGGACAGAGACCGTTTTGTTCTGTCTGCAGGTCATGGTTCAATGCTGCTTTATTCTATCCTGCACTTGAGCGGATATAAAGTATCAATGGACGACATCAAATCTTTCCGTCAAGTTGGTTCAATCTGCTGCGGACACCCGGAATACGGTGTTACTGACGGAGTTGAATGTACAGCCGGTCCTCTTGGACAGGGTGTTTCAATGGCAGTTGGTATGGCTTTGGCAGAAACAATGCTTGCTGAACGCTTTAATACTGCTTCTCACAAAATCGTAGATCACTACACATATTCTCTTGTTGGAGAAGGTTGTCTTGAGGAAGGCGTTTCTTCAGAAGCTTGTTCCCTTGCAGGAACCTTGAAGCTTGGAAAACTCATCGTTTTCTACGATCAGAACAAAATCACAATCGACGGTTCTTCAGACATTACTTTTGACGAAGACGTTGCAAAACGCTACGAAGCTTATGGCTGGCAGGTTTTGAAAGGCGATATGTACAAGCCTGCAGAAATCCTCAAGCTTACAGAAGAAGCTAAGAAGTGCACAGACAAACCGTCCCTTATCATTCTTAAATCAATTATCGGAAAATCTGCTCCAAATGAAGGAAGCGCTGATACTCACGGTGCAGCTCTTGGTGTAGATAACGTTAAGAAAGCAAAGGAAACTCTTGGAATTCCTTCTGACAAGGATTTCTATGTTGTTCCTGAAGCATACGAATATTTTGAAGGAAAGAAAGCCGCTTTTGCTAAGGCTGAAGAAGACTGGAAGAAGGAATTCGATGCATGGGCAAAAGAAAATCCTGAACTTAAGAAGCAGTGGGATGCATGGCACAACGATGAAGCAACTGCTGATGTTCCGGATGTTGAATTCGGTGCAACTGACAAGATGGCAACTCGTGCTGCCGGCGGAAAAATGCTGAACCTCATGGCTCAGCGCTACGGAAACCTTGTTGGTGGTTCTGCTGACCTTGCTGGTCCTAACAAAACTGCCCTCAAAGACTGCGATGGAATTTATTCTGCAGCAAACAGAAAAGGCCGCACAATTGAATTCGGTATTCGCGAATTTGCAATGAGCGCTCTCTGTTCAGGTATGCGCCTTCACGGTGGACTCCGCCCGTTCTGTGCAACTTTCCTTGTATTTGCTGATTACCTTAGACCACAGCTTCGCGTTGCAAGCCTCATGAAGCTTCCGCTCATTTACATCTTCACACATGATTCTATTTATGTTGGTGAAGACGGTCCTACACACCAGCCGGTTGAAACCCTTTCTTCATTGCGTGCAATTCCTGGTGTTCAGGTGCTCCGTCCGGGGGATGCTCAGGAAACTGCAGCTGCCTGGGAAATGGCAATGGCTTCTAAAGATCACCCGGTTTGTATCGTTCTTACACGCCAGGACATTCAGGGTTATGAAAAATCTGATGCTGACTGGAAAAAGAACATCAAGAAGGGTGCTTATGTTGCTCTTGACTGCGCCGGTACTCCAGATATTACAGTTCTTGCAACCGGATCAGAGGTTTCTACTGCAATTCAGGCTGCAGGAATGGTTAGCGGAAAGAAAATCCGCGTAGTTTCTGTAATCGACTACAACCTCTTCGACGAGATGAGCAGCGCTGAACAGGCAGCCCTTACAGGTGGTGCAAAACGCGTTGTAGCTGCAGAAGCAGGTATCTCAGCTGACTGGAAACAGTTTGTAACTGACAAGAAAACTGACTTGTTCTGCATTGACCGCTTCGGTGAATCAGGACCGGCTGCTAAAGTTGCTGAACACCTTAAGTTCACTGCAAAAGATTTGGCAGAAGTTTTGAATAAATAATCCGGCTTAATGCTGAAAATAAAAGGCTGTTTTGTATAATGCAAGGCAGCCTTTTTTTTGGAGAAAATTTTATGCATAAATCATGGTCATTTAATTTTACGAGAAAAACTGGAAAGGTTTTGGCAATTTGTTCTTTTTTTACGCTGACACTATTTTCTTTCGGCTGTTCAAAAAATAAAAGGAGCGGTAACTTTTCGGATGGTGAAAACCTGAATTCTGAGGCTGGCTTTAATGTTTCTGACTATGTTGACGATTTTGAACCCGCAAAGCCTGAGTCAAATACAGATGAAGAATTCAATGGCGAAAAAATTGCGATTGATTTGACAAAAATGAGCTCTACCATGGTTTATGCGGAAGTTTTTAATATGCTCATTATGCCGGAAGAATATAATGGAAAGATTATAAAGGTTCGGGGAACTTTCAGCACTTTTGTACCGAACGGAAAAAAAGACGCGGTAACCACAGTGGTTGTTTCTGATGCGTTAGGCTGCTGCAAACAGGGGCTTGAGTTTGTTTTTGCCGGGGATTCTTCTGATAGAGGAGGGGCTGCCGGATTTTTGTCCACTGAGAACACGGACACTGCAGCTTCCGCCAGTTCTTCCTTAAAAAAACAAGACCTTCCTGCTGAAGATCAGGAAATCGAGATTATCGGCCGGTTTATCCTGACTCAGACTGAAGAAGGTCTGGAATATTTTTATCTGGACTGCAAGGATTTGAAAGTAATCTAGCAGGCCGAATGTCGAGTTACTATATTGACTTTAGGTCGCCACCCGCGGGTCAAAATAGTCCGCTAAATCGGCGACCTAAACTAGAATTTTCTAGTTCGCTCTGATTGGTGCCAGAAGGCGGGCTGCATCCTGGCGCTTCCAGCGGATTGCCGTGTTGTACGGAGTTTCGCCGGAAATATTCTTTACATTGGTATCAAGACCGTAGGAAAGCAGCTTCTGAATCGTTGAAAGATCTGAATTTCGTGCAGCATAGTGCAGAATCGAGTTTCCCTGAATATCAGAAAGGGTTCCTGCGTATTTTACGATATTTCCCAGAATCGAATCGTTTTTCTTTTCCAGTGCAATTGTTGCCGGGTTCTTTCCCTTTTTATCAATCATAGTAAACGGATTTGAGCCGTTTTCCAGAAGGATGCGGGAATATTCCGTATTGTTGTTTTCAATTGCAATTCCAAGGGGGGTGTATCCGTCGGAATTTCTTGTATCGAACGGATAGCCTGCTGTAATGAGCATGGTCAAAAGCTTGGTCGGACAGCCGGCCTTGGTGATGATGTGAACCGGGGTGTTTCCATCGCTGTCTGCAATTGTCTTGTCTGAGCCAAGAACTGTTCTGATTACTTCGCTGCCTTCCTTTAAGCTCAGGCTGAACGGAGTATTTCCGGCTTTGTCACGGGAAAGAGGATTTCCACCGGCGTTCAAAATCAGAGTAATGATTTTTTTGTCACCGGAAGCAGCGGCTTCGTGGAAAGCGTTTCGTCCGTTTATTTCCTGAATCTGCGGATTTGCGCGGTAAGCCAGCAAAAGCTTTACCAGGTTTTCGTTTCTTCCGCGGATTGAGTCCATCAAAATTGTGCGGCCAGTTGTGTCGCTGGAGTTCGGGTCAGCGCCGGCGTTCAGCAAAAGCTGTGCAAGGTCAAATTTTCCGGCAATGGCTGCTTCTGCCAGCGGAGATTTTCCGGAAACATTCTGAGAATCTACATCGATTCCAAGGCTCAAAAGCTTGGTTGCCGTGTGGAGATTTCCCCAGCGTACGGCCGTGTGGAGCGGCGTGCTTCCAAGATTGTCGCGCACATTAACTTTTGCCCCTTCGCTTACCAGTAAATCGATAATTTCAGCCTTATCAGACTTTGAAGCACTGAAAAGCGGAGTTTCTCCGTTTGCATTTTTTGCTTCAAGAGCGGCACCCTTCTGAACAAGAACGGAAATTGCGTTTCTTAAGCCCCATTCAGCTGCGTAGTGAAGGGCTGTGTTTCCGCTTCCGTCAGTTGCCCGGATTGTCTGGCTTGTAATCAGCCAGTCCATGATAAGTCCGCCTGCGTTCAGGGCAAGGCTTAATGGAGACTGGCTCTTATTGTTTGTGGCAAAAATATCGCCGTGTTTTGCAAGTAAAAGTTCACCCAGCTTCTGGCGGTTCTTTAAAACTGCAAGGTAAAGAGCTGTATTTCCGTCAGAGTTTCGTACGTTTACATCATCTGTAAGGCTGATGATGTACTGAATTTTCTGAAGGCTGGCATTCTGCAGAATTGCAACGTTCAGAGGGGTGTTTCCTTCTGAATCCTGAGTATTTACGTTCAGGCGGTTCAAAACGGTTTCCAGCACCTTGTCACTTCTCTTTAAAGCCAGGGTAAGCGGAGTTTCGCCTTTAGTATCCTTTGTGTTGATATCGGCGCCGTTTTCTGCATAGAACTGAATGTGATCAGAAACGTTGTTTTCAATTGCAATTGCAATCGGAGTTACACCGACCTTGTTTCGTGCGTTCACATCTGCGCCGGCGAACAAAAGCTGTCTCAAAATTGCAGTTGGAACACGGGTCATTGTTGCTGTGTGAAGAACAGTATCGCCGTACATATCTTTTACGGAAACGTCTGCATTGTTATTTATCAGGAGAGTATAAAGTCTGTCCTGCTGCTCTTCAGGGATAATCAGAAGAATCGGTGTTTTTCCAAGGTTATCCTTTGCGTTTGGATCTGCGCCGCTTGCAAGAAGAAGCTTTGCAATGTCGGTGTTACCGTAGCGGATTGCTTCGTGAAGTGGAGTTGCTCCGGAACTGTCCTGAACATTGGTGAGAGCGTTATTTTCGAGAATGTAGCGTACGATTGCAGTGTGTCCCTGAATTGAAGCGAGGTGAAGCGGTGTCTGGCCGTCATCAAAGCGGTAGTTCAGGTTGCGGTTCTGCAAAGCGGTCTGGAAATAGTCAAAATCTGATTCAACAGGGTCAGCGTCGTTCATTATGAGTTCTGCTGCTATTTCGATTGAGCGGATATCTTCGGAATCCTGGAATGCAACATCAAGAGGTGTAAGTCCTTCGTTATCCGGGATTGAAAGAGGTATGTGCTTTTTGATACATGTTTCAATTCCCTGCTCGTTTTTTGTCTGAACAAGGTAGTGCACAAGGTTGCGTCCGGTCTGGGAATCGCGAATTTCCGAGGTTTTTGTAGTGATAAAAATGTCGTAGTAATTTGCGTCCTTTTCAAAACCCAGGTCGATGGCGGTTTTTCCTTCGCCGTTTCGGGCAAAAATGTTGGCACCGAATGAAACAAGGGTCTGGGCAGCGTCAAAAGAGCCGCTTTCAATTGCGATGTGCAGAGGGGTTTTACTGTCAAAGTTTTTGAGGTCAATATCAGCTTTTTTGATGACGAAGAACGTAATCAGGTCGGAATCGTTCATGGCGGCGGCAAGATGTAAAGCCGTGTTTCCGCCTTCGTCCACCTCGTTAATGTCGTATTTTGTGGTAAATCGTCCTTTTGCCTCTTCAATTTTTCCGTCCATAATCAATTCTTGAAGAGTCGGCTCTGCAGTTGGCGCAGATTTACAGCCGGAAATTACTCCGGAAAGTACAAATGTGAGCGCAAAAGCCGTGAAAAATAATTCTTTATTCATGTTTGTCCTCATAAAATAACCCTTTTTAGACATTCTTACTTTGAATATCGGAATTTTTAAGATGACGTTTAGCAATTTCTTTTCTTTTTTGGGCACGAACCACTTCCTAGGTGCGAGCAGTTATTTCTTACCATATTCTTTTGGGGTGCATCCGAACTTTGAGCGGAAGGCTCTGATGAAGTAGGAAATGTTTTCAAAGCCGTTCTGCAGTGCGATGTCCGTTACGGTTTTTTTAGTTTTTGCGCTGTCCGAAAGCTCTTCTGCGGCCGCCTCCAGACGGTAGTTGTTCAGATACTGAACATAGCTCATTCCGGTCTGTTCCTTGAAAAGTCCCATGAAGCGGCTTTCCGAAACCGAGCAGATTTCCGCGGCATCTTCGATGGTTATTTTTTCTGCGAAATGTTCCGCCGTATAGGAAAGGATTTTTTTTATCCGCTCTGTGTTTTTCTTTCCCGTGGCAAGAGCCTGATTCAGCTCTGAACCGGAGGCTTCGGTATTTTCAAGAATGTTTTCCTGATTTATATGGTACAGAATTTCAAAAAGGCGGCTTTTTATCATCAGTTCATAGCCGGAATAACTTTGTTCCCGGTGCAAGACCAGGTCCTTAACCCCTTCAAAAATTTTCTGGTGCAGCGCAGTGCCGGAGCGAATAAAATAGTTCCGGAAATTACTTTCTTCTTCCAGCTTTGAAAAATATCTTCGTGAGCAGAGGGATTCCGAATTTTCTTCCAGCAGGGAAAAGGTGAACAGGATATTAAAATATTCAACGGAATCGTTCTGGTTTCGCTCAATTGCGTGAATAGACTCGGATGGAATTAATATGATGTCGTCCTTATTTGCAAGAAACTCTTTGCCGTTTACGGTAAAAAGGCCCCGGCCATAGGTTACCAGAATGATTTCGAATTCTTCGTGCCAGTGAAGGGGAAAGCCCCCCAGCCATTCCGGAATTCTGGAATGGTAAACTGTGTATGGAAAAATTTTTTTCCCGTGAGAAGCTTTTTCGTGCAGGGATTCCCGTGAATTTTGCATATACTTATCTAGTTTTTCTCCGACCTTATTTGTCATCTTTGTGTAATAGATGATTTTGATGCCAGAAAAAGAACTGACATAGTATAGATTTTTCTACCCCAAACTTCAATCTATGGTATAATTGAACAATTGAAAAACGGAGGACAAATGTCTGAAATAACTGTAAAAGCAGATGATTCAATGCTTGAAGCCGTGCAGGATTTTATTCATCAGCAGATTGAGAATTTATGCACGGATATGAAACTTCTGATGCAGATAGATCTTGCAGTTGAAGAGATTTTTGTAAATATTGCACATTACGCTTACGCTCCGCAAACCGGGGAAGCAACCATAACCTGTAATTTGAATAAAGATACCCGGGAAATGCAGATAATTTTTTCTGATTCAGGAAAGCCTTTCAATCCTCTGGACCGGGACGAACCGGATGTAACTCTTCCTGCCGAAGAGCGCGGTATTGGCGGCCTGGGCATTTTCCTTACAAAAAAATACATGGACGAAGTCAGCTACGAATATTCCGGCGGAAAAAACAACCTGACACTAAAAAAAACGCTGCCGTAATTTTCAAATAATTAGACTTGATTTTTGTTATAGAATGATTATTAAAATTGACGTTAGGGAACGATTCATGGGGCAAAAATAAACCCCGACGAAAATCCCCGGGGCTTCAATTAAAATAACATTTCGATTAAAAACTTAGATTTCTTCCAAATCGATTTCGCCACCCACAGCCGGAACTGAAATGTTCCAATTTTCAAGAACCTGGGGATGGATTTCTCCAAATACACCGATTTTCTTTCCGTTTGCAAGAACTGCAGCCTGTCGTCCAGGAATAAAGCGAGGATCGTCGCTTTCTGCAACCTCGTATTTGTGGTCAAGGAAGTACAAAAGTGCGCTGACTTCACTTGCAGCATCGTTAAAGTTTGAACCGGCACCTGCTGTCATAAAGCCAAGAACCTGTCGTGTGCGGGTTCCGGTGTTTTCTTCATCGCAGAGGTAAGCAACTTTTCCAATTTCACAGATTTTGTGAGGGAAAATTGCGTTTGCTGACTTGCTTTCAGCGCGAAGGAGTGAAGAAAGAATATCCGAGCGTACGAACTGATAGTTTTCGCTCATAGGGTTTGCAATTTCAATAACCTTTGAACCGTCAATCAGCATGTTGTCGATAAAGTCTTTTTTGGAACCAACATAGTTAAAAATCATTTCCTGATAGCCAAGACCAACCATCAGAGTTTTTGCTTTTCTGCTCAAAAGTGTGATTGGCAAAAGTCGTCCGATTGTAAAATCGTTTGGTTTTGCAGGCTTGAATGTTTCAAGGTCGCTTCCAATCATTACGTCTTCGATGATGTCTACTTCGTGGAGGAAGTCGTTTCGGTAAGGAGCCGGAGAAAGAGTTACCTCTTCGCCCTTTACGCTTACTGTATTTCCCATGCGCTCAAGAGCCTTAACAATCTGGTCAGCAGTAAAATCTGAACCCAGAAGCTTGTTGATATTTTTAATCTGAGCCTTAGTTGTTGGCTGGAAATAGAAAGGAGCAAGAATATCCTTTCCAAGACCTGTATCGTAAGGATGTTTTACAAGAATCGGTTTAATCTGGTAGCCCTGATCTGCAAAATCGCAGGCAACAATGTTGGCAGAAAGCAAAAGGTTTTCAATGTTGTCGCCGGTAAGCTCAACCATCAAATCCTTGTCCCCAACCTGAACGGCACCAAGAGTTGCAGAGTTGATAACCGGAGCCATAGAAAGAACTTCTCCGCTTGCATCTGAAAGAAGCGGATATTTTGGCAAATCCTTAATAATCCAGCCGAAATCCTTTCCCTTTGGATGCTCTTCCAGAATCTGGCGGCAGGTCATAGGAGTATCATAAGCAAGAGGGACAAAACTTGTCTTGTCTGGATCTACAGCCTTGTATTCAGCAGGGAATTTTACCTGGTCAATGCGGTAAACACCCATAGAAATTGACTTTCGCTTTCTTCCGAAGTTCCAGCAGAGCTTTTCCTGAGTCTGGATAATATCCTTGAGCATCGGGTCGTCGATTGGTTTTCCTGCAATCATGAAAGCAACCATGTAAGGGCGGATGTCCTTCAAAGCCGGGTCAACGTTGATAACTCGGCCTTCGTAGTCGCCGTTACCCTTGTTGCTCATAAGCTTCATGTAGTCGATGGTTTTTCCGCCGTTGTGAAGGCGAAGCTGGCGTGCAACACCGTTTGTAGACCAGAGGTCAGGGCGGTTTGTATCGTTAAGCTCGATTTTTATAACGCGCTCGTCTTCGCTCATTGACATATCAGGTTTTTCGTCAAGCTCGGCCTTAGCGCAGGTAAGTTTTTTTTCAAGTGTATCGTAGTCGTATTTTTTATCAAGAAGACTAAAAAACAGTTTTTCGTTTACTTCGATTTTAGGCATTTTGGCTTCCTCTAATTCCTTTTTCTTCTATAAAATTGTAACTTAGATTATAATTCAATCCGGTGTTTTTTTCAATCAGTGGAATTCTGTCTTGCGGAACTTCGGTTTTGCTATTAAAATATTTAGGATGAGAGTTTATGAAAAAAAAGGAGGCCTTAGATGGCAAAAAAATCATCTTCTATAAGTTTAGTATACGGAATTGGTATGCTTCTTGCTGCAATCGGATTCTGTCTTCCAGTATTCCAGTTCAAATTTTTGGGAACTCACACAATGACAGGTTTTGATATGGTTGGCGATGGCGATACAGCTGCAAAAATCTTCACACTTTTGATTTTCATTGGTGCAGTTGCAGGTGTTGTAGCAGCATTCCTTCCACAGTTTTCAATTTTGAAACCAATCGCTCTTGCAGTTTCTGTTATTTCTTTCATCATCGTTATCATCATGATGTGTAATTCAGACGGTGCAAGCTTCCTCCGCAGTGTTAATCTTGGTAAGAAAGCAGCAGAAAAAGTTTTGAAATCACTTTATGTTGGCGCTTACATGATCATCGCAGGCTGGATCGTAGCAATTGCAGGTCTTGTTCTTAAAAAATAAATAAAATGGCTGCCGATAAATCTTGTCAGCAGGCTGTTTAATTCAATACAGAAAGACCGGTTCTTTGAAGGAATACTTTGAAGAATCGGTCTTTTTTTTATGTTTAAACTGCATTATAATAGTAGAAATTAAAAAACAGGAGTGTTCGCCATGGCGATTAATTTTTCTGAAAATAAGCTTTTAAAAAATATCTTAAAGACGGGGATTATAAGTGCCTGTCTTTGTCTTGTTTTATTTTTGTGTGCATATCTTTTTCTTGGAAAAGTGCAGTTCAGTTCTTTTTCTTTATCAGGCTCCCTGCTTACTCTGGGAACGGCGCTTGTGCTTTCTGCACTGTGGCTTTCCTGTTACTGGCTTCTGGATTCCTTAAAGCCGGAGCCGGTTCAAAATGTCGTTAGCGCCTTTTTTGCCGGTTTTCTGGTTCAGTTTGCGCTTCAGTTTATTTTTAACCGCTTTTTAATTTCTTCACTTTTTTCTGCCGGCAGCCTTCGATTTTTGTTTGCAGTAAAGGATGCATTTATTGCGGGGCTTTCATTCTACGCTTCCTTCTGGCTTTTTATGGGCCGCTTAAAAGAGTTCGACGAGCAGGTTGATAATCTGATTTACGGCGGATTTTGCGGTACGGGAATTGCCGCTGCAATCTGCTTAAACCAGTTCTTTATGATTCCATCCCTGAACCTTCAGTTTGTTGTGGTAAGCCTTTTGACCCGCATTGCGCTTTGTTCTTCAGTTTGTGCCCTTGCCGGAATCCTGTGTGCTCATTCAAATAAAATCTGGCAGTCTTTCCTTTCGGCTCTTGTAATTCCTGCAATTTATTACCTTGAATCTTTGATTCACCTTTGCCTCAGAAAAAATCTTGCGGTTTCCCAGCATAAAATTCAGGAGCTTCTGGTTCCGCTTCTTTTTGTTCTTGTGCTTTTTGCAGTAATCGTATTTATCATTCTTAAAACTGCAGAAAAAAATAAAGACAGAACTGATTTTGAGGTTCCGCTCAATAGAATCGGTTTTACAGCGGCTATGCTTTGTGTTCTTACAATCGCCCTTACCTGTACAATTCAGCAGGATTCAAGCCGGGGAATTAAGGTTTCTTCTGAAAAATCAAATATCACGATGAAAATTCCGTCTTCATTCGAAAAAAGCAAGCAGAATCTTTCTCTTGAATCGCTTTTTGATAACAGTAAGAAAAACAAGGAATTATATACAAAAAAGAGAACTGAATATTCTGACCAGATCTCCCTTGCAATTGATTTTAATCCTTATGTTCCGGAAAACTTTTCGCTTCAGGAGCTTCCTTTTAGTCCGGTGAACGGCTGCCAGATTTTTGAACTGCCTAAAAATCCAGCTTCTGCCAATTTTGGTGCTGGCCGGGATTTTTCTCCTGAAGAAATGCGAAAAGAGGGTGGAAATGCCTTTGGAATAGACGGCAGAAATAAAGATATAAAGAGCCTTTCCGGAAAGGAAATGGACCCGGCTTCAAAACGAGCATTTTCAGACCGCCTTGGCGAAAAAGGCGCATTCGGCGGCCAGTTTAACGGTCAGGGAGCCGGTCAGTCTGGCGAAAAGCAGCCGGATTATGTTGTGATTCTTAAGAAAGGGGATGTAACTGTGGCCCTTGAGTTTAACACTTCCCGCCAGAACAGACCTTATGTAAACAACGTAATTAAGATGGTAGCAAAAAGCCTTTCAGTAAAGGAAGGGAGATAAAAAATGAAGTTGAAATCTGATTTGATGAAAAATATTTTTTTTAATAACGAACTTAAAATGTCCTGGGTCATCTCCCTCGGAAAAATTACGGGTTCGCGCTTTACAAAAATGTCCGCCCGACGAGCAATAACTGTTCTTGCAGTTTCACTTATTTTTTCAAATATTTACGCAGAAAATAAGGCTTCCGATTATGTTTCGGAAAATACAGTTGCTTCCGTTGTAAAGCTTTCAAGCTTTTACAGAGTATATGAAGTTGAAGGACTCGATGATGATTACCAGTACACCGAAACAAACGACCAGCCGGATTTTAAGGGTGGAAAGGTAATTCAGCAGCAGCCCTATTACCGGCATGTTGGAACTGGAGTTGTGGTAACAAAAACCGGACTTATCCTTTCAAATGCCCATGTTACCAGTGCAAGTACAACGCCGATTATCGAAGTAAAGAAAAATCCTCAGGGAAATCCGGTTTATGGCGCAGACGGAAAAACTGTAAAGTATGTGGGAATTCCGGTTTCGCCTCAGTTCATGTTTGTGGAAGCGCCGGAAATTACAAACCTTAAAAAGAACGATGATTCAGTTTGTTTGAGTTATCTTGCAAAAATTCTGGTTGAGGATAATTTTTATCAGAATCAGTACCGCGACCGTTCAATTCTTCAGATTACTGACAGAGTGAATATTGGCCCGGATGGAGAACCGGTAATTGAGACTTCAAAAAAAGTGATGAATAATTTTCCGTATGTTCAGATGGAAAATCCTTTCAGCGCTTCCTTCCTTGACAACAAGGTTAAGGCAATCGGTTTCCCGGGAGTAGGGGATCCGAAGCGTTCAGCAAAGACAAGCGGCGAACTTCTTGGATATGAATCTACAGAAAGCTCCAATATCCTCCATTCCAGCTGGATTTCCGGCGGAAATTCCGGTGGCGGACTTTTCTACAACGACAAACTGATTGGAATTAACACCTGGGACAACCAGTCCAATCCAACCCGGCCTCTGGCAGTTGCTCAGCCGGTAAACTGGTGGACCTATCTTTTTATCTATGCAAAATGGTTTTACCCGGACATCACCCTTCCTGAGTTCAATCACGACTGGGCCCTTTCCGATCCTTCAACGGATACCTATCGGGATATGGCCTATGTAAAAATTCTTGTAAGTTACAAGGCAAACCCTAAGGAAATAATTACCAAGGGACAGATGCTCCTGTTTGATGCAGACTGGGACATTACCCAGATTATCGAATACCGCGAGTACGAAAGCTATTTTGACAACTGCTGGGAAATCGTTCAGGCTCTCTGGAATAATTCGGTAAAGGATACCGCGGCCTACTACGGAATTTCCGAGGATTTTGCCGGAAAGCTGAAGAATATTACAACGCGTCAGGAGCTTCGCGCCATGATGAACGAAAATGCGTTAAAATATTTTGATGTATGGCAGAGCCGAAAGTTTGTATACACTTTCTATAGTATGGAAAACAACGGAAAAATGGTTCTTGCCACCGACAAGGGTAAAAAGTACGAACTGTGCTACGTAGACGAAAACGGCGATGTTCAGGACAGCTACACCCTCACCTGCGATTACCGCACAGAGCAGGGCCCGTACACAATCTGGCTCTATTAATTTACTTTACGAATCAGTTGATTACGAGAGGCTTCTCTTTTGCTGGAGAAGCCTTTTTTCTTTTGGGGCGGAGACGGTCGTTCGGGGTTGGCTAAAAATGTTGCCCGGCACACTTGGAGAACAACCTGCCCCAATCGGACTGGCACACACCCCCTTCTGAACTCTTTGCACCCGATTTTTTAGCCACCCCCTCTCTCCCTGTTCCACCTACGGGCCTTCCGGGGCCCGCCAAAGGCTCGGTCTCGGGCTCCACTTCCTTCCGACCTCGCCTTTGCTCCCTCCGGTCGCAAACCCCTCCACGCCCGCCGCCGATAACTTTCTGTTATATTTGAGGATTTTTTCACCAAAAGGGGTAATTTTCGCAGTTTTTTTTCAAATATATAGGTATACACCAAAACACTGGCCGCCAGCGGCCTTATATACGAGGTACCTATGCAAATAAAAAAATTTGAAGATCTTGAATTCAGCGATGATTTCATGTTCAAAAAAGTTATGATGGATGAAGAAATATGCAAAGGCGTAATAGAACGCCTTCTTCACATCAAAGTTGACCACCTTGAATATCCGGAAATAGAAAAACAGCTGAATCCATATTACGGAACCAAAGGTATTCGTCTGGATGTCTATGTAAAGGATTCCACCCGGGTATTTGATCTGGAAATGCAGTCCTATACAGAATATGATTTGGGACAGAGAATGAGGTTTTATCAGTCTCTTATTGATACCGATAATCTGTTAAAAGGCGCCAATTACGGAGAACTAAAAGAAAGCTATATAGTTTTTATCTGCCTTGAAAACCCATTTGAAGGTCTTAAAGCTGAAAATATACTTCCCCGTTATGAATTTGTTTCACTTTGCAAAAACAAGCCTTCAATTCAGCTTGATGACAAATCCATAAAAGTGATTTACAATGCTAGCAAATACGAACTGGAACCGAATCCGGTTGTAAAATCTTTTCTCAAGTTTGTATACAACCACAAGGTTGAAGACAGTTTTACGGATGCTATTCAGGACAGGATTGCTGCTATAAAGGAAGCAGAAATCAATAAAGAGGAGTATTTAAAAGTGACTATTCATGAATACGATGTATTGCGCAGAGGCAGGGATGAAGGCATTGCAATTGGTATAGAACAAACAAAACTCGAGTCTGCCAAAAATGCTCTTTCTTTAGGCCTTTCCATAGAACAGGTTAAAGCTATTACAGGTTTAAACGAAGAAGAAATAAAAAAACTTCAAAAAACTAACAACTAAATTTATCGGCATAAAATTTTAATAATTTAAAAAAAACTTGTTATTTTTCTTGATAATTTTAAAATTATATATTAGACTTTATTTAACGTTTAAATAAAACCAACGTTTGATTTGAACGCGACTGCACGGGAGTTGCAGTAAAATTTGC
>CAMHMJ010000032.1 GCA_946186185.1 uncultured Treponema sp. | reverse complement strand
CCGCCATTTGGCGCAAAAATAAGGTAGTTTTCGGACAGTCTCAAATGGCGGATGGATTTTTCAGTTAAAATTCCTCAAATATGGCTTTGTGTACAAAATTCTCTTTTGAATACAGCTAAATTGTTAAACGGTAAATAATTAACTGGCTTTGTATGCAAACCTTTATCTTGCGTAGCTAGCGGGGCTCCGAAAAACTCTATTTTTGCCAATCCGCCAAATGGCGCATTTTTTTTGAATTTCGCCAAGTTTTCGGACAGTGCCGGCCGGCGGACTTCAACTAATGCTTTATTGTTTTTTAGCCTACGTGATGATATATTCACTCTATATAACGAACTATGGATTACACGCGTTTAAGTAAGACGGTCAGTTATGCATTAAGGCATAAACCCGAAGAATTCAATTTAAAACTCGATAAGGAAGGTTTTGTTCTGCTGGAAGAATTGCTGCAAGGCTTGAACCAGTCGGGAAAATTTGCTGAACGCATTGAAAAAACAGATATAGAGTATGTAATTGCACATTCGGATAAGCGTCGTTTAGAGATTGTCGGTGAAAAAATCAGGGCTTTGTATGGTCATTCTAAATCTGCTTCTGTCACCAAGGAAGCCGGGGTTCCGTCTGCTATTCTTTATCATGGTACCGCCCGCAGATTCATTGATTCAATAAAACAGAATGGGCTTTTGCCTATGAGCCGGCAGTATGTTCATTTATCTGCGGATATTGAGATGGCAGTCAGAGTGGGTGAGCGCCGTGATAATTCGCCGATAATCCTTACCATAGATGCAAAGCAGGCCTTTGCAGATGGAATCAAGTTTTATTATGGAAATGAAAGAGTCTGGTTGTGCGATTCAATCCCGGCTAAGTATATTAAATTTCAAGATAAATAAAAATGTACGATATTTGCCTACTTACCCCTTTATATATTCAAAATAAGGGGATAAGATAAGGGGGTAACTAGATGGCACTTCCTATAAGTATTGAGGCATTGATTAAACAGCAGATTGTTGAAAATTCTCGACTTGATTATAAAAGAGACTGGAATCCTGAAGATATAATTCATTCTATTTGTGCTTTTGCAATCCAGTTTGATTCAGGAATTTTTGAATGAAGTGGGAAGCGATTTATACGAGCCGTCTCTATCAAAGACAGTAGAAGAAGTCGGAACTGATATGCGAATTATCGGAGGTCCAAAAGAATTACGAAAACCTTTGAATGTCGGTCTTATGTTTTTTAATGAAGCTCCGGATAATTTTTTCCCTTATGCCCGAATTGAAGTTGTAGATAAGCCTGACCCGACTGGAGAGGGAATGACAGAGAAAATTTTTACAGGGCCCTTAGACAGACAGCTTAAGGATGCGTTGAGTTATATAAAGAATTACATAATTGGTGAACTTATTGCTGATAAAAAGATAAAATACACAGAAAGCAAATTAAATTCTAAAAATCAAAAGCTTATGCTTTGTAAGTAAATTTGTAATAATACTGTGAAATTTAAAAGGAAAATTTTAAAAATGAATGAATTAACTCCAATTCAGAAGGAAATAGTTGCCGCACTTGAGCAGATGAAGGAGAAGTCTCTGATAACGGAGGCTGTGCTTGCAAAGAAGGTTCGGGAGAATGCAAAAATTCAGGGAAAGAATAAGGCCGGCATCTGCCTGAAGGATCTGGAAATCTGCATCGAATATCTGGCAGAGAACGAAAAGCTTCCATTTTCACTTCATCTAAACAGCGCAAATGATATTCTGATAAAAAAAGTTGTAAGCGATGAGGGCGCCGATAAAATTCAGCAGGGAAGCAATTCAAGCGGGTCGACGGATACAACTGATTCTTCGGATGCAAGCGATTCTCCGAGCGCTTGTGCTTCAGGCGGGTACAAGTTTCTGGAAGCAGAGGCAAAAAAGCGCCGCCAGTCCAGCGAAAAATCCATCTCAGTTCTGACCAGCGGCGATTTAAGGCAGAAGTCTTCCGGCGGAAAGTCTCCAAAAAAGCGCAGCGACCGGAAAAAGATGAACTTCCGTGATATTGAGAATTTTGACTAGATCACTCGCCGTACAACTCCTTTCCAGTTTCGCAAAGCTTCTGGTACATCTGCATTCTGGACAACGGAGAAAGAGCTTTCACGATGCTCTTATAATACCAGCCCTGTAATTCCGGGGTAGACTGCTTATGATTCATTTTCAAGTGCATCGATTGTGTGCTGTTTGCGCTCCTTTCAGGGTGTCTGGATTCTGTACGGATGAGTGATTTTAGCGCGCCTGGCAAAATTCATCAGTTGCTTTAATGTTTATTTTTCGTCCTCAACTATAATTATCACAGTTAGAGGAGGATTAGCCATGAGCAGATGTTATTATTTGAAGACGGAAAATTTTGTCCAGCTGGATGCAGTTCTGGGGCTGACACAGATGCTGATAAAAGACGAGTATACCGTAAAGGTGAAGGAATTCGATGGTCCTGAAGGGGAGGGCGGCTGTTATTACATTGAAGGGGTGGCCGCCCGGGGAATTCTGGTTTATCATGAAGACGACAGCATTGTTGTAGAAATACAGGCCCTTTGTAATTATGCAGATTATACAATTGCGGAAGTGCTTCTGGATATTCTGGGGAATATTTTCAGACAGGAAATTATAGATGATGACGGGAAAGTTATTGTTGTTGATAAGTATTTTACAAAGGAAAAAATTCAGGAATTGAGGGAAGCTGATGCTTTGGCAGCGCTTTCTGATCTCAAAGAGCTTGAAGAAGACAATGTGCAGATTCAGGGTATTGTGCGAAAGGTTTACTTTGGAGAAAGACTTACCGGCGAATTGCTTAAGTATGAAGACAATCCGAAAAGGCTTTTAAGTTTATTTGACTGTATAATCGATGGAGTTCAGTATAAGCTTCCTGATTACCAGCTGCCTGAAGAGTTTCTTATCAGACGCGAAGGTTCCAGTGATAAAAGAGACATGAGAAAAGTCAGGAAAATGCGTAAGGGTACTCCGTATATTCTTCAGGATTACGATTATCTTTTTGTAATAGATGATGAACAGGATAAAGTATTTGCTATCGACTTTTATGATTTAAATGATATGACCCCAGATATTTATGAAATTAATCAGGAATTTATGTTAACGGATGATTTTACGATTGTCTTTCCAAAGCTGGAAGGGGAGGACTGGCAGAAATTTATTGATCTGGTAAAAGAAAGACCTGATCATCAGGTACTTATGTCTATGGAAGTGGTTCCTCAAGATGAATCTAATTTTTATCAATCCTGGGCGCCCAACGCGCAGGCAAAAAAGCCCTGTATGATTTAAGATATCAACATGGAAAAGCAAAATACCGCCTGTTATCATTTGCCTTGCCTTTTTCAAAAAAAATAAGGTTTCAGATTAATATATACTTTTAATCTTAAAAAAAAGTTGGCAAAATGGGAAATTTTGTATTAGAATATTTCAAAACTGAGAAATGAATTTACACCTGAAATTCGATTTAACTCATGTTCAATAAATTTTCCACAACAATAGGAGGTTTCAAAATGAAAAAATTACACAAAAGTTTATTAATACAAAAAATGCAGACACTAACAGTTTTATTATCTGCCTGTTTGTTTGCCATGGTTTCTGTCGCATGTGATAATGGTTCAGAAACAGAAAAGAACGACGAAAACGTTGTTGACTTAAAAACAACACAAAAGTTGTCACTTGAAAGCTACAGTTATGAAGTAAAATGTGCTGTTCCGGATAAATCCGGTGAAAGCTGGACTGCAGAACTTACTTTTGACGAGGAAGATGATTTTTCTGGTGAAACAGCTTTCTTTGCAGACTTTGCTTATATTTATCCGACAAAAGGTACCCGGGGGGGGGTATTAAATTTATGTGTACTTGATCCAGTGGATAGAAGTCAAAGAAGCGGAAAACTTACAGTTACTTATTCCGGCGGTTCAAAAATAGAAGTAGAGCTTGTTCAGGAAGCTGCTTCGACAAATGAAATTGAAGGTGGTGCCGGAGGAAGAAAGAACCGTAAAATTGGTTATGGTTACGACGCATTTAAAGGCTATCTTTCTGACAAATGTATAAAGAATCCTATATTCCGTATTGCCCAGTTAGAGGACGAAATAGAAACAGAAGATGGAAGTAAGGCTCGTATTGTATATGCTGATGAATCATCTAGTATTACTCATCGTGATGAATCTGGTACAAATATTGCAGAACTAGAATCCAGTTTGAATGCTTCAGTTAATGCAAGCGTGAATTTTGGCGGTTTTTCTTCTGAACTGGAATCAACTTTTGAAAAAAAAGACAAATCAAACGACAACTATCAGTTTGCATGGTCCGATACCATGGTTACAACTCATACAGCCAGTGTTGAGGGTTCTTCTTCTCTTCTTTCTAGTCTGGATGTTCTTACCATGGATGCTTATAAAGCAATTAATAATGTAAAATTTGACAAGAAAATTGATGAGTGGGTTCCTTCAACTTCATATAATGACTTTAAAAAGGTTATTAAGGATTTTGGAACTCATGTTGTTGTTGGCGGAGTGTTGGGCGGTAAGATGCATGTTGATATGGCAGCAGATACCAGCCATATAGAAGGTTCTTACGAAGTTACTGCAATGATTAAGGCAGGTTATGAAGGTTCTGTCTTTAATGGGGATGCCAAGGTTGACGGAAGCTACAAACAGACTTTGACAAACGATAGTGACGCATTCAAATTCAATGCAAATGTAACAGGTGGTTCTAAGGACTTAAAAAATGAACTTAATTCACAGCTGAAGGAACGTAAGGTTGAAGCAGATACTGTTACTGAATGGATGAATTCTCTTTCAGAAATTGAAAACTGCGTCCTTATGGATTTTATTGACGAAGACAGTCTTATACCAATTTATGAATTAGTCGATAGAGATCTTGAAGGTGGCGAAGAACGCTATGAAGCTTTTAAAGAGTATTTTGAAACAAAAATGCTTACTGACTTTACCGTTAAAAAGCAGTCTAGTTATGTATCAAATGCTCCTGCAAAAGTTGAAGTACCTTCAGACTGGGATAAAGATGGCTCTCTTATAAAAGATGTTTACAATGACGGTACACTGTGTGCACGAATAACAAATGAGTATATTCCTCAGCTGAATGTTTCAAAGCGTGTTACTGTGGTTTATCCTGCTTCAAACAATAAAGTTTACTACAATCTTGGTTATTTTGTAGGCGATGATACACACCGTCCTCATAGTGTAAGCTGGCAGGGTGATATACCTGTTCTTTCCGAAAAATTGAATGATTCAAAAGATTTTGGAGCAGTTTCTACAGTTTATATAAAAGCTCTTAACTTGAGTGGAATAGAGCCTGATTATCTTCCTGATGAAACAGAGCCTTTCTCTACCAAGATAAGCGACTATAAGCTGGAAGCAGGTGAAAACGGTTCCTATAATCTTGTAAAAATTCTTGGAAATATTTACACAAGGGATTATTGGCATGGTGAATATTATGCTGATGGTACAGGATATTTTTCAAAGTATGTATATTATGATTATGCTAGCCCAACGATAGATTCAATACGTTATCGTCTTTATTCTTCTGATTTTATTTATTATGATAATTATCATTCTGCTTATGGAGGTTTTGCTCCTACAGGTTGGGATATTCCTTCTGAAGATTCTGGCAATGCATTGCTTTCTGCTATAAATAACATAGTTGGTACATTACCAACCGGTTCAAAAGCCGGTATGTTCCTGGAAGGCGGAGTTCTTGGATTAAATCTAAAACTAGGAGTAAATGTTAGGCGTTTAGGTGATAAGATTTATGATGACAGCTGTAATCTTACTTTGGGTAATAAAGCTCAAAAAGAAAAGAAACCATGGGAACATAATATTTTGAAAATTTCTACAAGTTCTGGAAATGTTATTGCAGAAAAGCAGATTCCAGATCCATATGCAAATCCATATGAACCAAAAGAAGATTATTATTATCCAGTTATTTTATCTAAGAGCTGTCAGTAATCAATAATTTATTAAACAATGCCCGCACTGCTCTGCGGGCTTACAAAGGAGTTTTTTATGAAAAAGACAAAAAAAATATTTGAAGCACTTTCTGTGTTTTTTATGTCAGCTGCTTTATTTAGTTTTGTAGCATGTGATAACGGAAGTGATAGTACATCAGATGTAGAAAAAGATTCAGATACTTTAACTTTTGAATCCATTGATGACGCAGCTTTCAGTGTTTTGCGTGAACTTTCAGACCTTACCGAATTTGATGAAGATAAGGTTGTTGATGAAGGAACAGGACAAGTTTCCGGTATTGAAATTCTGCCTTCCGACTGGAAAACAAGAAAGTTCAAATGTGATCAGGGCTTTGATCTGGATGAAAATCCAACTGTTCGTTATGTAGCTGCAAATGGTCTTGATGATGCAGTTGAATTCTTTTCCAGCATCATTGGGGAAATTCTTTCAAGTGACAGTATAGGTGATTCTTACGAATGGTCTTTCCCTGGCTTTGGTTCCCTTGTGTTCAAGCCAGTAACAGGTGATGTTGATTTGTTTGCTACACTCGACATTCAAATTGGTGTACTTGATGTAACACAGATTAAGTTTGTTTCTTCAACTTACATAAAATCTCATGCTTCAGAAAATTCTTATTCTGGCATTCCTTATTATTATGCTGGAGATATTGTTAGAAGAAAGAAAGACAATACTCTCTGGATGTGCGTTCGTCCTGCCGGTGGACCTCTCAAAAAGGATAAGAGTTATTGGATTTGTCTGGATCCATTTAAAAATGGAACAGAAAAGACTATTTTTGAAGAAAAGAAGGAAAGTGTAACTGTGTATTATGGAAATCCTGATGATGATCCAAGTACATGGGAAAAGAAAAAGAAAGAATGGATTTATGCAAAGAATCTGATGAGTCTTAAGGTTGCAAAAGCTGCATATCATACATTTGCGTATATTAACACAGTAGAAAACTGCGATACAAAGTATTTTATGGGCACAAGCTGCAATATCGATATTGATGGTTTGAACAGAAATTCCTATAGCGAAGATGGACCTGTAAAAACAGGTGATAAGGCTGGTGATTATTCGACTGGCGGATTTATTTTTGCATACGGAAAGCCTGTTACTGATTCAAGTCGTAAGGCAAGTACAAAAGCAAATCCAAATACTGGAAAAAGTTCCGATACAAATCTTGTTCAGTCTATTTTGACTGGAGATTTTAAGGAAGAAAACGGTAAATATATCGAAGATATTCGTTTGCATTATGGACCTAGTCAGGTAGTAGAAGATTTGGCTAAAAAAAATAAGATTCCATTGCTTTCTGTAACAGACCCTTACGATGAAACTTTCGAAAAGTTTCATCTTGGTTGGATACCGTCTTATGGCGATCTTATGGATATAACTTATTATTTGACTAAAGATCCAGAGACCAAGGTTAAATTCGATGAGACAAAATGGGTGTATGATTATAAAAATTTCCTTCATACTTACGAGAATAAAAAACTTCAGTATGTAAATCCTACAAAGACTTATGCTTTGTGGCAGCCAATTAACAGCCGCTATCATGTAATTTTCAGTCCAGAACTGGTTATTAATGACAACGCTGGAAAAGGGGAAAATATCAAAAAACCAAATTCAGGTTTTGAAGATGTTTACACTCAGTATCGCTGGGCTTCTCAGGAGAAAATGTTTGATTATTGGGAATCTCTTAACGAAACAACCCGTAAGATTGACGATAAAGAAGTTAGCTGGGAAAAAGAGAATAAAGAGTAATAAATTATAGTTTTTTATTAAGAGGGGCTGTCTAATAAGTTTAGTGACTGCGGTCATTGAGCCTGTCGAAATGACCATTTACACTATATCTGGTGGTTTCGAGAACCTCAACCACCGTAAACTTTTCTTTCTGGACAGCCCCCATTCTTTTATTTTAGGAAGTCAAAATTGAGATTTTTTCGGTTATCAGGAATTGCCATTTTGTTTTTAATTGCCTCTTTTGCCTTTACTTCTTGTAAGGGGGAGTCTGAATCAATTTCAGATTCTTCAGGTGAATATGATTCTTATGAAAATACTCCCTGTATAGCCGTATTGTATCCGCCCCATGCACTGGGTGACGGTTCATATTATGATAATATTTCCTATGCGGTACATTTAAGTGCCCTTGAAAACAAAGCGATAGCTTTTGATATGGTTCCGGAAGATTTAGAAGATGCTGAAAATAAACTTATTGTAGCTCTTACCCTGCAATATTCCAACAAAGATGTTCTTATTATCTGTGCAGACCCTCTGTATCTTTCATTTTTAGAAAAACACAAACAGGCTGAGCTTGAAGCTCAGCAAATTTTACTTTTGGAATCCAGAGAGGTGGAAAATCCATATATCAGCACGGCTATTCTACCTAATTACGGAATGAGTTATCTTTCCGGTGTTGTAGTAAAAACTCTTTTTAATACTTTAGGACTTGAAAAAGGAAAAGCAATTTGTTTGCTTGCAAATGATACAAATTCACAGCTTCTGGACGGTTTGAAAGGTTTTTCAGACGGTTTTGACGAAGAATGGAACGGAAAAATCTATTCCCCAGAGGATGCGGTTTTTGAAGAAGGGGAATTTGCGGAATACAGAAAGAATGCCCCTTTTGTAGCCGTAAAACTTGTAGATGATGAAACTGAAGAAAGTATGAATAATGAAGAAATCAGTCTTGCAGGTTTTGATAAAGCAACGGCTGCCTATGTGCTTTCGGTCATACTGCAATCTTCAGATAATCCTTATGATTTTTATTATCCTCTGTGCGGTTCAAGTATTCAAGGGCTTTTACGCTATTCACAGGAAAATCACGATTATCGTTTTTTAACTGCAGGTGTGAATAGTGAAGTCATGGCTTACTCTGACTATGTAGTTTTTTCTGCTATAAAGCACATAGATAAAGTTGTAAAATTGTGTATTTCCCAGTGGCTCAATGATAAAACAATACCTCATTTTCAGGAATTCGGATTAAAAGACGGCTACACAGAAGTTGTTGTGGACGGCTTTTTAGCCAAGTATATAACTGTACTGAAGGAAGCCGTGGAAGAGTCCAAAGAAACTGCAATTTTGAAGGAGCGTGAATATGAAGACAAGCAATAGAACTCCTTTACATAAATTACTTTTGATTTTTTCTGTGATATTTATTTTATCTTCAGTAACTTCCTGTAAGAATAATGAGCAGTCTGTTGTTGCTGAAGATTCTAACGCTATAATTGTGGCTGTTGTTCTTCCTTGTAATCAGGAAAGTGAACAGGGAAAGCGTTTTTCCAGGATTGCAAACTGGTATCTGCAGAATTTAAAAGCTTGTAAAGAAAGGCTTCATGGTACGCTGGATTTAAATATGAAACTTGAATGGTACGATGAAGCAGCCTTATCTACCGAAGAGCTTTCTGAAATTGCAGAAAATCTTGTTTCTAGGGATGATGTTTTTGCCATAATCGGGCCCTTGTATGCAAGTAATCTTGAAATATTTGCGGCAAAATGTTTTGAAAGTAAAAAGCCTCTTCTTGCTCCTTGTGCAACAAGTGAAAATCTTGTGCGTTCCTATGCAGTAAATGTTGCACACAAGGATAGTAAGCAGCCTTTTTTATGGTCTCTTACCCAAACGGATGATGCTCAGGTTGAAGCCCTGATATCAAAAATTGTTGGCTATGGCGGAAAAAAAGTTTCTTTGATTTCCAGTGCTGATATTTATGGAAGAACTTTTTTTGAATGGCTTCCCTTTATTTCTTCAGAATATGGAGTGGAAGTAGTTCAGAATGTGCGTTATGTTTCTGACAATACCGGTAAAGAATATCAGTCTGGTACGGAAGCCCTTCCTTTGGAAGAAGCAGTTGAAAGGGTTTTCTCTAAAGATACAGATTATGTAATTTGCGCTCTTTCTTCCTATAAGGACGCAAAAACTGTTCTTGAAGGCCGCAAAACCCTCTTAAAAGATAAAAATACAAAAATTCTTTTTTCTGATACTGCTTTTACTGCAGAACTTTTGCAATATGGAGAACTTTCAGAAGGTATTGAAGGAACAAGTCCTTCTGCAGATCCAGAAAGCGGATTTTTTTCTGCATATAAAGCCCGCTTTGGACAAACGCCTGTTGCCGGGGAAGCCCATTTTTATGATGCCCTGATGCTCTGCGGTTTTGCCGCAGTAAAGTGTATTGAAGATGAAAAATCCGAAGATACTGAGCTGGCCGCAAGTGCATTCAGCAATAAACATAAAAATGAAACCCTGAAAAGTTTTAACGGTGCCTTAAAATCTGGAACAATGTCCTGGGATATTTTTGGAATGAGTAACGCTCTTGCATTTATTTCAGCAGGAATTCCAATGAATATTGACGGTGCTACAGGTATATTGGATTTTGACAGCGAAACATTTACTTCAGTTCTACGGACAGTCTATGTTCACTGGTGCATTTATGACGGGAAATTTGTGCAGCTTGATTTTTCAACAACCACAGAAGATGGTAATGAAAAAACCAATTCAACCAGAGCCAGCTGGATATGGAACGTTTTTTCCGATGATACAATTCTTGAGCAGAGTAAAAATGCTGACATTTTTTATGGAGAGGTTGAAAGTAAGTGGGCGGTCATAATTGCTGCAAGTAAAGGCTGGGAGAATTATCGTCATCAGGCAGATGCTCTTTATGTTTATCAATTATTGAAAGAAAAAGGCTATCCTGACGACCATATTGTTTTGATTCTGCAGGATGACATTGCATCCAACAGAAGAAACAAGTGTCCCGGAGAAATCTTTGCCCGCATTGATGGAAATAATCTTTACACAGATGATGTTGAAATAGATTATCTTTTAAGTGAACTTGATCCGGAAAAAGTGGCAGATATTCTTTGCGGAAAAACAATCGATGTTGAACGCAGGGAGAATGCGTCTGCTTCTTCAGAAGGTGGCCAAAGTCACAAAAAACTTGCTCTATCTCCTACCGTTCTTGATACCGACGAACATGCAAATATCTTGTGGTTCTGGTCGGGACATGGTGCAAACAGGAACGGAAACAGTCTGCAGGGCCAGTTTGTTTGGGGTGACGGAAGTGAAAGTGGTTTTACAACTGAACTTATGGAAGAAACTCTCCGTACAATGAAAGAAAATAAGAGGTTCAGAAAATTTCTTATATTAACTGAGACCTGTTATTCTGCAAGTATTGCTCATGTTGCAGAGGGGATTGATGGTGTTCTTGTATTTACGGCTGCCAACGGTAGCGAAACCTCTCTTGCTGATCTTTTCAATGTTGAATTAGGAGTATGGCTTACAAACCGCTTTACCCGTAACTTTATGGAAAGCATCATCCAGAATAATAACATAACATTCTCTAATTTATATACTTATCTTTCAAGAAATACTATTGGCTCTCATGTATGCCTTTTTAATGCAAGTCATTATGATAACTTGTATTTAAGTTCACCAGACGAATTTTTTGTTTACTAGTTCTGTTTTGGATGTCGGTTATGGATAAGAATGCCGCCTGCTATCATTTGCCAGGTCTTTTTGAGTTTTACGAGCTGTATAAAATTTTTCTTCCTCTGTATCAGCTTCACCGGGACTGGTTTTATCCCTGGTGTAAGATAGGGTCGATTTACGGTGCACCGGAAGACTGTCTCTGGGGAGGAGGTAGAACGGGGGAAGGGAGAGCAGATCCAAAGGCAGTTTTGTCGCTGATGGAGGAGTTCGGGATTTCGCCGCGGCTTACCTTCAGTAATTCTCTTCTTAATGCAGAGCACCTTAAAGATAAAAAATGCAATGATCTTTGTGCCCTGCTGGAACATTCAAAAGAACATTCAAAAGTTCCCGGCGGCGTTATCGTTCATTCGGATCTGCTGGCAGATTACCTTAGAAATAAATATCCTTCACTTTACCTTGTTTCCTCCACCACAAAGGTCATAACTGATTTTAATGCTTTTCTTTCTGAAATTAACCGAAATGACTTCCGTTATATTGTTCCGGATTTCAGACTGAATAAGGAATTCGAAAAGCTTTCCGCTTTGTCTCAGGAACAAAAGGATAAGGTTGAATTTCTCTGCAATGAATGCTGCGATTTTAACTGCCTGGCACGAAAGCTCTGTTATGAAAATGTAAGCCGTAAAAATCTTGGACAGGCCGTTCCTGAGCATCACTGCGTTTCTTCCCAGGCAAAAGGCGGCTACCGTTTTTCCCTTGCAATGAAAAATCCTGCTTTTATCGGCATAAAAGAAATTCAGGAAATTTATGTTCCAATGGGTTTTACAAACTTTAAGCTGGAAGGCCGCGGTCTTGGAAGTGCTATGGTTCTTGAGTTCCTGCTGTATTATCTGACAAAACCAGAGCATCAGCTTGAGGTAAGGGAAGCGGTGTACCTTGATTCAATGCTGGACCTGTTTTAGCCGTACTGCGTTTTTGTTTTCTGGTGGCTCTCTCCGACGAAAAAGTTGCCCTGACGGATATCCGGATTAAGTAAATGAGTTTGCCCTCTGGAAAATTGTGGTTTATAATATCTTCGTGAAATCGTAACGGAAGAATCGTGGAGGTGCGCTATGAAACATTGCATAATCGTTAAATTCAACCCGAATATTTCAATGAAGATGGAAAATTCGTTTATCGATCAGATTAAGCAGCTTTTTGATGACTGTCTGGAAATTGAAGGAATCCACGATGTAAAGGTCTTCAGAAACTGCGTGAACCGCGACAACCGGGCTGATATCATGATTGAGATTGATATGGAAAAGTCAGCCCTGGAAGAGTACGATAAGAGCGATGCTCACCTGATGTGGAAGGCCGAGTATGGTCGCTTTATTGCTTCAAAGACGATTTTTGATTACGACGAAACGAAGCCGGCAAATCCAAAGCACCCGAAGGTTTAACTTCATATTCTCTAAAAACTTGTTTTGTGCTAGACTATACCTATGTACATCAAACTTGAAAATCTGAACAAAACATATACTTCAATTCTGAATGGCGAAAAAAAAGAGATTACTGCGGTTAAGTCGGTTTCCCTGGATATTCCTGAAAATACGATTTTTGGAATTATCGGTAAAAGTGGTGCGGGAAAATCTTCCCTGGTGCGCCTTATAAGCCTTTTGGAAAAGCCTGATGAAGGAATGGTTTTTTACGGTGAAGAACGGGTAGATAATCTTTCAAAAAATGAACTGATTGCCCAGCGCCGGAAGACCGGAATGATTTTCCAGAATTTTAACCTGTTTTCTTCCAGAACGGCAGGAAAAAATGTTGCCTATCCTCTTGAAATTGCCGGCTGGCCAAAGGCCATGATTGCTCCAAAGGTAAAGGAAATGCTGGCTCTTGTAGGACTTGAAGACAGAATAAATGCGCCTATAAGTACATTAAGCGGCGGACAGAAGCAGAGGGTTGCCATTGCCCGTGCACTTGCAACGGAACCTGGAATTCTTTTCTGCGATGAAGCCACCAGTGCTCTGGATCCGAATACAACCCGCCAGATTTTGAGTCTTATCAAAGATATTCAGAAAAAGATGAACCTGACGGTAGTGATGATTACTCACCAGATGGAAGTTGTTCGGGATGCCTGCGAAAGGGTCGCCGTAATCGAAAACGGTCAGGTTGTTGAAACCGGTCTTGTAAAGGAAATCTTTTCTAATCCCCAGACAAAGACTACTCAGGAATTCATCAAAAATCTTTCAAATAAGTCTGAAGCTGAGGATGAAGCCTCTGGCGGAAAGTCCGGAGACGATATCGTAAAGTGGACTAAAAAGGACGGGTCATTCCTTCTTCACTTTGTGGGAGAAACAACCGGAGAACCGGTTCTCTGCAGAATGGCAAAACTCTTTGAGGTGGAATTTAATATTCTTGCGGCAGGAATTGCCCATCTTCCGGATGAAGCAGTCGGCTATATGGAAGTGGATATTACCGGCGAAAAAGACGAAGTTGAAAAGGCCGTTCAATGGCTTAAAGAAAACAATGTCCGTGTTCAGAAACGGTAAAAAGGAAATTGAGGAAAACAATGGAACAGATTTTTAAACTTGTAGGAATTTCAACACTCGAAACACTGCTGATGGTGTTTTTTTCAACTCTTTTTGCAATCTTAATCGGCTTTCCGCTGGGAGTTCTTCTGAATGTAACCAATAAATACGGAATTACCCCGAAGCCGCTTTTCAATCTTATTTTGAGCCGAATAATCGATGTTCTGCGTTCCTTCCCTTTTGTAATCCTGATGATTGTTCTTCTTCCCCTGACCCGGTTGATTCTTGGAACCGCAATCGGAACTGCCGCCACCATAATTCCTCTTTCTATTGCGGCAGCACCGTTTGTTGCCCGCATTACGGAAACGGCACTGAATGAGGTGGATCCGGGAGTAGTGCAGGCTGCCCGGGCGATGGGCTCAACCAATGCTCAGATTATATGGAAGGTTCTGATTCCGGAAGCAATGCCATCTGTGGTTTCAGGCATTACGCTGACGGTAATAAATCTTATCAGTTATTCTGCAATGGCAGGAACATTAGGCGGCGGTGGTCTGGGTGACCTTGCCATCCGCTACGGATACCAGCGTTTCAGAACGGAAATCATGATTGCGGCTGTTATCGTTATAATTATAATGGTTGCCATAATTCAGTTTGCGGGCACAAAGCTTACAAACAAGATGCTTTCAAAGCGATAGACCGGGCGTTCTGGTAGACCGGGCGGGCTCCCGCTGCTGGAACGAGCAATGGTAGTCAGGCGGTCGGCTTCAGCGGTCGGCTTCTGGTAGACCGGGCAGTCAATTTCTGCTATTATTCTCTATGGAAACAAAACTTATTCTTTGCGATCTGGACGGAACTCTTCTCCGTTCAGACAAAACTATTTCTGATAAAACTGCTGAAGTTCTTGAAAGCTGCCGCCAGCGTGGTATTCTGATTGGTTTTTCCACCTCCCGCGGCCGGGCAAATATCGTTCCTTTTGAAGAAAAAATCAGACCTGACATTCTTATTTGTAACGGCGGAGCAAGCGTTGTCTGCCACGACGAACTGATTTTAACTCAGCTCTTTTCCCTAGAAGAAACCCGCGCCCTTCTTGACGCCGCTTATAGAGTCTGCGGAAGTGATGTTGAAATCACCCTTGATACCTTGGATAAAATTTTCTGGAATAGGAAGGAAGATAAGAGTACAAACTACGCCAGCTGGTCCATTTATGACGATTTTAAGAACTTTAGTGAACCGGCAATGAAAATCTGCGTGCAGACTGAGGATGAGAAAAAGGTGCAGGAAATTGCCTCCTCTGTGCCGGTCTGCGATTTCCTTCCGTTTTCTGATATTCCCTGGTACAAGTTTTCGGCTAAAAATGCCACAAAAGAGTGTGCAATCGAGTTTTTGTGTTCACGCCTTGGGATTTCTGCAAAATCCATAATTGCCTTTGGTGATGACCACAACGATGTGGGCATGCTAAAACTGTGCGGAACCGGCGTTGCCATGGGAAATGCAATTGAAGAAGTAAAAAAGGCCGCGGACTTTGTAACCCTGACCAACGATGAAGACGGAGTTGCAGCTTTCCTGGAAAATACTGTTGGATTATAAGAGAGTAGAGAGTCTGTCGAGTTTTGTTTGGACTTTTTAGACGGCGTCTCTGGTAAAAATTCTTATCCCAGCGTAACAATTCTGTCGCATTGTTCCAGAGCCTTTGTGTCGTGGCTTACGAGAATTACGGTTTTTCCCTGCAAAGAAAGGTCTTTAAAAATCTGAAGGATTTCTTTTGTCTGTTTTTCGCTTACTGCGTCGGTAGGCTCGTCAGCAACAAGAATTTTTGGTTCATTTATCAGAGCACGGGCAATCAGTACCCGCTGGTTTTCTCCGCCGGAAAGAAAGGAAGGATACATCTGCGCAAGTTCTGCGATATTCAGCTGTTCAAGCAGGGCCAGTGCCCGGGAAGTAAGCTCTTTTTGTGTTTTTCCCGGATAAAGAAGAGCGGGAAGCTTTACATTTTCCAGGACAGTCAGATTTTCCAGGAAACTCTGCTCCTGAGAGATAAAGCCGATATTCCGGTTTCTGAAGGCGCAGAGTTCTTTGTCTGAAAGGGCGTTGATTTCTGTTCCGTCAATGGTCACCTTTCCGCTGTCTGCTTTCTGAAGCCCAGTTATGATGGAAAGCAGTGTACTTTTTCCCGCTCCCGATTCCCCGGAAATTCCCAGAAAGGTTCCCTCCGGAATGGAAAGACTGAAATCTTTGAGGATTGTTTTTGTAGAGCTGGATGCCCCGGTCGGGTGAGGTCGTAAAATCGAAAAGCTTTTGTTCAAATTGCGTATTTCAATCATTTTATTTTACATCTCCATAGGGTTCAATTTTTGTGATTCTAAAAACGGCCGTCAGGGAGGCGGCAAGGCACGATGCGGTGCAGAGAACAAATACCGTTGCGGCAAAAATAAGAATCTGAGGAACTGAAGCAATGGCGAAGGGAAGGGCAATTTTTTGAGAAATCAGGACATTGAAGGGAAGAATAAAAAGTGCGCAGAGGCCGGTTCCCGAAACTGACCCTGTGCTTCCCAAAAAGAAAGCTTCATAAAAAAGGATTTTACGCAGCTGTGAGCGGTTTGCCCCCAGAACACGGAGAATTGAAAATTCCCGGCGTCGTTCATTTATAGTAATTGAGAAAACAAGTGCAAGTGAAAACGAAGAAATCAGAAAAACCAGTGCCGATATGCTGTACATAAAAAACTGAAAGGCTTCGATTTTTTTTGAAAAGTTCCGCAAGAATTTTTCTCCCTGAATGACCTGAACTCCGGGAATTCTGGTTTTTATTTTAAGGGCGGTTGAATCGGCCGAGGCACCATCGGCAAGCCGGACCAGAACCGTACTGATTTTGTTTTTTGTGTCCCCGTCAGAGATGAAGCCAAAGCCTTTTTTTCGGGCTGCGTCAAAGATGTTCTGCAGGGTATCCAGGTCGCAGAAAATTACATTGTCCATGCCGGAACCGCTTTTTGAAAGGCGGCTTGTAACAGCGTGTGTTTCTTCAAAGAAACGGATTGAGTTTCCTGTCAGCGTGATGTTGCTTCCGGAAAGAATGATTTCCTTTGCCGGGACTTTTCCGTTTTTTGCGGTTCCATTTCTGGTTACATTTTCCGCTTTTCTTCCACCGGAGTCACAGGCAGCGCAGTTCAATTTTCTGGAAGTTATTTTTTTTGAACTCCAGTTTTTGACTGTAAAATCGCTTTCCGGTTCAAAGCCGATAATCTGAATCGGAAAATCGCAGCAGCTTTCACTGAGGCTTGTAAGATAAAACTGAGGACTTGCACTTTCAACTTCCTCAAGCTCCCGCACTGAATCCAGAACGCTTCTTTCCATATAGAAGTAGTTTGGTTCGCCGGAAAGGAGGATATTTTCGGCGCCTTTTTCGTAGCCTTCAGGCACCACAAGGAGATCGGCTCCAAGGCTTGAACTTAAACCTGTGATGCCGGATTTAAGGCTGGAAGCCAGTACCAGGGAACCGAACAGAACGGCTGCAGAAAGGGCAACAAGTATCGAAAGGCAGAGGGTCCTGTAGGGCTTTTGAGAAAGATTTGAAAATGCAAGTGACCGTTCAATCATTTATTTTTTCTTCCAAAGGGTAATTACCTGAACTGCTGAAACAACAAAAATAACGATTCCGAAAACCAGTACGGTTGGAGCGGTTACAGCGTGGCAGTGCATTTTTTCCATTGCGCAGACCTTTGCGAAGGTGTAAGGTGCAATTCCTGAAAGAAGACCAAGAATTCCAGTAAGTGCAGATAAGATGATGTTTATGTTTTTCATAAATTTCTCCTGTGAGAGGTCGCCGTTCATAGCGACTTTTGTTTAATAGTAGGGCGCTTCTATGCAGCCCTATTCGGTTTAGGTTCTTGAGCCGTTTATTTCTTTGTATGTTTTTGTTTCTTTGTCGTAGATGTAGCCGTCCGGAACTCCGTAAAGTTCGATGTAGCCGTCTTCGATGAACTTTTCGATATTTGTTGAAGACTTAAGAACACCTGCTTCCTGAAGCTGGCGGGCAGCGGCCTCAAAGGTTTTCTTTCCCAGGGAGCGGCTTGGCTGGTAGAAAAGCTCTTCAAGCAATGCTGCGTTAAAGTCCAGGTCGCCTGCAACATAGTTGTTTTCAATCTGAAGCTGTGCGGTTGCCCTAGGTTCTGCTTCAACAAAAGCGGCTGCTTTCTGAAGGGCCCGGGTTACTGCCGCTGCTCCTGCCGGGTTTTCATTCAGAAGCTTGTGAGTTACAAACTGCTGGCAGCAATATTCCTGAACGAATTTTTCATCAGTTCCGGTATCAAGGATTTTTCTGAAGCCGTAAGCCTTTTCGCCCTTTGTAGCGATTGGGTCATGGGCTCCGATTACATCTACAGCGCCGTTGTTCAGGGCGATTGCAAGGTCAGCGGAAGCGTAGGCAACGAATTCAACCTCATTGTTTTCTGCAGTTACACCGATTCCCACATCGATGAGCTTTCGTTTGAGGTTCATTACGGCGCTGTCTGCAAGGCCAGGAACACCGATTTTCTTTCCCCGCAAATCTGCTGCTGAATAAATGTTGCTGTCCGGACGAACATAGTATTTTGTACAGCCGGTATGAATTCCAGATGTAAATGAAATTGGAAGACCGTTTTCAATTGCCTGAAGCTGAGTTGCGTAAAGACCGTAGCCGGCGTCAACCTTTCCTGAAGCAATCATTTCTCCCAGAGTTGCACCGCCTTCAACAACCTGAACGTATTCAGCCTTCTGTCCGATTTTTGCCAGTTCTTCTTCAAAAAGCCCAAGCTTCATTGCAACGTGAACCGGTGCGTGACAGAGACTTCCGGTTGAAAAGTTGATTTTTACAACCTTCTGTGCATCTGCCTTTGCAGAAGAGCCTTTCTTTGAACATGAAGAAAGGGTTGTTCCCAGTGTAAGTGCTGCAAGAACAGTGATTGCTGCGACTTTAAGTCCTGCAATTTTTTTCGTAGTTTTCATTTGTACCTCCAAGTACTTAAATTGTATATGAGGGCAGCCTCAGAACTGTAAGGTTCGACCTGTAATTTCAGCCTGAGGTTTTGCCCCATACCTTAAATTGCGTATTCAACTTCCTGAACTTTTCCGGCGTAATCCAGAATTTCAAGAATCTGTGTTCTGTATTTCAGGAACACATCCTGACCGCGGGCACGGGGATGGCGCAAATCGATTTTGATTATTTTTTCGACTTTTGCCGGCCGCGGAGTCATTACGACAACGTAGTCGCTCAGGTAAACGGCTTCGTCTACATCGTGGGTGACCATAACCATGGTTGTGTTGTGCTCCTTTTTAAGGCGGAGAATTTCGTCCTGCATGGTCATTCGGGTAAAGGCATCAAGAGCTCCCAGAGGTTCGTCCAGCAGAAGAATTTTCGGATGGCCCACAAGAGCCCGGGCAAGACTTGCCCTCTGGTTCATTCCGCCGGAAAGCTGGTGAGGGTAGGATTTTTCAAAGCCCTGTAAGCCTACCAGTTTGATGAACTCATCGACATCTGCTTTTCTTTCCCTATAGATGCGCCGTGCTTTTAAGCCGAAGGCGATGTTTTCCCGGATGGTAAGCCATGGAAAAAGGTTTGCCTGCTGAAAAGCAAAGCCCCGGTCGCTTCCCGGTTTTGTGATTTTTACGCCGTCCGCCAGAACTTCTCCGTCTGTGGGAGTTTCAAGACCGGCGATACAGCGGAGGAGGGTGGTTTTTCCGCACCCGGAAGGCCCGATAAGGGAAACAAAGCTTCCTGCGGGAATTGTAAAGTCCACGCCGCTTAAAGCCGTTACTTCTTCGGCTTCGCCCTGATTAAATATTTTTGTTACATTCGATATTTTAATTTCTCCAGACATAATCCACTCCTACCACTTAATCAGACCCTTCTGCCAGTTCAAAACCTTTGAGCGCACCTTGAAAAGCGCCGTGATGATTATCGTACAGAAAAGGGCAATCAGGATGAGGCCTGCATACACTCCCGAATAGAGCATCATGGCCTTCTGGTAGCTTATGTA
Source organism: uncultured Treponema sp. (assembly GCA_946186185.1). Lineage (GTDB taxonomy): Bacteria > Spirochaetota > Spirochaetia > Treponematales > Treponemataceae > Treponema_D. The sequence goes on along the minus strand of CAMHMJ010000032.1, from coordinate 12,549 downwards.
CCAGCCGATTCCGTATTTTGCGCCGAACATTTCTGCGGTCATAAGGGCGATAAAGGCGGCACAGATTCCGGTGAAAATTCCCTGAAAAATGTTTGGAAGGGCGGCCGGAACTGCAATACGGAAAACCTGATAAAAGGTGCCGGCGCCAAGGGTTCGTCCTACTTCAAAGTAGACCTTGCTTGTGTTCTGAATGCCCGAACTTGTCATCAGAAGAACCGGAAACCACACCGAAAGTGCGATGATGAAAACGCTGGCTCCGAAGGGGGTCGGGAAGGTTGTGAGCACAAGGGGAATCCAGGCGGTTGCCGGAATCGGTCCGATAAGTTTGATGTACGGGTTTATCCAGTAATTGGCCTTTTGGCTGAAGCCAAGAAGAACTCCGGTGACAAAGCCCACTGTGATTCCCCAGAATACTCCCAGAAGAAGCAGGCGGAAAGAGTACCAGATACATTTTCCAAGAAGGGTGCTCTGGGTGATGAAAATTGCAAGAATGTTATCGTAGCTTGGGAAGAAAATCACCGGAAGCAGGGCGAATTTTGCGGTAATAAGGTTCAACACGGTTACCAGAACTCCGGCACCTGCAAGGAAAGGTCCCTTATAGGCAAGTGAAGTTCTAAGGCGCGGAATGAAAAACGAAAGTGCAAAAAACACTGTGGCGACGGCAAGGAGTATCAGAAGGAGTCCGGTATAGTAGGGGCGAGGAGCCGCAGGGTGAAGGGTGCTGTTTGGCACTGAAATCTGCACAAGAAGGGCAAGAAGAATGCCGAAAATTGGTGCAGCCCGGCGTGTTATGAGCTGTGGAGCCTGCTGAGAAGCAAAATGTGAATTATTTTTTAAAGTCTTATTTTCAGCAATATCTTTCATAGCCTCACCTTTTTATTAACCTACTATGACAGTAGGTATATACTATTTTAAGATATTTTACTAATATAAAAAATCTATAACAGATAAAGGAAAAAACTATAACAAAAGAACCAGCAATTTTCTTAAATTCGGTTTCTGTGCAGATACTAATGTTCGGTCAGCTGGTTTTAAAAAACGTGAAGCTCCCTGTTTTTGTGCAAAACAAAATAACTGTTCACTTTTTTAATGGATTCTTCAATAGAAAATGGTGCTTCTATACAGTTTATGTTGTATTCCTGAAGAAGGTGGTAGGGGCGGTTTCCGATTTTTGCCACCAGAAAATATGTACAGTCTTTTACAAGTTCCGCAATAGCCGTTACAAAGCCGTTTCCGCAGGAACAGCCTGTAGTAACGGCAGCTGAATTCCCAGAAGCCGCAATTGATGAAAGATTAACCGGGCGTTTTTCAATAAAAGAAGAATTTCCGTTTTCCTCGTTTACTTCAAAAATATAGACAGAATCCAGCTTACCAAAATGTAAATCGATGTTGATTCCGTCTGATGTTCCTACTCCAATTTTGTATTTCATAAATGCGCTCCTATGGTTTTAATTAACTGCGGAAAACTGTAAGCAGGCAGTTACAGAGTTACACAGAGTTACAGAGTCTGGACATTTTTAGAAATGTTTCCTCTGTGGAAAATGCTTGAATACATTTCTTCAGTGATTTTTAAGCCTCCGGTGTAGCCTGCATAACTCTTGTTCAGAATTACGTCGTTGATAATCGGCATGCTCAGGTGAATGAGCATATTGTTATTCTTTTCTGTTACCAGCTTTTCCCAGGAGCTTCCGAAGACGATTGCTTTTTTTGAGTTACCAATCAATTCGGTAAGCTTCTGCTGGATTTTTCCGCCGTCTGCTTCAAAGTAGATTAAATCCTTTAGTTCCGGAGCCAGATTTTCCGCGGTTTCCAGAATTTTTTCCTTTATCGAGTCAGAGGGTGGATCATCGTCGATAAAAATTCCTTTTGGCTGAAGTCCAAGCTCATTTACAAGGTAATCTGTAACTCCCAGAGCATATTCTGAATCCGCCACAACATACAGCTCATTAGGAAGATTGCTTCTGTAATCAGACATGAAGTCGGCAAGACCAACGATATATTGATAAAAACGCTCTTCCTCTCTTTTTATTACTGCGTTTACTTTTGCTAAATCCAGATTTGCGAATGAAGCAAGCTTTTTCAGGAAAAGACTTGTTGCTTTTCCGCCAACCGGAAGGTACGGAAAATGGAAAAACGGCGTCCCGTATTTTTTCTTCAGAAGTTCAACGGTTTTTAAGCCGCACCATGGAGAAAGCAGAATGTTGAATTCAGCATTCGGGATATTTTTCCATTCGAATACACCTCGGCTTTCCGTTCCAAACAGAATATTTACATCAAGACCGATTTCTGTAAGTATGCGTTTGAGTTCTTCAAGGTCACCCCGCCAGAAGGGGTCCTGGTTCGGTACAACTGAAAAGACATTTACAAGTCCCTTCTGAATCTTCGGAGTCACATTCCCTACGAACTGTTCGATTATTGAATTTACAACCAGCTCGTGTCCGTGATAGTTGTTGCCGGTAAAACCAGAGGTTTCTGTTCCAACAACGGGGTTCCCTTTTTCCCTGAATTTTCCTGCAACGGAAACAACATCGTCTCCGATAATTCCCGAGGTACAGCCCGACATCAAGACAAATAAGTCTGCATCCAGAACCTTAAGGGCGTTTTCTGTGAGAACCCGAAGCTTGTCTTCACCGCCAAAAACTACTTCCTTTGTTCCTGTATTCGTGCTGGAAATCTGTCCGCCGCCACCGTAGCCTTCTCCCTGGTTTCCGCAGCCTTCTGACAGAACCCGAAAGGTTTTTGAAGCACAGCCCGGTCCTGCATGAATGATTGGAAGGGCACGGGGAATTGCCAGTACCGTGGTCTGTGCGGCAAGTGCACAGGAAAATCTTGGCTGTTCGATTAATTTACATGTTTTGCTCATTTTGTTTCCGCCTTTTTGTCAAAATAGAATGGGTCCTTCTGGTTAATCCACCAGCTGCTGTATGGGAATTTTACATGTTCAGCAATGGTGGTAAAGAATTTGCTGGATTGCAGTGCATCGATGATTCTTGAACCAAGGTTCACAACACCGTCGTAGCAGCTTAAGACATTTACATCGTTTGCACGGATAGAAGGTATTCCCAGTTTTGTACCGATGGTTGCAATGCTGTTGTGGCGTGTTATCAGAATATCCGGCTTAAGCTCCGTAAGAATTTTGTACATAATAAAAGGCTGTTTGTTGCAGACAGAGAAATTTTGTACATCTCCCACTGATTTTATAAGTTCACCAAGGGTGTCCAGATTTGAGTTTTTGTCATCGGTGGTCTGGTCATGGTGAAGGGTGGTGATACCCACAATTTCCATTCCGTAATCCTTGACCATGTTTGCAAGGTTATGAGCGTATGAATCTCCGGCATAAATGTAGGCCTTCTTTCCCTTCAGTTTAGCTCTGAATTCTTCAAGTATTGGTTCAAGCCGTTCATGCTCCTCCTGAATAACTTTTTCTGCCAGCTCAACCCGGTTTGTTACTTTTGCCAGCTCCCGTACCCAGCGATCTGTCCAGTCAATTCCGTATGGAGAAGGAGACTTTACCTGCGGAACCCCATAGTTTTGTTCAAGAGCGGCCGACACATAGGTTCCCAGAGTTTCGCAGATATGTGTGGTACAGGCGGCTTCCGACATTTGCGCCAGTTGTTCAATCGTTGCATTCGGAATTACAAGATTAGCTTCCAGGTTCAACTTTTTAAAGAAGGGCGAAAAGGTGTCTCTTCCGGAAAAGTTGATTACATTTACGAGTTTTTCCTGTCTCTTTTCCGGTTTCCTGACAATTTTTCGCAGTACCCCGTGGAATACGGCATCAAAGCCGGAAGCCCAGGTTTTTGATTTAAAGCCTTCGCAGTAAATCGGAACAAGAGGAATTCCAAGTTCATCTTCTAATTCGTCGACTATGCTTTCAATATCGTCGCCGATAATTCCTGCTGCACAGGAGGAATGAATGAAAATCGCCTTAGGATGAAAGCGGTTATATGCCTCACGAACTGCTTCCCGAAGAATTTTTAGTCCGCCGTAAACCGTTGTATCAACCCCCATATTCGTAGAAATTACTTGAATTTTATGGGGTTCAAGACCTCTGGCTCTGGAACTGGCATCTACGCGTTCGTATTTTTCCACCGGATCAAGACAACCCAGCGGAGAATGTACAACAATTGCGGCGTCTCGTATCATGTAGGAAAGGGTTTCCGCACAGCCCTGAGAACAGTCGCTGCACTGTGAATACAGACGCTGGTCTTCTTTTATTTCGCGTTTGCCAGAAGCTTTCTGAAGTTCACTTGCTGAGCCGTGATATGCCGTAAGGGCACCAAGACGATTATCCCGGGTCTCAACCTCTGCTTTTGAAATATTTATAGCCATTTTTTTCCTCTAAATGTTAGTTTTTATTTACCCGGGAATTAATAGCTTTCCGGATAATCCCTGCTGAAATTAGGGTACTGATTGTTATGGGTTTTAAAGTAGTTCCATAAATCTGTATAAACCTTGTCACCAGGATTTTCCCTGATGATTTCTCGCAAAGCCTGGGCATAGAGTGAAATATCAAAGAATTCCGAAAGTTCCCGTTTTGTATCTATGTAGCCAAGATTTATCATGGTTTCGTAATACAGTTTTACGCCGTTGTAGTTTGGGTCCGGGCTGTAGAAACGGCGCTGGTTTTTATCAAGATTATAAACAAAGTTGTAGAGCCATTCTTTTGTCTGACCGGAAACCGTTTCAAGCAGGTTGATTGTTCTTTCCGGTTCAGTTTTGTAGATTTTATAGGCTACTATTACGGCTTTAAGCCAGGCAAGATAGGCATCCCGGTTGTTTTTGAACTTTGTTCCGTTTGCCATCTGACGGCAGCAGACAAAATCATCTTCAAGTTCAGTTAGGGGATACAGGTAAACATAGCCCTGCTGAATTGCTGAATCGACAAAGTTATTTGAAACGATGATTACATCCGTATTCCCCTTTGAGCAGGCAGCGATGGTCTCGGCGTCGGTTTCAAAGGATTTGTACTTAAAATCCTTGTCGAGAACATAGCCATAATCCCGGTTTAAAACTGCCTTGATAACCATTTCTCCGGTTCCGCCGATTTGACCTGCAATTGTTTTTCCCTTCCAGTTTTTTGGATCCCGGACTTCCTCGGCAACCTTTTTGTAGGCAAGAACGCCCTGTCCACCGGACATGGTTCCGGCAAATAAAATTACATCTTCTCCATGGGCGCCAAGATTTAAATTGTAGAGAATGCTCAGATATGAAGAATCGATTTTTCCTACGGCAACAGAATTAAGCATGGAACTTTTAGGAAGTCCCACAAAATTGGCATTCAGTCCGTATTTTTCAAACAGTTTTTCGTGGCGTGCAGTATCGATAATAGGGTCAATACTGTTTGAATCGGAACGGCGTCCTACATTCAGGGTGTATTTTGCCGTGCTTTTTTTCTTGCATCCGGTTGTGGTGATTGCACCGGTGAGTGCAATGACTGCGAACGCAATTTTCAGAATTTTCGAAAGATTTTTACCAGTTTTTTTCATACATGCTCCTTGTGTATTTTTATTTTGTTTATTGATTGCTTAATAGCTCCATTTTATGAATCGTTTTTTCAGGATTGAAACGCCTGCGTTCAGTCCTGCTACCAGAAATCCCATAAAGAAGATTCCTGCAATGGCCTTTGTGTAGTTACCGAAATTCAGTGCGTTCCGGATATAGAAGCCGATTCCGTTGTCCGCACCGAGCATTTCTGCAGCGGTAAGGGTCATGATTGCGGCAGAAATCTTAATGGGCAGATTGTTTATGATTCTTGGCAGATTGAAGGGAATTATAATTTTGAAAAGGATTGTCGGTGTTGAAAGGGACAGTACTTTTGCAGAATTGATTACCTTTTTCTCTACGAAGGCTGTGTTGTTTATAGAGCCCATGAAGGTACTCCAGAAGCCGCTAAGGAAAATTACAAAGATTGATGCAGATCTGAAGGTCGGCATAATCAGGATTACGTATGGGGTGTAGACCAGAGCCGGAACCGTGGAGATGGCCTTTGCAATGGGATAAATCGCTTTTGTAAGCCGTGGATTCCAGCCCACAAAGGTTCCAAGAATTACTCCGCAGACCAGCGAGGTTGAAATTCCCACTACAAGTAATAAAAGTGAATTAACAAGTCCCAGAAGCATCTTTATTCTGTCGTCAATAAAAACGGCGAAAACGTTTTCTGGAGAGGGAATAAAAATTATTGGATATACATCCAATCTGGTTACGAAAAGTTCCCAGATAAATAAAACGATGAAGACAAAGTTTGCGATATCATGAATGGCCCGGCTGTCATTTTGCCGTGTCTGTCTTGTCAGCTGAAAGATAAAATAAATTTCTATAAAGCAGAGAAGAACTAAAAAGGGAACAGGGCTTTTTAATCCCTCCATTCTGGTGAGTGCGTATCTGCTGGGAAAAAGAAAGCATACAAGTGTAAGAACAAAGAACAGGTTTGCAAGATTAAAAATGTATTTGTGTAAGAATGCTCTGGTATTCGATATCATATGTATGCTCCTTCATCATTTACGATTTGCGTTGTTTCGTTGTAGAAGTATTTAACAAGCTTCTGATAAAGCTCCTTGTATTCCCTGCTTTCCTGAATCAAGGCGTAGTTTCTTGGCCGAGGCAGCGTGTCCTCAATCACGGCATAAATGCGTTTTGGAACCATAAACACGATTCTGTCCGCAAGCAGTTCCGCTTCATGCAAATCGTGGGTTACAAAAACGATGGTTTTCTTTTTTTCATCTTCACGCCACATTTTTAAAAGGAGTCCCTGAAGGTTTTCCCGGATTTTTGCATCAAGCGCTCCAAAAGGTTCGTCCATCAAAAGGATTTCCGGGTCACAGGCCATTGCCCTTGCAATTGCAACTCTTTGCTGCATTCCGCCGGAAAGTTCCCCGGGAAGCTTGTTTTCAAAACTGTTTAGTTCAACCCGTTTTAAAAATGTGAGGGCAATCTCGGAAGCTTTTTTCCTTGAAACCCTGGTGCCTCGTTTTTTATTCGTTTCGTATACCGCAAAGGCAACATTTTCCAGAGCCGTCATCCAGGGGAAGAGGGAGTAGCTTTGAAAAACAACTGACCGTTCTACGCCCGGACCGTGTACTTCCTTCCCATTGATTTTTACGCTGCCGCTGGTTGCAGTGCTGAGTCCTTCCAGAACGGAGAGCAATGTACTCTTTCCGCAGCCGGAAGAACCAACAATACATATAAATTCTCCGCGATTAATCGTAAGGTTGATATCTCTCAATGCTTCAAAGCTTGTATTTTCGTTTTCATAGGAAAGCGAAAGATTTTTGATTTCAATTACGGGATCCGGCAGAGCTTCGGGCAATGAATCCTGCAATTCGTTTTGTAAGGTGTTGCTCATAGTTTTTTGCCTCCTGTATAACCTAGCGATGTAGTAGGTATACACTTTTTCAAAAATCATTTCTAATACTTTTTTTAGATAAGAGTGATAGATTTTTTTTATATTCGATTAGATTGACAAAAAGGAAGGAAATAAATCATAATCGCGTAAATTAAAACTGTTAAAACTAAAAAAATCTGGTGAAACAAAATGATGAAAATCGTTTATCCGGTTCATACCGGGCTTTATTTGAATCTCACAAACCGTTGTCCCTGTTCATGTACTTTCTGTGTAAGGCAGAAGGCAAAGGGCGTTGGCGGAGACTGGTCCCTGTGGCTGGAGCACGAACCGACTTTTGAAGAGGTTAAGGCGGCTCTGCTTTCAGAAGATTTAAGCCATTACTCGGAGTTCGTTTTCTGCGGTTTTGGAGAACCAACGGAAGCTCTTGATGTTCTTCTGGAAACTGCCAGATTTTTAAAAACCGTGAGCGATAAGCCGGTTCGCATTAACACAAACGGACTTGGCAATTTGATTCATCAGAAGGATATAACGCCACTTTTTAAGGGCCTGATTGATGCGGTTTCCATCAGCCTGAATTCAAGCGATCCGGTGATTTATGAAGAACGGGTGCGCCCGAAGTTTGGAGAGATATCTCACAGCGCAATGCTTGATTTTGCACGAAACGCCGCAAAATATGTTCCGAATGTTACCATGACCACGGTTTCCACCACAATCACAAAGGAAGACGAGGAAGCCTGTCAGAAATTGTGCGGCCAGCTTGGAGTAAAATACAGAATCCGGGAGTTTATCGGGTAATTTTATTTTTCAGGCCGAAAGCCGCTATTCCGAATGCCGCTCGGCAATTTTTTGTAGAAATCAAAACTTCGGCATTAAAACCGCTATCTTACATGCCGCTTTAACGCCTCAATATACGAGGCGGCATACCGGGAAAGTATCATGCCCCTTCGGGTAAGGATTCCTACCATCATGTGTTCGTCGCAGGCAAGGGGTCTGGCGATAATTTCAGGGCCGTTCAGCTCGTGGCTGATGATTCCGGAACAGATTGTATAGCCGTCCAGACCAATCAGCAGGTTAAAGAGGGTTGCACGGTCCCGCACCTGAATGTTTTTAGGGCAGTCAAAATCGACTTCGGTGAGGGGCTCTTCGGCAAAATAAAAGGAATTGAAATCTCCCTGCTCGTAGGTCAGGTAGGGGTAGGGCTCCAGGTCTTTCAGCTGAATTTCTTCCTTTTCTGCCAGAGGATTCTTTTTTGAAATGAAAACATGCAGGGGAGCGGTAAACAACTCTTCAAACTGCAGGTTGTTCTTCTTAATCAGCTTGGAAATGACATTCTGATTTCTGCCTGACAGATACAGTACGCCGATTTCGCTTTTCAAGTGTGACACATCTTCAATTATTTCGTGGGTCTGGGTTTCCCGGAGGGTAAAATTGTATTCGTTTCCGCCGAATTCCCGGATAACATCAACAAAGGCATTTACCGCAAAGGAATAGTGCTGGCAGCTTACGGAAAAAATTTTGTTTCCGCTACCAGCCGATCCGTCCTTCTTAAAACGGTCTTCCAGCAGGTTCGCCTGTTCCAGAACCTGCCGTGCGTAGGACAAAAACTCGTCTCCTTCGTTGGTAACGGTAACACCCTTGTTTGATCGGGAAAAAATCACGATTCCCATTTCTGTTTCAAGTTCCCGGATTGCGGCCGTAAGGCTTGGCTGTGAAACATAGACTCGCCGTGAGGCTTCCGTGATATTCCGGGTATCTGCAACTGCAACTGCATATTTTAACTGCTGTAAGGTCATGCCGGGATTATATCAGAGTTGCAGAATTTTCGCCATAGGAAAAAACTATCGCAAACCGTATGAAAATAGTATTTTTCATTGATGCTGCAGCCCGCTATACTGTGTCAAAAATTAGAATTGCATAGCAAAAAGGTAGGTAATAACATATGGCAGGTAAAACAGTAAAAACTTCCGTAATCGGTTTTCCGCGAATCGGAAAAAATCGTGAATTAAAATTCGCAAGTGAAAAGTTTTTTAAGGGTGAAATTTCCGCAGATGAGCTGGAAAAAACTGCAAAGGAACTTCGTGCTTACGGCTGGAAAAAGCAGGCTGAAGCAGGAATCTCCTTTATTCCGTCCAATGACTTTTCATTTTACGACAATGTTCTTGATACGGCATTCCTTCTTGGGGCAGTTCCGGAGCGTTACCAGGCGCTGAACCTGAGTCCTCTTGAAATCTATTTTGCGGCTTCCCACGGTTACCAGGGAAAGGCGGGGGATGTTAAGGCTCTGCCGATGAAAAAGTGGTTCAATACGAACTATCATTACATTGTGCCGGAAATCTCCGATGATACAGAAATCGCTCTTTCCGGTGAAGCTGCTGATAACGGCAAAGTAAACAAAGTGATTTCAGAATACCGGGAAGCAAAGGCCCTTGGTATTCAGACGGTGCCCACTGTAATCGGCGCATATACTTTCCTCCGCCTTGCAACTTATACCGGCGAAAAAAAGGCTGAAGATTTTGCAGAGGCAGCGGCTTCCGCTTTTGCAAATCTTGCAATAAAACTCAGCGAAGAGGGTGCGGAATGGATTTCCTTTGCGGAACCAGCTCTTATTTTTGATGTTTCTGAATCAGAAAAAGCGCTGTTTTCTTCTATATATAACACTGTAATTTCAAAGGTGCGTGAAGCCGGCTCTCAGGGAACAGCAAAAACTGTTCCAAAAATCAAAATTGCACTTCAGACTTATTTTGGTGACATCCGGGATGTTTACGATGAAGTCTGCTCCCTTGGCTTTGATGCAATCGGCCTGGACTTTGTTGAAGGAAAGAAAAGTTTTGAACTTCTTAAGAAGGGCTTCCCGCAGAATACGCTGCTTTTTGCAGGAATCGTAAACGGTAAGAATATCTGGCGTGCAAACTATGAACAGAAACTTCAGCTTCTTTCAGAAATCAAAAAGGCTGTAAGCGCTGACAATGTGGTTATTGGAACTTCCTGCTCACTTCTTCATGTGCCCTACACAACTGAATCGGAAGAAAAGCTTCCGGCAGAAATTAAGGGACATTTTGCCTTTGCAGAAGAAAAACTGGTTGAACTCAGGGAGCTGTCGGAAATCGCCGGTGCTGCATCCGGGCTTCAGGCAGCCGCTTCTTCAGACTCCGCTTCCTGCAAATCCTCCGCCGCTTCTTTCCTTTCAGAAAACAAAAAACTCTTCGCTGCAGAACGGGTTTCCAAAAATCCTGCTGTCCGCAAAGCCCTTTCAGAACTGAAGGAAGCAGATTTTGTAAGAAAACCGGATTTCTCTGACCGTGAAAAAATCCAGCATGAAAACTTTAAGCTGCCGCTTTTCCCGACAACTACAATCGGTTCCTTCCCTCAGACAAAGGATGTTCGTGCAAACCGCGCTGCCTTCAAGAAGGGAACAATCAGCCTTCAGCAGTATGTGGAGTTCAATCAGAAAAAAATCGCGGAGTGTATCAGGCTTCAGGAAAAAATCGGACTGGATGTGCTTGTTCACGGTGAATTTGAACGAAATGACATGGTAGAGTACTTTGGAAGTCAGCTGGACGGTTATATTTTTACACAGAACGCCTGGGTTCAGTCCTACGGAACACGCTGCGTAAAGCCGCCGGTAATCTGGGGGGATGTAAGCCGAAGCAAGCCTATGACGGTTGAATGGTCGGTTTTTGCTCAGAAGCAGACGGACAAAATTGTAAAGGGAATGCTTACAGGTCCGGTTACAATTTTGAACTGGTCCTTCCCTCGTGAAGATATCAGCTTAAAGGAACAGGCTCAGCAGCTTGCCCTTGCCATCCGGGAAGAGGTTCTGGACCTTGAAAAGAACGGAATTAAAATCATTCAGATTGACGAAGCGGCTCTTCGCGAAAAGCTTCCTCTCCGCCGTTCGGACTGGCATTCGGAGTATCTTGACTGGGCGATTCCAGCCTTCCGTCTTGTGCACGCAAAGGTTAAGCCGGAAACCCAGATTCATACCCACATGTGCTACAGCGAGTTCAACGACATCATCCGGGACATAGACGCAATGGATGCCGATGTAATCACTTTTGAAGCCAGCCGCGCTGACCTGAAAATCCTTGACGCCCTGAAGAAAGTTGACTTCAGAACGGAAGTAGGGCCGGGAGTATACGATATTCATTCTGCCCGGGTACCGTCGGTTGAAGAAATCGTTGTGGCTCTGGAAAAAATGCTTGCCAAAGTTCAGAAGGAAAAGCTCTGGGTAAACCCGGACTGCGGTCTTAAAACCCGCGGCAACGAAGAAACAGAAGCCAGCCTGAAGAACCTGGTAGCCGCCGCCAAAATCCTCCGGGAACGACAGTAAAAAATATATATAAACTATGAGGCAGGTATTATGACAATTGCAGATATTCTGAAAAGCAGAAAGGTTTCTCTTTCATTCGAGGTTTTTCCGCCAAAAAAGAAGGAAGTCCTTGATTCAATCAAGGAAACGGCGGTTTCCCTTACGGAGCTAAAGCCGGATTTTATCAGCGTGACCTTTGGAGCCGGCGGAACCACCAAGGGCTATACAGCGGAAATTGCAGAAGCCATTGAAAACAAGGGAACTTCGGCTCTTGCTCATCTTACCTGCGTTCGTTCAACCAAAGAAGCCCTGGAATACACCATCCGGAATCTGAAGGAAAAGCATATTTCGAACGTGCTGGCTCTCCGGGGAGATTTCCCTAAGGATGCGGTTACGGGCGAGACGGTTTTTCCTTCGGGCTTTGAACACGCTTCAGATCTGGTACGGCTTTTGAAGGACGAAGGGATGTGCGTTGGTGGTGCCTGCTACCCCGAAGGTCACCCGGAAAGCTCCAGCCGGGAGGCGGACATCGATTCCCTTAAGTACAAGGTGGATGCCGGGGTGGATTTTCTGACTACACAGATGTTCTTTGACAACGACATGCTCTATTCCTTTTTGTACCGGCTTCAGTCGGCGGGAATTCATGTTCCGGTGCTTGCGGGAATTATGCCCATAACCAATGCAAATCAGGTGAGCCGCATGGTGGACCTGTCTAACGCCTACATTCCCCGAAAGCTTCTTGCAATCTGTGACCGGTTCCGGGATTCTCCGGAAGCCATGATGCAGGCGGGAATTGCCTACGCCACCGACCAGATTATCGATTTGATTTCCAACGGCGTGCGGGGAATCCACATCTATACCATGAACAAGCCGGAAATTGCCCGGGCAATTATCA
>CAMHMJ010000031.1 GCA_946186185.1 uncultured Treponema sp. | reverse complement strand
CTGCCTTCGTGGTGGGAAAGTAGGTAGCTGCCAGACTTTTTTTTATTTAACGACATTTTTTTGCATCCGGAAAACTTTTTGTTTTAGTCACGCTTTGTGGTTGCTGCTAGACTTTTTTTATTTAACGATATTTTTGTTAGCTAGAATGATTTTTGCTTAAATCGTTTTTCGTTTGTATTGATACTCCCTGTCTGAATTGGCGGGGATTTTTTTTATTTGGTGATGTTTTGAGATTGTATTTGAGAGGGAGGAGAATCTTTTGTGAATCAGGTGAAACAGCCATGCCCCGGCGTGGAACGGTGCGGAGCAGGATGGCGGCTTTGAAATCGAGGGCGAAAAGTTTTTGCAGGCAAGGATTTTTACTGTTACTGACCCTGCCGCCAGACCGAGCGTTAGCGGGCCGTGGAAGGCCGGTGGGAAGAGGAGCTGGCCCAAGAAATAGGAGTTTAGTTTTCTATTCTATTGAGGGCTGGCAAAAGTTCTTCGAAGTAGAATCTGTCTTCAATTATTTTGTCACCACATGTGTGACCTGGTTTTCTGTCGTGGCGGATTTTTTCACCGTGGAAATCACTGCCGGCTGTTACAAAAAATCCTAATTTTCTGGCCATTTCTTCAAGGCGCAGACATTCTGTAACTCTAGCTCCAGGATGAAAGGCTTCTATTCCTTGAATTCCTCTTTCCCTAAAATCAATGAATGCAGTCTCCATTTTGCTCCAGGAAAGATATAGGGACATTGGGTGTGCAAGGACGGGAATTCCTCCGCTTTCATTGATTGCAACTATTGCTTCATCAAGGTTTGCTCCTGAGTGTTCTTCAAACCAGGGTCTTCCCCGGGCAAGAAATTTATCAAAAGCCTGCTGATGATGTTTTACAATTCCCTGTTTTTCCATCCAGAAGGCAAAATGCGGCCTTCCGAGAGTTTGTCCGGGATAATCGTTTTGAATTTCTTCAAGAGTTGCTTTGTAACCTGCGTCGTTCATGTGCTGCACAATTCGTAAGTTTCGTTCATGGCGGTTATTCTGCAGGGATGTTATAACTTCTGTCAGTGAGTTTGAAATTCTTTTTAACCCCAACCCTAGAAGATGAAATTCACAGAAAGGGCGTTCAATTGTGATTTCAATTCCTGGAATAAAAATTAAATTTTCTTTTTCGGCTGCTTTTTTTCCTTCTTCCAGGCCTTTTACTGTATCGTGATCTGTAATTGCAAAAACTGAAATTCCTTTCTGCTTTATTTTTGTAACAAGCTCTGAAGGAGTGTACTGTCCGTCTGAAGCTGTAGTGTGCATATGTAAATCAATCATTTATTTTAGCATAGCATATTTTAGATTATTATGATATAATAATTTTTAAGTTGTTTTAGGGGGATTTTTTTAGTATGCCAAAAGTTATGCAGTATTCCAAAGGCTCGATTCCGTATTTTACCGGTGATCAGGATGATCGGGTTTTTATTCTTCAAAAGGGAATATTGCTTCTTACAAGTATTGATATCGAAACCGGCAAGCCTGTAACTGATCAGGTAAAGCCCAACGAATTTTTTGGTGTAAAATCTGCTCTTGGTCATTTTCCCCGGGAAGAAACTGCAACAGCTCTTTCTGATACTTCTGTATTAGTTCTTACTATTCCGGAATTTGAAAAGCTTTTCAGTACAAATAAAGTCCTCATTATGAAAATGCTCCGTGTATTTTCAAGCCAGCTCAGACAGATTCATAGAAAAATCAATATGATTTTGAACAATACTCCTACAGATCCTCAGTCTGGAATGGTAGAAGTTGCAAAAAGCTTTTATGAAGACGAACAGTACAGATCCTGCTGTGATGTATGCTTAAAGTTGTTAAAAAGATTTCCTCAGACATCTTATAAGGCTGAAATTTCAAAATTATACGAAGATGCACATTTGAGAAATGAAAAGCTTCAGCAGCGTGCTTCTTTTGAGGAATATGCAGAAGCTCCTGACAGTTCATTAAAAGCTTTTGAACTTCCTGCTTTTGAGCGTTTTGCAAAAATTTATGAACCTGGTCAGGTAATTATTTCTGAATTTGAACCGGGAGATACCTTCTATCTCATCCAGAGTGGTTCCGTTCAGCTTTTGAAATGCGTTAATGGAACAAAAAAGAATCTTGATATTTTGAAAGCCGGAGAATTCTTTGGAGAAATGGCGATTCTTGATAATTCTCCTCGTTCTGCAACCTGCATGGCAAAATCCAGAGTAAAGTGTCTTGAATTCAGTAAGGAAAACTTTGAAGCTCTTGTAACAGGAAATCCAATGCTTTCATTGAAGCTTCTTAAGCTGTTTTGCAAGAGAATCTATGATCAGAAGAGACGATTCAAGATTCTTGTAATCGAAGAACCTCAGGCTCGTCTTGCAGAAGTTTTCTTAATGCTTGATGAAATGAATCCTGCCGATGGAAAAAATGACCGGTCCAGAAAATTTGCAGTTACAGTTGCGGATGTTGCCCAGTGGGCAGGTCTTTCCCAGGAAGTTACCCGGGATGAAATTAACCGTTTTGTAGAAAAAAACCGTATTGAAGTTTACGATAACTACATGATTGTAAACAATATTGTTGATATGAAACGTATTGTAGACCAGAAACTGGGTAATGCGAAGTAGGCTAAAAATATTTCCAAAGTCTTTTAAAAACAATTGAAAGCAATCGTGAAATATGTTATATTCACAACATGCCGACTTAGCTCACCTGGTAGAGCAACGCACTCGTAACGCGTAGGTAGTTGGTTCAAGTCCGACAGTCGGCTTTATATATGCTAACAGTGAAGAGAACTGTTAGCTTTTTTTATTTAACGGAAAATTAGGATTGGACTTGAACCAACTAACGGAGCGAACGCCGACCAGCGGGAGGAAGAGCCGCCAAGGATGGCGGCGGAAGTGAGCGAAGGCGCCCTGAAAGGAGCCGACAGGAGGTCGGCGACTGGAAGGGGGGGGGCATCCGGAAGCACAGCTTCCGGAGACGCGAGGTAAGATAAGCCTAAATCGACCCTAACGGCTCGATTTTTAACGGCTTTTCGATTAACGCGGGTTCTAGTCCAACAGTCGGCGTGAAAAAAAGTACCTGGTAGTTTTTTGGTGAAATCAGCCTGGCTGGAAGAAAAACTTCAGGGGCGCCTATGGAAGGGTTTTGCGACCGGGGGGAGCAAAAGGCGAACGGAGTGAGACCGAGCGTGAGCGGGCCCTGGAACAGGCGTAACAGGAATGGTTCCCCCCCAAAAAAAAAGAAGATAAAAATTAAGTTTCCTGGAAATGCAGAAATCTTGGTATTGACATCAAGGCTGTTTTTCTGATAATATTGATGTTACTATTATGGTATAGGGGTTGTGGTATCACCCGTTAAATACTGCGACTTTTGACATAAAATAATTTTTTTGAGGTGTGTTATGTACGCTCTTGTTGAATATAAAGGCAAACAGTACAAGGCTGAAAAAGGCGCAATTCTTACAGTTGACAAGCTTGATGCTGAAAAGGGTGCAAAACTCGACATCGACTCAGTTCTTCTTGTTAGCGACGGTGACAAAGTAACAGTTGGAGCTCCTTATGTAAAGGGTGCAAAGATTTCTATCGTTGTAGAAGATACTTTCAAAGATAAGAAGGTTCTTGTTTACAAGTACAAATCAAAGAAAGATTACCACAGAACTATTGGTCACAGACAGAATTACACAAACGTTCGTGTAGAAGATATCGTTCTTGCGTAATTATGATAAATGTGCTTTTAGAGCGCACTAAAAGCGGAGCCCTGATTGCCTGTAAGGCTGACGGGCACGCGCAATATGCCAGAAAAGGCTTTGATATAGTGTGCAGCGCGGTTTCAGTTTTGATAAAAACAACGCTGCTCGTTATGGAAGACATTTCTGGTATAGAACTTGAAACTGAACTGGCTGAAAGAGGTCATGTAAGTTTCAGGGTAAAATCTTCAGAGAATATTTCGGATGCGGAAGAAAAGCTGAAGTTTGCCGGAGAGTTCCTGGAAAAAGGATTGGGGTCAATTTCTGAGGAATATCCGGACAATTTAAGCGTTATGTATACAACGGTTTAACCTTAATATAGGAGTAGAATTATGGGAAGAACTAGAGGTGGAAGCGGTGCCAAAAACGGCCGTGACTCAAATCCAAAAAACTTGGGTGTTAAAAAATATGCCGGTGAATCTGTTACAGCAGGTTCAATCATTGTTCGCCAGAGAGGAACAAAATTCTATCCGGGAGAAAATGTAATGAGAGCTGGTGATGACAGTTTGTTTGCTACAGCAGACGGAACAGTTGTTTACCACGAAAGAATGAACAGAAAGTTCATCTCCGTTACACCAGTAAAGGCTTAATTCTTAAGCTTTTAGTTATTTGACTACCCGGCGTTTTATCTGCCGGGTATTTTTTTTAACAGAATATAGGGTGTTTTTATGATTGGTTTTGCAGATGAAGCGATAATCGAGGTTCATTCCGGAAAGGGTGGAAACGGTTGTATTGCTTTTAGACGGGAAAAATATATTCCTCACGGAGGACCGAATGGCGGTGACGGTGGAAAGGGTGGAGATGTAATTTTTTGCCTTAAGAAAAATATGCGTACTCTTTCAAAGCTTCGTCATCACAGAATTTACAAGGCAAAAAATGGTGGTGACGGTCAGGGCTGGAACAGGTTCGGAAAGGATGGTGAAGATGTTGTTATTCCAGTTCCACCGGGAACGACTATCCGTGATGCAGAAACGGGTGAATTAATTCACGATTTTACTAATGATGATGAAGGAAAGGAATTTTTATTCCTTGAAGGCGGCAAAGGCGGCTGGGGAAATGTTCATTTTAAGTCTTCCACAAATCAGGCTCCCCGCTATGCCCATGACGGTAAACCGGGTGAAGTTCGCCTCTTAAAGCTTGAACTTTCAATTATGGCTGACGTTGGACTGGTTGGCTTTCCAAATGCCGGAAAATCTTCCTTGCTGACGGCGTTTACAAATGCCCGTCCAAAGATTGCTCCTTATCCTTTTACTACAAAAATCCCAAATCTTGGTGTTTTGCGTGCAGATGATGAGGAAGATATTATAATTGCAGATATTCCTGGAATTATCGAAGGGGCTTCAGAGGGTGTTGGACTTGGCTTTGACTTTTTGAAGCATATTTCACGAACTGCCTGTCTTTTGTTCATGATTGACTGTTCGGATGAAAATTATAAGACTGCCTACCAGACGCTTCTGGGTGAGCTTTCAAATTATTCAGATGAGCTTATGGAAAAGCCTCGTATTGTTCTTGCCAATAAAATCGATGTTGAAGGCGCTGCTGAAAATGCCAGCGAGCTGATTGACATCATCAAGGCTATTGAACCTGAAACAAGCGTTATTCCTGTATCTGTTCAGAACAATATCGGAATGGGAAATGCAAAAAAAGCGATTCTTCAGCTGGTTAATAAGCTGTCTGAAGGAGAGTCTCTTTCTGAGAGCGTTTTCTCTGGTTCTGAAACTCCGAGCTTTATGAAGAGTCACGCAATGGATGATGACGAAGGCGTTCAGTATCCGGGAAGTGAAAAATGAAGTTAGCTCTTCTGGGTGGAAGCTTTAATCCTCTGCATATCGGGCACTGTATGCTTGCAGAAACAGTTGCCCGTGAGCTTGGATATGACAGAATCCTTTTTGTGCCGGTTTACAATCCTCCTCACAAGGAAATGAACAACGCCGTTTCTGCGGAAGACCGTTTGAAAATGGTGGAAGCTTTTTGTGCCTCGTCCGTTGTGAGGGAAGATAAAGGCTTTTGCCAGGTTGAAAATCTCAGTTCGAATTGTGGCGAAATCGCTGGAACGAATTGCTCAGGAAAGGGCAGGCAGATCTTTTTTGCAGAAGACTGCGAAATCCGGCGAAAAGGCGTTTCCTACACCTATGATACCATTCAGTACGTTATTGAAAAATACGGGAATGAACTTGAAGGAAAGCCGGCTTTTATTCTTGGGCAGGAAAGTGCCGCTCAATTTTACAAATGGCACAGGGCTGAGGAGATTGCAAAGCTGTGTGATCTGATTATTGCCCGCCGACACCCTGATAATAACGGCGTGGATGTGAAGGCTTTTGAAAATAAGAGTCTGGGTTCTTATACTATAGAGTTTGTGGGTGATGATTTTGAAAAGGATTTTAAGTATCCTCATATAATGCTTTCAAATCCGATTCTTCCTGTTTCTTCTACGGAAATACGAAGCAGAATTGCCGGCAAAAAGGCTTTCCGTTACCTTGTTCCCGAGGCGGTTTTTCATTATATTATTGAAAATAAGCTATATGGATTTCAGGGGCTTTAAAAATGAAATATTCTACAGAAGAAATACTGGATTTTACGGAAAAAGTTCGATCTTTCGCTTCTTCTGCTGTGTCGGAAAACCGCTATGCTCATTCGGTACGAACGGCGGAAATGGCAAAACGTCTTTGCGCACTGTATGAGCTTGATGAAAATCTGGGGTATTTTTCTGGAATTGCTCACGATATCTGTAAGAAGATGGATGATAAAAAACTTTTTGCCCTTGTAAAAAAGGATAATAAACCGGTGAGTGAACTTGAGCGGGATAAACCCGGTCTTCTTCACGGCAGGGCTGCCGCTGTGCTTCTTGAAGAGAAGTTTGATTTTCATGATGAGCGCATTCTGGAAGCAGTTGCGGTTCATACTTTCGGCATGAAGGGAATGAACGATTATTCAAAGGTTTTATTTATTGCGGATAAAATTGAGCCTGGCAGGGAGCATATTACGAAAGAATATCTTGATGCATCTCTGGCTCTTCCGCTGAACAGGCTTTTAGAGAAGGTGCTGCACGAAAACCTTTCCTTTCTGGAGAAAAACGGGAAAAAAGTTGCTCCTGAATCCCGTGAATTGTATGACTGGGTTCGGACGATATAGAAATAGAAGAAATCTTCTACGAAATATAATTGGATTTTAAAAGCTGAATAAAATGGCGTCTTTTTGAGCCGCCGGAATATTAAGGGGATTTTTTAGGTTTTATGGAAAGAAAACATTTGAGGGATGAACAGCGGGGAGCTTTTTTTCTGCTCCTGATTTTTTTAATTCTCGTTTCCGCAATAATTGTGGTTGCCCTTTCTTTACGTACTGATAAAGTTCAGGAAAAAATAGAGGAAGATCAGGTTATCCGAGTTCTTTTAATTCTTGATGACGGAAAAAATGGAGAACGGAGCGCTGTTTTTACAAGTATGCTGGTCTATTACCCGGTTTCTCGAAAGGCAGCGGTTGTAAATATTCCTGGAAATACAGGCGGTATCTATCAGAGTTTGGGCCGAGTAGACCGAATCGATGATATTTATTCGGAAGTTGGAATCGAGTCCTACAAAAAGGAAATTGAAAAGCTTCTGGATGTTAATATCCCGTTTTACATTGTGATTCAGCAGGACGATTTTATAAAACTTACCGATATGCTGGGAGGAATGAGGGTATTCATTCCTTCTCCGGTTGATGAAACAGGCCCGGATGGAGAAATCTGGCTTCTGCCTTCCGGTGCGGTAACCCTGGATGGGGATAAGATTGCAACTTACCTTCACTACGTGCTTGAAGACGAGGATGAAACTGAAATTAATGAAAGAAATCAGAATGTGGTAACTGCATTTTTAACCACCCTGCATGATAAAAGCTCTCAGATTTTCGGAAAAAAATCAATTTTCAAGAAATATAATGAACTTCTGAAAACTAATTTTTCTGACTCAGATGATGTGTATAAGCTGCTTTCGATTATTTCTGCCATGGACTCTGAATCTATTATCCGGCAGACCGTAACCGGTCCGATTCGAATTGTAGACGGTCAAAGACTGCTGTTCCCCCTTAATAACGGTGACTTTATCAAGGAGGCTGTAAAGCAGAGTACAAGCCTTCTTATTACGAACAGTATTGCTCTTGCAAGCCGTATTTACGTTCTTGAAATTAAAAACGGTACCTCCGTTCAGGGACTGGCCCGCAATACCGCAATTCTGTTCCAGAACGCCAGTTACAGCGTTTTGAGTGCAGTTAATGCTGATTCGAACGATTACGAGAAAACCGTTATTATTGACCACATCGGTAATAAGGAAGTTGCCGGGGTAGTCGGGGACTTTATTCACTGTACGAATATTGTTGAGGAAGAGGTTGCTTCGATTACAGAAGAAAATAATACTGCCGCTGATGTAGACTTTACGATTATTCTTGGAAAAGATTTTGACGGAAGATACGTTAGAAATAAATAAATTTTGAAGGAGAATAAAGAATATGAAATCACTGGAAACTAAGGCGCTTGAAATTGCCCGTCTTATGGAAGACGGAAAAGGAAAGGATGTTGTGCTCATTGATGTTCATGAATTGAACAGCTGGACTGATTATTTTGTAATTACAACTGTTACCAGCTCTGCTCACTGGCAGGGGTTGTACAAGCAGGTAAAGGAATATATCAAGGAAAACGACCTTGAAGTTCATGTTACAAACCGAAAATCTCCTGATGGAGATGACTGGAATCTTATTGATTTAGGTCCTATTGTAATTCACCTGATGTCTGAAACAGCACGAGGTTTTTATGATCTTGAAAAGCTGTGGCATGCTGGAAAAGTAATTCCGCTTCATGAGTAGAAAACTGGAAAGTCTGGTATTGAGTCCGGTTTTTTTAGGATTCTGCCGTCTGCTTTCCGATTCTAAAAACTTTAGTTTTTAATAAAAAAGGCTTTGGTTTCTTACTTTGAAACTAAAGCCTTTTTTTGAATAAAAAAACTGTTGCAATGAAAGCCGGTATCTCATGGTGAAAACCGAACCGGCCTTTTTTTTAGTAATCTTCTGAATCGTCAAAGAAATCGTCTTCTTCGTCGGAAAGTTCTTCGCCGTCGTTTCCGTAAATGTCACGATAGCCGTCTTCTGCTTCTACATCATCGTATGGTTCGTCCATATCATAGTCGTCTTCAAAGGCTTCTTCGTAGCTTTCAGAATCATCATCGAAATCGTCTAGGTCCTCGTCTGATTCATCATCATCGAAGTCTTCAAAATCATCGTAATCATCATCAAACTCATCATCAAAAAAAAACTCGTCCAAATCTTCGTCATAAACAGACATATTTTTCTCCAGTTTGTAAGCCTTTTACAGACTTTTAAATGCGTCCACTCTCCTAAAAATCCTGTAAAGAAATATAAAGTATGATGATGAATTTCGTCAACTGATTTTTGAATAATTTTTTATTTAAAAATGGGCTAACTATATTTTAAAAACCTGGTGTATAATTTTAGACATGAAGATGGAAGATAAGGTTTATGATGTTGTGATTATCGGAGCCGGAATCTGCGGTTCCTGTATTGCACGGGAGCTTTCAAAGCTGGATATAAAAACGGCTCTTCTTGATAAGGAAAATGATGTAAGCTCGGGTTCAAGTAAGGCCAACAGCGGTATCGTTCATGCAGGTTATGATCCGGTTCCGGGAACCCTGATGGCCCGTCTTAATATCCAGGGGGCTGGATTGATGAAGCACTATTCATCTCTTCTGGATTTTTCTTACAAAGAAATCGGTTCTCTTGTACTTTCATTTGATGAGGGGGGGAACGCTAAGCTTCAGGAGCTTTATGAGCGGGGCGTAAAAAACGGTGTAAAAAAACTTTCAATTTTGTCCAGGGATGAAGTTCTTGCCCTTGAACCGAATGTTTCAGAAAATGTTGTTGCCGCACTGTATGCGCCAACGGCCGCCATAATTTCACCGTATCAGACTACATGGGCTTTTGCAGAAAGTGCTGTTTTGAATGGTGTTGATTTTTTCAGGAATACAATGGTTCATTCAATTAAAAAAGCCGGTGCGGATGAAGATGGAAAGGGGAACTGTAATGGTTTTGCCCGGAACGTGGATAAGAGGGGCGAATTGAACGATGGTGAAGGTGATGCAGAGTGCAGCAGTGGGCTCTTTTATCTTGAAACTTCTTCAGGAGTTTTAAAATCCCGGTTTGTAGTGAATGCAGGGGGACTTGAGGCTGGAAAAATAAGCCGTATGGCGGGAGCCAGAAATTATTCGATTCTTCAGAGGAAAGGAGAATATTCTCTTCTTGATTCAAGTGTTTCTTCACTTGTAAATCATGTTCTGTTTCAGACTCCAACGGCTTTGGGAAAAGGAGTTCTTGTAACAAAAACTGTAGACGACAATATCTTAATCGGTCCCAGTGCAGCGGATCTGCGTGACAAAGCCGGTAATGCTTCCGTTAATTTTTCTTCAGGTGGTGCGGAAAAATCAGCGGTGTCTCTGGAAAGACCCTTCGAAACTGAAGAAGAGCCCTTGTATTCAACCGGCACAACAGCCGCTATGCAGTCACTAATAATGGAAAAGGCCCGGCTTTCCGTTTCTGATATTCCTTCCCGGGCACTTATTAATTCCTTTGCAGGAATCCGGGCCATTGCGCTGGATGAAAAGGGGAATGAAATAAAGGATTTTATTATTGAGGAAGATTCTGCTGTTCCCGGTTTTGTAAATGTGGGCGGAATCTGTTCCCCGGGGCTTACGTCTGCACCGGCCATTGCCCTGATGGTTCGGGATATATTGGAAAAAGGCGGGCTTAAAGCAAAGGAAAAAAGCGGATTTATTGAAGAAAGAAAGGGAATTAAGAGTTTTAAGGATGCATCTCTGGAGGAAAGGGAGGCTCTGATAAAAGACGATTCCCGTTTTGCACGGATTATCTGCCGCTGCGAGATGATAACGGAGGGAGAAATTGTCCGGGCCATTCACAGTCCTGTGGGTGCCCGGGATTTAGATGGTGTGAAGCGAAGGTGCCGCGCCGGAATGGGACGGTGTCAGGGAGGTTTTTGCAGTCCCCGGGTAACTGAAATTCTGAGCCGGGAATTACAGATTCCCATGGTGAATGTGACAAAAAAGGGCGGCGTTTCCTATATTCTGAACTCTAAGACCAGGCCGGGAGTACCTGATATTGCAGGAGAAAAACAATGATTTATGATTGCGTAATTATTGGGGCTGGTCCTGCGGGACTTGCTGCAGCCGTTTCTGCGAAAAAAAATGGTCTTGAAAAAATACTGGTGCTTGAACGGGATACAAGACCCGGGGGAATTCTTCTTCAGTGTATCCACAACGGTTTTGGGCTTCATTATTTTGGAGAAGAACTTACGGGACCCGAATATGCCCTCCGGTTTGTAAAGCAGGCAGAGGAAGCGGGTATTGAAATAAAAACTGATACTATGGTTCTTGAGATTATAAAGGGTGAAAAAAATCACAGAGTTACGGCTATTAATTCTGCAGAGGGGCTTTTAAATCTTGAGACCCGCTCGGTGATTGTTTCTACCGGCTGCAGGGAACGAACCCGGGGAGCTCTGCTTATTCCAGGAACCAGGCCTGCAGGAATTTTCACTGCGGGAAGTGCTCAGCGTTTTTTGAATATAGACGGATATCTTCCGGGTAAAAAGGTTGTGATTCTGGGAAGCGGTGATATTGGCCTGATTATGGCCAGAAGGCTTACTCTTGAGGGAGCCGAGGTCAAAATGGTTCTTGAAATAATGAATTATTCTGCAGGACTTGCCCGTAATATTACCCAGTGCCTTGAAAACTTCAACATTCCTTTAAAAACCCGGACAACCATTGTTCAGATTCATGGAAATGAGAGGGTAACGGGGGTGACGATTGCAAAAGTAGATGAGCACAGAAAACCGGTTCCTGAAACCTTTGAATATGTTGAATGTGATACGGTGCTTTTGAGTGTGGGACTCATTCCGGAAAATGAGCTTTTAACGCCCCTTGGCGTAAATCTTGATACCGTTACAAGCGGACCTGTAGTAAATCAGCGGATGGAAACCAGCGTCCCTGGAATTTTTGCCTGTGGAAACAGCGTTCATGTTCATGATCTGGTGGATTTTGTAACGGAAGAAAGTATTCTTGCCGGAAAAGCTGCAAGTGAGTATGTTTTGTCCGGCTCTGAAAATACGTTATCTATTCCGGTTGTGCGGGGAAACCGGGTGCGTTATGTGGTTCCTCAGAAGCTTGAAGTTCCGGACTTAGCGGAGCCTTCGACTGTTCAGAAGGAAGACTTTAAGGCCTGTTTGAAAGATGGTTCTTCCGGAAAAGAAGATGATACTGTCCGGATAATGTACCGCAGCACGGAAGTTTACAAGTCGGTTTCTGTGACTGCCTGTATCGGGCAGAAGGAACTTAAGCGGGAGAAAAAACGCATTGTTCGTCCCGGAGAAATGCAGATAATTGAAATTCCCGCCAGGGCCTTGAAGGAAGTGAAAGATCCGTCGGTTCCGCTTACAATAAGCATTGAGCTTCCGGAGGATTTAATTGACTGACGAATATCTGGAGAAGAATATGGAAGCAGAAAAAAATATAAAAAGAATGACCTGTATAATATGCCCCATGGGATGCGCTCTGGAAGTGAGTGGAAGCGCGGACGGGGTTACTGTAACTGGAAATAACTGCAGGCGGGGAGTGGAGTATGCTATAAAGGAGCTTTCTTCTCCTTCCAGAACCCTTACCTGCACTGTAAGTGTAATTAAAGGAAGGCGGCCTCTTGTTTCTGCAAAGACGAATGGTGAAATTCCAAAGGATATGCTTCTTCCTGGAATGGAATTTGTTCGCCGTTTGTCTGTAGATGCTCCGGTAAAGGCTGGTCAGATTCTTGTAAGGGATTTTTTAAGTACCGGCAGTGATTTAATTTCCTGCGAAGAGGTTGAAAAGCTGGGTGAATGAGGGTAAATATTCGTTTTGTAAAACCGTCTGTTTTTTTCATCTGATAGTGTAGAAAATTTAAATAAATGGGGGCTGTCTAATAAGTTTAGTGACTGCGGTCATTGAGCCTGTCGCCCGCTTGCGCACGGAGCGAAGCGAAGTAATGACCATTTACACTATATCTGGTGGTTTCGAGAACCTCAACCACCGCAAACTTTTCTTTTTGGTTAGCCCCTTTTTTTTGTTTATTGCAATAATCTGTTAGAACTTAAATCTTAAGGTTACGCCGGTGCTGAAGGAAAGTCCTGAACCAAGTGCTTCCATAAATTCAAGCTGGTCGTAGCCCTTTGCGGCTGTTCTTACAGTGTAAGAAATATCCTGATTGAATACCAGGGATGCAAAGTTCATATTGATTGGTGGAGTCATAAATTTAACTCCAAAAATTCCAGGGAATAGAACTGTATTTACTTCCTTCTTGGCGAACTGCTGTTTGATAGGATCCGTTGTCATTGTAAGAACAACACCGCCGTACAAATCGATGTAATCAAGGAAGGTAACGCTTAAGCCCATAGGGAATTCTACGGAATGAGCAAAGTCTGCATCCGGAATTACATTGTAGGTGATGCCGGCAAAAAGACCCGGGTCAAATTTCCAGAGGTCTGTTCTGATTTCAGCTCTGAAAAGACCGCCCTGAGGAATGAAGCCCATTGTTCCGTCCTGACCCAGGAATGTCCAGTCAAAAGCTCCCTGGAGGTCAGCCGCAAAGTGGGTTCGTCCGGAGCCAGAGCGGTATGTCTTAGGTGTTTTTGCAGGCTTTGCTGTTCTTGATGAAGACGCAGAGGTTTTCTTTGCGCTTCCCGTTGAACTGCTGTTTGTCTTCTTTGTTGATGTATTTCCTGAGTTTTTACTTCCTGAGTAATTTGTGCTTACGCTGTTTCCGGAACTGGCGGCAGTTGCGGCTTTTCCTGTAATTGCAGGAAGGAAGCGACCGGCTCCGCAGTAGGTTCGAGCCCAGTAAGGGCGGGACATCTGTCCGATCTGTACGCCGGTTACGGCACCGTCACTCGGAGCGTGGAGGAATTTATCTGGTCCCAGGTAGATTCCAACGTGAGAAACTGTTGAACCGGCCTTAAAGAACACGAGGTCACCCTTCTGTCTCTGGGCATCGGTAATTCTTGTTGTTGCCTGATACATCTGGGCTGCAGTTCTCGGAAGCTCCTGAAGACCTGCGTTTCTTGCGGCCATATAGATAAGACCAGAGCAGTCAATGCCGGATTTAGATGTTCCTCCGTAAACGTACGGAGTTCCAATGTACGCTTTTGCTGCGTTAATAAACGCATCGCGCTGAGATTCTGGAGAGGCGAAAGCAGCCAGAGGAAGTATAATAAAAAGCGCAAAAAAAACTGGTATTCTCTTCATATATCAATCCTTCAATACAAAAAGGGATTTTCTAATAAAAAAAAAGAGCCGCTCAAAAAGTTACATCTTTCTTGGGCAGCTCAATATCTGCGACGACTGGATTCGAACCAGTGGAATACCGGCACCAAAAGCCGGGGGCTTACCGCTTGCCGACGTCGCAATTTTATATCAATACGAGCTCTTCCTGAGAATAAGCCTAGTCTTCTGCTCCTGAAGTCTCGACATGACCAGCATTGTACTCACCGATGATTTTTTCCTGCAATTCATTTCGGAATTCAGGGCTGATTGGGTGAGCAACGTCTTTGTATTCACCGTTTGCAGTTTTTCTGCTAGGCATGGCGATAAAAAGACCGTTCTGACCTTCAATAATTTTAACATTGTGCACAACAAAGCAGTTGTCAAATGTTACCGTGACGTAAGCCCTAAGCTTACCCTCATCTTCAACTTTTCGAATACGCAATTCAGTAATCTGCATAGGTCTACCTCCGTAACTAGAACGAATATATGCTAAAGGCCTCAGTCTGATAAGACAGTTTTAAACCCTTTAGTGTATAATTTTTCTGCGGCTGCCATAGAGTCTTCTTTTGAAGCAAAAAGCCCGAAAACCGTTGCTCCTGAACCCGACATATCGGAAAACAGGGCTCCGCATTCTCTTAAGGCTTCAAGCGCTCTTCCAATTTCCGGATAGCGAGCCACAAGCGGAGGCGTGAATGAGTTCACGAATCTCCAACATTTTAGCGGAGAACGGTACATTTTTTCAAGCACTTTTATATCTGGAAAAATAATTTTTCCTGCTTCTCCGCTTTCGTAGTGCCTGTCTACAAGACTGTAGGCTTCTTTTGTAGAACTGTGTACAGGTGGAAAAACCAGAAGAAAGTGCAGGTCATTTCTTCTTTCAATTTCTTCTATTTTTTCTCCTCTGCCTGTAACCAGAGCACAGCCCTTTCCTTTCTCATCTGTATGGAAAAAAAAGAAAACATCGCTTCCTACTTCCGAGGCGATTATATCGTGCTCTTCTTTGCTTAGTTTTACATCAAGAAGCTTTTCCAGCCCTGTTATGAAGGAGGCTGCATCGGATGATCCTCCGCCCAGTCCTCCTCCTGCTGGAATGTTTTTTTCAAGTTCAACAGTAACTGAGGGCAAACTTTTGTTTCCCTTCAATTTTCTGAAGGCCTCGTATGCTTTTGTGATGGTATTGTCTTGTGGCAGGGGAAGGGCTTCTGATATTACATTTATGCTGTCAAAGCCTTCTGTGAGTTTAATTTTGAGCCTATCCTTTATGTTCACGGTCTGGAAAATGCTTTCAATATTGTGATAAGCTTCATTTTCAAGCCGCGGAAGTACTTTAAGCCCAATGTTCACCTTTGCCGGAGCAAATACCTCAATTTCCGTCAGCATATAAAAATTATAACCCTTTTGGGTGTAAAGTCAAATAAAAATAACAAAGATTTTTATACAACGGTGGCGATGATGACCGGTTTCGGAACCGTTTCTGCGTGGCGGGTCAGGATAAATTCAATCAGTGCAGATATGATGAAAAAGGAAACGGAAATGATGAAGGAAAGGGTTTCCGTTATTTCAAGGTGAAAAAAGGAGGAAAGGGTGAAAGAAGAAAAATAGCCCAGAAAGGCTGCAATTACAGGAATGAAAAGAGCCAGAAAGCCTAAAAGCATCTTTAGATGCTTAGATAAGGCAACGTACACAAGACTTCCGGCCTGAATTGATAAACCCTGAGGATTTGTGACTTCGATTCCTCCGCCTCTGGAGGAGTTTTCTGTTTGAGAAAAGGCGCTTTCCGTTACCGGACAGACTGTTATCTTTGAACCGGAAATTCCGGTTACCACATATAATGCTCTCTTTCTCAATTGAAATCTCCCTGGCTGCCATTGTTTGTTTTAATCGATTTTAGTTTCTGTTCGCACTCCCGGGCTCCGGTTTCGTTTTTTAGTTCCCGGTAGGTGTCCCTCAGGTTATAAAGTGCTTCCGGATAGTAGGGGTTTATGGTAACGGCAGTCTCAAAGGCTTCCATTGCGTCTGTGTATTCG
The DNA here is from genome assembly GCA_946186185.1 of uncultured Treponema sp. Classification (GTDB taxonomy): domain Bacteria; phylum Spirochaetota; class Spirochaetia; order Treponematales; family Treponemataceae; genus Treponema_D. The sequence continues at coordinate 17,898 of CAMHMJ010000031.1, read as the reverse complement.
GCTTTGTTAAAATAGACGGCTCCGATTGTGTTCCACAGCTCTGCATTTGTTGGATTGTATTCAAGTCCTTCCAGACAGGTGGAAAGGGCTTTGTCAAAGTTTTTTGCGTCAAAATAGGAGACAGCAAGGGCTTCAATAACATCGAAGTGAATTTCATCTGTTTCGAAATTGCCTGCAGTTTCAAGAGCCGTTATTGCTTCTTCCAGAAATCCAGCATCCCGAAGGGTGAGGCCAAGATTGAACCACAAAAGCCAGTTGTCCTTTTCCAGGGTAATTGCCCTTTTGAAGCAGGCGATGGCTTCTGTGTAGAGTCCGCTTTGAGAAAGTTTAATTGCTTCGTCGTTCAGCCGGCCGGAATTTTCTTTCAAACTTACTTTCCTCCGTCGAGCATTCCCAGAAAGAGTTTTTTTATGAGGGCAGCGCATTCGTTTTCTTCAGAAAGTCCCTTGAAGCACACCAGCCTGGAAATGTTTTCACGAATGCATTTTTCGCCCTTGTCCTTCGCTTTCTGAATGGAAGAAGTTGTTTCTAAAAGCTCAATGCTTTTTTCAATTGCCGTGCTTCCCGGACCTTCCATGTTTGCTTTTTCAAAGTAGTAGGAAATTTTAACGGCGTCCTTCGGACGTTCGATTACATGCATAAGAATAGGAAGGCTCTTTTTGCCTTCTACGATATCGTCTCCCCGCTTTTTACCCGGGTTTCCGGTTGTAAGGTTTGTTACGTCATCAAGAATCTGGAAGCCTTCTCCCAGGTATTCCGCAATGAGTCCAGCCTGTTCTGCTTCCTCAAAGGTGGCTCCGCCGGCAATAAGCCCCAGCTGTACTGCAAGGCTTGAGAGGGTTCCTGTTTTTAAGTGAACCATCTGAGTATATTCTGCAGGAGTAGGGAAGATTTCTGTGTTTGCGTGCCAGTAGATGTCCATTGCCTGTCCCAGATGAAGGCGGCGTAGAAGCAGGGTGTAGAGCTTATAGAAGTGAGCCTTAGTTTCCAGCGGCAGGTCAAGCTTTTCAAGGCAGGAAGATGCCTGGAAGTAAAGCCAGCTTGCGGCATTCAGGGCAACATCAAGACCATACTGAATATGGCAGGCCGGTTTTCCCCTTCTTGTGTCGGCGGAATCTTCGATATCGTCGTGGATAAGGCTTGCTGTATGGACAAATTCGACAAGGGAAGTGAGGGTGTAGACCTGTTCTTCCGGAAGCACGGGTTTAAGTCCGGCTTCTTTTGCAAGCCTGTAGCAGAGAACTAAGAGAAGCGGTCTCCACCTTTTTCCGCCAAGGTCAACAAGGTTGCGGCAGGGGGTAAGCAGGTTTGTAAGGTGAGAGTCGTCTACGCAGCGGGAAAGCTCGGAAAAACTCTGCTTCTGCCACTCCGGATTAGTTTTTTCAGGAAGAGCTTCTTTGAGAGCTTCTTCGATGTCTCGTAATATATTCTTGAATACGTCGTCCATAGCTAATAATATACAGTTTTTGTTGAAAAAACACAAAAGATTTTTTCCAGGTCCGTTGTGCCATTGCTAAAAAATTGATTTTCTTCTATTATTTTGCAGAATTTATTGAAGCTTTTGCTTTCTTTCTATAAAACATCGGCCCACAGCGGCTTTATACAGAGGTTATATATGAATGTAGTTTCTTTGAAAAATGAACTTGAAAATAATGCGTATCCTGGACGCGGTATTGTTGCAGGTCTTTCTGCGGACGGAAAATATGCCGTTTCTGCTTACTGGACAATGGGCCGCTCAGCCGGAAGCCGTAACCGTGTTTTCGTTGAAGAGGGCGAGGGAATCAGAACACAGGCTTTTGATCCGTCTCTGATTGCAGGTGATCCGAGCCTTATTATTTATTCAGCCGTAAAAGTTCTTGGAGCAAAAACAATTGTTACCAACGGTGACCAGACGGATACAATTTTTGACAGACTTAAAAACGGACTTACTTTTGAACAGTCTTTGAGAAGCCGTAAATATGAGCACGACGCTCCAAACTATACTCCGCGCATTTCAAGCCTTCTTGATGTTGAGGGCGGAAAGTATTCTTATTCTCTTTCAATCTTGAAGAGCGACAATGGAAATCCGGATAACTGCCTTCGTTTTACTTTCAACTATGATAATCCGGTTGCCGGTGAAGGTCGTTTTATTCACACTTATGTAGGGGACGGAAATCCTCTTCCAAGCTTTGAAGGAGAGCCTGTCCGCGTTGAGGTAAAGGGTGCCATTGACGAGTTTACGGACAACCTCTGGAAATGGCTGAATGAAGAAAACAAGGTTTCTCTTTTTGTCCGCTTTATTGACATCAAAACCGGAAAATACGAGACCCGCATTCTGAATAAGAATAAATAGACTTTTGTCAGCGATTTCTGCGGAAGCGCGGGGGAATCGCTGATATTCATTTTTCTATCTTGAAAGTTTTGTGATTTTCTATTAGTATTGTAGAACTTATAAAAATGTAATTTTTACACGGTTTTTATGCCGTTTTGGAGAATTAAATGGGTGCTATTGGTATTACTCTTCTTGTTGTATTTGTAATTGTGAGCGTTCTTCTTGTATTGCTCGTTCTTGTTCAGGATGACGGACAGAGCGGTATGGGTGGTCTTATGGGTGGACGCGGAACTGCAGCTTTCGGATCTCATTCTGCAAGCGTGCTTACAAAAGCTACAGCGGTTCTTGTTTTCCTTTTCTTTGGACTTGCTCTTGGTCTTGCAATTATCAATAAGAAGCCTAATCTTGTTGATGACCTTGCTGAAACAGTTGTAACACCGGCAGAAATCACTGCTGACGGAACAGAATCTGATTCAGAGGCTGCTTCTTCTAATGAAGCAACAGAATGGTGGTCAACTTCTGAAAGCGATAAAAAGGCTGAATAGTTTCATTTATTCAGATTTTTAAGGATTTTGCCGGGCAGCGCTAAACTTTAGTCTGTCCGGTAAATGGTTTTAAAGCGAACTTCTAAAACTTCAGGAGGGGTAAGAGTGTTTTCAAGTCTTATAAGTCCTGATAATATTATCTTTAATCTTCAGAGTACGGATAAAGATGAACTTTTTTCCGAACTTGTAGAATTTCTTGTCAGAAAAAATCCTTCAATCGATAGGGATGAAGCCCTTAAAGCCCTTGAAAATAGGGAAGAAGTAAAAAATACCCAGACTGCTCCGGGTATTGCGGTTCCTCATGCCTGTCTTTCTTCTATAAACAAAACTGAGATTGTACTTGGAATAAGCCGCGCCGGAATTGATTACGAAATTACCGAAGGGCATTCATTGAAGGATAATCTTGTACATTTTGTTATCTTAATTTTATTTAATGCTCAGAATACAGAAGCTCATCTTCATCTGCTTTCGGATTGTGCCCTTATTTTGAATACCCAGGGCTTCTATCCGGAAGTCCTAAAGGCATCTGATGCTAATGAAGTTTATTCCATGATAAAGGAGGCGGAATATGGCAGACTCGGAAGCTGATGTAATCAGTCACCTTCTTGATGTGGAACAGAATGCCTTTGTTCAGGTAAAAGAGGCACAGGAAAAGGCGAATAAAATGGTTGGAGAAGCAAGAAGTGAAGCTGACAGCCAGTTTAAAACCCGCTATGAAGAAATTGCTTCTGAACTGGATAAGGAATTTCTTGATGAACGAAAACGCATTGTAGAGGAGCATAATGTTTCTCTCTCCGCTTTTAAGGATTCCGTTCAGAAAAAAGAGAAGAATAAGAGTGCCTTTGAAAATTTTGTAAAAAAGGCAATATAACTGGAAGTTGGAGCTTTCGTATGGAAAAGAGCGGTGCAGAATCATATATTTACGCAAAGGCTGCAGGTCTTTTGAGGAAATCCTGGATTTCTGAGAAGGCTGTTTCTCTTTTCAACGCCGAATCCCTTTCTTCTTTATGGGATATGCTTTTTTCTGTTCCGGAGCCGGCAGTTCCGGAGCTCCTTCTTGCGAATAAAATTGAAATTGAAGCTGTAAAAAACTTTGTAAAAGATTATTCAAAGCTTTTAAAAATGTACGATAAACCCGATTCGTTTTTGGCGGGGCTTTTGCAGCAGTACGATGTAGAAAATCTTAAGGCTCTTATTTCTGCTGTCAGTTATGGTGAAGAAAATCATCCGCATCTTGTAAATCTTGAAGATTTCAGAACGATTTCTTATGAAGCCTGGCCGAATCTGAAAAAAATCACTGCCGGTTCACCTTACGAATGGGTGCCAGCCGCTGTTTTTGGCGGTTCTGATTCAACTGGTTCATCCGGTTCTTCTCTGGCTTCTGCGGGTTTTTCCGTTTCAGAGGATGTGGCAAAGGGAAATGCAGGGGGCGTTTCCTCGGAAGAACGGCAGAAAATCGATTTTAAGCTTGATTTACAGATGCTGAAATCTCTCTGGAACAGCGTTTGCGCCATAAAAGGGGAAGCAAAATCTGTTCTTAAAGAATATTTTTCCTATCAGTGGGCGGTAAAAAATCTTATCTGGGCAATGCGCCTTAGAGTGTACTATAAATTTTCTGATGAAAAAATAATTGAAAATCTTTATTATGTAGGGGATGCTCCTTCCAGACAGGATCCAATCTGCGCTTTTGCATTTGATATACTTTCCCGCCGTATTGATTCCTATGATGACTGGGAGTCCTGGCGTTTTATAGATTATTTAAACCCAAGAAAAGAAAACGGCGTGTGGGCCTTAAATCCTACCTGGGTTGAACAGCGCTTCAGAAGCCGGGAATTTGTAAAGGCGAAAAAGCTTTTTCACCAGTATCCTATGAGCGAAGTGAGCCTTGCCATGTTCTACTGCCTTAAAAAGCAGGAGTTGAACTGTATACGCTCGGCAACAGAAGCCCTGAGGCTTGGAACAAACAAAAAAGAAGCTATGTATGTGGCCGGAATAACTGGCATGATAGATGGGGAGGATGAAAATGTCTCGGACAACTGAAATGCGTTTGATTGAGCTTATGGTTCTGAAACAGGATATTTCCAGTGTTATCGAATATCTTGGAAAGTGCGGTGAATTCCAGTTTCAGACAAGAAAGAGAGATGCGGCTGCTATTTCTGATAAAAAAACGTCTGAACTGAGCATTGCCGGAGAGTATTTTCAGAAGCTTGATGAGCTCAGGGCATTTTTTAATATCAAACGACCGGAAGAAAAGCCCTTGACTTGTCCTCCGCTTTCCGAAGAAATGAAGGAAGAATGCGGCCGGTTAATTGAGAACGGAAGCAGCCTTCATGACAGAATTAAGGAAGCTGAAACAGCCCTCCAGAAGGTGACTGACGCTTATAAGGAAGCAAAGGGATTTTCAAATCTTCAGGTTCCTTATTCAGAACTGGATAATCTTTCCTTTATTTCGTTAAAAATCGGAAAAATTTCTCCGGACAATATTGAGCCCCTTCGCCTTGCAGTGGGTGAAAAGGCAGTAATCGTTCCTCTTGGAAGCGATTCAACTAAAATCCTTGCGGCTTCTTCAAAGAAAAGCCGCTTTGCCCTGGACACGGAACTTAACCGGTTCGGGTTTGTACAGATGGAAATTCCTAAGGATTTTACCGGAATTCCTTCCGATGTGCTTGAAGGTCTTGAAGCAAAGAAGAATGAAGCTGAAAAGCTGATGGCTGAACTTAACGAAGAATGTGCAAACTTTAAGGAAACCCACGAAGAGAAGTTTATTTCTTTATTGGAGAGCCTTTCTCTTGAATGCCAGATTGAAAGGGTTGAAGCAACTCTGGAATCAACTTCCCTTGTATATCACATGACGGGCTGGATTCCGAAGAATATTACTCCAACTGTTATGAAGGAACTGGATCAGCTTACGGAAGGACGCATTGCTATCCGGGAATTCCATCCAATGGAGGTTCCTGCGGTTATAAACGGAAGCGAACAGATTCCGGTAAAGCTTGAACATGGAAAATTTGTGCGGGCCTTTGAAAGAATGGTCTTCAGTTATGGTTCTCCTCTGTACGGAACCGTTGACCCGACTCCTTTTGTGGCCGTGTTCTTTACTATTCTTTTTGGAATTATGTTCGGCGACTGCGGACAGGGTCTGATTTTCCTTATTGCCGGTATCCTGATGCAGAAAAAAGTTGTAAAGGTTGGAGGCTGGAATAAGTTCGCCCCGATTTTTATGGCAATCGGTATCACAAGTTCAATTATGGGTCTTATCACCGGTGAGTTTTTTGCTAACGAAACTCTCCTTGAACCCTTTGCCCTCTGGGTTACGGGGCTTTTCGGTCATCCTCATGCTCCAATCGTTCACATGATGCCTTCCAGCGATCCTTCTTCGATCAAAGTGATATTCGGTATATTCGGCATTACCATTGCAGTGGGGTTTGTAATCAACTCAATCGGTCTTGTGCTTAATATGATAAATAACATTATCCGCCGGAAATTTGGTTCTGCTTTCTTTGGAAAAACGGGACTTTCCGGGGCTCTTTTCTTCTGGTATGTAGTTGTGTTTGCCTTGCGCCTTGCCTTCCTTCACCAGAGTCCCCAGATTTTTGACTGGATTATAATCGGTGTGCTGCTTTTCTTCTCTGCCTTCGGGGAGCCTTTTGAGCGCCTTTTGGACGGAGAACGGCCTGTTCTTGAAAACGGGGTGGGAGCAATGCTCATCGGCGGACTTGTTGAACTCATCGAAGTTGTATCAACCTATCTTTCAAGCTCCATAAGCTTTGTTCGTGTAGGTGCTTTTGCCCTGGCTCATGCCGTTTTAGGTTTTATTATTCACCTTATGGCAGAAAAGTGCGGAGCAATCGGCGGGTTGGCCGTAATGATTGCGGGTAATGCAATCGTTGTAGTTCTTGAAGGTATGATTGTTGCCATTCAGGTAATAAGACTTCAGTACTACGAATTCTTCAGTAAATTCTTTAATGAAACCGGTACGGAGTTTAAACCGTTCGCTTTCGTTTATGGGAAATAAAAAAAGCAAAAATATGAGGTGTTTTATGAACAAGAAAATTTTCTTTTTTAGCGTTCTTCTTTTTGTTGCAGGTGCTTTTGTAAGCTTTGCACAGGAAGCTGAAAATGTTTCTGAAGAAACTGCTGTTGAGACTCAGGCTGAAACAAGTTCTTCTCAGCTTAAGTATGTTGCTGCTGCTATTGCAGTTGGTCTTGCTTGTATCGCAGGTGGTATTGCCGTTGGTAAAATCGGTGCTGCCGCAATGGGTGCAATGAGCGAAAATGCTGAGCTTTCCGGAAAGGCATTGCCGTTCGTAGGTCTTGCAGAAGGTATCTGTCTTTGGGGATTCCTTGTAGGACTTCTTATTATAGTTTTGTAAGTCAGCTTTTAAAGTGGATTTTTATATTATTGGCGACAGAGAACTGGTCTTAGCTTTCAGGCTTGCCGGAATTCAGGGAACCGCTGCGGAAAACCGGAACGATGTCCTTGATGCGTTTAATCACATAACCGGCCGAGGAAGCGTAACGCCTCTTCCTGTAGATAAGGTTCCGCGTGTATTGATTCTTACGGAAGCGTGCGCCAGCATGATTGAAGAAGAAGAAATTGCGTGGCAGAAAACAGGTAAATATCCTCTTATCGTGGAAATTCCATGTCTTGACGGGCATGTTGAAGGAAAGAAGACTTTGACAGATGCCATTCGGGAAGCCATTGGAGTTCAGGTTTAGTTTAGGTAGTTTTTTATGGAAGAATTACGTTCAACAGAGATACTTGATAAAGAAATTCAATCTGATGCAAGAAAAAAGGCTGAAAAAATCCTTAGCAATGCACAGGCTGAAAGCAAAGAGCTTTTAGACGGAGTTGAAACCCGGCTTCAGATTGCTCAATATGAAAAAAAGGCTAAAAACGAACAGAAGCTTTTGAGTGTTCAGAGGGATCTGGATTCCTCTCTTCCTCTGGAAAAACAGCGCTTTCTGGTTTCCTATATACAGTCTTCAATTGACGGCAGCATGAACGATTATTTCTGTTCTCTCTCAGAAGCTGAAACCCTTTCTCTGTTTACAAAGGAGCTTTCAAAGTATCAGGATAAAATCGGTTCTTCAAAGGTTCGGGCCTTTGTGTACGGTCTGGATTCAAAAGAAACGAAAAAAGAACTGGAAAAATCTGTAAAGGTTTTGAGCGTTGAAGAAACTGAATTCAATAAAATTCTTCCGGAAAAGGATTTTTCACTATCTAAGAAGAGGGGAATTATTCTTGAGACTGAAGACAGAAAAATACGGCTTCGACTTACCCTGAGCGAAATCGTAAGCCAGCTTGAAGAAAAATACAGGGAAGAACTTTACGAAACCCTTTTTGACGGGGGAATAAACTGATGGTTGAAGGAAAAATTACCAGAATTTCAGGTCCGATTGTTTTTGCAGAAGGTCTGGAAGCGTGTGGTCTTTACGATGTTGTTAGTGTAGGTGAAAAAGAACTCATCGGTGAAATAATCAGGCAGTCAAAAGGAAAGACGACTATTCAGGTTTATGAAGAAGATACCGGAATGTATGTTGGCGAAAAGGTTACTTCAAGTAACAGACCTCTTTCCTTGAAGCTGGGACCTGGACTTGTAGGAACAATTTATGACGGTATTCAGCGCCCTCTTAAGAGCATGTCTGAGGCAAGCGGTGCATTTATTCTTCCGGGAGACCGCTCTGAGCCTCTTGATTCAGAAAAGAAGTGGCCTTTTGTTCCTGCAGAGGGAATAAAGGAAGGCTCTGAAATAAAGCCGGGAATGGTGCTTGGAACCGTAAAGGAAACGGAAAGCGTTACCCAGAAAATTATGGTAAGCCCTTTTATCCGTGGAAAGGTTTTAAAAACCTTCAAGGGAAAGGGCGAATATACAGTTGATGAAATAATTGCAACCACAGAGCTTGATGAAGAAATTGCTTTAAGCCAGTACTGGCCTGTACGAAAAGCCCGGCCGTATCTTGATAAATTGGCTGTTACGGAGCCTCTTATTACAGGACAGCGGGTAATTGATGTTTTCTTCCCTCTTTCTAAGGGTGGAACAGCAGCAATTCCGGGTGGTTTTGGAACTGGAAAAACTATGACGCAGCATGCTATTGCTAAATGGTGTGATGCTGATTTAATCGTATATATCGGTTGCGGTGAGCGCGGAAATGAGATGACGGAGGTTCTTACTGAATTTCCGGAGCTTATTGACCCGAGAACCGGCCGTTCTATTATGGAACGAACCATTCTTATTGCAAACACCTCCAACATGCCGGTTGCGGCCCGTGAGGTTTCCCTTTATTCAGGAATTACTCTTGCTGAATATTTTAGGGATATGGGCCTTCATGTTGCCATTATGGCGGATTCTACAAGCCGCTGGGCAGAAGCTCTTCGAGAACTTTCCGGACGAATGGAAGAAATGCCGGCGGAGGAAGGCTTCCCGGCATATTTACCGACACGACTTGCTTCTTTCTATGAGCGGGCAGGGCGAGTTACTACTCTTGAAGGGCAGGAAGGTTCTGTTTCCATTATCGGTGCAGTTTCGCCTCCGGGTGGTGACTTCTCAGAGCCGGTAACTCAGCATACAAAGCGATTTATCCGCTGTTTCTGGGCCCTGAACCGGGAGCTTGCAAACGCCCGTCACTATCCTGCCATCGGCTGGATTGACAGCTATTCTGAATATGCAAGCGAAGTCCGGGACTGGTGGGAAAACCACAATCCTGCCTGGGACGATGTTCGGGCAGAAGCCCTTGAACTTTTGAAGAAGGAGCAGCGCCTTGAACAGATTGTTCGTCTTGTAGGCCCGGATGCTCTTCCTTCATCGGAACGGTTGATTTTGAAATGCGCCGAAATGATAAAGAACGGCTTTTTACAGCAGAATGCCTATGACAGTGTAGATATGTACTGTTCTTCGGAAAAGCAGATAAAGATTCTTCAGATTATGATGGATTTTTACCACCGCACACTGAACCTTATAAAGAACGGTTGTCCGCTGGAGAGAATTGTTGCTCTTCCAATCTGTGAAGAAATTGTGCGAATGAAATACACTGTGCCGAACACGGAAATGGAAAAGGCGGGAATTGTGGAGCAGCATTTTGCTTCTCAAATGGATGAACTGGAAGCGGTTTACGGTCGCTGATAAAAAAGGATTTTGATCTTATGAAAGGAATTGAATACAGAGGAATAACAGGCGTTGACGGACCGATTGTAATGGTTGAGCGTACTGAAAATGTTTTCTACAATGAAACAGTATGCGTGCGGGACAGAACGGGTGAAAAGCGGCTTGGACGAGTTGTTGACCTTTCTGAAAAAGCCTGTGTCGTTCAGATTTTTGGAGATACGACTGGAATTGACCTTGAAGAAAGCTCGTTTGAATTTCTTGATAAACCTCTTGAGCTTCGTGTAGGTGAAGGTCTTTTGGGCCGAGTTTTTAACGGTCTTGGAGAGCCTGCCGACGGTTATCCGGAAATCGTTTCTTCAAAGCGAGTTAATGTAAACGGAAATCCGATTAATCCTTACAGCCGTTCATATCCACGGGATTTTATTCAGACGGGAATTTCTGCAATCGACGGAATGTGTTCCCTGGTTCGCGGACAGAAGTTGCCGATTTTTTCAGGCTCCGGTCTTCCCCACAATAAACTGGCCGCCCAGATTATCAGACAGGCCAAACTTCGTGGAAGCGACGAGCAGTTCGTAATGGTTTTTGCGGGAATGGGTATCAAATACGACGTTGCCCGGTTCTTTATCGACACTTTTGAGGAGTCTGGAGTACTTTCCAAGGTTGTAATGTTCCAGTCCCTTGCCGATGCGCCTTCTATCGAACGAATTATGACTCCTCGCTGTGCACTTACTGCGGCAGAATACCTTGCCTTTGAAAAAGGCATGCATGTTCTTGTAGTAATGACTGATATGACCAACTACTGCGAGGCTCTCCGTGAAATTTCTACTACCCGGGGAGAGGTTCCGGGACGAAAAGGTTATCCGGGATACCTTTACTCAGACCTTGCAGAGCTTTACGAGCGTGCCGGAAAAGTAAAGAATTCAACGGGCTCAATTACCCAGATTCCGATTTTAACCATGCCGAACGATGATATTTCTCATCCGATTCCGGATTTGACCGGTTATATTACAGAAGGTCAGATTGTTCTTGACCGGGAGCTGGACAGCCAGGGCTTGTATCCTGCCGTTGCCAGTCTTCCAAGTCTTTCCCGACTTATGAAGGACGGTATTGGTCCGGACATGACCCGGGATGACCACGCAAATGTTTCAAGCCAGCTTTTTGCAAGCTACTCAAAGGTAAAATCCATCAGAAACCTGGCTGCCATTATCGGTGAGGAAGAGCTGGGAGAACTGGACCGGCTTTACCTCAAGTTCGGTGAAAAGTTCGAAAAGGAATTTTTGAGCCAGGGAGAATACGAAAACCGTTCCATTGAAGAAACACTGGATATCGGCTGGAACTGTCTTTCCGTTCTTCCAAAAGAGGAGCTTTTCAGAATCAAGGATGAGCTTATTCAGAAGTATCTGAAGGTACAGAGCTGATAATTCACGGCTTTTTTAGGAAACGAGGCAATTAAATGGCAAAACTGAATGTTGCACCTACAAAATCTAACCTTCTCCTGATGAAAGAACAGCTTTCTACTGCAAGAAATGGCTATGACCTTCTTGAGCAGAAGCGGGAGATTCTTGTTCAGGAGCTTATGCACATGGTAGAAAAGGTTAAGCTTTTGGAGCGGGATATTCAGACTGCCGTAAACTCTGCCTATCCTGCCTTTAAACGAATGCTGATGTCAGAGGGTTCCGATCAGATTCGCCGTATTGCCCATGACATTCACTACGATTTTGATATGAGGGAAAAGCAGGTTACCGTTGCGGGGCTTAATTTCCAGACTCTGGATGTAGAACTTCCTGAGAAGAAACTTTTCTATTCATGCCTTGGAACCTACGCAGACACTGATGATGTTATCGATAAGTTTTTTTCGCTGCTGACGCTTTTGACTCAGATGGCTTCAATCAGAACGATTGTCTGGCGCCTGGCCGAAGAGGTAAAAAAGACCCAGAGGCGTGTTAATGCCCTGGATAAAATGGTTATTCCTCAGACTGAAGAAACAAAAAAATACATTGAAAATGTTCTGGAAGAAAAAGAAAGGGAAAATATTTTTGTTCTGAAATCCTTGAAAAAGAAGTCAGAGAAGAGCGGGGAGTAGTTTGATGAAAAAGAGTGTTGTAAAAAAAGTTTTAGTCTGTGTAAATGGAACTGCCGAATCGATTCATGCGGCCATGTATGCCATTCTTTTTGCCCGTCAGATAGGTGCTGCTGTTAAAGCCCTGTATATTGTAGATACAGCCACCATAAAGTTTCTTCTTAACTCCAGATTTCTTGCTCCGGACGAAAAGGTTTTGTATGAAAAGAAATTTAATCAGGACGGCCAGCACTATCTGGAATATGTTGAAGGACTTGCCCGTACAAAGGGAATTAAAATAGAAACTCAGATGAGGGAAGGTTCAGTCTGTTTTGAAATTGTTGAAGAAGCGGAAGCCTGGGGTGCCGACATGATCATCGTAGGAGGAAAAAAGAAACAGACCCTTTCAAAACAGCTTAGTGATAATCCCCGGGGAACCCTGAAAGCCTGGTCTACAATTGGAAATCAGCTTATGGCTTACGCTTCCTGCCCGGTTCTTGTTGTGAATAAGGAAGGCATGGAAGAAACTTTTAAGATTTCCTGAAAGCTTTTAAGAGGTAAGTCGTGATAAACTGCTATCAAATTCTCGGTGTCAGAAAGGATGCAACGGCCAGTGAAATCAAAAGGGCCTATCGTGCGAAGGCAAAACTGCTTCATCCGGATAAAAACAGTACAAATGATTCTGAAGAGTTCAAGAAACTTGTTCAGGCATACCAGATTTTGTCTGATGAGCGGCAGCGCTCAATTTTTGATTCCTCGTTTTTTAATCGCTATTCCATGCACCGTACCGCCCAGACTTCCTTTGATTACAGAACCTGGCTTCTTCAGCGTGAAGATTACGAAAGCCGGGCCAAGCTGATTTTTTTTGACCTGATGCATAACCGGGAAGATGAAGCGGTTAGTGAGTTCAAGCGGATGAGCATGAACCATCTGGATTTTAATCTGAAGCACTGGTTTACCCGGGAAGATTTTATGGATTACGGCTACATTCTTGCTGAAGAGCTTGTGCTGCGGCAGGAATATTTTGATGCTGTGAACCTTCTTGAACAGATTATCAGAATGGAATACAGTTATGAATATTTCAGGCTGTTTTTCCCGGAGGTGCTTTCTTTCACTCTGGGAATTCTAAAAAATCACATTGATAAGGTGATCAGCGACGAGCTTGCCCTTGATGTATACGAGCGGGCTCTTGATTTAGGATTTTCAAAAAATGACAATATATTTTTTCTTTCAAAAATGGCGGAGGAATACGGTCGTCTTGGGGATGAGCGGATGAAGGAAGTCTGTATGGAAGAAATAAATGCCTTAAGTTCAAAAAAAAATAGAAGGTAGGGAAGCGGCACAGCTGTTAGCAGCGCAACTGTTTTCTCTTAGGAGATTTATATGATTTTATTAAAAAACGAAGATGAAGTAAACGGAATCAGGAAATCCTGTCATCTTTTGGCGGATATGTTCAATTATATCATTCCCCTTGTTCATGCGGGAATGACCACAAAGGAGCTGGACAAACTGGCGGTGGATTTTATTCACGCTCATGGCGGAAAGCCGGCCTGGTACAAGGAAGATTTTCCTGGTGCCCTCTGCATAAGCATTAACGATGAGGTTATTCACGGAATTCCGTCGAAAAAGCGGGTTATTCAGGACGGAGATATTGTTTCAATCGATGCAGGAATTGACCTGAACGGATATATAAGCGATTCCTGCCACTCTGTGCTTGTGGGAAACGTAAAGCCGGAAGTAAGAAAACTGGATGAAGTAACCCTTGAGTGCCTTAGAGCGGGAATTGAAGCCTGCAAGGTGGGAAACAGAATCAGCGATATTTCCCGTGCTGTATACGACATTGCCACAAAGCACGGCTACGGAGTTGTTTACGACTATTGCGGTCACGGAGTGGGCCTTGATGTTCACGAGGATCCGAGCATCCCGAACTGTCCTTCAAGCGGTTCCAATCCGAGAATCCAGCCGGGAATGGTGCTTGCAATTGAACCGATGATTAACCTTGGTGTTCCGGATGTATACACCGCTCCTGACGGCTGGACCGTAATCACCGAAGATCACAAGCCTTCAGCCCATGAGGAACACACCGTAGCCGTTTTCTGCGACCACACCGAAATCCTGACGGACTTGAACTACAAGAAGTAGGTCTTCTCGTGGCATTCATTCAAAATATAATCTTTTGTTACGACTGTAACCAAACCCTGTTTTTATGATTATATTTAAAAAAGAAAACTTTATGTTAAACATCTGGAGGCATTTATAAATGAAAAAGTTAACAAAAGGTTTGCTTGCGGGAGGCCTTGCGGCTGTCCTTTCCTTTGCACTTGTTTCAATATCATGCGGTAAAATCAATGTAAAGGGAAATGCGGGAACTGTTTATGCGGAAACTTCTGCAATTGTTCCTGAAGAAACCCTGAAGATTGTTGAAGCACTGCAGAATTCTTTCCGGGCAATCAGCCAGGGACTTTTACCTTCTGTAGTTGAAGTTGACGTAACGGAAACAAAAACCGTTACAACTATTGACCCTTTTGAAGATTTCAGAAAATTCTTCTTTGGAAATCCCGGTGGTTCAGAGGGCGAAGGCGGAAAAAAACAGCGCCAGTATGAACAGAAGGGACTTGGTTCTGGAGTAATTGTTCGCAGAACTGAAAATACTCTTTATGTCCTTACAAATAATCACGTTGCAGGGGATGCAACAAAAATCACAGTAAAATTGAACGACGGCCGTGAATTCGACGGAAAGCTTGTGGGTGCTGACAGCCGTATGGATATCGCTCTTGTTTCCTTTGAATCAAAGGACAAGGAAATTCCTGTTGCCGTACTGGGAGATTCAGACAAACTTCAGGTAGGTGACATCTGTTTTGCAATGGGTGCTCCTCTTGGATTCAGTCAGTCTGTAACTCAGGGTATTGTAAGTGCCAAGGGCCGAAGCGGCTCCGGAATCGGAAATATCAACGACTTTATTCAGACGGATGCTGCCATCAACCAGGGAAACTCCGGTGGTCCTCTTGTAAATATTTACGGTGAAGTAATCGGAATCAATACCTGGATTGCAAGCCAGTCCGGCGGTTCTCAGGGGCTTGGCTTTTCTATTCCAATCAATAACATAAAGGGTGCAATTGATTCCTTTATTTCAAGCGGAAAAATCGTTTACGGCTGGCTTGGAGTTTCCCTGATGGAAGCTTCAAAGGAATACAAGACTGAACTGGGGGTTGGTACCCGGGACGGTGCTCTTGCAAGCCAGCTCTTTATCGGTTCACCAGCCCAGAAGTGCGGAATGCAGCCTGGAGATTTCATCGTTGAGCTTAACGGACACAATGTAAAGGATGTGAACCAGCTTGTTCGAGAGGTTGGTCTTCTTGAAGCCGGTGTAACAGCAAAATTCAAGGTTGTTCGAGCAGGAAAAGAAATTGAACTTGACGTAAAGATTGAAGAAAGAAGCGAGAAGGTTTCTTCCGATAACGGAAAGCTCTGGCCGGGCTTTGTTGCTTCTCCAATTACAGAAGAAGCCAGAAAAGAACTTGAGCTTGAAGATAAGGTTAAGGGTGTTGTAGTTTCAAATGTAATGGCAAAAACCCCTGCTGCAGCCCTTCGTCTTCAGGATTCTGACGTAATTACCGCTGTAAACGGAGTTGCAGTAAAGAATCTGAACGAATTCTATGCAGAACTTTCAAAGGCCGACAAGTCCGTAAACTTTGACATCTATTCCAACGGCGGAACAATTACAACTGGAACCTACAAGTTCTAACTAACAGGGCGAATGTCGAGTTTGCCAATTTTGAATGAGAATTTATATAACTCGACATTCGTCCTATATTGTACCTTTATAAAAAAAGCAATAAAATAATCCTATGCTTTCTACTCGTATGAATAATCTTCACCCATATGTACCGGGTGAGCAGCCTAAAGACAGAATTTATATCAAACTTAATGCAAATGAAAATCCGTACCCAACCTGTCAGAATGTAATTGACCGGGTATGTTCCTTTATTAAAGAAAATCCCATGAAGCTATCACTTTATCCGGATCCTGATTCCCTGAGCCTTCACAAGGCAATTGCCGATATGCTGAATCAGACCGGTGGCGTTTTGACCCGCGCTGTTGTGAAGGAGGACTCTGACGGTAAAAAAACTGTTACTCCTTCGCCCCAGGATAAAATTCCTTTTGAAGTTACGCCGGAAATGATTTACACGGGTAACGGAAGCGATGAAGTTCTTTCCTTCGTTTTTTACGCCTTCTTTTCAAGTTCAGAAAAACTTACTCTTCCTGAGTTTACCTACAGTTTTTATCCGGTTTATGCGGGCTTTTACGATATTCCGATGCAGACGGTTCCAATGAAAGATGACTGGTCAATCGATACGGAAAAACTCCTTGCAGAGGCCAAAAAGAATAATTCCGGTATCATTTTTGCAAATCCGAATGCACCAAGCGGTCTTGGACTTACCAGAAATCAGGTTCGGGAGCTTTTACTAAAGGCAAACCCGGAAAAAATCTTTGTTGTGGATGAAGCTTACTGCGATTTTGGCGGGGAAAGCTCCATTCCTCTTTTGAAAGAGTTTAAAAATCTGGTAATTGTCCGAACCTTCAGTAAGAGTCTTTGCGGAGCCGGACAGCGTCTTGGCTTTATCGTTGCAAATCCTGAGCTTGTACAGGCGGTTACAACCGTAAAAAACAGCCTGAATCATTTCCCTCTGGATGCGGTAAGCCAGACAGCCGGGGAAGAAGCCTGTAAAAATGCCTGGTACTATGCAGAATGTGCCAGAAAGGTTTCTGAGGAACGGGACAGCTTTGTTTCATTCCTTAAGGAAAAGGGCTGGGAAGTGAACCCGAGCCAGACGAACTTTGTACTTGCCCGCTGTCCGAAAATGGGCGGAAAAGAGGTGTACGAGTTTATAAAGAAGCAGGGAATCCTTGTCCGCCACTTTGCCACAAAGGGAATCGAAAATTATGTTCGAATCACCATCGGTACAAAAGAGCAGATGAACGAGCTGAAAAAAATTATTGAGATGATATAGTCAACGGTTAGCGGTATGCTGCCTTTCACAGGAGAATTGAACAATGAAATTTCTTTGTATAAGTGATATTCACGGAAATGTTGAAGTTCTTGATAAACTTGATAAGGTTTTTAAGGATGTGAACGCGGTTTTATTTGCGGGAGACTTTGCAGAGTGCTTTAAGACGGAAACCTCAAAGCCGGTTCTGGATGCACTCCTGAAAAAACACGATGAGATTTATGCCGTACTTGGAAACTGCGATGAACCAGGCTTTATCGAAGAACTGGAGGATGCTGGAATCAATGCGGAGCGTATTCTGAACTATACGGAAGGCTTTGCGGTTATCGGAAGCGGCGGCGGAAGCAAGTTCACCGGAAAAACTCCAAATGAGCGGAGCCTTGAGGAATTGATGTCGGATTTTGCAATTCTTGACTCTGTTGAAAACGAGGAAGGAAGGGCGTCTGCACCGTCAGAAAACTGGCGTAATCTTATTGTTGTAAGCCATAATCCACCGAAGGCTGAAAAGGTTGATTCTTTTGCTCCGGGAATGCATGCGGGAAGCGAGCTTTTTACAGCTTTCATTCAGGAAAAAAAGCCTCTTGCAGTTTTAACAGGACACATTCACGAGGGAACAGGAATTGAAACCATCGGTGAAACCCTTGTTATCAATCCGGGAAGTCTTGGTGAAAAGGGAACCTATGCAGTTCTCAATGTAGAAAAAGCCGCTGACGGCTACAAGGCTTCTGCAGAAATACTTTCGGTGGAATGATTTAGATTAATTCCAGCGTGGAAAGCTTTGCAGCCAGCACCTTGAGTTTTTCTGTAAATGACTTTATCAGCGCCTTATCTTTTTCAGAAGGCGTTCCGCTTTTCCTGAGTTTTCTTA
>CAMHMJ010000030.1 GCA_946186185.1 uncultured Treponema sp. | reverse complement strand
GATTTATCTACAGCTTTTTCGAGATTTGCCATTATATTAGCTTTAAAGTGTTCAAAATCAAAATGAAGTTGAATTTCAAAGTTTTTATCAGATTGAAATAATTGAAGTGAATCGATATTGAGTGCCATAGCAATTCGTTCTATCATTTGTGGAGATGGAAACTTTTTCCCAGTTTCAATTGTTCCTATATAGTTAGTTGAAGTTTCTACTCGTTCGGCTAATTGTTCCTGAGTGAGATGAGATATTTTGCGATATAGCTTCATATTTTTGGCTAAACATTCTTGAACTTTAGTCATCTGAAAACCATCCTATTAGAATATAAAATAGAATTCCTGACTTGAATATTTGCTTATAGAGTGTATAATAATCGCTGTAAAATATTCTAATAGGGTGTAAAAATGAAGATTTTTATGAAAATTTTAATATTTTTCTCATTATTTTCTGTATTGTTATTCTTTTCAAGTTGTGCATCAGTAAAGAGCTTAAATGATTATGATTCTGTGTCTTATGAAAAAAAAGAACATACTGATCAAGAAATCTTGGGAACAGTAGAAGTTTCAACATTAGGTTTTATCTGGACTAGTTTAAGTCCTAATGATAGAAAAACAATAAAATTAATGACTAGCTTGGAAGAGAAAGCTTTAAGAGAATATGGTCATAATATTGAGATAATTGATGTATCGATAGGTGGTATGAACGCTTTAACGACTACTTTTCTATGGGGGCTTGGAGGGGCTGCTTTTACGGGTGCAGCTGTGGCAAGTTCCAGATATACTGAAGAAGTAACTGATGAATATGGTAACAAAGAAAATAAAGTTACAGATCAGACAGGATATGGAGCAACAATTGGAATTGCAATGGGGTCATTGGTTACATTTTTATTTAAAGGAATTGAAGCAAAAGCGGTAGTAATCAAATCTGAAATTCCATATAAAAAAGGTTCTTATAGACTTATAACAGAAGAAGAATTAAAAACAAAGCAAAATAGTTATTATTCGAATAAGAAGGATATTGATAGTAAACGTCTAAGTGATGAAAAAAAATCGAAGTTAAAAGCGGACCAAGAATTATATAATAATTTAAAAAATCAATTAATTATCAGAGGAAAAGATGTAAATAGTCCCGTGGTGGTTCTTGATTATGGTATTTCAAAAATTAATTCGGCAGATGGTGTTTCTTGTTATGTTAATTTTATAAATATTTCAGATAAACTTGCTAAATATGTAAATATTGATTTAGTTCCATATAATAGGGTTTTTGATAAAGCATATTCACATCTAGATGGCTCTAGTGAAAAAACTGTAAATGTGACTAATTTTATAGGACCAAACGAATCTTATTCGGCTGCCTGGGAAAATGTATGGTACAACTCAACGATATTGACAATGAAGATTTCAAAAATTGAAATGATATTTGCGGATAATACTTCACTCGTTATAGATAATCCTGAGGATTTAAAGAAAATTGAATTTTCTCCAGAAGAGTATACTCAATATGTGGATCTAAAGTCATCAATTAATAACTCAATGAGGTAAAAGATGAAAAAAATATTAATTGTAATTGTATCATTATTCTTTGGTAACTTTATATTTTCAGAAAACTATTTAAAAGAATATATTTCAGAATTCTTAAATAAAGGAAATTATCTTCTCGTTGAGGACAATACGGATTCCGTCTTTTATCCTAAACATATTCTTGCCAGATTGGAATGTGATAGTGATGATTTGAAAATGATTTATATAGATGCTGAAGATGATTATGAAACAAAATCATTTAACATAAAAAAATATTTAATAAGGCTAGATGATAACAATAATATTGTAATAAAAAAGAGCAATTAATATGAGAAAAATTGCTTTTTTATTACAAAAAGGATTTTTCAAAATATTATGACTTAATTATAATAACAATTAATGACACAATTTATGCTATAAGAATTACGCGTAATTATAAATTTGTAAAATAATTGTTTTATTCATAAAAGTTGTGCTTATCTATCCGGCCTCTTACTAAATTATTTTAGCGTACATCTAAAGGCTGCCATGAATGTACGGAGAAAAAGAAAATCTAAATTGAGCTTAATTAGTATTCTCAGTATTTTTTTTGCTTTTTTTATGAAAGAAAACGGGAATTTCTTCATTTTTTTTTACTATAATTATATATGAGAAAGTTGGAATTTCGAGAACGAAAGGAGTGGTCTGAAAAGTCAGTTTTAAGGCGGTTTCTGTTTATTGTTTTGGTATCAGGATTTGCGGGGGCGGCTGTTTTTGGCTCAGTCTGTTTTTCTTCCTGCTGCGTTACGGGCACGGAGGGGCAGTGGGCACAATCTAATTTATTCAGCGAAAATCAGCGCATTGTAATAAGCCTGCCGGATTTTCCGATGGGAAAGTGTGCCGGTGATGTGATGGGGGGAGTTGAGTCGGCTGGAAATAGCGGCGAGTGGAACGATTTTCTGCTTGAAAACCGTGCCCGTGGAAAACTGAAGTTTCATGGCTTGAAGCTCCTGGTTCGGGGTTCTGATTTTTATTATGAAAAAACAGTGCAGTCCCGGGAGGTAGAAATTGTTGTTCCCAGAGATGAGTGCGTCGCGGTTCTGGCTTATCCGGAGGTTTATTCAGAGGAGACGGAGAACGGGCCGGGACTGTATGTCCAATCCGACACTTTGTCTTTTTCAGGAAGTCAGGCTCTTTCAGATTTTTTTTATCCTGCAGGAACGGTTTATCCTTATGGAACGGGTCTTTCCTGGGAAGGAGGCTTTGCTTCCTCTGTTCTTTCTGATTTTTACCGCAATGCAAAGGAGACTGGAAATGCCGCAGACACAATGAAAAATTATGCGGGCAGCTTTAACTGGAAAAAGTTTTTAGGAGAGCTGGAAAAGCGAAGCGAGCTTTCTGACGAATACAACCCCTGGTTTCTGGATAAACAGCAGATTCTGACTTCCATAGAGGAGGGCTCTTTTAGTGCGTCACTTTTGAAAGTGAAAGGAACGAAGTCGATTTCTGTTGAAGAGATTTTGCTGACTGCGGAAAAGAAGCTCGCTGCATCAGGGGGAAAACTTTATTCTGAAGGGGAAGTGGAAGGTGTTTCTGATTCAGAAAGGGAGTGTAATTCTGACCAGGAGTTCAATTCCTCCGGCTTTGTTTCAGACTGCATCCTTATTCCGCAGTACCTGTTCTGTGCCCGGCAGAAGCAGGAAGCGGTTTTGCCGGACAAATCAGGGGCTGTTCTGGTAAAACTTGATGCGGATAATTATTTTCTGGTGGCGGGAAGGAGAAATCCTTCGGCTCCGGGAAAAACGGTGCTGGAGCCGGAGTGTGCAGTAGCCGTGGACGAAAATTGGGGAGTGTCGGGAAGGAAGGTGCCGGAGATTCAGCTGGAACTGCGGACGGACAGTCCTGTAGCCGGGGAGAAAATCCGTGGGGTGGCAGAAAATCTGAAATTTATCGGAAAAATCTGTGTACGCACGGACAGCAAAGGAAATTTTAAGGTGTTCTGGTGCAGTGTTTATCTGGAAGGCGTTTTATAAGCAGGGCTCCGCCCTCCTGTATGCTGATTCGCTCATAACCTCTCTCACCCCTTGTCATAATCGGGCTCTGGAAATATACTGTTTTTAATGAAGAATTTTGTTTTTGCTTTAATGGTTTTATCCTGCGCCTTTTTTAATTCATGTTCAAAAAAAACACCCGTAGCGGAAGCTTCCCCGGTTCAAAATGAAATATCGGTGAAGGCTTCTTCCTACGATTTTTTTTATTTTGCAGACGGATTTTTTAAGAAAACTCACAGCGTTCAGACGGTGCCTGTAGTGCCATCCCGGCCATGGACGGAGGCGGTTCGCATTTCTTCCATTTCTTCGGCTTCGCTTTCTGAGGAGGGGGAAAATCCTAAAGCCTATGCAGTTGTAAACCGGCTGGGACTTCTTTCCTTTCTGGATGATAAAATTGAGCTTCATGCTGACAAAGAGCTTTTTAATGGCCGGACTGCGGGAAATCTTGTTTTTTATGAGGAAACACCCCTTTACTCACTTTACAGAAGCACGTTTTTTAACGACATGGAGCGGAATTTTCACGGTTTTCATCCTTTCCTGGTGCAGTTCAATCCGGAACAGAAAATTTCCTATCCCATTGTAAATGTTGATAACCTTAAGCTGCCTGAAGATGCGGAAATCACGGATTATATCTGGGACGGAAGGGTTTTCTGCTGCAGTGCAAAGCATACTGAGGGGGAAAAAATCAATTTTTCCTATATCAATTTTCAGCCGAAGGAAGATTTGCTTCTGATTACGCCGGAAACTGCGGACAAGAATATTTTTGTGACATCTTCCTCGGTGGAAAAATTCAGGGAAACACAGAAAATCCGGGCTTTTGAAAGTGCGCCTGCCCGGGTTCAGGAGCTTCTTTCTCCGCTCAAAAATGCAAACTTCATGATTACGGTTCGAAATGCCGGCGGTCACACTCCACGTCGGTATTCTCATCTGGTTTCTTCTTCGGATGAAAACCGCTACGCTTCTTCGGATGCCATTCTTGCTCCTTCCTGGTGTGCAGCCCTGTTTCAGGACGGCACGATTTACATAAAGGGCGCCCTGGATTCTTCTCCGGTTTTCAATAACGGAAGAAGCGTTGTCCTCCGGCTGCCTCGTCTTCCCGCTTCTTTCCAGTATTCGGGCTTTGCCATTTCCGGAAAGTTTTTGTATGCTTCCTGGGAAGAAACGGATTTTTACATGGTTGGCCGAAGCGGCTTTTTATGCGTGGATTTAGGAAAGATTCTGTACTGATGAAAGGTTTATTTTCGAGATGTGCATTTGTTTTTCTTCTCCTTCTGATTTTTTCCGGAACGGCAGCGTTTTCAGAACCGAAAACTAAGCAGACGGAAAAAACTGGTAATGTTGCTGAAGGAAAGGCGGCGCAGTACAATGGGAATTCCGTTTCAGCGGAGTCGGAATTGCTTCCTGAAGCTGGAGATGAGGGGCTGTCTGGTATACAGGCATCTGAACAGTCTGCCATAAAACGTATTTCATCGGAAATTACCACTACAATAAACGAGATTCCTTTTCCTGAGGAATTTCTTGAGGAAAAAACCCGGCATCCTCTTGAGTGGTTTTTGAACTTTGATCATATTTTCATTTTCAGGACTATTGAGTCTGTGACGGATACGCCGTATTTTACCATGGCATTCCCTTTTACGGTGGGCTTTGTTTTTCCGGCAGATACGAAACTCAATTTTCAGCCTAAGATTTCCTTTTTTTCCGAATATTTTTTGTGGGATGGAAATAACGCTTTTCCGGCAAAGCAGGAGGACAGTACGAATATTGCCTTCTGCTTCCTGATAGACCTTCCGGCAAACTACACATATATGTTGAAGGAAAAACATATTTTTGAAGGAAAAACCGGTCCTTCCTTTGATATCAGGTTTTCAAAAACCATGAACGGCCTTAATTCCAGTGATGAAAGTGCGGGCGGTACTGTGGCAGAGGAAGTGCGGGAAATAAACAGCTGGTTCTGGAAAAATGCAAACTTTCTGTACTGGAACTTTTCTCTTTCCTATATGTACGCATTCGTCCGCGGTATAAAGGCAGGGCCGGAAGCCAGGTTCTACATTCCCATGGGCTCCGTTCTAAGCGGAAACGGCATGAACGGCTATATGATAAGCGCCGGCCTCAAAGTCCGCTTCTAGCCCAGAGACTAAGACGGTAAAGTCGAATAGCAAGTTTGCTGAAATAATTCAAAATTGGCGTAAGCGGGGTTCCTTTACTGCTTCCTATTTCCCGATTACATCTCTTACAAGAACAACGTCGTAGCCTTCGTCCAGGAGGGCGCTTAAGAGCAGGTCCAGGGTTTCGTACAGGTAGCTTTCCCGTTCGCCGTAGGAAATGCCGGCTGCCACGGAAAGAATATTTCCTTTCCCGCTTCTTACACCCTGCATGTAAATATTGATAATCTGTTCCGGACTCAGGTATTCTGCCTTCCCGCGAACTGCATCTTCCAGGGTAACGGTGTCCAGGCAGGAAGAGAGGGCGTCTACATAGGTGTAGCCGGCATCCTTTCCAACCTGAATTGCCTTTTCGATTTTTTTGTAGTACGGAGCGTGCCACAAAAGGGAAAGTTCACGGCCGGTGCACTGGAAAAACTCGTCTTCGTTTCGGGCAAGACCTCGGCGGATAAATTCTTCGTCCATGATGTAGTCGCCGCTTATAAGCCGTGCGGTAGAGAAGAACATTGAAGCGCAGTCGTTCTTTGAGTTTGCAAGCAGGTTGCACTCGTTCGGATAGCGGCGGATAAATTCACCGTTCAAAAAGAATGTGCCCGGAACATTGTAGGTATCCAGATCGTAGATGATTCCTGCAATTCCGTCTGCGTTGTCATAGGCGTCAAAGGAGAGGGCGATTTTTCTTCGCTCCTCAGTAGGCCGCGTGCTTTCTTCCAGTACCGGCTTTGTAACGGCCTTTCCCTTCAGGCTTCGGATATAAAGGGCATTTTCATAATTTTTGTTGGGTGTCTGGCCGCAGAAAACGCGGTAGTCTTCGTTTCGCATAACATTAGTGTGGCGGATTTCTGCGCTGCTTTCCGTCCAGTTCCGGGCTTCCTGATTGTATATGTAGGATTTTCCGTTTCCGTTGTCGGCAACAAGACTTCCGTCAATGTCCCAGTAGCCGTTTGTGGCGCTGGAAAGCATAATCACTTTTTTGGAGTTATCGTTCAGGTTCCATTTTTTGATGGTTCGGTCTCCGCCGGCGTAGAGCATGTTGTTTGAGTCAAAAACCAGACTTTCAATATTTTCTGCAGTGAAGCTTGAAATGCGCTTCCAGCTTGCAGTGGAGTAAACATAGATTGTGCTTCCAGAATAGAAGGAAGCCAGGGTTTTGTCCGGGGAAATACATGGCAGCCCTGAATTTTCTATTTCAAGGAGCTTCTGGAACTTTTCGTTCATTTTATAAACGGAAGCGCTTGGCTTTTCTGAGGAGTAAGGCATGGTTTTAATCCAGATGGCCGGTTCGCTGTTTGATGCCCAGATAACCTCTGCTTCCAGAAGGGCGTGCTTGTTGTCGATGAAGGGGCGGGAGCTTACAACTGAAAAATAGTCGCAGGTTGCTTTTCCGCTTACCTTGTAAAGGGTGTAATTTTTTTCCTTCTGAATTACAACAAGATTCGTAATGTCTTCGTTTACGCTGAATTTATCCTTTGCCGGGGAAAAAAGGAAGGGAAGGCGCCCGATGGTGGTACCTTTTCCGATGATTCCTGAATAGAGTCCCAGGGTGTAGAGTTCTTTTGAATTAATTCTGTAAACCATGTCGCAGTCGATGTAGATCAGGTATTTTCCACCGGACCAGCAGACTGAGTTCATTGTTCCAGAGCCGATTTTTCTGTATTCTTCTGCCGCTTCAACGCCCTTTAAAAGCGCTTCCGGGTTACAGAAATAGATGAAGCCGTCCTTTTCGTATACCACGATGGAAGAGTCGTTCTGCCATTTTGCAGGAACAGTTCTGTAGCTGAAGGGTGCATTTTCGTTCAGTACGACTTTTTTGCCCGTCACCATATTTTCAAGGTAGAGGATACCGGTTGCATAGCTGTTTTTTTCTACGTGGCAGTTCCATTTTCCGTCCGGGCTTACGGCGTAGGGTGCAATGCGCATTGAATTTGAAGGAACCTCCGGAACTGTCTCTTTCCATGAAAACGAATCTTTTTTGATGTCGTACCAGACGATTCCGTAGCGGTTTCTTACCTGAAGAACGGATTCTCCCTTAATGAGCTCCATGTGTTCCGGGTAACAGGTAAGAATTTCCGGGCGTACCTCTGAGGTTCCGTTCTGAAGGTCGGCTTTAAAAAGGGTGCGGTAGCCTTCTGTTCCCGGAATTGAGTGCTTTAAGGTGAACAAAAGCTGGTTTCTGGAGTTTATATCGCCGTCCCCAAATTTGATTCCCGCAAAAAGACTTGTGCCCCCAAGGACTGCCTCAAATGCAAGAAAAATAAGGGTGAATATTTTTTTTGAAGCTTTCATAGCGATTCCTCCATTTTGAGATTAATTAGCCAGCTGAGACTGAAGCACCAGAACGTTCAGTTCTTCCTTGAGCTCTTCAAGGCGTTCCTGAGCCCGTTCTATCTGCATTTTCCGCTGATTTGCTTTTACGGTTTCAATGTGTTCCGCAAAATTTGAAATTTCCATTTCTTTATTGCAGGCTTTGCCGCACCAGGGACAAAACCTGAACTTTTCTCTGATTTCCCGTCCGCATTCTGAACAGACGGAAACTTTGCTGTACATTTCTGGATACATTTTTCTGCCTCAATTTTATGCTGTATATTTATGCTGCGCACGACGCGCTGTCTTATAACGCTATTTTAACACGCTCATCGGATCTACCAGCTTGCCGTTTTTGTAAACCGTAAAATGCAGGTGAGGTCCGGTTGAATATCCGGTTGAACCTACAAGTCCGATTTTTGTGTTCTGGTCAACAATCTGTCCCTTTTTTGCAAGGGTTTTCGACATATGACCGTAGAGGGACTGGTAGCCGTTTGCGTGCTTTAAAATCACGTAATTTCCAAATATGTTGGAATAACCCACAAAAGCAACTGTTCCCGGGCAGGAAGCAAAGATTGCGGTTCCTGTAGGGCAGGCAAGGTCAATTCCCGTATGGCTTGATTTTGCACCGGTAATCGGATCAAGTCGTGGACCGAACATGCTGGTGTAGCGGAATTTTGCGTGAATAGGGTTCTTAAAGAGTTCTCCCAGAGCCTGAAGAAGGTCGTTGGTTCCCATTCTTGCTCCCGGAATAAAAAGTTCCTGCCCGACATGAAGTTCTGCGCTTTCAAGTTCGTTGATGTCCAGAAGCTTTTCAAGGGGAACGGAAAATTTTACCGAAAGACCCTGGAGCGAATTTCCCCTCTGAACCCGATAGATAAGCCCGTCGGTGGAAGGAATGCGGAGCTTCTTTCCTGCAGTAATCAGCCGCACATTCTCAATATTGTTTACCGCGATGATCGTTGAAATATTTGAAAGCCCGAATTTCTTTGTGATTCCGCTGATGGTGTCTCCGTGTTTTACGCGATATTCCTTAAAGGTAACCGGCTGTGTAAAAAGTGAATCCAGACTGGCGGCAAGAGCGGCCTGAGATTCCGGATCGGTCAGGGTTCCGTCGGAAAGGTAGCCCTCGGCGGTATCGGAAGCGTAACTCAATAAAAGCTTATCTAAAAGCTCAATCTCTTTCTGTGTATTTTCAAAACAAACCGGGGAGGTGTAATTTTTGAACCAGAAGGAGGCGTAGATGGCGCCGGCAGCAATTCCGGAAACAAGAATTACGCAAAGTATGGAAATTAAAACTTTTGCGGCATTTTCTTCCAGACAGCGGACAAAGCTTCCTGTTTTAGAGAGAATTTTTCGGAATGTAAGAGGCGAAGAAGCCGGTTTTGCAGCCACCTGCACCGAGGGTTTTTCCCGTGCCGTTGCAGAAAAGCCGGTTATAATCGGATTTTTTTCCTTTTTGAGCTTTCGCGAAGTTTTTGTGCGTTCGGAAACCCAGGCAGTAAAGCGGTTCGCCTTGCTGTTAAAGCCGTTTTTGTATTTTTTGCTGTCGTAGCCAACGTAACTTATAATTTCCATACTCAGACTATCGGAAACTCACGAGCACTAATTTAGAAAAAAAATCGGCGCTCTTTTTGATTCTTCGGATTTGTGCTAGAATTATTATATGGAAAGAAAAACTTCATCCGCAATTTTCCGTGTTATTATTCCGGGGCTTCTGGCAGGAATCATTATAAAGCTGTTTGTTTTTGATGTGCTTCATGTTTCCGGGCTTTCCATGTCACCGGCACTTAAGGATGGAAGTGTGGTTTTTGTGAATAAGCTTTCCTACGGACTTGCAGTTCCCTTCCGGGGCTTTTTTATTTTTCAGTGGTCAGAGCCGGAAGAAGGGGATGTTGTAATTTACCTTCACGACAATAAAACGGTTGTAAAGCGGGTTGCGGCCTGCGGGGGCACTCATCTAGATTTTAGTACGGATTCTGATTATAATCTTATCTTGGGTGGAAACAAAATAAGCCTTACAAAAGAGCAATATTCAAAGATGAGCCAGTACGATTCGGTTCCCGATGGTTATATTCTGGCTCTTGGCGATAACCTCACTGAATCGGTGGATTCCAGATCCTACGGCTTTGTTTCCGTAAAAAATGTAACGGGAAAAATTATCGGAAAATGAACGTATATTTTAAAAAACCGGCTCTGATTGTGATGCTGGTGCTTATTTCAGCTTTTTTCATCTACGTTTTCTCTCGTTATGCAGTTCTGGCCTTTACTCCCGTTTCGCAAATCCAGATGCCGAGCCCGCAGGCTGAGCGGGGTTCAATCGTTGACCGGCTGGGGAAACCTCTTGCGGTTCAGACCAATTTTTATCATGTCGGCGTTACACCTCATTTAATCAAAAATAAAGAGCAGTTTGCAAAGGATGTTGCAGGCCCTCTTGATATGACTCCTCAGGAAGTACTTTCGATAATCACTCAGAATGAGAAATCTTCCTTTGTGTATCTCCGGAAAAAAGTGAATCAGGCTGCTTATACTGAACTGAAGGAAATTGCGGACGAGAAAAAATACCTTTTTATTTCATTTGATAAAATTCCTGGCCGTGTGTATCCGGAAAATACCCTTGCAAGCCAGCTGATAGGTTATATGGGTGATGACGGTAAAGGTCTTGCGGGTGTTGAATATTCGATGCAGCAGTATCTTCAGCCGGTTGACGAACAGGGTGGTACTGAAAAAAGCGGAAACAACGTATACCTTACGATTGATGCAAACCTTCAGTACAAGCTTGAGCAGATTGCCCATGAAACTATGGCAAGTACTCAGGCGGAATCAATGATGCTGATTGCCAGTGAAGCAAAAACCGGCGAGATTTTGAGCTATATCAGTCTTCCTTCTGCTAATTTGAACGAGTACAATATGGCCTCAATTTCTGAAACCATCGACCGACCTGCCATGATGGCCTATGAACCGGGTTCAGTTTTTAAGATTTTTACGGTTGCCATGCTCTACGACGACGGAAGAATCCGGGACACCGACAGTTTTCTGTGCGACGGAACATACGAAAAACGCATCAGAAGCGGAGAAACTATTAAAATCAAGTGTCTTGAGCGTCATGGCTGGCTTACTCCCCGGGATTCCCTTAAATATTCCTGTAACGATGCCCTTGGTCAGATAAGTGACCGTATGGGTGAAGAAGAATTTATTGCCCGGATTCGGGGGCTTGGTTTTGGTCAGCGCACGGAAATAGATCTTCCGGGTGAAACCTACGGTTCTGTAAAAGACCCTTCAAGCTCAAGCTGGTCTGCCCGTTCTAAGCCGACCATTGCAATCGGTCAGGAAATCAGCGTTTCTGCCCTTCAGATGATTCAGGCGGCAAGTGCAATTGCAAACGGCGGCGTTCCACTTAAGCCTTCGATTGTAAAGCGCATAACGGAAAAGGATGGCAGCGTAATTTATGAGCACGAGCCTGTAAAAAAAGACCGGGTATTTAAGGAATCTACGGCAAAATATATCTTAAGCTGTATGGAGACCACCGCCACCAGCGGAACCGGTGCCCGTGCCCGGCTGAACGACATTTCCATCGGTGTAAAAACCGGAACTGCCCAGATGGCGGACAAGGTTCACGGCGGTTACAGTACCACGGACTTCCTTTCAAACTGTATGGCAATTTTCCCGGTTGAAGATCCGGAAATTATTCTTTACATCGTAGTTCTGAAGGCAAAGGGCGAAACCTATGCCGGACGAATTGTTGCTCCTGTAATCGCAAAGGCAGCCGATGAAATTATCGATTATCTTGGTATGAGCCGTGGAGCTGCCGAAAGCCTTGAGCATTCTGGAAAAATCAATATTTCCCCTGTAAAAAATGTTGAAGTGGGGGAGGTTCTTCCTGATTTCACGGGTCTTTCAAAGCGCCAGCTGATGAATCTGGTTGAACGGGAAGAGCTTCAGGTTCGGATAAACGGTTCCGGCTGGGTAAAATCTCAGAATCCGGCGCCAGGAACCCCAATCACGGAGAACATGATAATTGAAATCAATATGGAATAAAGAGTGCTTCACAAAAAATACGGCTCTCTTTAAAAATCGTTTTCCTTCCCTGTTCGAAATATTTTCTCCCGTAATAAAGCAGATTGAAGAACTGGATTTTGAAGTTGATGGTGTATGGCTTTCGGAAGCAGGCAGTGGTTCTCTAGAGACGGGAGGTCGTTCCACTCCGGAGGAGTTTTTCTCCTTCTGGAAAACTTCTGTTTCACCCCGGGGATTTCCCTGTGCCGAAGAAAACGGCTTAAAGCTTCATTCTGCATATAACCCGGAAAAAGAGGCGGAGGGGCTTCTTTCTGCCGTTTGTACGGCTTCTTCTGCCCTTGTTTTTGAAGGCGTGGGACTGGGGTATGCCGTTCTTCAGGCTTCCCGAAAAACAGAGTTTTCTGATATTCCCTTCATAATCTGCGAGCCGTCGCCCCTTCATTTTTTTGCTTCCCTTGCGGTTTTTGACTGGTCGGAGGTTTTTGCTCATCCTTCCCTTATAATTGCCCTTACGGACAGTTCCGAACAGGCGGTTAAGCTTATAAATCAGTACCCGGTTTTGAATACGGTGTTTATTTCCGTTCCTGCCTGGAAAAGCCATGCTGCTTCCTTCTTTGCAGAACTTGAAGAGCTTGTAAAGCGAAACCGGGAAAAGGAAAAGATAAATCAGGCTACTACAAAAAAGTTCGGCTATCTCTGGAACCGGAACTGCGTGCGAAATGCCCGGGTTTCAGCTCTTTTAGACGATGCGGGCATTTACCGGAATATGGTTGAAAACAATGGGGCTGAACCTTCCATTCCGTTCCTTCTTGTTGCGGCGGGACCTTCTTTACGGGAAATCCTTCCATATTTGAAAGATATTTCCAGAAAATGCGTTATTGTTGCGGTTGATACAGCCCTTCGTGTTCTTGTGAAAAACGGATATCAGCCGGATTTTGTACTTCTGACAGATCCCCAGTACTATGCCTACCGCCATCTTGCAGGAGTCAGCTCGCCGGACAGTGTTCTGGTGACTGTTCAGGAAGCTTACCCGGCTGTGTTCCGGGAAAATTTCAGGAAAATCGTGTGTGCCAGAAGCCAGATGCCCGTGGGCCGCTTTTTTGAAGAAAGAATTAAGGGTAAACTGGCGATGTCAGGAGACGCAGGTGACGATTTGAGTGGTGACTCGGTGTATGGAGGTTTGAACGGTCATGCTGGTGAAGTTGGGTCAGACAGTGCGGGGGGCGGTAGAGTCCTGCATTTTTCCCGTGCAGATCTGGGAAGCGGAGGCTCTGTTGCTTCCTGTGCCTGGAATTTCTGTCTTCTCTGCGGTGCAAAAAAAATCTATCTTTCGGGGCTGGATCTGGCATTTCCACAAAAGCAGACCCACATAAAAGGAAGCACCTTTGAACAGAAGGCACATTCTTCTTCTAGCCGACTGGAAAGTGCAGAAACAAAAAGCATGCCCTCCTATTTTTCCGGAAATCTTACGGAGGGGAAAGACTATCTTGGCCGCCCTGTTTTTACCGACAGCCGCATGAAAATGTTTGCCTGGTGGTTTGAAAGCCGGTTTGCAGAATGTCCGGAAATTGAAAACCTCACCTTGAGTCCGGAGGGGCTTTGTATTCCCGGAGTAAAGGTTTCGGGCATCGAAGCGCTGCTTTCAGAAAAGGATATTGCGGAAGAAAAGCGAAGGGCTTTTGAGAGGGCGGAAGGTTACTGTTTCGACGTGGGGCGTGAAGCTGCTTCGGGAACTAACACAACTGTCAGAAAGGCGGAAGTTGCCGGTTTTGACGGGTACTGTCAGCTTGAAAAAGCTGTAGGGGATGTGGAAAAAGAGCTGGAAAAACGACTATCCTGCATTTCCCTGAAAGATTTTGATGCCGTAAAGAAAGCCCTTCTGTAGTATTCAGGCCAGGTGCAGGCTGGAAGATTAATTCTTTTATTTCATACCCGCTATGAATTCTACTGGTTTGCAAAAAAACTCAAAAATATTTTAATTTTTTTCTAAAGTCAAAACCGCGTTTCCCGATAATAAATATATGACATGTACAGGCGGTTCGACATCCAGACGCCTGTGTGCGTCTGAAATAACATTGGTAAAGTGCCCTTTATCGGTTGATTAAAAAGATGAAAAACGTGTGAGGTTTTTCATCTTTTTTTTTGCCTTGAGCACGAAAATATTGTTCGTGAGCTCCAGACCGGTTTTGCAGAGCATGAACAACACTTATTATCGCTGGCAGGTTCCCTGTCTGATTTTTTCAGAAACTTCTTCTCCGCAAAGAATTTTTACAAGCTCCATAGTGAACTCTTCTGCAGCTCCGGCTCCTCTTCCCGTTGTGATATTTCCGTCGGTTACAAAGGGTACATTAGCGCATGAGGTTGAGTCCTCTACATCGTCTGCGTCTACTTCATCTTCCATTCCCGGATAGCAGGTCCAGTTTTTGCCTTTTAAAATGCCGGTTTTTGAAAGAACCAGGGCAGGAGCGGCACAGATTGCGGCAACCTGTTTTGAGCCTTCAGAGCATTTTTTAATGAAGGAAAGAACTTCTTCATTTGCTGCAAGATTTTTAGAACCATTCATTCCGCCAGGGGCAAATACAAGGTCTGGAAGTTCCGTTTCGAATTCCTGCTTGAATTCGTCAAAATTCATATCTGCAATTACCGGAATTTTATGGCTTCCCATAACGATATAAGGGTCGTTCATAGTGCTGCTTGGAACAGCAACCGTAAAAACTTCAACTCCCGCTCTTCTAAGATAATCTACCGGTGTAAGAGCTTCTACCTCTTCAAACCCATCTGCAAGAAAAACCACTGCACTTTTCATTATATATCCTCCTAAGCGATATCATAATATGAAGAAGAATAAATGTCGAGTTTACAAAACCCGGCATTTATTCAGATATAACAAAAATTTATATTTAAAAATGGGTAAAAACCTCACTTTTTTTTCAAATATATATATGTAAGCAGTTATGCAAATGTGAGGTAAAAATGAGAATCTTGTTCGTGACTTCTGAGCATCCGGAAAACCAGTATGGAGGCGTCGGTACATTTACGCGGGAATATGTAACTGAATTAAAAAAATATGCGGATGTAAAATGCGTGTATTTTCACTTAAAGAAGGATCCGCCTCCTTCTCCGGACGGAATTGTGGACTACGTTATCAGACCGAATTTCGTGTTCGATGCTTTTTCACCGGATGCAAGAATTCTGGAAACTTCCTCCTCCCTCAGGGCAAAGGTGGACCCCATTATCCGTTCTTTCTGTCCCGATGTGATTCATTGTAATGACCGGCAGACCTTTATGCCCTTCCGGTTTGATAAAAATGTTTTTTACTCTTCTCATCTCATGTACACGGATATGCTGGGTTCCTCAGTTATCGATGATATTTTTTTTCAGGAAGTGAAGGTTGAACGCTGTGCCTTAGAATCCAGCTCGGTTCTGGCAGTTTATTCGGATTTTGCTGCCCGCAAGGTTGAAAAGATGACTGGTGGTATGTGCACACCTGTTGTTCTTCCCCTTGGAGTCCGGTTTGAAAATTTTTACGGCGGAAAGACATCCTCTTTAGTCAATGCAAAAAGAAAGCTGAAAATCTGCTATTTCGGGCGCTTTGAAAATATTCAGAAGGGTGTGAACGATTTTATTTTCGCAGTGAATTCTCTAGGAACCGCGTTTAAGGAAAGACACAATATTGAATACAATCTTTATGGCAAGGGCTGTTTTACTCCGGGGCTTGATTTGACCCTCTTTGATAATATCAGGTTTTTGCAGGGAGAAGAGCTTTTTAAGGCTTACCGGGATGCAGATATTGTTGTTGTTCCAAGCCGCTACGAACCCTTCGGTTTTACGGCGCTGGAAGCCATGGCGGCAGGAGCCCTGGTTCTTCTTCCAAAGGGGCAGGGAATGGATATGTTTGCAGAATGCGGCTACAACGCTCTGGAAATTCCAAACAGTGAAAAAGGAATTGCTGAAAAAATTGAAGATGTTGTTTGCAATTTTGATGAATACAAAATTATCCGGGAGAACGCAGTCAGAACGGCGCTTCGCTGGAGCTGGAAAAGGAGTGTGTTTGCTCATATGTACATGTACAGGCTTCTTATGAAAGGGAAAATTCCAGAGGTGAACAGTGCCTACAGAATGGAAGAGAGGGCAATGCTTGAAGCTTATAACAAATCCAGCGATGTTGAAAAGCTTCACTGTGCTGAGATTGAAAAAAAGGTTCTTGAAAAGGCCGTATTTTCTCTTGTCTGGAATTTAATGGGCGGAAAAGAGGCTGTTTCTGAAGAGGAAGCCGCTGAACTTATGCCGTCCTTTCTTGAGCGCACAGGAAAGCGTCTTCTTGTTCTGACTGGCGCCTATCAGCCGGAACAAAAGTATATTTCAAATAATGTTGAAGTATTTTCCGTGCTGAATGAAGGGGAATGGGGAATTACTGTTCGTCCGGAGTGCCTTCCCTTCGACGATGGCGAGTTTGATTATGTTTTTGTTTGCGGCGCCTGGGAAACTGTAGTTGAACCCTGTGGAGCGCTGGTAGAAATGCAGAGAGTTTCAAAAAAGGAGGTTCGGATTTTTTACAATACCGGTCTTCCTCA
Organism: uncultured Treponema sp.; assembly: GCA_946186185.1. Lineage (GTDB taxonomy): Bacteria > Spirochaetota > Spirochaetia > Treponematales > Treponemataceae > Treponema_D. The sequence continues at coordinate 18,272 of CAMHMJ010000030.1, read as the reverse complement.
TTCCTGGCAGTTTTATAATGTAGAAAATGAAAAGGAGTGGACCAGTCTTACCGGTAAAAACTGGTCTGTTTCTTTTTTTGATAAAAATTTCTGTTTGCCTGAAAATCCGCTCCTTCCAAGAAAAGATTATTTCTATAAGACGGTCTCATTTGTTCGTAAGCCGCGTTCTGGTATGGAAAATCTTGCTATTGGATAGAGAAGGGTGGACAGGAACAGATTTTTTTCGGAGAGGGAAAAATGCGGGAACCGCAAAAAGAGCGAAATCGATATGGCTGGGAAAAGTGCATTTTTTTGAGATGCCTTTTCTGTGCTCAAAAACGAGAACCGCAAAAAGAGAGGACTTTATGAAAAAGTGTATGAAAAACGGTGTTTATGGCAGGGGAAAGTCTGCTGAATCAAAGCGTATGGCAGAAAAATTTTCTGATGCTGCAACAGGTTTTGCAGATGGAGCAAACGCTGGTGCCAGAGAGCTTTCCCGGGAAGAAGCTGCGAATGTAAATGGTGGTGCAGGTGCCGTCACAGATATTGATGAGGCAAAAAAGGCTCTTGAAAGGGGTATTAAGAAGGCTGAGTTTGTAACTGAGTTTTATAAACAGACGGGAAGCTTGCCAACGGAAGAGCAGATGGAAAAATTCATGGATATTGCGTTTGCTGAAGTGCGATATACAGGAAATCCTATTGCTTTTGCTGAGGCTTCTAAAAAAAAGAGTATTGATTATTATGTAAAGCGTATTTTAAATCCGGATATGCCTTTGCAAGTAGTTTTACCAGGTTCTGGTTATGCAGGTGGCTCCAGTGGTCCTATACCAGTTACAGGCCCTGCTAATACTACCAGCGGTACCTGCTCTGGAACTTCAGCCTATGCTTCCGGCGGCGTTTCCAGCTGTCCATCTAACTACGCCAGCCCTTACTCGGTTTTTTCTTCTGGAATTAATCTGGAAAAAGGTTTTATTGCTTAGTCGGTTTCGGGCATCCGAATCCATTTGTATTTTGAATATTTATTGTATGGATGCCCTGAGGTTTTCACAAAGGTTACATATAACCGCTACTCTTGACACTATCGGTGAATAAATATACATTTGAACGCATAAATATTCATGTAAATTTAGACACGATAAAATGAGTGTCGGGAGTATATTATGGCAAAAGATAAGGTAATCTTGGCTTATTCAGGTGGACTTGATACAACAGTTATCATTCCATGGCTTAAAGAAAATTACGATTATGATGTAATCGCCGTATGTATCGATGTTGGACAGGGCGACGACTGGGAAGCAATTAAGAGCCGTGCACTCAAAACAGGTGCTGCAGCCTGCTATGTTGTAGATGCACGCAAAGAATATATTGAAGAATACATCTGGACAGCCCTTAAGGCAAATGCTGTTTACGAAGATGAATACCTTTTGGGAACATCAACTGCACGCCCTCTCATCGGAAAAATCCTTGTTGAGTATGCCCGCCAGGAAAAAGCCGTTGCAATCTGCCACGGTGCAACCGGTAAGGGAAATGACCAGGTTCGTTTTGAACTTGCAATCAAGGCATTTGCTCCAGATTTGAAGGTAATTGCTGCATGGCGCGATGACAAATGGAACATGGACAGCCGCGAAGCTGAAATCAAATATCTTGAAGACCGCGGACTTGAAGTTCCAATGAAGAAGGACCAGTCTTACAGCCGGGACGAGAACATCTGGCACTTGAGCCACGAAGGTCTTGAACTTGAAAAAACTGAAAACGAGCCAAACTACAAGCACATGCTCAAGAATACTGTTGTTCCTGAGGAAGCTCCTGAAGAAGGCGAATATGTTACAATCGACTTTGAAAAGGGTATTCCTGTAGGATTGAACGGAAAGAAGATGGATGCCCTTTCACTTTTGAACGAACTGAACGTAATCGGTGGAAGAAACGGTGTCGGTCTTGTTGATATCTGTGAAAACCGCTGTGTTGGTATGAAGAGCCGCGGTGTATACGAAACACCAGGTGGAGCAATCCTTTACTTTGCTCACAGAATGATGGATCACATCTGTCTTGACCGCGAAACTTATCACTTCAAGCAGCAGGTAAGCCTCCGCATGGCAGAGCTCATCTACGACGGAAAATGGTTTACAACTTTGATGGATTCTTGTATCGCTTTCATGGATAAAGCTGAAGAAACTGTAACCGGCTGGGCAAAGGTAAAAGTCGTAAAAGGCGCTATTCGCGGTGCCGGAAGCGGCTCTAAATACAGCCTCTACAACGAATCAATCGCTTCCTTCACAACAGGCGAACTTTACAACCACAAAGATGCCCAGGGCTTCATAACCCTCTTCGGACTTCCATTGAAGGTAAGAGCTATGATGGAGCAGGCAAATGGTGAGGGACAGGCAATTACTGAAAGCAAAAGCTTTAAAAAGAGACCAACAGAGTAAGGGCAAGCCTTTCTGCTAACAACACAAAAAAGACTGTTCATTTTATTTTGAAAAATAAAATGGCAGTCTTTTTTTATGTAGATTTGTATTTATTGAAAAAAAGGCTATTTAGCCCAAATTTCGAGTTTTATAATTCCAACTCAAAAATTGGCTCTCGGCGTGAACGCGCCAGCAAAAAGCGGCAGTACCGCTTCGCGGTGGCTGAGTGCTTTTTGTGTCGCAACCCCGCCTACGCCAATTTTTATTTATCGTAAATAACTCGAATTTCAGTCTATTTACAATTTTCCGTGTGAATCCAGGTGAGTTCGTGCTTGTTATAGTTCAGGTGAAGAACGCGGCTTCCAGGGATATTTTCAAATTCCTGAATCAATGACCAGTCCGGCTCGCCCTGCATTTTAATGGTGCAGATCATGTTCTTTACCAGGTCGCTTTCAAGCCATTCCTTAATCCATTTTAAGAGGCGTTCCGGATAGCAGATTACGTCGCTAAAAACCCAGTCGCACTGGCCGATGTCAGCTGGTTTTAGAGTAAAGGCGTCGTGAGCCTGAAAGGTAACCAGAGGATTTTTCATCAATTCCGGAGCCAGTTCAGCCCTGTCTACGGCATAAACTTTAGCTCCCAGATTTACCAGCACCCAGGTCCAGCCGCCGGGACAAGCCCCCGCTTCAAAACATCGCTCTCCCTCTTTTGGAAAAGGCGTTCCATTTAAAAGGTGAGCCATGGTAAGACTTTCCTGAATTTTCAGGTAAGCCCGGCTTGGGGGATTTTCGTGGTCTTCTTCAAATTCTATGCGGCCGGCAGGAAGGAAGCTTGTGGTTGCCGCTGAAGCAATCATTGTGTTCTCTGTGATTAAGGTGTAAAGACCAATTGGGCTTGCAGGAATTTCTGCTGGAAATTTTCGGATTTTTAAGTTTACATAGGGAAGTTTTTCCTGTAAAAGCTCAGCCCTTCTGAAAAACTGGTACTGATAGGGTGCCCAGCTTCTCTGCATGCTTTTAAGGGAGGAGGCTCCGCTCCCGATGGATTCAAAAGTTATTTCAAGAGGTTCAAGCAGGCTGCACCGTGACCAGTAGGGAAGCTGTTCATCTGAATAATCCGGGCAGTACAAAAGGTCGCCGTACCATACAGCTTCTTTTCCCTGGTAGTTCAGGCGGCTTTTCAGTTCAGAAAGAAGGAGCCCCTGCATTTCTGGAAAGGCAAGGAAGGCTTTTCCCGGGAGTTTTTTTATATTGAATTTAGGGCTGGTGTCCATTTCCTGCCTCCTGGCATTTTGATTTTTTATTGAAGAGCCGCGGAACTTTTTTTTTTGAAGTTCTCATTTAAACTTTTCGTTCGGAATTTCCATGCGAACAATTCCATCAGGATTTTTCCGCTGGCATTTTTTAACGAGATTTATATCAGCTGGCAGCCGGAGTTTGTAATCAGATGAGCGATGCTTGAGTCCACCTGATCCAGTCCCAGCTCTTCGATGTATTTTAAGAGCCTTGGCAGGTCTTTTGAAGGCAGAATTTTAAAGCCGATTTCAGTTGTTCCGTTTTCTTCGTGAACCCATTGCGGATGGCAGGTTAATACAAGACTTCCTTCAGATGCGGCTCTTGCAAATGTGATGTTTACTTCGTAGTCGTTTTCCAGATCTACTACAACAGGAAGATTGTAGTGCACCTTGCAGCCACCTGCGGAAATGTTGTCAAGAACGCCCGCAAGAGGGCAAAGGGAATGAGCTTCGATTCGTCCAATGTCGTCAAAGCGCTCTGTCTGCCTTTTCTTTTCACCCATATCGGACTATTATAAAGATTTTTTTGACCTTAAGGAAGAGGCCCTGGCAAGAAAGACCTTATTAATATTTAGAGCGACTGCTTCCACCTACGGGCCTTCCGGGGCCCGCCAGAGGCTCGGTCTCAAAGGAAGGGGCTGTCTAATAAGTTTAGTGACTGCGGTCATTGAGCCTGTCGCCCGCTTGCGCACGGAGCGAAGCGAAGTAATGACCATTTACACTATATCTGGTGGTTGCTTCGCGCCTTCGGACGAGAACCTCAACCACCGCAAACTTTTCTTTTTGGACAGCCCCTTCCTTTTCGCCTTTTGCAGCCAGGGGCTGCAAAACCCCTCCACGCCCGCGCAGTTACCGGTCTTTTGTTATTAAATTATTTTTCCAAAAAAATATTGCCCCGTCTTTTGAGGACTTCTACTTTTTTTACTGTATGAAAAAAGCTTTTATCAGTCTTTTTTATTCAATGCTTGTGATTTTTCCGTCTTTAAGGTGCAAAAGGCGCTGGTTTTCGCTTCCACGGAATTTAAGCATTAAATTTCTTTTTTCCAGAACAAAAGGGCCGTCCACCAGAACGTCCAGACATTTTAACATGCGGTCAGTGTACTGGGTGTGCTTTCTCTGACCTTCCTGCAGGTCTTTGTCAAAAATATAGCCTGTCCAGCACCAGATGTCTTTTTGTGGATAGGTTTCCCGGATTTTTTCCAGGAAGGGTGCCAGGACGGCCTGGTTTTCCTCTTCAAAAGGTTCTCCGCCCAGGAGGGAAAAGCCCTGAATATGACCCGGTTTTAAAAGTTCCAGAATTTGGTCTTCAGTTTCCTTTGTGAATTCTTTTCCAAAGTTAAAATCCCAGGTTTCAGGCTGAAAACAACCCTTGCAGCAGTTTCTGCAGCCGCTTACAAAAAGGCTTACCCTGACGCCAAGCCCGTTAGCAACATCAAAATTTTTTATAGTCCCGTAATTCATAATTTTTCCTAACAGGGCATAGCATACCCTTAATTTTGGATTTTGTCATAAAAATTTGAAGAATAAAACATGGCGCAGGCCTGTAAGGGTTGTGAGCGCTTTGCGCGAAACAAGGCGGAGCGGATTTTTTTTACTGGTTGCGTCTGGAGTTTTTGGCCACTGTAATTTATTTAAACATTGCTGGAATTAGGAAAAGGGAGCGGAGACCGAGCCTTAGGCGGGCCCTGGAAGGCCTGTTGGAAGAGAGACCGCCTGAAGAAATCTTCTGAAAACTTGACATTCTCAATTCCTGGAGTTATATTTAAGCCGTAAGAACTTAAGGTTTATGTTTATGAGTTTTTAACCGGAGGTTCTTATGGTTAGCGTATTTGCATCAAAATCGGCAGAGTTAAATGTTCTGCTGGTCTCTTTTAATTTCTGCCGTCCTGACGAAAATCGGGATCCCTATGGAATAAGTTGTCTAAAGACAGCTTTTAACAATTCTCCATACAAATTACCAAATGACAGAATTTCCTCTCTTGTGATTGACTTAAACCAGTCTGTTTTTGCCGATGAAATAATTCCCCAAATTCTTTGTGCAATCCGGGAAAGCGGGGCAAACATTCTTGCCTTCAGCAATTTTATCTGGGCAGACAGGTTTATCCGTCTTGCACTGCCACTGGTTCGCTCAGAATTTAAAAATCTTCTGATTTTGATGGGCGGCCCTATGGTTTCAGGCTCTGAAGAAAGCCTTAAAACTTCTTATCCACAGGTGGACTTTTTTATAAAGTCCTTTGGAGAAGAAGTCTTTAAAAATATGAGGGAACACCTCTTGAAGAGAGAATCGGATTTTTCAAAGTCCGCAAGTTCCAGCCTGATTGAACTTCTTCCTTCTTTTTCCGAACTGGACTCTCCCTACCTTTCAGGGCAAATTGGGGTAAAAAAGGGTATGTCCGTCCGCATGGAAACCCGCCGGGGCTGTCTTTTTAACTGCGCCTACTGCCGCCACAGAAATGCAAATTGCAGTGTTTATCAGATATGGCAGGCAGAGAGGACAAAAAAGGAACTGGAACTTTTTTCAGCTGCAGGTGTAAAAAAAATAAATGTTTTAGACCCCTTTTTTAATGACATTAACAATCAGGATATGGAGAAGGCAAAGGGGCTTAAGTTTTTAAAAACCTGCCGGGAAATGAAAATTTCGTCAGAAATCAGCCTTCAAATTCGGCCGGAAATGCTTAAAAAAGAATATCTGGAACTGGCCTCCCAGATGAAAAATGTGACCTTTGAAATCGGAATACAAAGCCTGGACCCCCAGGTTTATCCCCATATTCGCAGGGGAAATTTCCGCACCAAGGATCTGGTCCTTGAAAAGCTGGCCCGTATTCAGGATTGTAAAATCAACAGCGAAATTACCCTGATTTACGGGCTCCCAAATCAGACCTATGATTCCTTTGCCCGTGACATTGAGCTTTTGAAGGGCCTGGGTTTTGAAGATATTAAGGCTTTTCCCTTGCAATTATATCCTTCTACGGAAATAATTAAGACATACAGGAATTTTGGCTTAAAGGCTAAAAATGTAGAACCCTTTGGAATTTTGCAGATTTATGAAAACCCCGCCGGAGACTTTGACAGAATGGCAAGGCTGGCGGAAGCTTTGTAGGATAAAGGGGGCGGCTGGAGAATCAGCTGACACTTTGTGAGAAAAATCTGGCTGCCGGGAAAGCTGGGTGTTTGTAGGATAAACTGGTCGGCCGGGTAATCCGGCTGTCCTAGGGCAAAAAGCCTCTATTTGTGGCCGATCCAATGCCCTGCACTTTAGAAGATAAAACTATTACGGAGATTTTTATGTTTAATAATGAAGAATTTGTGCCGGAATCTTTTGGCTATATTTACCAATACGAATGCACTGAAACCATTGCCCGCATTTCTGACCCCGGTGTAAATTATTACAGTGTGGAAATGGTTCAAAAAGAGGCAGAAAGAAACCTGAACTGTGTCAGAAAAATGATTCCCTTTTTTGAATTTAAAGAAGAAAAAGATAATTACGAATTTTTCTACACATGTGCCCTTTTGTATTTTACTTACCGGGCAATTGCTTTTAAAAAAGATGTAAAAAAAGAGCTTTGTGAGCTTAAAAACTATATTCAGGATGCCATAAAAAGGTGCCGGGCATTTCCAGATTTTGATGGCAGGGTTTGCTATACAGAAAAAAAAGCGGATGGCAGGACATCTTGCGATGGTGTAGACTGGGGCTTCTGCATAAAGAACTTCTGGAACTGGAAACATAAAATTTCTGACTACGACTGTATTTTCCACGTAAATCCAAATTCTTCTTTCCAGATGGAATGCAAAAAAGAATATCCATCACTCTATGAAAATGGCTGCTGCAGCGAAGAAACTTTTGGCTTTAATCTCTATGTTATGATGGTATTCGCTGATTTCTGGCCCCAGTCCCATTCTTCCAGGGTTTCCTACTTCTGCCACTGGGCTTCTTCTTCCTGCTGCACAGAAGACTATGAATTAAATTTGAACAATTTTCTCTTAAACTGGTTCTACGCCTATTGCGAAACTCCATACGATTCAAAGGGAAATTTATACAATTTCTATGCCCGCTACCAGTTTTTTAATGATACCAATAACAGAGTTGGCTATTCATGTTCCCCAGAGGGTTATGACAGGGAATTTTTTGAAAATGCCTTTTACAATCACTATATTTTAAAAAGGGGAAAATCTGCAGGCGAATCCAGTGATGATTTGGATATGGAATTTTCTGATTTTCCTTCTGACTCTGCAGTCTTAAGAAATAAGAGGTGGCCGGGAGGTGACCCCAGAAATGACAGAAGAAATGCCCGCCGCAGCAGGTCGGAAAAATTCTGCTTTCTTTTTAATACAATAGAAAGTTATAAGGAAGTCTGCACCTGGGCAGTCTACGATTCTTTGTTCAAGGATAACACAAACGGCCTTGAAAGACTGGTGAATATTGTTTTTGGAGAGCTTTTCCCTTCAGATAAAAGACAGTGGTACAGTCAGATTTTGCGAGATATCAGAAAAGAATACTACTGGCGTTACAGCAGAAATCCTGGCATTATTATGTGCCTTTATTATCTTCTTCGCAGTATGGAGCTTTCTGATATAGAAAGAATTTTTTATACAGGTGAAAAGGAAAAAAAATCAGGAAAAAAGACAGATTCCTTTGAAGAGGAAATAATAAAATTTCTTCAGTCTAAATATCACAGCATTTATGGAAAGGAATTGGAAGCCGGATGGGCATATGTTAAAAAGATGGAAGAGGCTCAAAATAATTTAGTCCAAAGTTCATCTCAGGGGGAAGATTCCGAAGAGGAAAATAAATATTTTGGTGGCCATATTCTCTATGAACTTGTCTTTAATAAACAAGGTGAAGAGGAAAAAAAGATTTTTGCAGAAGATTTTCAGCTTTTAAATATGTTTCTCTATTTTGCCTTCTGGGAAAATCTAAGTCTTTACGAAGGTTATTTAGCTCCCTGTAAAATAACTGAAACATATCTTTCTGTTTCAGATTATACCAAAAAGAGCTTTTACAGAAATTTTGTAAAAAAGCAGTTTAAGGGCTATTCCTTTGATTACCAGGCAGAACTAAAAAAAAATCTGAATGTAATTTCCTGTTTTTTGAATTTCAACAAGAAAAACGCTTTTTCTTCACTGGATTTTTCCCAGAAAACGCCTGCAATCAGAATAATCTACGCACTTTCCACCTTCTATAATAATCCAAAGGATTCAATCATCAACCTGATGACCTATGTGCATGAACTTCAGATGCAGAATTATTCCCTTCATGTGGATACATCAACTGAATTCAGTGACGAAAATAAGGCCATTGAAGTTACAAAAAAATGGGAAAAGAATTTTGATCATCTCAAAAAGTCAGATTTTGGTTTTCTTATCCCGCGGCTTTATCAGACATTTGAGCCTTTTGACAGGCTTTTTGTAAAAGAAACAGTTTTTGAAAGTGTGAATGTACCGGGCCTTTATGGTGAAAGTCATGTAAAAGTGGAAGAAAGTCAGAAGCTTTCATTTCCCATTCTTAGCCGCTCCATAACCTGTAAGCTCATGTGCGAAACTGATAAAGAAGTAGAAGTTTCAATTCCAAACTCCGAAAAACAAGGTCCTTACCGTATCTTCAGAAAGGAAGATTTTGATGTGGGCTATGCAAACAATATTCTGAATCATTATATGTACGACGACCGGTCAATGTCAGTTCATGAGAGGGTTTTAAAAAGTATAAAAATCATGACTGAAGAAAATAAAGTAAAACAACTGCTGGCCTTCTTTTATTCCATAAAGGAAGAGCTGGATTCAGAACTAAAAAAAATGGGCTATGATGAAAAGGCTTTAGAAAAAGATTTTTCTTCAGGTGATTTTTCCAAAAGTCCAGATAGAAGAGAACTCCTCTTCTATCTGGATTTGACTGGAGGACAACCTGGCGCCTGGACCAGTATAGGTCCCCTTCTTCTTAGAAAAAAACTTGAGTATTTTGCCACAAAAATAGTCAAAAAAATCCGGCCCAATGCAAAATTTTCAAATGTCTGGAAGGAATGCATAGGAAGTCAGGGAAAAGTAAATTTGAGTAGGGAAGAATTAAGAGGTTTTTCCCTTGAGCTTACCTTTGGTCAAAAATTTATTGAAGAGCTACAGGATTTTCTTTCCATAATCTGTACTACACAGGGACTTGTTAAGTCTGTTGGCATGGATTTTTATGAAAGTGATTTTTTAAGCTGCTATTCCACAGAAATTCTTCTTTATCTTTCCTGCCTGGCTTTTGAATTTCAGAAATAAGGAGAAATCCTTGAGGCCTGGGCACTTTCGGTCTGGCAGTGACCCGGTTGTTTTCCGGATTTTTATAGCTTTAAAATACAAAAGGGGCGGACAACCGCCCCTCGCTCCCAAGTCCTCGAAAATCGCCTGTCTTCGTCAGACAATTTTCTCCGGTCTTGTCCGCTACCCCACCGCCTAGGGGCTCCGCTTAAAATCGCTCCGCCCCTAAAACCCCGGGATTTTACAGATGCAATACCCGTTCCTGGATTTCCTGGGTTCGTCCCTGGTTCCAGTACTGGGTTCCGATGTAGCCGCAGGTACGGCGTGCAACGTTCATGGTTGACTGGTCACGGTTTCCGCACTGAGGGCATTCCCAGATAAGCTTTCCGTCTTCGTCGTTGATTACCTGGATTTCTCCGGTATAACCGCACTTCTGGCAGCAGTCACTCTTTGTGTTCAGCTCTGCATACATGATGTTTTCGTAAATATGCTTCAATACTGCAAGAACTGCAGGAATGTTGTCTTCCATGTTCGGAACTTCAACATAGCTTACGGCTCCACCAGGAGAAAGCTTCTGGAACTGGCTTTCAAATGTAAGCTTCTTGAAGGCGTCGATTTCTTCTGTTACATGAACATGATAGCTGTTTGTGATGTAGTTCTTGTCTGTTACTCCTGGAATTTCACCGAAGCGCATCTTAAGTGCCTTTGCAAACTTGTAGGTTGTGCTTTCAAGCGGTGTTCCGTAAAGGCTGAAGGCGATAGTTGTTTCTTCCCGCCATTTTGCGCAGGCGTCGTTCATGTGCTGCATGATTTCAAGAGCAAACGGAGTTGCATCCGGGTCTGTATGAGGTTTACCTGTCATGTAGCGCACGCATTCGCAGAGACCAGCGTAGCCCAGGGAAATTGTAGAATATCCGTTGTACAAAAGCTTGTCGATTTTTTCACCTTTCTCAAGGCGTGCAAGGGCACCGTTCTGCCACAGAATTGGTGCAACATCGCTTGGTGTTCCCAAAAGACGCTTGTGGCGGAGCATAAGTGCACGGCGGCAAAGCTCAAGGCGGTCGTCAAAGATTTTCCAGAACTTTTCAAGGTCGCGGCCGGAAGAGCAGGCAACGTCAACCAGGTTGATTGTAACAACGCCCTGATTAAAGCGTCCGTAGAACTTAGGACGGCCGGTTTCGTCGCGGTAAACTGTAAGGAATGAACGGCAGCCCATGCAAGGGTAGCAGTTTCCTTCCTTGAGTTCGAACATCTTCTTTTCAGAAATATAGTCCGGAACAAGGCGCTTTGCGGTACATTTTGCGGCAAGCTCTGTAAGATAGTAGTATTTTGAGCCCGGTTCAATGTTGTCCGGTTCAAGAACATAAATCAGTTTAGGGAAGGCCGGTGTTACCCAGTAGCCTTTTTCGTTTCGAACGCCCTGAGTTCTCTGTCTCAAAACTTCAGCGATGATAAGGGCAAGGTCAGCCTTTTCCTGTTCGTTCTTAGCTTCGTTCAGGTACATGAAAACTGTTACAAAAGGGCTCTGACCGTTTGTGGTCATAAGTGTTACAACCTGGTACTGAATAGTCTGTACACCACGGGTAATTTCGTCTGCAAGGCGGCGCTCAACGATGTGGTCGAACTGTTCCTTTGTGAAGGTAACGCCGGTTTCTTCAACGGTTTTGTTCAGTTCCTTGATGAGTTTTTTGCGGCTTACTTCTACAAATGGAGCCAGGTGGGTAAGGGAAATTGACTGTCCGCCGTACTGGCTTGAAGCAACCTGAGCAATAATCTGGGTTGCAATGTTACATGCAGTACTGAAAGAGTGTGGTGTGTCGATTTTTGTTCCGCTGATTACAGTTCCGTTCTGGAGCATGTCTTCAAGGTTTACAAGGTCGCAGTTGTGCATGTGCTGAGCAAAGTAGTCTGCATCATGGAAGTGAATGATTCCTTCGTTGTGAGCCTGAACAATATCTTCGTCCAGAAGGAAGCGCTTTGTAATATCCTTGGAAACTTCACCTGCCATGTAGTCGCGCTGAACCGAAACTACAGTTGAGTTCTTGTTTGAGTTTTCCTGCTTTACTTCTTCGTTTGCACATTCAAGAAGAGAAAGAATCTGTTTGTCGGTGGAATTCGCCTTTCGCATAAGAGCGTGGCGGTAACGGTATGTGATGTAAACCTTTGCAAGATCAAATGCACCGATTCTCATAAGTTCGGTTTCAACCAAATCCTGAATTGCTTCTACGTTCAGCTGAACCTTGCTGGCCGTACATCTTTCAGCAACCTTTGCTGAAACTGCACTGATGTATTCAGGAGAAAGTCTGTCGTTTTCCGGAATTGCATTGTTTGCATGTGTGATGGCTGTTTCAATTTTTCTGATGTCGAATATAGCTTCTTCGCCGTTACGCTTAATGATTTTCAATTTTCCCACCTCTTTTTTATTTACGCTATATGTAGCGTCTAACTGTTTGCGAGTATACTATGAATAGCGCCTAATCGTCAATTAAAGACAGGGCTAAATACTTATAAATTTAAATATAAATTTTTATTATTGAATTATTGAATGCAAGTCCGGTCTGGATTATACTATATAAAGATTGGATAGCCTAAAAAATGCTTTCGCATTTTTCTTAACGGCTTTCAATCAATCAGGAAAACAGCACAGCTGTTTTCTCTCAGGAGGAATAAAAAAAGTGAGGACTAAAAGTTTAATTCATTTTGCAGCATTGTCTGCAGCGTTTTTTGCCAGCCTTTTGTTTGCGGGGTGTGCTTCAATTCCGGAGCCAAAAACTGCTGAATCAACCCTGCTTTATGGAGAAGTTCAGTACACCGGAAAACGGGGTGACAATGTCTCTGAACTCAGATCCGGCATTAAAATTACCATTGAAAATGTATCTACCAGAAAGAAGACCACATTAACAAGTAACGGTCTTGGAATTATTTCAAAGCGGGATTTACCCTGCGGAACCTACCGCATTCAGAGAATTGAAGCTGACATGTCCTATGAAAGCAGGGTATGGCAGTTCTGGCGGGAACCGGATTACACGGACAGAAATGCAAGATTCAAGATTAAACCGGGAGTTGCAAATCTTGGCGTAATCAGAATTTTTGTTGATTACGAAAAGAATATCGTTGAGACCACCTATGCCGACGGTTATGCAAATGCCGAAAAAAACTTCAAGGAAAGACATCCGGATTCAACCTGGTCAACAATGGAATGGACTCCAAAGGCAGAATAAAATTTCAGAAAAATCCGAAGGTCGGGGCAGAAAGCTGATTCTGGAGTTGCAATTACAAAAACCGGCCGGCCGGGTACCCGGCCTTCGGAAACTGAAATACAAACTGAAAATAAAACTTGCCTAATACCTTTCGGACAGTTAAAATAGAAAAAATGGACGTTGAATTTTACCGCACAAAAATTTTTGAAAAGCTCTGCGAGTCCTATCAGGCTGTTTATCTGCTTCTGCCGGACGAGAATAAGTGTATCGACTATTGTGCCCCAAAAAAGAAAGCTTCTCCTTCTAAAGCTCAGGCTTTTCTTCATTCCAGAGAGCCGGTTATTTACACCCTGGATGAAATTCTGTGTTACTGGGTAGAAAATAATGTCAGCAGTGAGTATCGTCATCTGTTCAGCGACTATATCGGAAGTCCGGAGAAAATCCGGAACTTCAAAACCATTACCGCAGAGAAAAAAATTGTTTTCAAATCCGTTTCGGAGCAGTGGTTCGAAGTTTCTTTCATTCCGTTTTTGCCGGAGGAGTTCTTTTTTTCATACGGACTTCTTGTAACAATCGTTGAAGTGCCGGAAAAGGCCTCGGTTTAGAACGGTGGAACGACGGGAAGAGTGAAAATCAGCTTACAGGTCACATTGTAGATTTTTAGGTTGAATGTGAAATTTGACCTTTTAAAAATAAGTTTATAGGAGCAAAAAATGGACTTAAAAGGAACAAAAACTGAACAGAACTTGCAGACGGCTTTTGCCGGGGAATCAATGGCCCGCAACAAGTATACTTACTATGCAAGCAAGGCAAAAAAAGACGGTTACGAACAGATTGCCGCAATTTTTGAAGAAACAGCAAATAACGAAAAAGAACACGCAAAAATGTGGTACAAGCTTTTGAATGGCGGAATCGGAACTACCGAAGAAAACCTCAAGGCTGCAGCCGACGGTGAAAACTTTGAATGGACTGATATGTACGACGGTTTTGCAAAAACTGCCCGTGAAGAAGGTTTTGAATCAATTGCAAAAATGTTCGAAGGTGTTGCTGCAATCGAAAAGCACCACGAAGAACGCTACAGAAAACTTCTTAAAAACATCGAAGACAAGGTAGTATTCTCAAAGGACGGAGATGCAATCTGGCAGTGCCGAAACTGCGGTCACATCGTAGTTGGAAAAGAAGCTCCAAAGGTTTGCCCTGTTTGCGCACACCCGCAGAGCTACTTCGAGCTTTCTGCAGATAACTACTAATTTCGTCTTTTTATTAAGAAAGCGAAGACAGTTGTTAAATCTGCCTGGTAATGCGGAAGTCCTGTATGCGGGCTTCCGCCCACTTTTAATTTAATTCAAAATCTGATACTTTCTTCCTATGAGTAAATCTGACAAAAATACAAAAGCCCCGGAAGCTCAGACTTCTGCTGCTTCGAACTCAGCTTCAAATAAAGCTGCTTCAGCTTCCCTTGATATCGGGGAGAAAACAGCCCTTGTTGCTATTTTGGGCCGCCCTTCCAGCGGAAAATCTACCTTTGTAAATACAGCCTGCCAGGAGCCGGTCTCAATTGTTTCTCCAATTCCACAGACAACCCGCAATGCAATCCGCGGAATCGTAAATACTTCTCTGGGACAACTTGTTTTTGCCGATACTCCGGGCTACCACGAATCAGAAAAGAAACTGAACCTTCGCTTAAAATCCGTTACCGAGGAACAGCTTGAAGGTGCAGATTGTATTCTATATATAATTGATACAACCCGGGAGCCGGGAAGCGAAGAAGAAATGAACGCTGCCCTTGCTTCAAAATATACGGACCGGCTTGTTGTTGCCTTAAATAAAACCGACAGCCGGGAAGCAAATGTTTCCGGTGCCCGGGCCTTTGTAAAGACTCATATTCCTTCCCTGGCAGATGACCGTGTATACGAAATGTCTGCAAAAAATGACGAGGGAATAAATGAAGTTCTGCGGGCTCTCTACGCAATAAGTCCTGTTCAGCCCCCGCTCTACGATGAAGACATGTACACCGATCAGGATATTGCTTTCCGCATCTCAGAAATCATCCGGGGAGAAGCCATAAACCGGCTAACTCAGGAAATTCCTCACTGTCTGTATGTAAATATCGCAGACCTTGAAAGCCGGGGACCAAACGGAAAAATCTGGGTTCGTGCCTTTCTCTGTGTTGAGCGGGAAAGCCAGAAGGGTATGGTAATCGGAAAGGGCGCTTCCATGATAAAGGCAATCCGCCAGGCTTCCATGGAAAAAATCCGGGACGTATTCCCCTTCAAGGTTGAACTGGACCTTCAGGTAAAGGTGGATAAGAACTGGCGTCAGCACGACAACACTTTAAGCCGAATCATACCTAAATAGCCTGAAATTCGAGTTATTTACGATAAATAAAAATTGGCGTAGGCTCATGTTGCGACACAAAAAGCACTCAGCCACCGCGAAGCGGTACTGCCGCTTTTTGCTGGCGCGTTCACGCCGAGAGCCAATTTTGCTATATCTTTTTAATGAACCCGGCATTCTTATATCTTTAGTCTTGTTTTACTTCTTAAGTATTTGTAAATTTATGCATTTTTTTTCAAAAATATTCGTATTTTTCATATTTATACATTTTGTCAGAAAATGCATATTTTTCGCGGAAATAAAATTCAGAAAAAAATCAAAATTCCACTAAATATAGCGTGTTTTGTTTTTTGTGATGTTGTAATTCACTATTTTTTAGAGTATTATTTAATCAGAAAAGCGGGGACGAACCCTGACTGCGCGAGGTGCCGGAAGGTACAGGTCGGGCGGTTTAAGGTGCGCCTTATATATGCGATAATATTTTTATAAGAGGTAAGATATGATAACTAAAGACGAATGGAACGGTTTCGCCGGTCGTTTGTGGAAAGAAGAAATCAACGTACGTGACTTCATCCAGAACAACTACACTCCGTATGATGGAGACAACAGCTTCCTTGCAGGTCCAACTGCAGCAACAAAAAAGTTGTTTGATGAACTCCAGAAGCTCCAGAAAGAAGAGCACAACAAGGTTTCCGTAGGTAAAGACGGAAAGCAGCGCACTGGTGTCCTCGATATGGACACAAGCATTGTTACAGGTCTTACTTCACACCCTGCTGGATATATCTGTCCGGAAGGAAAAGACCTTGAAAAGGTTGTTGGTCTTCAGACTGACAAACCACTTAAGAGAGCTTTCATGCCTTATGGTGGAATCAACATGGCTGTACAGTCTTGTGAAATGTACGGTTATGATGTAGACCCAGAACTTAAGAAGATTTTTACACAGTATCATAAGACACACAACCAGGGTGTATTTGATATCTACACTCCAGAACACAGAGCAGTTCGCTCAGCTCATATCTTGACTGGTTTGCCTGATACATACGGTCGTGGACGTATCGTAGGTGACTACCGCCGTGTAGCTCTTTACGGTATTGACCAGCTTATTAAATACAAGCAGGAAGATTTTGCTAACATCGGTGATGGAACAATGTCAGAAGATGTTTGCCGCCTCCGCGAAGAAGTAACAGACCAGATCAATGCTCTTAAGGGCATGAAAGAAATGGCTGCTCTCTACGGATTTGATATTTCTAAGCCTGCTAAGAACGCTCGTGAAGCATTCCAGTGGCTCTACTTCGGTTACCTTGCTGCTGTTAAGACTCAGAACGGTGCTGCTATGTCTGTTGGTCGTGTATCAACATTCCTCGACATCTACATCGAACGTGATATTAAAGCTGGTATCCTTACAGAAGAAGAAGCACAGGAACTTGTAGACCACATGGTAATGAAGTTCCGCATGGTACGCTTTGCTCGTATCGAATCTTACAACCAGCTCTTCTCTGGTGACCCAATTTGGGCTACTCTTGAAGTTGGTGGTCTTGGACAGGACGGCCGTTCAATGGTAACAAAGAACGACTACCGCTTCCTCCACACATTGGAAAACATGGGTCCTTCTCCAGAACCAAACATGACAGTTCTCTACTCAAAGAGACTTCCAGAAAACTTCCGCAAATACTGTGCACAGACTTCTATCGATACATCTTCAATCCAGTACGAAAATGACGATGTAATGCGTCCAATCTGGGGTGATGACTACTCAATCTGTTGCTGTGTATCTGCAACAAAGACTGGTAAAGAAATGCAGTTCTTCGGAGCTCGCGCTAACCTCGCTAAGGCTTTGCTTTACGCTTTCAACGGTGGTAAGGATGAAGGTCTTAAGAAAGGTATGCAGATTGGTCCAGAATACGCTCCAATCACAGCTGATGTAATCGATGCTTCTAACTACAAAGAAGTTGAAAAGAAATACCTTGCTATGCTTGAATGGCTTGCTGACGTTTATGTAAACGTTTTGAACGCAATCCACTACATGCACGACAAATACTACTACGAAGCAGCAGAACTTGCTCTTGAAGATACAGATGTTCAGAGAACATTTGCTACTGGTATCGCAGGTTTCTCTCACGTAGTTGACTCACTTTCTGCAATGAAATATGCAAAAGTTCATGTTAACCGCGAACAGGTAGAAGTTAAAGACAAGGCTGGAAACGTAATCGATACAGTAACTCTGGTAAAAGACTTTACTGTAGAAGGCGACTTCCCACGCTACGGACAGGATGATGACCGTGCAGACGACATCGCTGTATGGCTCCTTAAGACATTCGTAAACATGATTAAGAAGCACCCAACATACCGCAACTCTGAACCTTCAACATCTATCCTTACTATTACTTCTAACGTTGTATACGGTAAGGCTACTGGTGCTCTTCCTAACGGACGCCCAGCTGGTGCTCCATTCAGCCCAGGTGCTAACCCATCTTATGGTGCAGAAACAAAGGGTCTTATCAAGTCTTTGAACTCTGTTGCTAAGCTTCCATACCACTACGCTTTGGATGGTATTTCTAATACTCAGACTATCAACCCAAGTGCTCTTGGTCATGACAAGAACGAACAGATTGAAAACCTTGTAAACGTACTTGACGGTTACTTCGATATGTCTGCTGAATCAGGCCACACAGGTGCTCACCACTTGAACGTAAACGTATTCGGTGTTGAAAAACTTAAGGACTGCCAGGCACATCCAGAAAAACCTGAATATGCTAACTTCACAGTTCGTGTATCTGGTTACGCAGTACGCTTCATCAACCTTACAAAGGAACAGCAGGACGA